>JAZUMR010000060.1:0-21154 GCA_045603685.1 Prevotella sp.
GGTAGAGCACAACACTTTTAATGTTGGGGTCTTGGGTTCGAGCCCCAAGCGGATCACTGAAAGAAGAGGTCCATGTGACCTCTTTTTTTGTTTAAGGGGCTCTCACCCAAGGGTTCTTTCAGTCGCAGGCTTGGTGAAAGCGTTTCAAAGAAACGATTACGAGCCCCAAGCGGATCACTGAAAAAGTCAGCAGGCATGACGATTGTCGTGCCTGCTGACTTTTTATTATTTCTTTATGCTGATATTCTATGTCTTTTCCCTACGGATTTCTTCAAGCAGAAAGACGAAGCAAGAGGTTGTTCTCTATGCGCTGATGAGTTCTAAACCCTCATCACGCCCTCGCTAACCTTAGTCATGCCGAGTGCTCTGCACCGAAGCATCACATTTTTATCTGCTTGATAGGTACAAAGAGTTTCAGAGTGAGCCACGCAACCAGATACATGCAGCTGGCTATCATGAATATCATGGTGTAGCTGCCTGTCCACTGAAGTATCAGGCCAACGAAAGATGATGCCAACGCACCGCCTACAGCACCGCCTACGCTGCTCACGCCTGTCATCGTGCCGATAACATTCTTAGGGTATACGTCTGACACAATAGTAAAGATGTTTGACGCCCACGCCTGATGCGTACTTGTAGCAAGTCCGATAATCAGGACTACTATCCATATGTTATGAATGTAAGGCACGGCATTGAGCGGAAGAACCAGCAGGGCGAAAAGAAGAATCGTGGTCTTGCGTGCGAAATCAACTGTCTTGCCTGCCCTGACAAACTGCGATGACACAGCACCGCCATATATTCCGCCAATGCTCGACATGGCGTATATGATAATGAGCGGAAGCACAGTGGCCTTCAAATCTACACCGTGAACCTTATTCAGATAGTCTGGAGTCCAGAACAGGAAGAACCACCACACCCAGTCAGTAACAAAACGTGAGAAGACTATGGCGTATGTCTGTCTGTATCTGAACAGTTCTTTCCATGACACGCTGGATGGAGCAGAAGAATTATTCTCTGCGTCTGCCGGAGAAGCTTCTTCGTCATCCCCCGACTGTATGTATGCCAGTTCGGCTGCATTGACACGCTTGTTCTCTGCAGGGGATTTGTATAGCAACCACCAGAAAACTACCCATATGAAGCCAAGCAGACCAGTTATAATGAATGCCCAGCGCCAGCCCCACTGCAATGTGATGGCTGTAACTATTATCGGAGCAATAATTGCGCCAATGGTTGAACCTGAATTGAATAATCCTGTAGCATAGGCTCTGTCACGCTTCGGGAACCATTCTGCTATAGTCTTCACTGCGGCAGGGAAATTGCCAGCCTCACCAACACCAAGCACAGCACGTGCCGCGCCAAATCCGAAGACTGACTTGGCCGCTGCATGAATCAATGCTCCCAAGCTCCATATTACGATTGCGACAGAATAGCCCAGTTTGCTACCAAGTTTGTCAAGCATACGGCCACATACAAGCATGCCAATGCCGTATGCCACCTGGAAAGCTGTCACGATATAGCCATAGTCGGCCTCTGTCCAGTTAAGGTCATCTTGTATGTAAGGCTTCAGAAGTCCGATGACCTGTCTGTCAATATAATTTATGGTAGTAGCGAAGAATAGAAGTGCTACAACCGTCCATCTAACATTTGTCCGTTTTTGTTCTGTCATAGTTAGGAAATAGTTTTATAATATTCGTTATTTAGATTATATCTTCAATTTCTCAGCATACGAACAATCAAGGGCTGTATGCTGCCACCTTTATTGCTCAGCGTGATGCGCTCTGAAATCCTTAGGCGACATTCCCTGCGACGCCTTGAACGTCTTGCTGAAATATTTAGGGTCGGAGAAACCACAGGCATACGCTATGTCTGATGTCGTGCGTCCGGTAGTGCGCAGCAGTTCACATGCACGCTTCATACGTGCTTCACGCAGGAAATCAGCAGGAGTCACTCCAAGAAGAGTGTGCATCTTACGATTTAGTGACGAGCGGCTCATTGCCGCAGCCTCAGCCATATCCTGGACACCTATGCTGCTGTCGCCCATATTCTCCTTTACGAAATTTACCAAACGCTGCATGAAAGCCTTGTCTTCCGGTGTCATACGTGGCATAAGAATCTCTACAGCAGGCTCTACCCTTTCTTGATTCTCTGCACTATGAGTTCCAGGCTCTTCCCCTTGTCCCACAGTCATAGAGTTATGCTTTCCTTCTTCTGCGCACTGTTCCCCGCTTTCCATACTCTGCGTCCTATCTTCCGCAGCAGCGACACCATCCATTTTCCACTTTACACTTTCATCTACAAGCATAAGATAAGCTTCAAGTGTCTCACGGCGCTGCTTCTTTATAGCCCGAATATAGAAGTATGTGTATGCCAATGCAGCAATAATCGCGGCTAAGAAAAGATACAGCAAGAACTGTCCGTACCATGTTTCGAGAAACTGCGGCTCCACAACAATAGTCAGCGTCTTTACGCTCTGAGTCCATAATCCCATGGCATTGGTGGAGCGAATCTCTATTTTATGCTCACCAGCAGTCAGATTGTACAAGGAAATCTCCCTATTCGCAGTAGGCTCAGACCATTGTCCTTCATCTATGCGTGTAACATACCAGATGTCCTTGGAGTTATAGTAGTCGAGCGTAGCATACTTTAATCTCAGCGAACGCTGGTTCGCATTGAGGTTTATTGTGTCAGTCTGACTTACGCAATAGTTTGCCGGTTGCCCTGCAATATATAGCGCAGTAAGCACAATCTTTGGTGTGTCCTTTGGCTTCTTCAACTCCGATATAGGCACAGTTATAGCACCTGTCTCAAGAGATAAGAGCAGTCTGTCCCCATTAATCTGTATTGGCCTGGCATCAGCGAATCTCAATGTGCTTCCCCAGAAAGCAGGAAGGAATGTCAGGATTTCGTTTCCTGAAGAATCAATTATCGTAAGATGGTCGTTCTGCTGCAGCAGTATATGCTTGTCATCGAGTACATGAAGAGTCTGCACAATATCAGAAATCAGTCCGTTGTCAGTCGTAAAGTTCTGCAATTCGAGATGTTCTGCACTCAAGCCTCCAGGCTTAACCAGTCCGACGCCTCCGCTCTCAGTACTGATAGCAGCCGTTCCGTCGCTCATAATGACTATATCCGTTGTAGCAGATGTAGCCAGGCTGGTGGAGCGTTGCGCTTCTCGGACATGGTAACGCCATTTCAGTTCATCGAGATCTGCTCCATATATATTCTGCGCGATAATCAATCCTGCCGTTGTTACAATGATTATCATGCCATCATCCGCTATGTGCATTCGCCGCACATTAGTCGCGCTGGCAGGATATGATGCATTATTCTTTGATATATTCGCTATTCTGAGACTGCTGACATCAGCAACAGGATTCTCTATCACGCTCAAAGCATTCACAAAAGAGCCAAGCCATATTCTGCCAGACTTATCCTCACAAATATCATATATGCTTTCTGTAGCCATCTCCGGCATGGCTTTCGGCACAACATGCTCTACCATGTACTCTGCGTATCCCCTATGTTTCAGGCGATACAGGCCGTCTGGCTTCGTTCCTATCCATAGCTGTCCGTTCTTATCCTCCAGCATTGAATAGACTGCGGCAAAATCAACTATATTCTTATGTAAACGTCCGTCACGTCCCAGGAATCCCTCAAGACGCAAGTCAGAAGACAAACGAGCGAGGCATCTTGAATCGCGTGATGCAATCCATATCTTACCGCTGCGCTCCTTATACATCATGCGCACCACATCATGCGGCAACCCTGGTATATTCTTCCATTTTGTTTTATGTCGGCTTATTCTGTAAACACCATTAGAATTCTTTATCCACAGGTTGCCATAACTATCCTGCAAGTCAACTGTAATATCACGAATAGTTGTATCATTACACTGCAGATCATATTTATTTATATATAATTTCTCGTCTGCAGCCATAGCCTTCTGCACAAGTGGCATGATATGTTCATCCACTGGGCTGAACAATCCCGTAGACACATCAAACAGAAACAGCTTGTCATCTGTTCTGCAGAAAATATTACCCTTTGCATCCTTGCTGTCCTTCAGCACTTCTGTGTCAGGCAGAATATTACGCACGCGGTCTGTCATCACAGCATTTCCATCACCAGGCTTTGTTTTGAAAGACACGAACTCATAGCCGTCAAAGCGTATCAATCCGTTCCACGAGCTAAACCAAATCATACCTTTCCTGTCTTCGATAATCTTTGTGACATGCCAAAGCTCCACTCCGCTACGGTCGTCGTAGTACGTTATACTATGCTTTATAGTATCTGTATCCACAAGACGCTTAGCAACGCCACGCGCTTCAGCATACCCGGCACAAATGCCGAGCATAAAGATGCAACAGAACAAACGATTCAGATAAGTGACAATATTGTTGTGACAATTATTCCTAAGCATAAAAATCCCTTGCAATTTTGTTGCTATTAGCAGAACGCTGGCTATTCTGCGGGAGGCGGAAAGGCTAAAGCCTCCACGCAGTCAATATATTCTATAGAGCCAGATTCTATCTGCGATGTAAATATTGTGTACAAAGTTAGCAATTTATTTTTAATTTCCACCCTTTATGTAGAATATTTTTCATACGGCATACTTTTCTTTCTAATATATACAAACAAAACTGGGGCGCCATCATAATAGCGCCCCAGTTTTGTTTTATTTCTGATATCCGTTTCCTTTGTCAGGCATTATGATTGCAAGAATGATATACAGCACGACACCAGGAAAAGCAGCGGAGAACACTGTGAGTAAAGCATAGATGACCCGCATGACCGTCACGTCTATGCCAAAGAACTCTGCCACCCCTGCGCACACTCCACAGATTTTCTTGTCAGTTGAACGTTCTAACTTCTTTTCCATATCTGTTTTCGTTTTTATTTCCTTACATTCAGCCTCCTGTTTAGCAAGGGCGTGTAGTAGGAAGGTTGAATGTCTGCTGAATATCACGCATTTCCTCGTCAGTCATGCCGTCAGGTTCCGAGCCCATGCTGCGTGCGCACATATATATATTAGCAGCCTTGCAGAGCACATCAGTCTGGTCGAAGGCATCCATGATGTCTGTTCCTACAGCCACCGTGCCGTGCTTCTCCCACATAACTACGTCATGCTTCTTGATGAGTTCGAGCGTTGCGTCAGCCAGTTCGATAGAGCCAGGCATTGCGTAAGGCACGATGCCGATGCCAAGCGGAGCAAAAGCAAGAGTCTCAGGAATCATTGACCACAGCACCTTTGTCATTTCGTCACCCTTGAGGAAACGCTTTATGTGTGACATAGCCACGAGTTCGATAGGATGAGTGTGCAGCGTAGCCTTGTATGTAGAGCCAGTTGAAAGCAGATAGTCCTGCAGTGCGAGGTGTGACGGCAGTTCGCTTGTAGGCATAACAGGCTCGTCAGCAATAATCTCGTATGATGCGCAGTCGTCGCAGATGCGGATTATTGAGCCGTTAGCCATAGGCCAGCGAGCGAGGTCACGCATACGTTTGCCAGTTCCCTTGGCATAGAAATACTTTCCTTTGAGGTTAGGCAGCACCTTGCCAATCTGCTTTACCGGAGCGATGGCAGGCATTGCAGCTATTTCATCGTCAACAAATTCTGTGATATTCACTGTGATGTTGCCGCCGTTACGCTCTGCCCATCCTTTCTGCCAGAGGTATCCCGTAACCTCAGCAATCTGGTTAATTACCGCCTCCAATCCAGGGCGTCCTTCAAGAATACTTTTCATATTGTTATGATTTTTATCTTTTATGTTTTACTATCAATTCAGCGAAGTCTCCGCCTACCCTATGAGCTGCGGCAGGAAACTTGAAATTATAAGTATCACGATGCCTGTTACGAGCACAGCGATTGTCTTCTGCGAGCATCCCTTCCATTCCTTGAGGATTATGCCCCACACATTTGAGAACACCACATTCAGCGCCATGAGAATGCAGAAAGCCAGCGTCATGAGTGTAGGCGACTCAGTAAGGAATCCCTTTCCTAAAGAGAGGCCAAAGAACTGGCTGTACCATAATGCACCGGCAAGAGCGCAGAACACGAGGTTGTTCCCCCACACATCAGTCTTTCTGTAGTCGCCCCATGTCTTGTTCTTATGATTCTGCCAGAAGCAATATACGGCATTAGTGACAAATCCGCCAAGCGTTACGAGGAATGTTGCAGGGAGAGTCTTATACATATCCGCTGTCATAGAGCCGAAGTTAATGTCCTTTCCGAACTCCAGACCAACGTTGAAGCATCCGCTCATGAATCCTGCAAGCAGTGCGATGGCAAGACCTTTAGGGAAGTTGAAGTCCTTCACCGCCTCTCTTTTCTCTTCTTCGGAGAGCGACGACGCCTTCATAGAGCCCGCCACGCCAATGACAGCGATGCCAAGTAGTGTTACGGCGACACCGAGAATGACAGCGAATGTGAGAGAAGAGAGCGCATTGAGTTCTGGGAAGAACATATTCAGGAGCACCGGCCCCATAATTGTACCGAGTCCGGCGCATGTGCCTAATGCTATAGACTGTCCGAGAGCGACACCCAGATAGCGCATAGAAAGGCCGAAAGTCAGTCCGCCCACGCCCCACAGCACGCCGAAGAGCACTGTCATGGAGATATTGAACGTATTGTCAGCCGTGAAGAGTTCGCACAGCGAATGCCCGTCCGGCACTGCGAGCAGCGCTCCGAGGAAAGGCAGCACAAGCCATGCGAAGACACCCTGCACAATCCAGTACGACTCCCATGACCAGTTTTTTATCTTATTGATAGGCACATAGCAGCTTGACTGGCAGAATGCTCCTACCGCAATAATCAATAGTCCTATGATTATGTCCATCTTCTGTTCGTTATATATTATGTAAATAAAGCGGAACTAAGGTGTGCCATCTAAATTCCCACAGAGATTAATAATGGTGAGTCATTTGTTTTTCTGCGGTCTAAACGCATTTGCAGAGCACACCTTAAAAGCAAACGAAGCAGGAGCACAGTCACGGAATATGAACATGCTATTGCTTCGTTTGCATCCTTAATGATTAGTATTATCGCTTAGAAACGACGTCAGCAACATACTGGTCGATGTCGAGTATGAAGTCCTGACCTACTGGCACGTTGTTACGAACGCAGAACTCGTCGTATACAGCCTGCCATGGCATAGCCTTCTGCTCCTCAATGATAGCGAGCACCTTGTAGCCTTCGCCAGCAAGTTCGAGCTTAGAGATGAGCTCTGTTGGCTCGAGGAGAGCGCGCAGCATGCACTTCTGAGCAGAGCGAGAACCGATGACGTATGCACCGATACGGTTGATTGAGCCATCGAAGAAGTCAAGTCCGTAATGTACTCTGTCGAGTGCTCCGGCACGTACAATCTCGAAGAAGAGTTCCTGTGTAGGGTCGTCCATGATAGTCACGTGGTCAGAGTCCCAGCGTACTGGTCTTGAAACGTGGAGCATAAGTTCCTTGAGGAATGGAAGAACAGCAGAAACCTTGTCAGCAGGCGACTCTGTTGGATGATAGTGTCCAGTGTCGATAGTCAGCAGTTTGTCATTCTGTGCAGCGTATGCTGTGTAGAAGTCATGTGATCCGACAGTGAAAGATTCGAGTCCGATGCCAAACACCTTGCCCTCGATACAGTCCTTCATCATTGGCTGTTCCTTCTCGAAGATTTCGTCGAGCGATTTCTTCAGAGTGTTGCGGTAGAGCGCATGGTTAACGCTAACGTCCTTGCATCCGTCGTGTACCCAAAGGTTCATGATACAAGGGTCGTTCTGTGCCTCACCCATTGCGTTAGCGATGTCACGGCAACGCTTAGTATGCTCCACCCAGAACTTGCGTATTGATTCGTCAGGATTAGCCAGTGAGAGCGAACCAGACTTAGGGTGTGAGAAAGAAGAAGAGTTGAAGTCGAGGAGTGTATTGTTCTCCTTCGCCCAGTCTATCCAAGACTGGAAGTGCTCAACAGTCACCTCGTCACGGTCAACCACCTGTCCCTTGAAGTCGCCATATATCTCGTGGAGATTCAGACGATGGCTGCCTGGTATAAGGCTCTTAGCCTTGAGAATGTCCTGACGGAGTTCGTCGATATTGCGTGCAGCACCAGGGAAGTCGCCTGTTGACTGTATGCCGCCTGACATAGCGCCAGCCTGCACCTCAAAACCCTTTACGTCGTCAGCCTGCCAGCAGTGCAGAGAGAGATGGAAGTCCTGCAGTTGCTTAAGCACTTTTTCTGTATCAACGCCAATCTCAGCATAGCGTTCCTTGGCTACTTGATAAGCCTTTGAAATTAATTCTGCTTTCATTTTCTATTAGTTTTAGTTGTTCTTAGTATTATTTTTAAGTTTTTCTTTAGTCAAATTACGGTTGCACTACCCTTTCTTCGCTACGATGTCGAGGAACAGCTGATACTTCTCCTCCCACAGCGCGCTGTCCTGTGGCATATATTCCTTAAGCGACAGCGAGTCAGCGATAATCTTTCTCATCTCCCAGATGTCGCCCACCATGCCTACAGCCTTAGCCTGCACCATGATATTGCCGAGCGCAGTACCCTCCTGCGGACCAGCCAGCACGCGCACACCAGTAGCATTTGCAGTGAACTGGTTGAGATAGTCGTTCTTCGAGCCGCCGCCTATGATATGCAGTGTCTTTATGTCGAACGATGCGAACTCCTTAAGCCAGAGGAACACCTGACGATAGCGCAGCGCGAGAGAATCGAAGATACAGCGTATAATCTCCGCATATCCCTCTGGCACATGCTGTCCTGTCATGCGGCAGTATTCCTGTATTGCCTCCTGCATATTTGCCGGATTGGCAAACATCTGGTCGTCAGGATTGATGATAGACTGGAATCCTTCCACCTTCATAGCGTTTCCGAAGAGAGTTCCGTAGTCCTGCGGCACACTGTCGCCCCATTCCTTACGGCAGCGTTCGAGCAGCCACATGCCACAGATATTCTTCAGGAATCGTGTTGTACCCTCTATGCCTCCCTCGTTTGTGAAGTTGAGTTCGTAAGAGCGGTCGTTGATGACAGCATTCTTTGTCTCTATGCCCATGAGGCTCCATGTGCCTGAAGAGAGGTAAGCGAACTCCTCATTCTGGGCAGGAACAGCAGCCACAGCCGAGCCGGTGTCATGACCAGCAACAGCGTAAACCGGCACCGGACCCAGCCCGGTCATCTCCTGCACCTCAGCAGTCAGAGTGCCGATGAGTGTGCCTGGCAGCACCATCTTGCCGAACTTAGAGCGCGACATGCCTACTGTGGCAAGGAGCTCTTCGTCAAGCTGTCCGGTACGTGGGTCGATAAGCTCGCCGGTAGAGGCTATAGTATATTCGCACACCTCGTTGCCTGTGAGCATCCATGACAGAGCGTCAGGCATGAAGAGCACCTTATGCGCACACTTCATGGCTGCGTTCTGCGCACGCTTCATGGCGTAGAGCTGGAAAAGCGAGTTGAAGTTCATGAGCTGTATGCCAGTGATGTCATACAGTTCCTTCTTCGTACGCACATTGCGCAGATAGTCATCAAGGGCAGAGAATGTGTGAGGGTCACGATATGCACGCGGATTGCGCAGAATCTGACCGTCCTCACCTATGAATACGAAGTCTACACCCCACGTGTCTATGCCGATGCTGACAATGTCAAGGCCGCGCTTAGCCACTTCCTTCAGACCGCGGATAATCTCGTTATAGAGAGCATAGATATCCCAGTAGAACTGTCCGGATGTCTGTATCAGATTGTTAGGAAAACGTGTAACTTCTTCAAGAGTGATCTTTCCGTCACCGATATTGCCGATAATCGTACGGCCACTTGTTGCGCCGAGGTCAACGGCGAAAAAATATTTTGTTGTGTTCATAGTAGGTTTTTGGGTTGCATAGTGTCGGCAAAGATACAACATTTTTAATAAACTAAAGAATAAAAGACAAACTTTTTTCGCATTAGAAGATGTTTTTGGCTATTATAACTGATTTTTTTATTTTTTTAATCCTACGCATTTACCAAGGCAAAGCCTGTAAGCCGGAATCAGCACAGTGCAGATGTCATGCTCAGAGCGTGCGGTTCGCTGCCTCCTGAAGCGGTTCTGCCATACCGTCTGGAGTACTCATTTTTTGCACAAAATTCCGCATGCTGTATTTATCATAATTGTGTTTCGGAGTGTCATTTCGTGCCTGCTGCCATCTGACATACTGTCATATTTTCTGCAAGAAGTAGCATTTTGGCATAGAATATGCACTGTTTTGCATAGTGAAAGGCAGCCTATGGCATAGCAAAAAGCTACGAATGAGACTGTCAAAAGCTACGAATGGGACAGAATGTAAATGCTATAAAGAACACAGAAAAGCATAACACGTTAATCTTCAGACAGTTGCAAAAACATGAAAATTTAGCGATTTTTGGCGGCGCAATCACTCCCCGACGATTTTATCGCCTGTATTTTGAGGTATGACGGCTGTCGTGACATTTAGCAAAAAAGAATGTAAAACTATTCTGTTTAGATAAAAAAACACAAAAATAACCTGTGCATAACACTCATTTAAAATAAATAATGTAACTTTGCATCTTGAATGTATATTCCTAAACAATAAATTCAGACGAAAAATGACAACAGAAATAAAGACTTTAGTTGACAAGGCAGTAGAGGCTATTCAGGACAAGAAAGGACGCGACATTACAGTAATCGACCTCAGCGGCATCGACGGATGCATAACAAAAGCATTCGTGATATGCGAGGGTGGCTCACCAAGTCAGATTGAAGCCATTACTGACTCTGTGGAAGAAAAGATGAGAGTAGACCTGGGCGAAAAGCCTGTAAAGATAGCCGGACTGGAGAACTGCGTATGGGTGGCTATGGACTACGTAGACATCATGGTGCACATCTTCGTGCCAGAGACACGCGATCACTACGCGCTGGAGCGTCTGTGGGCTGACGCTCCGTCAGAGCAGATTCCTAATCTCGACTAATTTTCTTGCAAAAAAACATTTTGCAGACATACACATAACGAAAACACAAACTACAAGAAAAGTCTATGGCAAACAACCCTTACGGCAATAACGGCCCGAACCAGAATAATCCTGAAGGTCCGAAAATGCCTAAATTCAATATAAACTGGCTCTATACGATTATCATTGTCGTGCTGGCTGTGCTGTTCTTCTCTGGCGGCGGCGAAATGGGGAAAACCGCTTCGCAGGAGGCATCATACAGCGACTTCAAGAAATTCGTGGCTAACGGCTACGCCAGCAAGGTGGTAATCAACAAGAAGGAGTCTGAACTGAAGATGTACGTGAAACCGGAAAACGTGCGTCAGGTGTTCAAGACAACTGCCAAGCAGGTGGGCCCTAACCCATACCTGAGAGTGAACTACGGTTCGGTAGAGCAGGTGGAGGAGTATCTGGACAGCCAGCAGGCACTGAAAAAGTTTAACGGCTCGCTCGACTACGAGGCTCCAAGCTCTGGTTTCTACGAGGTGCTGATAACCTTCGGTCCTACCATCCTGTTCATCGCAATATGGATTTTCATCATCCGTCACATGTCTAAGGGCATGGGAGGCGGCGGTGGCGGCATGGGAGGAATCTTCAATGTAGGCAAGAGCAAGGCACAGGAATACGGAAAAGACAATCCGCACGATATCACATTCAAGGACGTTGCAGGACAGGAAGGAGCAAAGCAGGAGGTGCAGGAGATTGTGGAATTTCTCAAGAATCCTAAGAAATACACCGACCTCGGAGGCAAGATTCCTAAGGGTGCGTTGCTCGTAGGCCCTCCGGGAACCGGCAAGACGCTGCTCGCAAAGGCTGTGGCTGGCGAGGCTGGTGTGCCGTTCTTCTCAATGTCTGGCTCTGACTTCGTCGAGATGTTCGTGGGTGTCGGCGCCTCACGCGTAAGAGACCTCTTCAACAAGGCTAAGGCAAAGGCGCCAAGCATCATCTTCATCGACGAGATTGACGCCGTAGGACGCGCACGAAGCAATCACCCCGGCATGGGAGGAAACGACGAGCGAGAGAATACGCTCAACGCACTCCTCACAGAGATGGACGGATTCGGCACAAACTCTGGTGTCATCATACTTGCTGCAACAAACCGTGTGGATATGCTCGACAAGGCCCTGCTGCGTGCCGGACGCTTCGACAGAGAAATCCATGTAGAACTGCCTGACCTCAACGAGCGTAAGGCTATATTCGGTGTTCACCTCAGACCGGTGAAGATTGACAAGAACCTTGACATCGAACTGCTGGCAAGACAGACACCTGGATTCTCTGGCGCAGACATCGCCAACGTATGCAACGAGGCGGCGCTCATAGCTGCACGTGCTGACAAGAAATGCGTTGAGATGCAGGACTTCCTCTCTGCTGTCGACCGTATCATCGGAGGTCTGGAGAAGAAGACTAAGGTCATGACTGCTGAAGAGAAGAAGGCCATAGCATACCATGAGGCGGGACACGCCACTATAAGCTGGTTCTGCCAGTATGCCAACCCGCTCGTGAAGGTCACCATCGTGCCACGCGGAAGAGCGCTCGGCGCTGCATGGTATCTGCCGGAAGAGCGTCAGATTACGACAAAGGAGGCTATGCTCGACGAGATATGCGCTCTCTTAGGCGGACGAGCAGCAGAGGATGTCTTCCTCGGAAGAATATCTACTGGCGCTATGAACGACCTTGAGCGCTCTACGAAGGCAGCATACTCTATGGTGGCTTATGCCGGAATGAGCGACACGCTGCCTAATATCTGCTACTACAACCAGCAGGAATATTCGTTCTCAAAGCCTTATTCTGACACTACTGCACAGCAGATTGACCAGGAGGTGCTGCGAATGATAAACCAGCAGTATCAGCGCGCCAAGTCACTCCTTGAGGAGCATAGCGAAGGACATAATGCCTTAGCGCAGCTGCTCATAGAGCGTGAGGTGATATTCGCTGAGGATGTAGAGAAGATTTTCGGCAAACGGCCATGGGCAAGCCGCTCAGAAGAGATTCTGAACGACGAGCAGGCTAACGAAACAACATAAGAGACAACTGACGGGTGCATGCGGCCAGACGACCGCATGCACCTGACATTAAAGCAGGTTTCAGCATCACACTGCGGAATCTGGCATAAAATAACAAGCAAACAACTTAAATCCTAACTGTAAAACCAAACCACGCTAACAGACTTCTGCTGGCATTAAAAGCGGAAAGGGCTGACTGCCGGAATCGCTGCCGGGAGCAGAGGCTGGACAAGAAAAAATCCTGATACTATGAGTGACAAACTGAAAAATTTCATCGTAAGGGCCATCACGGGCGTATTCTTCGTAGCTGCAATGGTTGTAGGCATGCTTACACCTGTAGCAATGATTACGTTATTCACACTGATTACTATCCTTACAACATGGGAATACACCGGACTGGTGAACGACAACGTAGAAGATGTACAGGTAAACCGTTTCATCTCAACTGCGGCAAGCGCATTCCTGTTCCTCGCAATGGCGGCATACTGCAGCGGAATGGCTACAGCCGAGGTGTTCATACCGTATCTGCTCACCATTGTTTATCTCTTTGTAAGCGAACTGTACACTGGCAGCAAGAACCCGCTGGCTGACTGGGCGTACACCATGTTGGGACAGATGTACATAGCATTGGGATTCGCCGCGATAAATATTCTGGCTTTCCAGAATGCCAGCGGAGTGGTGACCTTCAGCACTCTGGCACCGCTCAGCGTATTCATATTCCTATGGACTAACGACACGGGGGCATACTGCGCAGGCTCACTCTTCGGCAAGCACAAACTCTTTCCACGCATCTCACCGGCTAAATCATGGGAGGGAAGCATCGGTGGAGGACTGCTCGTCATCATCGTTGCTGCAATCATTGGCTACATTGACGGAAGCGGCATTGCCGCTACTCCTTACTCAGAGACAGCAGCAACCGTAAACGGTATGCCTGCATTGACTTTCAGCATACTGAAATGGGTAGGCATGGGCATCGTGGTGGCTGTCTTCGGCACATGGGGCGACCTCGTTGAGTCGCTCATCAAACGCACCATCGGAGTGAAGGATTCAGGAACTATCCTGCCAGGACACGGCGGAATGCTTGACCGCTTCGACTCGTCTCTGCTTGCTATTCCTGCATGTGTCATCTATCTCTACGCAATGCAATACATGCTGTAAGCAGCATACAAGGAAAGAAGATTTTTGTTTGGGTATCTGACAACAGAAAACAAGAAGAATGAAATATTATCTTATAGTTGGAGAGGCATCAGGCGACCTGCATGCCTCTCATCTTATGGAAGCATTAAAGACGCATGACCCGGAGGCGGAATTCCGCTTCTTCGGAGGCGATAACATGTCGGCTGCCGGAGGAACAAGGGTGAAGCACTACAAGGAACTGGCATACATGGGGTTTATTCCTGTACTCATGCATCTGCCTACTATAATGAAGAACATGGCGCTATGCAAGAAAGACATAGAGCTGTGGCAGCCTGATGTTGTCATACCTGTAGACTATGCCGGATTCAACCTGAGCATCTGCAAGTTTCTGACCGGGCTGCGCAAACGTCTCAACACCACACGTCCGAAGACTTTCTACTACATTGCACCGAAGATTTGGGCATGGAAAGAGTACCGCATAAAGAATTTCAAGCGCGATGTTCAGGAGATGTTCTGCATCCTTCCGTTCGAGGTGGATTTCTTTGAAAAGAAGCATAACTATCCTGTACGCTATGTTGGCAATCCTACCGCTGACGAGGTGAGGAAGTTCAAGGCTGAATATACCGAGACTCAGGAAGACTTCTGCAAGGCTGAGGGGCTGAATCCGTTCTGCCCGATTGTAGCGTTGCTGGCAGGAAGCCGCATTCAGGAGATACGTGACAATCTGCCCGCCATGCTGCAGGCTGCAAAAATAGAGGGGTATCAATACGTCATTGCAGGCGCACCGTCAATAGACGACAGCGTGTATGCAGAAATCATCAAGGGGCATAATGTGCATATCGTGAGAAACAAAACCTATGCTCTGCTCTCTCATTCTGCCGCAGCTCTCGTGACAAGCGGAACGGCTACGCTGGAGACTGCGCTGTTTAATGTTCCGCAGGCTGTATGCTACAAGACTCCGATGCCTCACATATTAAGATGGGCATTCAACAACATAATAAAATGCAAATACATCTCTCTTGTCAATCTTATTGCTGACAAGGAAGTGGTGAAGGAGCTTTTTGCCGACCGCTTCACCATTGACAATATTGCCGGAGAACTGGAAAGTATTATCCCAGGAGGCAATCGTCGCGAGACTATACTGAACGGATACAAGGATGTCTGCCAGCGTCTGGGTGACACTTCTGCACCTGACAACGCCGCACGCCAGATTGTCTGTCTGCTGAAAGGAGTGAAAGACTGAAGAAAAACACTGCCGCAGAATCTATAATTTGTTCTTCTCTCCGTTTTCCACAAGCACTCTAAGCCTTAAATACACACCACACATTATTATATATTAAGCAGTCATGGCATCGAAATACTGACGCCATGACTGCTTGATTTACATGCCCCAAAGGGGAAAAAGCAAGTAAAACGAGAAAAAAGCCAACATTTTATGGGGTAAAATCATACTAAAAAGGTGTATTTTTTACCAAAAACGACTTTTCTGAATCAGTTTTCCACTTTTTCATCTATATCTACACTTTTTTCCCCCTGCATCTATTTATTTTTATATACCTTTGCATGCAGTTAGGAAAATAGGTTATAACAACACAAAGTAACACGAACCACAGATTGTAAAGAAAATAAGTTAGTGATAATAAGTGATAAAGCTCAAAGAAAAGAGCATCATTTTTTAGGACCGTTATATTGCTGTGAAGCACTATAACGGTTTTTTCATGCAAGAAGAAAAATATATTTCTGCTTGTACACATAAGAAAAAAACACTATCTTTGCAAAGCAATCAAAACTTGCAAATAACAACAAGGAATAACGCGAAACCATCTACGACAGAATGAAAAAGATACTCATTATCATATCAGCAATCACCATATTGCTCCTCGCTACATCGGTAGGAGCTGGCCTGTACATGCTCGACTATTCCCTTGCGGCTGACTCCAGCAGAGGCGATACGGCGAAGGCATACGCACGGCTATATAAGAAACATCCAGAGATGCGGCAGTGGACGGACAGCATGAAAAACTGCGGCACACTGCGTGACACCTTTATTATTATGCCTAACGGAGAAAGACACCATGCCATATATATGTGTAATGATTCAGCACACGGCAAGACAGCCATAGTGGTACACGGATATAAGGACAGCGCACCACGCTATCTGACCATTGCACGCATGTATCACCAGCAGCTGAAACGCAACGTGCTGCTGCCCGACCTGCATGGTCATGGCCTTAGCGATGGCGATGACATACAGATGGGATGGCATGACAGGCATGACATCATACACTGGGCAGGGGTGGCAGAAGAACTGTTCCGCGACACGGCATGCCAGTCGGCGATCGTTCTTCACGGCATCTCCATGGGTGCCGCCACCGTTATGAACGTTGCGGGCGAAGAGAACATGCCGGCATACATCAGCCATGTGATTGAAGACTGCGGATACACAAGCGTATGGGATGAGTTTTCATTACAACTAAAGGAGCAATTCTCCCTGCCTGAATTTCCTGTTCTACATATTTCTAATATTATATGCAAGATGAAGTATGGGTGGTCATTTCGTGAGGCATCACCTCTCGCCCAGGTGAAGAAAAGCCGCTGCCCTATCCTCTTCATACATGGCGATGCTGACACGTTCGTGCCGTTCAGCATGCTCCAGCCGCTATACGAAGCTGCCAGAAATCCTAAGGATGTGTGGGTTGTGAAGGGTGCTCATCACGCAGAAGCTTTCAGTTCCAACCCGGCAGAGTACGAAGCCAGAATCGGAGCATTCATACAAGGAACGTCAGAGGCAGAAAAATAAACAAATAATCACTTTTTCTCAAGTTTTCTTGGAGAATCAGAAAAAACTTACTACCTTTGCAGCGGTTTGCAAAATGCAGACTAAGGGGTGCTCGTCTTTTGGCGGGCTGAGAACATACCCTCTAAACCTGATACGGATAATGCCGTCGTAGGGAAAAGAGACCGCAGGCTGTAATGGCGCCGTGCTGCCTGCAAGCACAAATAAGTTTGCCCCTTAATTGTGTATTTTTATTTACGGTATCAATGAATAAGCATTTCATTACTACAGTATTGCTGGCAACGGCAATGCCTGCTGCTATTTATGCAGAAAACGAGAGCAAGGAACCTGTGGACACAGCGAAAGTCATAGAGCTGCAGGATGTACAGGTTGTATCTACCCGTGCGCAGCGACGCACACCTATGGCATACACGAACATGGACAAGGAGCAGGTGAAACTGCTCAACAAAGGCAAGGACATACCTTATCTGCTGTCAATGACTCCATCGGTAACTATGTCGAGCGACGCTGGCACTGGCATAGGATACACGGGACTCCACGTGCGTGGCACTGATCCTACACGAATCAATATCACTGCTAACGGCATACCTATCAACGATGCAGAATCAAGCAATGTGTTCTGGTCTAACATGCCTGACTTCGCCTCTTCTGCTGAAGACATACAGATACAGCGTGGCGCAGGCACATCGACTAACGGTGCCGGAGCATTCGGAGCAACAGTTAACATGCAGACAGAGCGCATAGGGATGGAGCCTTTCGTAGGAATTGACATGACTGGAGGGTCTTACTACACACATAAAGAGACTGTACGCTTTGGCACAGGCCTGCTGGGTGAGCACTGGGGCATACAGGGCCGACTGTCTAATATCAGTTCAAAGGGATACATCGACCGTGCTTCTGCCGACATGGGGTCATATTTCCTGCAAGGTGGATATTTCAGCGACAACACGGTGGTGAAGTTCGTAACCTTCAACGGAAAGGAGGAGACTTACCACGCATGGAACTACGCATCGAAGTATGAGCAGGAGCTTTACGGACGTACATTCAACTCCTGCGGCCTGTACTACGACGAGCAGGGCAATATGAAGTACTACAAAGACCAGAAGGACTTCTACCATCAGCAGCACTACCAGCTGCTATGGGACCAGCGTCTGATGAATCACTGGAAACTGAACGCTGGACTGCACTACACTAAGGGTACGGGCTACTACCAGCAATATAAGTATGACACAAAGCTGTCTAAGTTCGGGCTGAATCCCAACGACTTCCACAGCGCAGACGGCAAGGAGGTAAAGAGAACCGACTTGATTAACCAGAAATGGATGGACAACGATTTCTACGGCATCGTGGCATCTGCGAATTACGATAACAAGAATGGGCTGGCGATAAACATCGGCGGAGGATGGAACAGATATAACGGCGACCATTTCGGACGTCTGCTATGGATAAAAAACTTTACAGGCAATCCGACAGACAAGGACTATTACCGTAACGACGCGCGCAAAATCGACGGCAATATCTACGGCAAGGTTACATGGGAGTTTGCAAAAGGTCTGTCTGCTTTCGTCGACCTGCAGTATCGCCATGTATCGCTGCGCATGAACGGTCCGATGGACGAATGGGACGGAGACGCACAGCTGGCGTTCAACGAAAGAGTACGATATGATTTCTTCAATCCTAAGGCAGGACTGTTCTATGACATCAGCGACAATCTGAAGGCCTACGGTTCTGTGGCCATTGCACACAAAGAGCCTACACGCAATGACTACGAAGAGAATCTGGGAACGAAGCTTAATGCTGAGAAGCTCACTGACTACGAACTGGGCATGAAATACATGTCAGAACGCTTTACTGCAGGCGCGAACATCTACTACATGGACTACAAGGACCAGTTCGTGCTTACGGGAGAGATTAATGACATCGGAGAAATGGTGTCTGCAAACTCTGGCCGTTCATACCGTCTCGGCATTGAGCTGGAGGCCGCCTACAAACCTGTAGAATGGTTCAGATGGGACGCCAACGCCACATTCTCACGCAACCGAAACAAGGACTGGGAGGCTGCTGGCGTAGAAGAGGGGTCATGGAATCCAATCGGAGCCATATCCTTAGGCGAGACTCCTATCGCATTCTCTCCGGATATTATATTCAACAACATATTCACATTCAAGTACAAGGGATTGCGTGCTGCACTGCGCAGCCAGTATATCAGCGAGCAATATATGTCAAACACTGGGTTCAAGTCGTTCCACGTGTATGAATACGACGACAACTACAACGTGACAGGCGAAAAGACCGTGGGCATGACACTTGCAAGCAATTTCGTGACACATCTTGATCTCTCATACACCACCAAGGCTCTCAGCCGCTTCGGTCTGAAGGAAGCCACAATAGGAATGACTGTCTACAATCTCTTCTCTGAGAAATACGACAACAACGGATGGGCATACTGCGAAATAGGCAAAGATAGCAACGGCAAGCCTTATGCCTGGTCTGACTCTGTCTATGAGGCAGGATTCGCTCCTCAGGCTCCATGCCATGTTATGTTCAACATGTCACTCAACTTCTAATCCAAAATGAACAGCGAGACACTAACATCATTCGTAAGCAGCCATATCGGAGGCATAGCAGAGCTTGCAGGGCTCATCGTCGGCATCATATATCTGTACTGGGAGTACAAGGGCGACCGCCGCCTGTGGATTGCGGCCATAATCATGCCGGCCATATCGCTACATGTGTATTACTCCAGCGCACTGTATGCCGATGTAGCTCTGAATATCTACTACCTTCTCTTTGCCATATACGGATGGTGGCAGTGGAATAAGAGCAAACACATTGACAGCAGTGAGCAGGAATTCGTTCCACGCTCACTGCTGCACAGTGTTGATAGACGGCATATAGCCGCAGGCATTGCAGCCACGGGCGTGCTGTGGATAGCGATAGGAGCAGCCCTCAGCACCTTTACAGACACTGATGTGCCGTGGACCAACGCGCTCACCGCTGCCCTCAGCATAGCGGGCATGTGGCTTCTCGCAAAGAAATACATCGAGCAGTGGTGGGTATGGATAGCCACTGACATCGTCTGCTGCGCTCTCTACACCAGCAAGCAGATATATTTCTATGCTATCCTCTACGCCATATACACTGTCGTAGCCGTATTCGGGTGGCGGAAATGGAAACGCATGGGCGAACAGGCTGACACTGCTATGCCTGATTACGGCTGCTTCGACGCCGTGATACTCGCTGACGGTGATTACCCCAACAGCCCTGTGCCGCTGCATATACTCTCTCATGCGCCATATATCATATGCTGCGATGCCGCCGCCGAGACATACTATAAGCATACGCGCCGCACTCCCGATGCCATAGTAGGTGATGGTGATTCTCTGTCTCCCGAGATGAAACGCCGCTTCCAGGATATCATCCATATCGTCACTGAACAGGATTACAACGACCTTACCAAAGCGACACGTTTTGCAATAGAGAACGTTCGCCCCGTAAACGGCCAGCTGCGGATAGCATACATCGGAGCAACAGGCAAGCGCGAAGACCATACGCTGGGCAATATATCACTGATGAACTTCTACCGCAGGGAATTTGGCATCACACCCGTGATGATTACAAGCCACGGTGTGTTCACCGCCCATCACGGACAGGACGTTATAGCAACCGTGCCACACCAGCAGGTCAGCATATTCAATATGGACTGCACATCGATGCAGGGAGAAGGCTTGCACTGGGCGCTGTCGCCTTTCACCGAATGGTGGCAGGGCTCTCTAAACGAAGCGGAGGGCAATAGTGTGACTGTCCGTGCCGACGGCAGCTACATCATCTACCGTGCAGGCCATGCAAAGATATAGCCTACATACAGAGAACTGGGAGACTTCTGGCAACTGCAGAATGCGGAGCAGCGACAAAACGTAACCAACACACAGTTCCTGCACGCAGCAGCCTGCCAGGCTGACACATCTGTGCGGAAAAAACACTCCGCTGTCTGTGTAGAACAGGTCTTTGTTAATACGAATGAGGTGATAGGGATATGATAATGAGCTACACACCGATAATGAGCTACACACCGATAATGAGAAGGGGGTGTGTCAAAAGTAACAAGCACGCCCCCATTTCTATGCGCAGGAGCTTAATATATATTCCTTGTATTCCGTCGTCCTTTTCTTTGTTTCTATAAAAAAGTGCATATCTGCACTGCTGTCATAAAACACTAGATTACAGATAGTTACAAATGTGCAGATGGATGA
>JAZUMR010000061.1:0-27427 GCA_045603685.1 Prevotella sp.
CAGAACACTCGTATCCTGCAAAATGAGCTATTGAGCATTTTCATACGTCGAAATGTGTCCTGAAACGTTTGAAACTCTCAGAACACCTGTAGGAATCGACCTTTGAGGGCTGTTCCATCCTGCAAAATGAGCTATAGGTCGGAAATTAGCACAAATATCAGATTAAATGACTAAGGTTGAGGTTATGAGATTGCAAGGTTACAAGGTCCTGAGGTTGCAAGTTTGTGAAGTCCTGAGGTTGTACGCTTGTGAGGAACATTAAGTACATTAAGACTCTATGCTCTTGCTATTTTGCGACTTTATAGCCTCACAACCTTATGATATGACTAATAACCCGTTGGCGGATAGACGAGTTATTGATAACGTCAACGATGACGATAACGACGACTTTTAACCATTAAACATTAAACCTTAAACATTAAACCTTAAACATTAACTAATACTGGTGCGATAAATTCGCATCCCCACTAGTTTAAAAGAATATCTGCATATCTGCACAAACCTTATATCTCACTGTATATCAACATGTTTGCTTTCGTGCAGGCACTGTGCAGATAGATACAGATCCCATTTGTCTGTAAACCGAACTCTTTCCCCTGAAAACGATGTTCTTCATAATGCCATATCACAAAGATACCATTGGTACTCTGTAGAGATACCATAAGAATAATAATGGAAAGAGGAGAAATCATAAAGAAGAAAGAGCATCCTGTTGACGAACTTCCGCCTTCACCCCCTAAAATCTGCACAGCATCTGCACTCCCACAACACCTTGAACTCTAACAACTTACGCACATAGTGCAGATGTGCACTTATTTTAATAAAATAATAATTTTCTGTTAGTGACAGGATTATACACATTCGTTTCCTTAAAAAAGAACTGAAACAAACTTGAATATAATTAACTTTCCTAAAAATAAAAGCAGAATGACAATTTGTCACGATGGTAATGCATTGCATGATAAGCTTGGGAATGGCCCTGACGAGCAAACGTTCAACTGCATGAAAAACAGCAACTATCACAGGTGGTCAGAAGAGGAGAATAAGAGGCGTTCAGAGTAGTTAGTAAAATCTTAGCACGTGGGCGAAGAAAGATAACGTCGATTGTCCGTAGCGCATACCAGAAAGTAGCTCATCCCTATGACCTCATAACCTCACAACCTAATAAGCCCCATAACCTGATAAGCCCCATAACCTTTTCGTATACTATACGATAAAAAGCACGTTTTACTTATCGCTAAAGTTACGAAAAGTCCGTATTTGTTAAAATAGTAGGACATTATGAATCATTTTCCGTTTTTTTCTTCTTTGTTTGAAAACTTATGTTTACCTTTGTAGGCGAGTGAAAACAAACGACCTAACTAAACGATAATGTCACCGCAAGTAAATCCATATGTATCGGTAGATTGTGTTATTCTCGGTTTTGACGGAGAGCAACTGAACACTCTCATTGTGCGTCAGTGTAATACTGGCGGTGAAGACAGCACAGGAAACTACAAGCTGCCTGGAAGTTTGATATATATGGATGAGAATCTTGACGATGCAGCAAAGAGAGTGCTGCGGCAGCTGACAGGACTGACCCAGGTCAGCATGATACAGTTTCGCGCATTCGGTGGTCCTGAGCGTCTGAATAATCCGTCAGACAGCATCTGGCTGGAGCGATTCCACAATCTTGACCATCACATCGAACGCATCGTGACAATAGCATATATATCACTTGTACGCATAGACCGCAGGATGAGAAAGCTGGAAGAAGGATTCGAAGCACAATGGATACCAGTAGACAAACTGCCGAAACTCGCCTTCGACCATAATATAATAGTACAGGAGGCCACGATGTCTGTGAAGAACTCTGTGACACTCAACCCTACCCTGCTATTTGAACTCCTGCCGAAGAAATTTACAGCTGCGCAACTGCGTACTGTCATGGAGACCGTGCTGCATAAGACATTTGACATAAAGAACTTTCACAAGAAACTGGCGCAGATGCCATACGTTGTCCCTTTGGAAGAAAAAGAAGACGGCGTAAGCCATCGTGCCGCAAGATACTATAAGTTCTATAAGAAGAAGCGGATTAAATAAGCACTCGGACTGCAAGACACGGCAAGTTCCATAAGAAGAAGCGGATGAAGCAAGCAGTCGGGTACGACATCCCTTTCAGCAAGAAACAGACCCAACAATAACAAATACACATAATTAACAATAACTAAAAATTACTACAATGGCAAAAGAGTATTTCCCAGAGATTGGAAAAATTCCATTTGAAGGCAAGGATTCAAAGAATCCAATGGCATTCCACTATTATGACGCAGAAAAGGTAATCATGGGCAAGCCTATGAAAGACTGGCTTCGCTTCGCTATGGCATGGTGGCATACACTGTGCGCAGAGGGTGGCGATCAGTTCGGTGGCGGCACAAAGACATTCCCATGGAATGACGGCGCTGATGCTATTGAGATAGCAAAGCAGAAGGCTGACGCAGGATTCGAAATCATGCAGAAACTTGGCATACCATATTACTGTTTCCATGACGTTGACCTTGTTTCAGAGGGCAATTCTGTTGAGGAATATGAAGCAAACCTCAAGGCTATCGTTGCTTACCTCAAGGAGAAGATGGAAGAGACAGGCATCAAGCTGCTGTGGTCTACTGCAAATGTATTCGGCAACGGCCGCTACATGAACGGTGCATCTACAAACCCAGACTTCGACGTTGTAGCACGCGCTATCGTACAGATTAAGAACGCTATTGACGCGGGCATCGAACTCGGTGCAGAGAACTATGTATTCTGGGGCGGCCGCGAGGGTTACATGTCACTCCTCAATACAGACCAGAAGCGCGAGAAGGAGCACATGGCTACAATGCTCACAATGGCACGTGACTACGCTCGTTCAAAGGGCTTCACAGACACATTCCTTATCGAGCCAAAACCAATGGAGCCATCAAAGCACCAGTATGACGTAGATACAGAGACTGTAATCGGATTCCTTAAGGCTCACAACCTTGACAAGGACTTCAAGGTGAACATCGAGGTTAACCACGCAACTCTCGCAGGTCACACATTCGAGCACGAACTGGCAGTGGCTGTTGACAACAACATGCTCGGCTCAATCGACGCTAACCGTGGTGACTACCAGAACGGATGGGATACAGACCAGTTCCCTATCGACCAGTATGAACTCGTTCAGGCATGGATGGAAATCATCCGTGGTGGCGGCCTTGGTACAGGCGGTACAAACTTCGACGCTAAGACACGCCGTAACTCTACAGACCTCGAGGATATCTTCATCGCACACATCGCAGGTATGGACGCAATGGCTCGCGCACTTGAGTCAGCAGCAAAGCTTCTCGAGGAGTCTCCATACAAGGCTATGAAGGCAGCACGCTACGCTTCATTCGACAGCGGAATGGGCAAGGACTTCGAGGACGGCAAGCTCACACTCGAGCAGGTATACGAATACGGCAAGACTGTAGGCGAGCCAAAGCAGACTTCTGGCAAGCAGGAGCTCTACGAGGCTATCGTAGCAATGTACGCATAAAAGCAAACAATCTTAACTAACACATAAATCCCCTGCCTGCTTTGTTCCATACGAACACTGCGGGCAGGGGATTTTTTCTGCACGGATTACAGCAAGAAAAGTTCTGATGCAAGAGACACTGTCAACGTACAACAAAGCATAAAGGCGTAGTTGTTACATCTTCTCCTGATATGCAAAAGTCATTATCCAATTCATCCGGTTTTGGCAATACATCAGTCTATCCGTCTGCTACCGTCTATGCCAAAACAAAATACTGCCATCAGCCTCTTCGCCAAAAAGAAAAACATGCTGACCAAGACAGGAGCAGACGAGACATCTGCTGAGGATAAGAAGAGAAGGAAACGGAGCAGGAAAGGTAGAGACGAATAATAAATCACAGACAAATACACAAGCAATAATATGCCTGAGAGCTAAAAAATACGATTCCTTTCCTTCCTGCATTCATATTTTTATATTAACTTTGCATCATGATACGCAAACTCAAGACTTTAGAGATGAACCGCATCACGGTAGAGGAATACCAGACTGCGGAAAAGATGCCACTTGTGGTAGTGTTAGACAATGTGCGCTCTATGCACAATGTCGGCTCTGTGTTCCGCACATGCGACGCTTTCCGTGCGGAAGGTGTAGTGCTATGCGGCATAACTGCTACTCCCCCGCAAAACGAGATACACAAGACTGCACTGGGCGCAGAGGATAGCGTAGGCTGGCAATATGCCAAAGACACATGCGATGCTGTACGACACCTGCATGAAGAAGGCTATACCGTACTCGCTGTTGAGCAGTGCGAAGGTTCTACAATGCTGCCGCTAACAGACCATGGCAGCATCACCGCAGGCAAGAAATACGCTGTTGTGCTGGGCAACGAGGTACATGGAGTACAGCAGGAGGTGATAGATCTCTGCGACGGATGCATCGAGATTCCGCAGTTTGGCACAAAACACTCCCTAAACGTCTCTGTCACTGCAGGCATAATTATATGGGAATTTGCTCGCACATTGCTCATCCTGCACGAAAAGAAATAGATTCGCATTATAAAGAAGAAGCATCTTCGTCTTCTATTGCATTAGCAATATAGACGAAGGTGTTTTTTATTTACTTAAGTTGATGAGTTGACAAGTTGACGAGTAGACGAGTAGACAAGTTGATTGTTTAGTTGACGAGTTGATTGTTCAGTAGACAAGTAGACGAGTAAACGAGTTGACAAGTTGATTGATTTAGTAGACAAGTTAACGTGAACGTTGACGATAACATCAACTCTTTAACCCTTAACCCTTAAACGTTAAACATTAAACCTTCAACTTCTCAAACTTCTTATCTGCTGCAAGTTTCGCATATACGAGACTTTAATTATTTACATAGGTATTGGCTGGTTCTGCTATCCCTGCTGCTATTGTTTCCAAATGGTCTTCATTACACCGAAAACGGCAAGCCCGGCTAACGGACCATATATGAGGCCATCGACTGGGTCGAGACCAAAGACATAACACAGACACATGCATACCAATGGCCCGAAACACAGAGCATAAGCCAAAGAATAATCGTTCTCCTCTTCCGCAGCGGCAGTTTCGCTTTTCTGCCCGGCAGCTTGACTGTCGGCAGGTTGCTGCGTATCATCATGCGACACAAGTTCATGTATCTCGCTGATATGCAGCCTAAGATGGTCAAGGTATCCGTATATCATCTGTTCAAGAGTAACCTTATTTCCTTCATAATCATACCAGAAGTTTGACATCTTAGCGGTGTCAGCAGCCCGTATGATACGGACGATATGAAGATTATAGTGCCTCCACAGTTCCACCAAGCTGTGCCAGTCGGCGTGCTGATAGTCCTGCAGACATATCCATAGGTCGTTGTCCTGCCGATAGTCAGGAAATGACAGTTCACCGTTACAGTATTGCAGGCGCACCATACGCTGCTGATTGTTCGACGCCGAGTCGACAAGGTGTCCTACTATCTGTTTCACGGTACGGTTCTGGCTGTTACGCCGTTCTGATATGACTGTGTCCGACAGCGAAGCAAGTATAGGCTCTTCTGTTTCTATGATGCTCGCTATGGCATCAGCAATTCTTGATATTTCTTTTTTCATAATGTTGTGACTGATTGGATTGTTGTTTCATGTTCCCCCTTATATTCTCTTATATACCACAATCTCAGCATCAGCACCGTCATTGCCATATTCGCTGACAAGGATAGCGTGCTCATCACAGGCAATGCCAAAGCAGCGGCCGTCATCCTTCTGTATCTGATTGCACCAGTAACTGGCATTGTCATCAAGAAGCTTCACTGTGTTGCCATTAATATTGTACGTCTGATTGACAAATGAACCCTGAAGCATAAAGAGATTGTCTATCTCAGTCATCCCAGGGATACCGAGAGCGTTTATCTCTTCGATGAATCTCTGTTTCTGTGGATGCGCAGCGTGCGGCTGCTGACTGCCAGCGAGACGCCAGCGCTTGAGATGCGGATAAAAGCCGAGAAGAACATTCTTGTACTCTTCTTTTGTGAGCTGCTGTCCTGTCTCCTTGTTGTATAGCTCTACAAACTGAGTGCAGAAATCCGCCATTTCCTCCATTGTATAGTCGCCTGTGAACGCACCATCCTTATAGCAGTACAGGCAATAGTCAAAGTTTCTGCTACCATCGGCATTGGTGCTGAGGACCTCATCAGCCAGCGGCATGCCACAACTCTGGCAGAACTGCGGCAGCTGTCCTGTCTGCAGCAGTTTCTCCTTTGCAGGGAATGCAGCATCGTATTCCTCGAATGCGTCAGGTTTTTCGTCAGCCACGAAATATCCTTTGGGCGGACAGTAAATTGCCTCTGTTATTCCGTTGTCTGCCAGCCATCCCGGAATAATTTCCTGCGCAAGGAAGTAAGGCACCTCAGAGTCCTTTGGCTCTGAGTGGTAGCGGATACCTAACTCGCTGGCAAGCACAAAACCTGCATGACGGTAGAACTCTATATTGCCCTCCATACACAGGAAGCCGACGCCTATTTCGCGTGCCTTCTCAATAGAATAGCTCAGCAGTTTCAGCCCGTATCCCTTGCGCCTATAATCAGGATGGATGCTGATAGGCCCGAAAGTCCATGATGGTATGCGTCTGCCGTCACCCGTTGTCAGTTCTGCCTTAGAATACATCACATGACCAATGATTTTGCCATCTGTTTCCATGACAAAACTTAGTTCGGGCATGAAATCGGGGTTAGTGCGATACTGGTTAAGCACATAATGCTCAGTACATCCCGGACGGTAGACATTCCAGAATGATTCGCGTGTGAGAAACTCTGTTGTAAAATAGTCTTGTGGTTGTTCTAATCTGATGTGTAAATTATTTTCCATTTGTTTACTGTGTTATTTATGTTTGTGTCCTGATATAATTCTTATGTCTGATTTCATCCTGCTTTTACATAATCCGCTACCGTTTGGCTTAACGAAAACGTTGGACTGTGTCCTACCTTTTCTCGCCAAGGCAGAACCCAAACAAGTTTGGTTCTGCTCTCATGGCTTATCGAAAACGTTGGACTGTGTCCCACCTTTTCTCGCCAAGGCAGAACCCAAACAAGTTTGGTTCTGCTCTCATGGCTTATCGAAAACGTTCATAATGACAGATGCCCTCGCCTTGGTCGCCGTTCTCCATGTCGGTTAGCTGTATGCGGAATGTGGTGTACGGTGTGCGTGGCGGACGATAAGAGACGGTGATAAGATATGCCGTACCAGTCTGCTCGGCAGAGAAATATTCCTTCACCTGCTGCTTCATCAGCACGTCGACCTCCACGCCGTCTATCCACACCTTGACATCCAGCAGTTCTGACGGCGGAGCAAGACTGACATCATTGCTCTGTCTCGCAATCCATTCGGCTGTACGTGTGAGGCTCATCGGACGGACATATATCTGATAGGCAGGCGTTGCGCCTTGTATCTGAAAGATATTGATGCCATAGGCCTCCATACGGTGGTAGCGGATATCGAGTGTCGTATCACGCTCGGCTATATAGTTCCATGCCCAGAACTCAAGGCGCATGTCATCAGGCGATGTGACCGAGAGCTGGTCTGACTTAGGGTAATGCCGCATATTGACTGCACTCACGCAGTAGTGTCGTCCCGCTGGGACTAGGGCTTCATAATGCCCGGTGCTGTCGCATACGGCAGAACAGACATCGTCAAACGACTCATTCTGCCAGAAAACCGACGCTCCGCCCATGGGATTGCCGCTGAAGTCTGTCACTCTGCCACTGATTCGCACGGCAGGCTGCTGGGCGCTGGCATCATGACAGGCGGCAAACAGCATGACCAGCGTGGCAATAACGGATATGATAAGTGTCATTGGCTGTTGCGGTTTGAAAAGAAACGGACATACTGAGGATAAACACACTTGATGATGGCGCAGAGGTTAAGCATGCCCACAACAGTCCACAGAGCAATGGCAAACGGTTTGGGGATGAGCAGGGAGATGCCGTTCATATCGCCGCCGCCGACAAAGAAATGGAGCACGGTGAGATAGAGAGGGTCAATCAGCATCAGGCAGAGCGTAGAATACCACCCTATGGTGCAGATCACAGGAGAGTTTGTGCGGCAGAGATGTTTTGTGGCGCAGACCATAAGCCAGCCTGCCACAAATGTAGCCACTGCGCCCATAAGGCAGAGCACACCCATCTGCAAATCGGTCATGCGTGTGTTATAGACATCAATCTGTATGCCCACGCCCATAAAGTTCACTTGCTTGAAAACGCCATACCATAAAGCGCATATCAGATGTGCGCCCTCATGCACAACATAATAGATAACTACGGCAGCAAGTATGCCGAGATACTGTCTCATTCGTCTCTTCATAACTGTTACATTTTTTGTTGATACGGGATTGTACCCCGCTGATTAGTGATTATTATTTTATTTATGGCAAATCATACTTCAATTCAGACGGCGAAAATCAGACACTTGTTTTTGTCCTGAGTTTTCTATGAATAATGTGTATTCACTTTGTCTGATTCGGGCATCTGCACCTCTGGAATACCGCAAATTTACTGTTTCAGAAGCAAAAGCCTTCATTTAGGCAGATGATTCGCAGCATGATTTTGACGATGCAAAGGTAGTGGTTTTCCTGTATACAACAAAAAAATCAGGGTGGACAGGCTAACCTGTAACACCCTGATTATCAGCGATAGTTAATATGTACACGTGGACAGGACACTCTTAAAGCGAAGAAATGTAGGCATCGAGCGTACTTTCCTGTCCGAATGTTGATGGGTCTGACTGTATCAGACGTTTTTTCATACGTTGTTTCTGCTTTGTGACAGACGTTGGCGACACGGCAAGCATGGAGGCTATCTGGCTGCCACTGAAACGCAGTTTCATGAGCAATGCCACCTGCATATCGACTTCCGTAAGATACGGATGGCGACTCTTCAGCGTGGAAAGGAAGGATGGATATGCCTTCTCTGTCACGGAACGCAGTTGCTGCCAGTCGGCTTCGGTAAGATAATGCGGGGCTTCGTGCAGTCCGCTGACCAGCTCGTTGGTGCTAACCAGTTCGTCTGTCAGCAACTGCTCGTGCTCCTGCTGCTCACTCAGGCGCGTGGTGCTCTCGGCAAGCATCTTGCCGCTGCGCTTCAGTCTGGCACGGTAAACAAGCAGCAGCACTGCTACTGCGACAAATACTGCCACACCAGCCAGCAGCAGATAGCTGTAACCGCGCTGCTGTGTGGCGAGTGCCTGGGCTTTATCATCTGTCATCTCACGGCGTAGCAACTGCTCGCTCTGCAATGTCTGGGCAAGCGTGTCCTTCATCATCTGAAACTGATGCATGTAACGCGTGCTCTCCTTATAGTCGCCAACGAGGTCGCGGTATACCATGTAGAGCATCTGCACGGCATTCATACGTATGGACAGTGTAGGGTGATGCAGATTCTTGCGGGCATAGAATATTGCAGAATCGGCATGGCATAACTTGCGGTGTGCATCAGCAATGCGCACGTAGCGCACCATTTCCTTACGCTCGCCCGTAAGATACTGGTGTTCGTCGATATCCTTAGCTTGAATGGCATACTGCAGTGCAGCCTCGTATTGCTTTGCATGGCCGCAGCAGATGGAGAGCTGTCCGAGTGCCTTGCCAAGTTCGGTTTGCATGCGCAGCGTACGTGCCTTGCTGACTGCCGCCTGCGCATAGGATATGGCTTCCGCATAGTCTGCCTTAGGACGGTTGCGCTGCAAGCTGAGGTTTGACAGATTTATCAGCGCTATTATCTGGTCGGTATGGCTGTCTGATAGCTCCGCTCGGCGTAGATATTTGCCAAGATAACCTGCGGCTTCGTCAAGGCGGCCGCGCTTCTGAAGCCCTATGCCATAACGATGGAAAAGCTGTGCGGCAAGGAAATGGGCATCGGTGCGCTCTGCTTCGACACATCCTCTACGCAAGTCGTCCATCCAGTCGGCCTCTGTCCCTATCTTCTTCTCCTCATGAACCACCGCCCTCAAGTAATACACTAAGGCTTTGCGGGCAGCATTGTCACGGCTGGCGTAATAATTGAACGCCGTCTGCAAGGCAGATTCGTCTGTCTCCGGCTGATAGGTGCGGTATTCCGCCCATACACGCAAGGCGCACCAGTCTGCGTGCTGTGGCGTTGACTGCCGAGGGGATATCTGTCTGAGAAGGAGCAATGCGCTGTCTGGGCGTGAAGGCATCAAGGCCTCCGCCCGCGCTATTATATCCTGTTCAACAGTGTCTGGCTGGCAGCATAGCATGGCTGCAAGCAATGGTATGACAGCGAAAAACTTTATAAAACCACGCATCGTTCTGTATGGGATGTCCGTCCAAAGAATATAAAAAGCAATAGCAAATAACTTGTTTACTTGTCAACTAAAACAATCAACTCGTCTACTTGTCTACTCGTCTACTTGTCAACTAAAACAATCTACTCGTCAACTTATATACTAAACCAATCACCCACGTTTCTTGGCAAGATTGAAGTTATAGTATGTCTCGTCGCCAGTGATATTTCTGATGACTCTCAAGAACGGAGGCATCTTCACATCCGCATGGCATGACATACCCTTCGTCTCAAGAATCACGAGTCCGCTGTGTGGCTCTGAATATGTGTCGAGCTCAAAATGCTGGCCCTGCCAGATGAAGCTGCGGCGATACTTGCGTATGGTACTGCGGTAAGGGTCAGCCTGCTGCAGGAGCGACTCATAGAGCTGGTTGCTGACCTGGCGCTCGGTGACTATCTTCTCCTTCGGCGACAGCGTGCGTGTCGTGGTGTGGATATTGAGTGTCTGACCGTTTAGACGACGGCGACGCAAGCGCACCTCACAGTCTGGGTCTGCCACAAGATAGGTCTGCGTTATCTCGCTGTCGATGGTCGGCGGCAGTTCGCCTGTCACCTCTACAATGTATTTGCATTCGTCCTTAATCGGAAGCGGAAGCTCAAGCACTTGTGAGATTTCTTCAAGCACATGATTGAGTTTGCGCTCAAAGTCGTAGTTATTGTCTATGACACGCAGGTGCGGATGGCATGACCATGCGTCGAGCACTTTGCGGTCTAAGGAACGGGCTATGCGCAGGCCCTCCTCGTTAGCCTGTTCGTAACGTTGGGCGTTGTTCTCTGTCGTATAGAACTGCTCTGCTCCGTCTGCCGCTGACACGAGATGAAGCACCGCATCATATCGATGGAGCAGTTCCTGCAGTGTCAGTCCGACACGGTCGGCAAGCTCCTGCCACATCTCTGGCGAGATATATGCCGAGATGTCCATTGTGCCACGGTCGCAGATGACTACACAGGGCTGCTGCGGCGCTACGGTTTCTGCCATGCGCATAATGCTGTCTTCCAGCGCTAACTGCATCTGCAGGATGACAAGCTCGCCTTCGTAATAGAAAGCCTTGTTGTCGGTCATGTAGTTCCAGCCCGACTGGGTTATCATGGTAGGCACTTCAGGTACGGTGAATACCTTGTAACCTATATTTGAGAAGTATTCTGTCACACGGACAAGCGCCGTGGTCTTGCCGGCACATGGGCCGCCGGTGAGTACTATTTTCTTTATGTCTGACATACCTTATTATATATAAAGGAGGTTGTAAGGTTTTGAGGTTATGAGGGTGTGAAGGTTTATAGTTAAATAGAACAGGGTATAGAGTACAGAGCAAGATTAAGATTAACAATCAACTCGTCTACTTGTTAACTCGTCCACTAAACTTGTGAGGGTTCTCCTATACTCTTTCAGTTTTCACTTTTCTCATTCTGCTCCTGACGCTTGTGTATATAGCGTATCTGGGCGCAAAGGACATCGAAACGTGTCTGCAGGGAATCACGACGTATGCGTTGCAGCGTGAGCGACGTGAGTTCTTCGGCTGTTGCCTCGCCCTGTGCCTTGCGCTCCATAACATATTTCTCCATCTCTGCGAAACGTGCTTTCTCTATCTCCAAAAGCGAGTCGGCAAGCGCCAGAGCCTTCTGTGACTGACGCAGCGAAGCGTCCTGATATATAAGCAGGGCTTCCTTGCGCTCTTCTATAGCCTTAGGGAAACGGCTGCGCAACGTGTCAATCAAAGCAAGACATGCGCTGTCATTGCCATTGGCATAGCTGGCACGAATCTCTGTCATCAAATCAGACAGCTCACGCTGCTTGCTGTCTGTGCAACAGCATAGCAGGACGGAAAACAAAACCGCAATTATTACATTTCTTTTCATATTATATAATTTGATATTTTTAAGTTTTACAAATTTAGCATGCAGGGGCAGGAATCTGCGAACGGGCATTTCTGTCTCACAATAACGGGGGAAACGATGGGAGTGGAAAAGCAATTGAAGCAGCAATGAGCACACTTATTCTCGCCAGAACCGACAAACGAAGCAAAAGCAGAATTATGCCTATTCCCGCCATACAGTTGCCTACACGTAGCCTTTACATGCAAAGAGGAGGAAGACAAAGTCAAACGTAAGCAGAATCGGCAAAGCCAAAGAGCATGGAAAGCATTATCGTTAATCTGTTTAATATTTAATTCTTCTTCCTTAACCTCTGATTTTTCCTCTTTAATCTCGAACCCCTGGTCATTTGTCCCATATTTCTATCTCTCTAATCTCTTCCGCCTTATTTATAATTATGCATTTTCCTTACATTTCGTTCACTGACTTATGGACATTATTCCCGTTTGCCTAATCTATATCAAGCACCAAACAATTTCACAGAAAGAAACTGCATATAGCGCTTAACAAGCACAAAAATACAAAAATTAATCCATATCAATAATAAAATTTGGCATATTTTAGAAAAAAACTTGTAATTTCTTTTGATTTGAGTAAATAATTGCTACCTTTGCAGAAAAGAAACATTTTTTTATAATTATAACTAACTTATCAAACTCAAGTAACAACAATGAACTTTACAATTTCAGTAAAGAGATTTTGTGTGCTGACCATACTCAGCATATTCAGTCTCGTGTCGTTCGCTCAAAGTACTGTCACGGGTGTCGTGAAAGACAAGTCGGGCGAACCAATTGTTGGTGCCAGCATCCTTATCAAAGGCACATCAACTGGTACAGTTACAGACATCAATGGTAATTTTACCATCCAGAAGGCAGAACCATCTGATGTCTTAGTTATCTCATCTATCGGCTATGCTAACCAGAACGTAAAGGTTGGAAACCAGACAAAGCTGAATGTTGTGCTTCAGGACGACATGGCAAACCTTGAAGAGGTTGTTGTGATTGGTTACGGCACAATGAAGCGTCGCGACCTCACTGGTTCTGTAGCTTCTGTAACAGGTGAAGCGCTGGCTAAGAATCCTGTATCTAACGTAGCAGAAGCACTTCAGGGACAGCTCCCAGGCGTGAACGTAATATCACAGGACGGACGTCCAGGTGCTACAATGTCTATCCGCGTTCGTGGTGGTGGCTCTATCACACAGTCTAACGAACCTCTCTACATCGTTGACGGCATGCCTGTTGATCGCATCGACGACATCCCTGCTGACAACATCGAGAGCATCGACGTGCTCAAGGATGCTGCTTCTACAGCTATCTATGGTGCACGCGGTGCTAACGGCGTTATCCTCATCACAACAAAGAACGCTAAGGCTGGAAAGGCTATTGTAAAGTATGCTACATACTATCAGTTCCGCCCAGAGCCACAGAAGCTCGACGTACAGAATGCATATGACCATGTAATGCATAACTGGGGCTATGCTACAGCATATGGTGACTCATATGGTGATGGCGTTGCACGCTACTACGGCCTTGGTTCAAAGTATGGCAACCACATCAACGAGTACAAGGGTGTAGAATCACACAACTACATGGACGACGTGCTCCGTCTTGGAGGCATGTGGAATAATGACCTTACAATCAGCGGTGGTACTGAGCGTACAAAGTATATGGCTACAGCAAGCTACATGAACAACAAGGGTAACCTCGTAAATTCAGGATTCCGCCGTTGGAACATCAACCTCAAGCTGCAGCAGGAACTTACACGCAACCTCACCCTCGACCTCAACGCTCGATACACTGAGATGCAGTTCAAGGGACACCGCTACAACTATGCAACTGAGGCTTACCGCTATCGTCCAATCGACAATCCGCTCGGTTCTGGAGACCCAACTGACTTCGGCATGGGTTCTGCTTCAGCAGAAGATAACTACAACCCTGTTAGCATCGTTAACGACGCTGACAACCTACGCGACGTGTATCGTCTGAATCTCACTTCAGGACTTACATGGAATGTGATAAAAGGCCTCACAGCAAAAACTGAACTCACAGTGGCACGCCGCTGGTCTAAGTCACAGAACTGGGATGGCGGTCATTTCGGCGACTCTGGCTATAGCTCTGCAGCACTCTCTACAGGCGATGGCTACAACGTACGCTGGACATCAACACTCACATACGACGTACAGGGACTGGGAGAAAACCATAACCTTAACGTAATGGCTGGTAACGAAGTTCTTGGCAGCAAGACTACAAGCACATCTATTACAGGTTACGGCTATCCTACAGAATGGAACATGGAGCAGGCATTTGGTAACATCCACGTTACAGACAAATCACTTGCTCGCGACAAATTCAGCACAAACTTCGGCGAACCTTCACACACTCAGTCTTGGTTCGGCCGTATCAACTACTCATACCTTGGCCGCTACCTCATCACTGCAACTATGCGTGCTGACGGTTCTTCACGTTTTGCAAAGGGAAATCAGTGGGGTTACTTCCCTGCAGGTGCTGTAGCATGGCGTCTCTCTGACGAGTCATTCATGGAAAGCACACGTTCATGGCTTGATAACTTGAAGCTGCGTCTCTCTATCGGAACATCTGGTAACGACGGTATTGACGGCTCTTCATTCTTCACAGCATGGCAGTCAAGCACAGAAACAGTAAACGGTCAGCAGGTGACAATATACAAGCCAGGTTCACTCCTCGGAAATCCTGACCTCAAGTGGGAGACAACTATCTCACGCAATGCTGGTATCGACTACAGCTTCTTCAATGGCAAGATCAACGGTGCTCTCGACTTCTACTGGAACACAACTAAGGACTGTCTCATGAGAGTTCCTTGTGACCCAACATCTGGCTTCAGCTATCAGTATCAGAACGTAGCACAGACTTCAAACAAGGGTATCGAACTTAGCCTCAACTACAACGCAATCCGCACAAAGGACTTCACATTGCGTTTTGGCATGACATACAACTACAACCACAACAATGTTGACAAGCTCGCAGAGAATGCAATTGCTAGTGCACACACTAACTGGGGTTCTACAATGCGTCTGCCTAACTTCGACTACATTATCCAGGAAGGCAAGCCTGTAGGTGTTATCCAGGGCTTCAAGAGCAAAGGCTTCTACACTGTTGACGACTTCAACGTATCAAACGGTGTATGGACACTTAAGGACGGTATAGCAGACAATGAAGTAGGTAACTGGTCAGGTGGCAAGTACTACAACATTCCTGCAGGACAGACTGCATTCCCTGGTATGACTAAATTTGAGGATGTTGACGGCAATGGTAAAGTAACTGTTGACGACGTAACTGACCTTGGCTATGCAACAGCGAAGCACACTGGTGGTTTCAATATCTCTGCTAACTATAAGGGTATCGATGTTTCTGCAAACTTCAATTATCAGATTGGTGGCAAGGTATACAATGCAAACGTTATGCACAGCATGATGGGTAACAAGGACACAGGTCTCGGTTACAACCGTCTTGCAGAGGTTAGCGAATGCTGGAAGATGTTCAATGTTGACAGCAAGGGCGACATCTATGCAGTTACAGACCCAACAGAGCTTGCAGCACTCAACGCTAACGCTAAGTATGCTCTCCCATACTCAGAGTATGGTATTGTAAACTCAGAGTTCATTGAGGACGCTTCATATCTACGTCTGCAGACTCTCACAATCGGTTACACATTCCCTAAGAACCTCATCAAGCACATAGGTATTTCAAACGCTCGTATATACTTCACTGGCGGTAATCTCTTCTGCTTGAAGAGCTATTCAGGACTTGACCCAGACGTAAACGTAAGCCCATCAGCTGATAGCAGCTACTCAGGCTTCCCAACACCTAACTACGACTATCAGTCATATCCTAAGAGCCGTACATTCACATTCGGTCTTAACGTAACATTCTAATCACTAATTCAAGGAGAAAATAAAAATGAAAAACAAGATATTAAATATCGCACTTATCGGTGCGGCCCTCATGGCCACAACATCATGCAGCGATTATCTTGAGACAAGTTCAGTTTCAAAGACTGACGGTGACTTCGTGTTCTCCAACATGGTTACTGCGCGTGCTGCTATGGCTGGTGCATACAGCGAATGGCACGGAGCAATCAGCTCGCACATCTTTGGAGACGGTCTCTTCTATGCATTTGACATCGCAGGATCTGACATCATGCGTCACCCTGAAGCATATTCAAAGCAGCTGCCACGTCACCAGCCGGAGTCATTCTATCTTAACGGTACTGTAGCTGGCACATACGACCCTGTGACATACGGTAAGGAGGCGCCATCAAGCGCATACGCCGTACTGTTCTCTGTAATCGGCAAGGCTAACGCCATCACATCTGCCATCGAGGGCATGGAGGACTTTGAGGCTATGCAGTCACAGACTTCAGCTTCTGACCTCTCTCAGCTATATGGCGAGGCTGTGTGTCTGCGCGCTACAGCATACCGCGAACTTCTGAAATACTACGGCGACGTTCCTTATCAGTCAGTTATGGGTCAGGCTGCAGTAGGCCTTGCTCCACGTGATTATATCTATGACGTTGTAATCAAGGATCTCCAGAAGGTTGCTCCACTCATGCGCCCTGTAGGCAATGACAATAAGAACAACTTCTCTAGCACATACGCATATGCACTCATAGGACGTATGGCACTTGAGGCTGCTGGCTATCAGACACGTCGTGGTGATATCACTTATACCGACGGTGAAGGCAATGCACTTACATTTGAAAAGCTTGGAACAGAGAATAACGGCGCAACATACGGCCGTCGTTCAGACTGGCAGAAGCTTTACAACACTGCTAAAGAAGCATATAAGAACTGTCTCGCAAATCTTGGTGCATGTGAGTTTGGTGCAGAGTATACAACATTCTTCGACCAGCTTCATGCTGACGACAATGGCTACGCTACAGAGTCTATTTTTGAAGAGCCATTCAGCCAGGGTGCTTCAGGCAACGACCCACGTTCATACTCTCTCGGACGTCCTTCTGCTGGCGGTTCAAGCAATAACTTCCCATGTAAGGCTTATGGTCAGGGACGTATCAACCCAGCATTCTACTATGGCGTATTCGATCCTAATGACGTACGTCGTGATATCAGCTGTGCTGTAACTGGTTCTGACGGCAAGGGTTATGAGGTTCTTATTCCTTTCACACCTGGTTCAACAACAAAGGGTGGTGGTATCAGCTGTAACAAGTTCGACGAAAACCGTCAGACTAAGACATGGACAGCTAACCAGCGTCGCTCTGGTATCAACGCTCCTTACCTCCGTATTTCTGAGGTTTACCTTGGCTACGCAGAGGCATGTGCAGTAACTGGCGACGAGGCAACTGCTAAGCAGTATCTCAGCTACATACGCAACCGTGCATTCGGTGGCAACGGTAATGTTGACGCATTCATCCAGAAGGAAGGTTCATTGTTCAAGGCTATCATTGCTGAGCGCGGCTTTGAGTTTGCTGGCGAGGGTGACCGTCGCTGGACACTTATCCGTACAGGTTTGATTGCTGAGAAGGTTAAGGAGATTAAGGATCTTACAGCTGCCATGATAGCAGGTTTGAAGACTAACGGTTTCTATACTTTCGAAAATGGAAATACTATCTCTAATGTAGTATACACAAAGATGGTTGACCCTAAGGATATGGGCATGAAATCACGTCTCATGGGTGCTTGTACAGACAAGTCTAACCCTGTTGCATTCCCAGGCTGGCGCGGTCAGAAGGATTGGGAAGGTGTTGAAGGTTTCGGCGGATATGGCAGCAACACTAAAACAAACGTTGCTATTAAGGGTCTATTCGACAAACTGTCTGACGCAGAGATTGCAGCGCTTGTAGCTGACGGATACAAGGCACAGCCATGGGGAAGCCAGATTGTTGATAATGATGCAGAATATCATGAGTATATGTTCTATATGTACGACTACCAGAAGGCTCCTATCTATCTGTTCCCATTCTCACCAAATGCTCTGACAACTGGTGGATTCACAAACGGATACGGATTCGCAAACAACTAATATGATATGTCGATAAACACGACATTACAATAATAAAAGAGGATGTGTCAAAATAGGCACATCCTCTTTTTTTGTCTGGTTATTGCGTTGCTAAAGCCATGCTGATAGGCATATAAACGAGAACCATAAGAAGCATGAAGCAGCAATAAAAGACAGGCATGCAAACGAAGCCAAGAGAAATATGGGGCAAGTAAAAGACGGAAATGCAAAAGAAAGACATGAGGCAAAAAAAGACAGACAGGCATACCGCAGCAACAACAATACACATTGCCATAGCGTGACGTTAGGCATTGTCCTATCTCATACATTATCCTCCTTCACCAAACATGTATTGTACAGCTTCAGTGGCCCCGACATGGATAGAATCGGAAGCTAGAGGGAGGTAGAGGGGAGTTAGAGAGAAGTTAAAGAGGAGTTAGAGAGGAGTTAGAGGGGAGTTAGAGGGGAGTTAAAGGGGAGTTAAAGAGGAGTTAAAGGGGACAAGCTATATGACAACCTAAAGCATATATCGACAGCAACGGCTTAACTACTCAGGCACAAAGAGCAAGTAACAACATAACAACTTAACCACCAAAACCTGAGTACACATATATTGATGGCAACGGCTTAACTACTCAGGCTCAAAGAGCAGGTAACGGTTTAACTGCTAAAGTTTCGAAACTTGAGTATATATACAACAGCTATTCCACACCATGGGGCAGCCGTATGCAGAAGGTGGTAGCGTAGCCGTTATGCGGTGTATCAGCAAGCGTGATGTCTCCGCCCATCGTGACAATAATCTGGCGGCATAGCGCCAGTCCTATACCTGTGCCGTGCTGCTTCGTAGTGAAGAAAGGTATGAATATGTTCCTGGCAATCTCAGGAGGAATAGGTGAACCGTCGTTGCTTATATATAAGTATATGTATTTTGCGCCTTCGCTTGTCTCCGCCAGTTCTATTTTTATGCCTACACGCTTAGCCTTTGCCTCCACTGCATTTTTAATGATATTGACAACTGCCTGATGCAGCATAGTCTGGTCGGCAAAGATGCTGTGACACTCAGCGTTTTCAACATGCCATTCTGTCTGAGGATACAGCAGTATGACTTGCTTTATGAATTCTTCTGTAGGGAAGAATGTACGTTTCGGTTCGTCTAATTGCGACATTTTCCTATAGCTTTCTACAAACACATTCATGTGGTGTACAGCCGTACCGATGGCCTGCAACCCTTTCTCAGTGCGTGTACCTTTTATCTCTTCCTGGCTCAGCAGAGTCTGGCTGATGCTTGCTATCGGTGCTGTAGTGTTCATTATTTCATGCGTGAGCACCCTTGACAGGTTTTTCCATGAGTCCACCTCGCTTCTGTCAGAGTGCATTCTGATAGTCTCGCCCATCGAGTTGAGCACCTGCTGCATCGCCCTGTCCCCAGCCATCAGTCCTTTAGCAGACAACTTGAAACTGTAATCCTTGTTGTTGATAGCCTCTCTCATCAGATAGGCACGTCGTTTCAGTGATAGCTGATGCCTTATAGTCCATACAACAATGGCAATTAGAGCTGCCGCCAGTGCTATGATAATCCAGATATACATTTCAGTCTTCTAATTTCTTTATTTTGTTGTATAATGTCTGCCTTGATATATTCAGCGTCTCCGCAGCCTTTGACAGATTGCCGTGACAGAGGCTGACAGCCCTCCTTATATGTTCCGCCTCCGCCTGATCCAGCGTTTCTATTGCCAGGCTATTGTCAATAGCATCCTTTAGTTTGCGTATCAGTTCGTCATTGTCCCATGGCTTTGTTATGAAGTCGGCAGCACCGTATTTCATGCCCTTCACCGCTAATTGTATGTTCGCGTATGCCGTAAGCAGCACTACAGGCAATTGCGGATGCCGCTTTTTAATTGCCCTAAGCCACATAAGCCCGTCCTGCCCGGTATTCGTCCCGAGCGTGAAATTCATGTCAAGCAGCACAACGTCAAACTCCTCTTGCGCAATAGCCTTCAGTATGTCGTCGGGCTTTGTAACAGACCTGATATTCTTGAACGTAGTATCAAGGCAAAGCTGCAATGCCGTATGTATTGCGACATTGTCATCAGCTATCAGTATTGAGTTGTATGTTCTCATATTATTCTCTTTTGCTTGCAAAGATAATGTTTTTTCTCTAAAAACAAATGCAGCAGACACGTAATGTCTAATTATATGACACAAAACTGTCCATAATTTGGACAATCAGCATTGTGAGGCATGCCGAATTATTGCATGAAACATAGTAATGCACTAATTTTGCCGATGAAATCAAAAGTCAATGATATGAGAAAGATATTCACTATATTATTTTCTGCGGCAGTACTGCCAGTTTGCTCCCAGACAGCATGGAGCGTGTGGCAGTGTGTTGACTATGCTGTAGAGCACAGCCATGCCGTACGCGTAGCAGCCATAAACTATGACAGCTACAAGGCGAACAGGCAGTCTGCTATAGGAAATTTCCTGCCCAGCGTGTCGGCTAATGTAGGAGCACAGTATAATTTCGGACGTGCCATTGACCCTGAGACAAATACATACACCGATGTGAGCACATTTTATAATAACTACACCCTATCGGCAAGCCTGCCTGTATTCGACGGCTTTGCACGAGTACATGCTCTGCAGGCGGCAAAAGCTGATATGCTCATGGGCAAGAATGCAGTTCAGCAGCAGCGCGGACAGGCAGCGCTCGCCACCTTCCAGGCATACATCAACGTCCTCTACTATCACGGTATGGTCGTCATGTCTAAGGCTAAGCGTGAGGAGAGCCGCCAGACTCTGCATCAAACCAAGATATTAGAAGAAATAGGACGCAAGAGCATGGCCGACGTGGCACAGGTAGAGGCCCAGTGCGCCGCCGACGATTATCTGCTGACACACAATCAGAACTGTCTTGCTACCGCCTTGCTGTCGCTGAAGAAAGAGATGAACTATCCTTTAGCCGACACGCTGCATGTTTCATTTGAAGCAGAAGAGCTGTTTGCCCTGCTCTCCCCTTCTGACGATACAGGGCTGGCAGAGAGTATCATGGAGAACAACCCCGAGTTGCAGATGTCATACCATGCACAGCAGTCTGCCCTGCATAGCATGCGGCAGGCGCGCGCCGCCCTCTTCCCCTCGTTGTCAGTCAGCGCAGGAATAAGCACATCATATAACAAGTCGCTGCAAACAGACAACGCAAAACCCTTCAGTCAGCAATTCCGGAACAACAGAGGAGAATATGTCGGAGCAACACTCAGCATACCAGTGTTTAACCGCATGAGCACCGTGTCAGGCATTCGCAGAGCAAAGAACAATTACCGTATCGCATGCGAGAACTACACACAGAAACGCACAGAACTGCAGAAGCTTCATATTGAAGCACTGCTCGACCGCAACGGATATATTAAGGAGTCAGAGCAGATGACAAAGAAAGTAAGAAGCGACAGCCTTGCCTACGCTTTAGTCAGAGGTCAGTATGATGAAGGACTGGCAACAGCCATCGACCTACAGACATCCGCCACATCACTACTAAACAGCAGGGCAATGCTTCTGCAAAGCCGGCTGATGGCAGTCATGAAAGAACGTTTGGCACGGTATTACAAAGGAGAAGTAATATACGAAAACCACTAAACCCGTCTGCTTGTCAATTAAATCAAGCAACTCGTCTACTTGTCAACTCATCTACTTGTCTACTCGTTTACCTGTCTACTCGTCAACTTGTCTACTCGTCTACTCGTCAACTCGTCTACTTGCCAACTCGTCTACTTGCCAACTAAATCAAAAAACTATTTGCCATGGATATAAAGATTGAAAAAAAGAAAGGTTTCCAACTAAAAAAGCATTGGGGATATATCGTTGCAGGTGTTTTTTCCGTTATAATAGCGTTATGGCTTGCATTCGGGAATCACGATGCCACCCTGAAAGTCAATGCCGAAGACATAAGCATAGGCGATGTCAGACAGGGAGAGTTTAAGGAATATGTACGCACCAACGGTCAGGTGATGCCCATTGAGATAGTATATATATCGCCCGAAGAGGGAGGCATCGTGGTTGAAAAGGTTGTCGAAGAGGGTGCCATGGTGAAGAAAGGCGATGTCATTGTGCGCCTTTCCAGCTCCGCACTCGACCTTCAGATTCTCAATGCCGAGGCAGAGCTGGCAGAGAAGCAGAATCTTCTGCGCAACACTCAAGTTGCCATGCAGCAGGACCTGCTCAGCAATATGACCGAACAGGCGCAATTGAACATGGATATTCAGCGGAAGAAACGCACCTACGAACAGAACAAGCGGCTGTTTGAAGAGAAACTGATAAGCCGTGAAAATTATCTGCAAGCAAAAGAAGACTATGACTTGGCACAGAAGAAACACCGACTCGTGGGAAGCAGGTTGCAACAAGACAGCATTTACAGAAGCGTACAAATGGAACAGATGGAAGACAATCTGGCTAACATGCGCCGCAATGTGGAGCTTGTGCATAAGCGCAAAGACAATCTGGAAGTGCGCAGCAGCATCGACGGCGAACTGGGATTGCTTGATGTGTCGCTCGGCCAGAGCATCGGTTCGGGACATAAGATAGGGCAGATAAACGACCTGTCAGACTTCAAGATTCAGGCAGAAATACCCGAGCAATATATCGACCGCGTCGTGCCAGGGCAAAAGGCGACATTTTCAAGGGGCGAAAAGAATTACAATCTGATAGTCAGAAAGGTATATCCGGAAGTCCGTGACGGCAAGTTCCGCACCGATTTCAAGTTCGACGGCGAACGACCGGAACAGATCAGAAGCGGACAGACCTACTACGTGAATCTTGAACTTGGAAAGGCAGAGCAGTCGGTATTCATTCCGCGAGGTTCGTTCTTCCAAACCACTGGCGGCAACTGGATATTCGTTCTCGACAAGAGCGGCAAGACAGCCTACCGCCGAAACATCAAGATTGACCGTCAGAACCCAATGTTCTACGAGGTGAGCACAGGCCTGGAACCAGGCGAAAAGGTTATCACCAGCGGTTATGAAGCTTACGAGAAATATCAGAAACTGGAGATTGATTAATGAGTGAGTTGACGAGTAAACAAGTTAACAAGTTGACGAGTTGATACCATCTGAGTTATCAAACCCAGTCGACAAATCTACACATCAACAAAATCAAGTAACTTGTCTACTTGTCAACCAAACAAGCAACTCGTCTACTCGTCAACTTGTTTACTCGTCAACTTAATCAATCAACTTGTCAACTTGTCAACTTAATCAATCAACTTGTCTACTCGTCAACTTGTCTACTTGTTTACTAAAATATATATATATGGAAATACTAAGAAACTTATGGTACATGTTCCGTCGCTTTAAGGTGGCGAGCATACTCAACTTTATCGGGCTTACCATTGCCTTTGCCGCCTTCTATGTGTTTATGACACAGGTGGACTATAACAATAGTTATAACAAGGGCATAAAAGACTATGAAAGAATATACCGACTGGAACTAACATCTATGGCGGCAGACCAATTCGGTTTCGATATATGTTGTTCACGCCCTCATGCAGAAGGCATTGCCGAATTGCCTCAGGTAGAAGCTGTCAGCTGTTATCAGTTGTATCCTGCCCATTGGGAAGCGAAGAAGAACGGGGCTGATTTGTCTGTATTGTTTTCAAAAGCAGACAACAAGGTGCTGTATCCTTTCTCACCCCGCTGCCTTGACGGCAAACTGGAATGGACAGACGAAGACCGTGCCGGCGTTCTTATACCGGCATCTATGGCGATGTTGTTTTTCGATGAGGTGCAGGTGGCAGGCAGGTATATGTATGATGGTACAGACAGTGTGCTGGTGCGTGGCGTATATGAGGACTTCCCCGAAAACTCATCTGTGCGAAACATCATGTACAGCCACTGGGGAGATGAAAACAAATTAAATCCTAACAACCAGAACTACGGCTGCTTTATTAAGCTGCGCAAGGATGCCAACGTGGCAGAGGTGGAGAAGCAAATCAGAGATATTGAATACAGATTATATGAAAACCTCATGAAGCAGGAAGCGGACACAGAGGAAAACAGAAAATACCTTGAAGAGGTATTTGCCAAGCGCAAGGCACGTCTGAATCCAATGGCTGAAACATACTTCTCAGGCACAGAAACTTATTTCGACAAGGGCAACAAGGGAATGATGATGATTCTGGAGATTGCTTGTCTGCTGGTGCTGCTGGTTGCAGCCATCAACTTCCTGAACTTCACGCTTGCAGAAAGTCCTATGCGCATAAAAGGCATCAACACACGCCTTGTGCTCGGCAAAGGACTTTGGGCGCAGAGAATGGAACTTGTTTGCGAAAGCATCATCGTTTCGCTATTTGCATTTGCCGTAGCCACAGGCATTATATATTTATTATCTGAGATGCCTGAAATGAAGGAACTGATGCAGGGCAGCATAGCAATAAAAGAGAACTTGGGTATTATGCTACTGACATTGGCAGCAAGCATCATCACAGCAGTGGGCGCAAGCATGTATCCAGCCTTCTATGCCACTTCGTTTGCTCCAGCATTGGTATTGAAAGGTTCGTTTGGATTGTCGCCAAAGGGCAAACAGTTGCGCACTGTACTCGTTGCATTCCAGTTGGTTGTGTCGTTCTTTATGGTAAGTTATATAGGTGTTCTGTTTATGCAAAGCCGCTATATCTTCAATTCAGATTATGGCTTCGACAAGGAGCAGGTGTTCTTTGCACGACTTGACTATATAAGAGCTGGCAAATACGACGAACTTGCGCAGAACCTTAAAAACATTTCGGGTGTTGAATCAATATCCAGAAGCCGGAACGTTATCGGAACGAGTGATTCTTACTCACAATGGGGAAGAGGCGATGATGACCATACTGTGTTTTTTGAAGCATTGTCTGTTGACTGGCAATATCTCAGAACATTAGGCATAAAGGTTATTGAGGGACGCGATTTCAACGAGCACGACGGCGACGTTTATATAATAAACGAAACTGCACGCAAGCAGTGGGATTGGGTTGAGATGGACAAGCCTCTTATCAGAAACGATTTGCGAGTAGTTGGCGTATGCGAGAATTTTCGTTTCGGTTCTGTCCGTCAGGACAATGCGAGCAAACCGTTGGCATTCGTAATCTTTGGTGAGACCTATCAGAGTTGGGGTGGCGGTAACGTGATCAACATCCGCGTTGCAGCTGGCACCGACAAGGTGGCGATGCGAAAAAAGCTTGAGGACTGCATCAACAAAATGGAAGGTCACGGCAATGTCAATGTAAGCTTCCTTGACAAAGAACTGGAAAACACTTACAAGGAGGAGTTCCGTTTTATCTCTCAGGTGGTGATATTCTCTGTTGTGTGCCTGCTGATAACGCTCATCGGCGTGTTCTGCCTCACGATGTTTGAAACAGAATATCGTCGCAAGGAGATAGGCATTCGCAAGATAATGGGCAGCAGTGTCGGCGAAATACTCCTGTTGCTCTGTCGCAAATACGCCACAATGATTGCCATAGCCTTCGTCATTGCTGCACCTGCTGCCTGGTATTTCGGCAACGAATGGCTGAAGAACTTTGCCGAGCGCACGGAAATCAGTTGGTGGCTGTTTGCCTTGTCGCTTGTTGTCGTTGCCTTCATTACACTCTCAACGGTGATTATCCAAAGTTGGAAAACGGCAAACGAGAATCCTATTAATAGTATTAAGACGGAGTAGTTTTAGATTAAGGATTGAAAGATTGAAGGATTAAAGATTGAAGGATTAAGGATTGAAAAAGGCATTCGTCCTCTAACTTCCTCAGCGAAGCGATAACTTCATTCTAACTTCCTTTAACTCCTTAAAAAAGCAAACAACTCGTCAACAGAATTAAGGAGTTAGAGGAAGTTAAAGGAAGTTAGAAGGAGATAAAGGACAATAGCTTCAGACGCAAATAACTTTTCAACAGAATTAAGGAGCTAGAGGAAGTTAAAGGAAGTTAGAAGGAGATAAAGGACAATAGCTTCAGATGCAAATAACTTTTCAACAGAATCAATCAACTTGTCTACTCGTCAACTCGTCTACTTGTCTACTTAATCAATCAACTTGTCAACTCGTCAACTTGTCAACTTGTTTACTAAAAATAATAAATCATGATACAGTTAGAAAACATTAAGAAAGTGTTCCGCACAGAAGAGGTGGAAACCGTTGCCCTTGCAGGCATAACAATGAAAGTAGAAGAAGGTGAGTTCGTGGCAATCATGGGACCTTCCGGATGTGGCAAATCAACACTCTTGAATATATTAGGACTGCTTGACAATCCTACTGAAGGCACATACAATTTGGCTGGCACGGAGGTCGGCTCACTCAAGGAGGGCGAGCGAACTACGGTGCGCAAAGGACAGATTGGATTTGTGTTCCAGAGTTTCAACCTGATTGACGAACTTAACGTTGAGCAGAACGTTGAGCTGCCACTGAAGTATCTCGGCGTTCCCAAAAAGGAGCGACAGGAAAGGGTTGTGGAGATGCTGCGCCGAATGGGCATCAGTCACCGCGCAAAGCACTACCCTAACCAACTCTCGGGCGGTCAGCAGCAGCGTGTGGCAATAGCAAGGGCTGTGGTGACCAAGCCAAAACTGATTCTTGCCGATGAGCCAACGGGTAATCTTGACTCAAAGAATGGCTATGAAGTGATGGAACTGCTAAGGCAGCTGAACGACGAAGGCACAACCATAGTCATGGTTACTCACTCACAGCGTGACGCCGCTATAGCCAGCCGCATCATCAATCTGCTTGACGGCCGAGTGGTCGAGGATGGTGTTCTATGATAAGGAAACGAGGTGAGTTAAGTGCATATTTCCTGTCAGAGTTTTCTATGGAAATTCTTGATTCACACAGGTAAACTCTGCTGTCTGCACTCCCCAGAACTTTAGTTTTTGCTGTTCTGACATTGAGAAATACCTAAAAAACGGCTGATTGGGGACAAAAGGACAGGTCAACAATTACATATTGCAGGCCAAAAGGCTGCTTCTTGCATTACAAGAAGTAGCTTTTTGCAGAGTTATGCTGTCATAAACTATGCCTTGCAAGGAGGAGGAAGACAAAGTCAACTGGGAGCAGAATCGGCGAAGCCAAATGAGAAAGCGAAGCTTCGTCAGCATGAGCAGCGTACGTCAAACGCAGTAAGGGCATAGCTCCTGCCGTTTGGTGCGCGAACAGCAAAAGCTGGCAAATGAGAGAGGTGAAATGAGGGCGCCGC
>JAZUMR010000062.1:0-61008 GCA_045603685.1 Prevotella sp.
CTGCTCATGCTGACGAAGCTTCGCTTTCTCATTTGGCTTCGCCGATTCTGCTCCCAGTTGACTTTGTCTTCCTCCTCCTTGCAAGGCATAGTTTATGACAGCATAACTCTGCTCTTGCTGCGTTCGTCGGTTCGGAGGTCGGGTCAAAAGTAACAGACACGACCCCTTTGTTTCTTAAAAAACTAAAAGGGGGTGTGCCTGTTACTTTTGACACAACCCCTTTTTTATGTTTTATGCCCAGATACAGATGCTCAGGAATAAGCGTCTCCGCCATCTTTTGTGATTAATGCCTGGAGAAGGATGTTCCGGAGCAGGGAGTGTACGCTGCTATAGCTGTCTTAAACAAGCATGGGGAGACGTCTACCTGCATACACGCCTTATCTGTCTGACTATCACAATGCGGTGCAGAACGACAAAGAGCAAGGCGAGCACGGCAGCCACTATCCAAAGCGGAAGCAGCGATGCGAGCTGCACATCGGGAGAAATGGCAGAGATAAAGGCGAACAGTTCTGGATAAACCAGGCTCACCACACATGCCGACACGAGCCACACCGCTACGTCTACAGCTGCAATAAGCAGGGAGTATGGCGCTGCTATCTGGCTGACGGAATAGCCTAAGGAATGCAGATTAATGAATTTATCCTTGTTCTTCTCTATCAACAGCTGTATGCTTATCAGCAGCAAGACAAACGCAAGGACAGAGACCACACTGCCTATGCCTATCACCACCCATAGTATGCCATGGACGACAGCCTGCAGCCTAAGGCTTTCCAAGTCGCCCTCTATGCTATATCCGTTCTGCTCCAGATAGTCTATGAATGACGTGTTCCTGCCTTTTGATGTCGTGGCAACGATAAGCCGTGACGGTGGCTCAGGCTCTTTGCTTGCAAAAGCGGCATTAGCCTGTTCGAGGAAAGTCTCCGGCACAAGAATCGTGTTAAGCCTGTCAGTGTACCCTACTATACGCGCCTGGTATCTTCTCGTCTGCCCATTGCCCGCCAGAGTCATAGAGATAGGGAAGGCAGAGGTAAGCCCCTCGCCTAATTGCGGCAGCCCCTTTGTCGACGCATAGCCGTAATTATATATGTTCAGGTATTTTCTTGGAATAATAACAGGTATGCAGTCGGTGTCTATATCCGCCTGCCACACGCTTTCATCGCTAAACTTCACATCAATAAACTTATCAGGCACAGACTCCATGAATAAGTCAGTGGAGATATTCAGCTCTCCCAAAGAGAAGTTTCCCCTTATCTGGAAATTAGCGGTTGAGAACAGTCCTATATCACTTACAGCAGGGTGCTGCCTCATTTTTTCTATCTCCTCACCACTGAAGACAGGCTTTATGCCCAGCAGACTTTTCAGTGTAGACAGCCCGCTGATAGGTTTTGTCACCACAACATACCCCTCTGACAGCAGTCCGCTCTCCTTCTCCATGAAACGGTCGAAGTCACGGTATGCCTGCGAACCTAAAAGTATGATAGCTCCGCCCAGCAGGTTGGCGATGACAAATCCTGCTATCTGCCATCCGCTGATATTCTGCCTGAGCAGCTTAAACAAAAGTTTTATCTGGTTAGTCATACATTCCTAAAGTCTGATTATCTCATCATACTCATACGGCAGCCTGCTTCCTATCGATGTCACGATTACGCCTGCGCCCGTCATTCTCTGCTTCTCTCTCAGCATCCCTGCCATGATTTCAGCATTAGCCTCATCAAGATGGCTGATAGGTTCGTCAAGCAGGAGGAAGTCGGCAGGCTGCGCCAGCATGCGCACAAACGCCACACGCTGCTGCTGCCCTAACGACAGCCGTGCGCAAGGAGTGTCAAGCCTGTCGTGCAATCCTGTCCGTGACAGCATCTGGCGCACTTCCTGCTCCGTGTAAATACCTGTGAGCATGCTCTTAAGCATGACATTCTCCACGGCAGTCAGTTCCGGAAACAGCCTGTGCTCCTGAAACATCAGCGCCAGCGCAGACTTCCGCATCTCGCAAACCGCTTTTTCGCGCAGTTCTATCCGTTTTCCGTCAGCGTCAATCAGCTCTATGCTCCCCTGATAGTCAGAGCGCAGCGCATAGAGGAAAGCACACAATGACGATTTTCCTCTGCCCGAAGCCGCCTCTATGAGATAGGATTTCCCTTTCTCAAACGTCAGTTCCTGCCCCCATACGTCTGACGGCCCGCCCTCTGGAGGCGAGCCGACAAATACGTTTGGCGTAACTTTTCTGAAATGAATAGTTTCAATCATTCACCCCTACATTTTACTTCCTTCAGATATAGCGTTAGCTACAGCAATGTCTTTAAGCTGCTTAAGGGCGTTAGCCTCGCTATCCTTAAATTCCAGAACAAAATCTATCTCATTGCCAGCCTTCACAGTATAGCCTGCCATGTTGAACTTTTTCAGCAGTTCAACAATGCCCTTGTATTTATAAGATTCAGCAAGTCCGAACTCAGTCATAATGGCTGTGATGTCATCAAAACTAAGCGCCATGCCGCTCTTGCCATCCATGAAAGAGTCTATCTGGCTGCCAGAAAGGTTTGTCTTCAAAGGCTTCAGCGATTTGTCTGAATATATTTCGTTATATATATTGTCTGGTGCAATGAATATCTTATCGTCTATGTAGCCGATAAAATAAGTCATTCTCGGCCCCCAAGACAGAGAGTAGACATCGGCAGCCACACTCTTCAGCCCCATGCCGTTAGCGTTCATGGCATTAACAAACAGTGTAAACAAACTTTTGTCCTTGCATTCTGCAAGAGCTATCGCCTGCAGGATATTGCCGTCAGCACCCTTGCCTACCCGACCCACGCCAAGAACCATGCCGCCATCGAGGTTGTCCAGAATATCCCAAGTGAATTTCTCCTGCACACCTTTCTCACTCAGCTGCACATTAATATTATCCACTATCTCGTCCAAACTCGTCTTCTGTGACTCTGGAGTATTTGCCTTTATCGTCTTGCCGATATTCTTCACGCCAAACTGCATTAACGCCATGCAGTTCTGAGGAAGATATTTCAGCAGCGAAGATTCAGGAGAAGCCATTGACTCGCTGTACATTTCCTTTATCTTGTCGTTGCCAACTATCTTCATGTTAGCAACGGCTTTGCCTGCCAGGAAGTTCAGTTTGCACACCAGTTTCGCACCCTTCAGCATCTCCTCGTCTATATCTGCAATACCAGGATAAGCCACATTGCCTGCAAGACGCATGATATCCTTATAATCTACGTACATAGCCATGTCATCATCATCTGCAAGGAATGTCTTCAGTTCGTCAGACTTCTCCTCTGCATCCTCATTCTCTGCCATGTATTCCGTAGCGTCTGCTGTGCCGCGTGCGTATGCCACGACAAACTTGCAGTCGTCAAAAGCGGCAATATTATCGCTGCCTGCCTTGAACACCTTATAGCCGTTCTGCTCTGAAAGCGACACACTCTCATCCTTCAGAGATGACACGAATGTCACAACCTGCTCATAGTCCTTCACTGAGAACAACAGGAATCCTCTCTCCTGCTCCAGATTTTCGAGCACTACGAATGCCGGATGCTCCAGATTCAGTCCGCACTTCTCAGGGTCTGAAAGCATGTTGCGCAGCAGTTCTCTTGAATTCTCAGGCATTTCGTTGATGCCACTCTTCAGCACACCCTGCACCTGGTTGTCCTTCAGCACCTCCGACTTGTCAAGCAGCGCCTTCATATTTGCTTTCACAACTGCCACAGGTTCTGCCGGTATCGCATTCTGATACTCAGGCGACATGTCACATGCTGTAAAACCGATTGCTGCGAGGAACACAGCCAGCAACATAAAGATATTAGTCTTTTTCATAGTGTTAGTATTTAGTTCTTGTGTATCTTCTTATTTACGGATATCCCTACAGATGCTTCTTAAAGAACTCCAGCGTGCGCTCCTGCGATTTCTTGTAGCAGCTGTGCGGTATAGGCCAGATTTCTGTCTCAAGATTCTCGTCGGCTCCCTGGCTGCGCCATACGGCATGCATCTCATCGAACGCCTTCTTCACACCTGGTATAGGGAAGAGCTTGTCGGTCTCGCCATTGATGAAAAGCATAGGCTTCGGACACGCCATGCTTGCCACATGCGGATAGTCCAGCCACTGTCGAAGCCCCGGATAGCAGTTGGCAAAACCGCCGTTCTCCGTGCGCTTGTACTTGAACGACATCTGTTCGTCTGTCGTAACCATCCAGCATATAGACGCTCCCGCCTTTATATCATCGCTGAGCGCCGACAGCATCCATGCGCGGTATGCTCCCATAGAACATCCGGCACAGCCTATTCGCTTCGGGTCGACCTCAGGCATTGTTGCGAGGAAGCGAGTCCCCGCTATGTCGTCGTATGTCATATAAGCACTGAGGTTTATTCCATACATCATCATATTGCCGGCAATCATGTCGTAGCGGTCACGGCGAGGCCCCTCCTTCTGTCCTCGGTCGCCCCACATCGGTGCATCGGCTGAGAACACAACGAACCCGTTTTTTGCCAGATAGTCGCCTAAATACTGTCCCTCATAGAGGTCTGCCACCCACTTATCGGCATCTGCCAGCACCTCAAGGTCTTCTTTCTTAGGATTGCCCGTGCTGTCATTGGTCACGATAGGGCGTATCATCTTCTCCTTGCCGATGTAGAGATGAGCACCATGGTCGTGCAGACAGTTGACAGCAGGGAATGGGCCCTTGCCGTCAGGAATGAGCACCAGCGCCGGCACGGTGTAGTATCTTGACAGGCGTATCTCTATCTTACGCGCCTTATATCCGTCGCGCTGCTCCTCTGCCAGCACCTTCACACTGTAGTCGCCAGCAGGCGGCGGAGGTGTCAGCATGCAGTCGAACACCTTCTGACGTGCCGCCTTGCGCCACTCGTCGAAGTCCTTTATATCGCTGCGCCCCCATGCTAACGGGAAAGTCAGGTCGGCTATGAGGCTGTCGGCATACACCGGCAGATTGCGCATAAACTCGTATTTTTCTCTTTTCTGTGCCGACATGTCTGTCAGGAACGACACGAGCAGGACGGCAAGGATTATGGTGCGTCTCATATTTGTCTTTATATCTTGTTACATGGTGTTTTTACAAGTCGTCATAATCTGGCGAGAATGTGTCCGCACCGTTTATGTCACCCGTACGCAGACCTTTCTTCAGCCAGCGCACGCGCTGTTCTGACGTGCCGTGATTAAAGGCGTCTGGCACGGTATATCCCTGTGCCTTCTTCTGTAGATAGTCGTCGCCAATCTTTGAAGCGACTGTCAGACCTTCTTCTATATCGCCGTCTTCCAGCGACCCGAACATCTGGTTGTCATGATATGCCCATATACCTGCGAAATAGTCTGCCTGCAGTTCCAGGCGCACACTGATTCTGTTGCTTTCCTTCTGGCTCACGCGGCTCATCTGGCTGTGTGCGTCGTTGAGGATGCCGAGCAGATACTGCACATGGTGGCCCACCTCATGGGCTATGACATAAGCATAGGCGAAATCGCCGTCAGCACCCAGCTGCTTCTTCATCTGCGTGAAGAACGAAAGGTCAATGTAGACACACTGATCTGCAGAGCAATAGAACGGACCGGTTGACGATGTCGCACCGCCGCAGCCAGACTGTACGCTGCTTGTGAACAGCACCAGTTTCGGTGGCACGTAGGTCTTACCCATCTTCTTGAACTCCTGAGTCCACACGTCTTCTGTACCTGCCAGAATCTGGCTTGAAAACTTGGCAAGCTCTTCCTCCTCTGCTGTCGGAGTGTACGATGCTCCCTGTCCCGAACCTGCTATGATGCTGCCCATGTCGGCATTGCTCAGCACGCTCATCGGGTCGCCACCCATCACCCATGCCAGCAAGGCTGCTATGACAAGTCCGCCAATGCCCATGCCTGCTTTCTTCACTCCGCCACTTCTGCGGCGATCGTCTACGTTAGAACTTTCTCTTCTGCCGTCTAATCTCATTGCTTTTCCTTATTTTTAGTTATTATTATGTCTTAGGTAAAATTATGCTACAGTAAAAAATTATGAATAACATTTATACACGAGAAATCATTTCAACCTGATTTGGAAATTTAGTTTGAAATACAACATGCCATCCTCCTCCTTTATTATTTCTGCGTATTTATGCCGAGAAGTACTTGAACGTTCTAAATAAGCATTCGAAAATAAATAATCCTCAAATCTGTTACGGTCGTAAAAATGGTAGCATAGAATCTCTCCGTCCTTTTTTACCACAAGATAGCCACCATTTGCATCATACCTACCATTCCATGCTGTGGCTGGCATCATTCCCAAAGCTGCTGATGTCAGCAGGTGTTTTACTTTATATTCATAGAAGGGAGACGATTGCTCCGTATCATAATTCAATGGATTAATTTCCGTAATCCTATCCACCAATTCTTTTAAAGTAGAGATTCCTGTATTCAACTGCTCCAATAACAAGTTCGCAATAATCTTTGGCAAGTCACCATCTAGCATAGTTAGATTATTTCTAAATGTCGGGTTATCCATCTTATCAAATACCATCAAAGCACCTTTAGCCTTTATCGCATTGACTCTTTCTATTACCTTATTACGCTTCGGATTCATCGAATTTATTGCAGAAATATCACTATCAGACAATTCTGCACCAACTATCCTATAACAAAAGTTTGTTGCTTTACTTGCATTCAACAAAGTAGAATCGCCTCCTAATTGAGATTTTATACTGAAGCCCATTTCCGAATTGAGACGCGTTCTGCGATCATGCAACACAATTCTTATATCCGTTTTATCTGATGACCTTGCCTTCAACGAATAGCAATAAATACTTTTCATAAAAGCTTCTATTCTTGCAACGGAAAAAACACCATCATTCCCATTAATTGCATTTAATAGGTTCTCTGCCTCTAACAAAAATACAGATGCCGGTACACGCAACAACTCTTCGCCATCTGGGGTTTGTATGACAACATTCCTATCCTGCAATTTGTAATTATAATCTCCCTCCTTCTCCTGACGAAGAATCATTATAATCGGATAAAACAGATCCTGGATCTTATTTAACTCCTGGTCACCTGCATATACTCTGCCTTCACCCAGCAATTTGAGCAATGTATATATTTCGCTCCATTCGCCTTTATTTCCCGTTATAGCCATATTTGGTATTTCTTGACAAATTGATTCGTTTGATAATTTCTTCTCCTGTTGCCTGAATAGCAGGAACTGCTACTGAATTTCCGAATTGTTTATATGCAGAAGCATCTGCTACTCCGATTATGAAATTGTCAGGAAACCCTTGCAATCGAGCCCACTCTCTTGGTGTCATTCTGCGAATCCCATCTCTATTAACCTCACCTTTAATGTTGGTAACTGGGGTAAAGTCTTTAAGACGGGTATCAATAACAAGATTGCGTTCTCGCCCCATACCACCAACCACGATAGCATTTGCTATTCCGTCATCAGGAATTATTTCATACCCAAAACCATTACCTTTTGCAGCATGACGTTCTTTATGGGCTACTAAGGTTTTAATGTATTGTGTTGACAAATAATATTTTGCAGAAACAACCTTGTCCTCCTTAATATCTGCGAACCTTTTTGTTTTATCTGTTGGCGCTGGATATGTAAACTCGTTTACATTCTGATCTTTTCTAAACCCAACGATATAAACTCTCTCACGATGTTGCGGCACACCAAAATCCATTGCATTTACAATCTGCGGGGTAGGAACATAATAATCCAGATCTTCCCTCAGAACCTTCAATATCGTTTGTATAGTCCTGCCTTTATCATGAATCATCAACCCTTTGACATTCTCTAAGAAAAAAGCCTTAGGACGTTTTCGGCGAATTATCTCTGCAACATCAAAAAACAAAGTACCTCGTGTTTCTTCAAAACCTAATCTTTTTCCAGCCAACGAGAAAGCCTGGCAAGGAAAACCCGCACAAAGAACATCAAAATCGTCTGGTATATACGCCTTGGTACTTTCCTTCGTTATATCACCAAAAGGAACCTCGCCATAATTCAAAAGATATGTTTTTTTTGCCTGAGAGTCCCATTCGGAAGAAAACACACATTTTCCACCAAGATTCTGCATTGCCATTCGGAAACCACCAATTCCTGCAAACAAATCAATAAATGTAAACCTTGGATTCTCTATTGGAAGAAAAGGAACAGAAAAAAAGTCAGAAAACAAAGAATACTGAGCATATCCTTCTGAAAGACAAGTACCCGTTACCTTTTCCTGATAGACATTATATATGTCTTCTATCAAACCTTCTGCCTTGCATTCATACGGACGGGCATATTTATACCCTTGGTTATGAAGATAATGAGACACTATAGCCATTTGCTCATCAAAGGACATAACTGTCCCGTCCTCATTCAGAGAATGCGGTCCATACATCTGCATCGAAACCTTATTGCCGCAGCACATCTTTGTTATGGCTATTTTTTCAGTCGCTTTTATAGTTGCACTCATACCATTTCGTGTTCTTTTTTAGCATACGTAACACATCATGAATTATTATGCTACGACAAAGATACTACTTTTTTCTTAAATAAAGCATAATCGTGTAATCTTTTTTTAAAAACTGAGAAAAAGCGTTCTTTTCTGCAGGCTGATGGGTATGTGGCATACGGTCTACGCTAACAGGGATGCGGCTGCGTGTCACTGCATGCTTCCGTCGGTTTTTCTGCTGGGCAATTTTTGCAAAGCCGCCACCTCTGACTGATACTTTCTTAACATAAGGAATTTACGCTTTTCGGCATGACGTTCTGCATTTTGCAGGGTGTTTTTCCTATTCTCAGCATACTGAATTATACCAGAAAACGCTTCATTCGTAGCCTTTCACAGTGGCTGTCTTCTGTATTTCTGCAAGAATGCATACTCTTGGCGGTGCCGGATACGGCACCTGGGATGCCGAAACGCTGCTTCTTGCAGCCTCACTCGCTACTTCTTGCTGTCTCATTAGCTGCTTTTCGCCATGTAATTTGCTGCGCCTTACTGCACAACCTACCGCAAACCACTGAACAACAGAGTATTACCAAAAGTGTAGTAAAATGGCATTTTCTGCGCCACATCTGGCTTTCATCATCCCGAAGCAAAATATCTGGCAGCAAGAAAGTATCATCATTGCGAAAAAGACCGCCACACTGATACTTTCTTAACATGCAGAAAAGTGTCTGCGCCGGACTCTTTCTGCACCATTTCCTCCGCTGCCGCCTTGCCTGCCCCGCTCCTTCACGACTCTTATGCTACCAGACCTTCTATAATAATAAAATATAAAATGAGTATAAATTTGCACATCTCAATAAAAAAACGTAACTTTGCAACGTTGTATGCATATACACACGGAAAACATAAAAATAAAAGATAACGCTAACCAACGCTATGAAAAGAGCTTTCTTACTACTTGTTTTTACTCTCACAATAGTTTCTGCCGCTCTCGCAGCAGAAAAGAAACTTACTGTGACTGTCAGCAACCCTCTGTCTACAACGCGCCAGGACGTGCCAGTCGTGATTGAAATAGACGACGACTGGAACGATGAACTGCGAGGCGGTGTACGCTCAGCCATCGTGACATTATACGGCAAGGAGATACCATGCCAGCTTGACGATTTCGACGGTGATGCTGAGTATGACGAACTGTGCTTCCTGACCAATATAGCGGCAAAGGAGAAACAGCAATTCACAGTAACACTGACAAACGAGGGCAGCCCAAGAGAATACAAGAGCCATGTATATGGCTGTCTGAACATACGCGACCGTGCGGCGAAGAATCAGAAGCATCTGCCTATTCTCTCGCTCACCGTGCCGCCAGCAAGCAATCCCTACCAGTATGTATTCCCTCACGGACCGCTGCTCGAAAGCGAACTCGTGGGATTCAGAATCTACTGCGACCATCGCCAGTCTGTCGACTACTACGGACACCGCAACAAGCAGCTGGAGCTGGAGCAGACACAGTTCTACCCAACCAAGGAGCAGAAAACTACTACTCACGGCGATGATGTGCTCTACACTGGCACAACATACGGATGCGGAACAATGCACGGATGGAACGGCAAGACTTCTGTAATGTTCGAGGATGTACGCTCACGCACATATTCGCTCATAGCCGCTGGTCCGCTGCGCACTATCATCGAGACCGTAAACCGCGGATGGAGGGTGACTCCTGATGCGCGTCCTGTTGACGTACGCACACGATACATCCTCTACGCCGGACACCGTGACGTGCTGGTAGACGTGGATTTCTCACGCGACGTGGACGACCTTATGCTCTCTACTGGCGTGACTGACATAGTCGGCTCGGAGAGTTTCTCTGACGAGAAAGGCCTGCGCGCATGCTGGGGCACTGCTCTCGCAGGAAAGAATACCAAGGTGTATGACGTGCACACCGTAGGACTGGCTGTATGCGTGCCTAAGAAATACTATGCTGGCGACTCATACTTCACCAACGGCAAGGAGACGCTGCCAGACCAGGCATACGTGGCTCTGCTCGAAACAAAGGGCGACAACCTCCACTACTGGTTCACCGCAACATGCGACATGGAGACTTTCGGATTCAAGGACAGCAAGGCGTGGTTCAAATATCTCAAGGAATGGAAGAAGGAAGTGTCTGAGCCTGTAAAGGTAAGCATTAAGAAATATAAGAAATAAAGATAAAGAAAAAACTAACATAAAGAACTACAAGAAATGGAATCAGTATTCTCGTACATCATCGGCCTTGGCGCCGCAGTCATGATGCCTGTTATCTTCACCATCCTCGGTGTATGCATCGGCATTAAGTTTTCTAAAGCCCTGAAAAGCGGACTCTATGTAGGTGTCGGCTTCGTAGGTCTGAGTGTCATAACCGCTCTGCTCACCAGCTCGCTCGGCCCAGCACTGTCAAAGGTGGTGGAAATCTACGGACTGGAGCTGCAGGTGTTCGATATGGGATGGCCTGCTGCCGCATCTGTAGCATACAACACTCTCGTGGGCTCATTCATCATCCCAGTCTGCCTCGGCGTAAACCTCGTGCTGCTCCTCCTCGGATGCACACGCACTGTAAACATCGACCTCTGGAACTACTGGCACTTCGCTTTCATCGGAGCGGTAGTCTACTTCATGACTGACTCTATCGGATGGGGATTCTTCGCTGCTATCATCTGCTACATCATCACACTGGTGCTGGCTGACGTCACTGCAAAGAAATTCCAGAAATTCTATCCAGGCATGGAGGGAATATCTATTCCACAGCCTTTCTGCCAGGGTTTCATGCCTTTCGCAGTTGCTATAAACAAGGGTCTCGACTATGTGCCTGGCATCAACAAGGTGAACATTGACTCTGAGGGTATGAAGAAAAAGTTCGGACTCTTCGGCGAACCTCTCTTCCTCGGCGTTATCATCGGCATCATCATCGGTTGTCTGGCATGCAAGGACTCAAAGGAACTTGTTGACAACATTCCTGCAACTCTCGGACTCGGCATCAAGATGGGTGCGGTGATGGAGCTTATCCCACGCATCACAAGCCTCTTCATTGAGGGTCTGAAACCAATCTCTGACGCTACACGTGAGCTTATCGCAAAGAAATTCGGCGCTGACAAGGAGCTGTATATCGGCATGTCACCTGCACTCGTTATCGGACACCCTACAACTCTTGTTGTTTCGCTGCTCCTCATCCCTGTCACTCTCGTGCTTGCTGTCATCCTCCCAGGCAACCAGTTCCTGCCTCTCGCATCTCTCGCAGGCATGTTCTACGTGTTCGTGATGGTGCTGCCTTACACCAACGGCAATGTGCTCCGCTCGTTCATCGTAGGCCTCGTAGTAATGGCTATCGGACTTTACTTCGTGACATGGATGGCTCCTGACTTCACTTCTGCTGCTCACAGTGTGGCTGTGGCTCACCCAGAAGACGCTTCTGTAGCCGTGCCTGCTGGATTCCAGGCTGGTGCTCTTGACTTTGCGTCAAGCCCACTCTCTACACTCATATACGCATGCTGCAAGTACCTCAACTACATCGGCATGGGTCTGCTCACAGCACTCACAGGCGCACTCGTAATCTGGAACAGACGCCGCATCAAGGGAAATAAGTAATAACCGCTCCAAGAACGATATTCACACTGAAGAGATGCTTACGGAAACAAATGCGAATAATGTGAATAATCTAACCATTAATAGAAATTAATATAATTGAATAAATTATTCATCACGGGGTTCTATTCCTAAAAGAAAATGAATCTGAATAATATGAATAGTTCTATTCGCTAACAGAAATTAATTGATATAGATTCTGGTATGATTATTCACATTATTCAAGTTGTTTTCTGATGTACAATTAATATGAATTCTATTCTGAATGACACAGAAAGAATATAAAGAAATATATGACGTTGTAGGGGCAGCAATGGAAGTATACAACACGTTAGGTCGTGGACTAGCAGAGCCTATTTATCAAGAAGCACTTGCAATAGAAATGACAAAGCGAGGTATGACCTACGAACGAGAAAAAGAACTGAAGTTGTATTATAAAGGCACAATCCTAAATAAAACATATTTTGCAGACTTCTACTACAACGGCATAATAATAGACTCAAATCTGTATTTGAACTGATTTCTGAACATCGTGCGCAGTTATTTAACTACATGCGTATAACAAAAAGTAACAGAGGTATTCTGTTCAACTATGGAGAGAAAGGATTACATACAGAACGGTATCTTTATATTCCTGAAACAGACGACTTTGAATTGATAAATCATATTAATTATAATCAGTATATAAATGATTAGCCACTAATTATTAATTGGAATTATATATTTATTAATGGAAAAAATTATTCACATTATTCATTATTGGTTTCAGTTAAATATGCATTAGGCACATTAACTTCAAATTAATATTAATTGGAATTATATATTTATTAATGGAAAAAATTATTCACATTATTCATATTGGTTTCAGTTAAATATGCATTAGGCACATTGACTTCAAATTAATATTAATTGGAATTATATATTTATTAATGGAAAAAATTATTCACATTATTCATATTGGTTTCAGTTAAATATGTATTAGGCACATTGACTTCAAATTAATATTAATTGGAATTATATATTTATTAATGGAAAAAATTATTCACATTATTCATATTGGTTTCAGTTAAGTAAACACAAGAAAGATATTAATTCACATTAAACAAAACATCATGAAGAAATTATTTGTAATTGCGGCCATGGCATTATGTGGCCTCAACGCTTCTGCACAGCAGAACGTAAGCTATCAGACAGCATGTCACCCTGCTGACGTGATGCACTATGACACAAAGACTCTCCGCGAGCGTTTCGTTATGGAGAAGGTCATGGCTGCTGACGAAATCAACCTCACTTACTCACACTACGACCGCTTCATCTTCGGTGGTGCGATGCCTGTAAACAAAGACTTGAAACTTGAGAACTTCACAGGTCTCGGACTCTCTGTAGACAAGACGATCAAGGAACCTTACTTCCTCTACAACCGCGAAATTGGTATCGTAAACTGCGGACTCGGAACAGGCTCTGTACTCGTTGACGGAAAAGAGTATGTGCTCGGTCCAAAAGAGGCTCTCTACATCGGACGCGGACACCTCGGCAAGGACAAGGACATCAACAAGGAGGTTATCTTCCGTTCAAAGGACAGCAAGAACCCTGCTAAGTTCTACATTAACTCTGCTACAGCTCACAAGCACTACAAGACACAGTGGGTGACTCTCGACGGACGCAAGGGCTCGCTCAAGGCTGCCGTATGGGGTCCTGTTGGCACAAAGGAAGAGGCTAACGCACGTACAATCTATAAACTCATCGTGCGCGACGCACTGGAGGAAGGACCATGTCAGCTGCAGATGGGTCTTACACAGCTCGAGCCAGGTGCTGTTTGGAACACAATGCCTCCTCACACACACGGACGCCGCATCGAGGCTTACTATTACTTCAATCTCCCAGAGGGACAGACTATCTCTCACGTAATGGGCGAGCCAAAGGAGACACGCAACGTATGGCTCCACAACGAGCAGGCTATCATGAGCCCAGAGTGGTCTATCCACGCTGCTTGCGGTACATACTACTACACATTCATCTGGGGTATGGCTGGCGAGAACCTTGAATACAACGACAAGGACGTTATCCCTGTTATCGACATCAAGTAATAGTATCCTATAACATACAATTAAACATGAGTTGATTTATGTGTCCTCCTATTAGAGCGATACATAAATCAACTCATAGATTTTAAATTAACAAACACAAAGCACAACATGAAAAGAATCTATCTAACACTGGCACTAATCTCAATGATTGCATTAGGCACAAACGCACAGGACAACAAGAAATATACAATTAAAGCCGGAGCAGGAATGTCGAACATCGTAGGCAGTGACGCTGACGGCGACATGAGATTCTCGTATAAATTAGGTATAACATACGACGTAGAGATTGCAAAGGACTTCTACATCATACCTGGAATAGAATTTATAGCAAAGGGAGTAGAAGACACGAACATGACATATCTGCAAGTGCCAGTACAGGCTGCTTATAGATTCAACATAAGCAACAATGCCAACCTCGAACTGAAAGCCGGACCGTACATAGCATACGGACTCTATGGCGGTGACATAAAAGGGCTCGGAGGAGAAATTGGCGTATTTGACGACAATGGGCTGGAAAGGTTGGATGCCGGCATAGCAGCAGGCGTATCTCTTAACATTTGCCGCTTCGTCATCGGATTGGAATACAGCCGCGGACTCCTGAAACTCGACGATAGCTCAAGCATGTACAACCAAGCCTTCGGCATCACTGCAGGATATAGATTCTAAATACAAAACAATATTAGTAACATTCAATCTCAATAAAACAACCGCTTTAGGCTTGAATATGGCAAACACCATATACTCAAACACCTAAAGCGGTTGTTTTTTTACGCACACATAAAAAAATATATTTGTTCAAAAACGTGGACCCTATCGCCATTACTTAGATGAAGGTCCTGAGAAAACCTAACGAACAGATATGGTGATAGTAGCCCACGCTATAGCATAAGAACCATTATGCTATGCATGTTCGTAGTTGAAAAATTCTCTGAATTTCAACTACAAGATAAGCATAACGCTTCTTTATTAATCCAATATGTCTTGGATAGATTCTTATTCTATCCGACTGCAAATATATAAAATATCCTCAACAAATGCAGTTAATAATAACAAAAAATATAATTTTCTATTGAGGAAAGATAGATTTTCATACTAATACCATCATTAACGTTGGCAGCACTACTTATTAAATAAGTATAAATCATACGCAGAGGATAAAAGACGTATGTGTTTTTTTCGTACATTTGCGGTGTGATTACCACATCGTTATATTATTCAAAGAAGGGGGCAAATATATGAGAAAGATTACACAGAGCATACTGCTGACTATTGCGATGTGTCTTGTCGCAATATGTACAGCATGCAGCAGCAGAATGAGTAGCACACAGGTATATGAAGAAGGCAATAAAACGTACATCGTGATTGAAGAGGATACGCTCGTCATTACCGACGAGATGCGCGATTCTGTATGCATAGCCAGAGAAATTAATACACCGGATGATGGCGAGAAATGGCTGCTGCAACTGGACAATGACGGACAATATAGTGTTCTGCAAAAGGGCAATACATATACTATCTGGTACACAGATGACTTTGTTATGCTGGGCGAGAATAAACTGTATCAGATTTCGGAAAAGAAGGAGTCAGACACTCCGCACGGCATGAAATTCACCAGTTATCTTGGCATGACTGACGGAAAACATGCTTTCTTGACAGATGACACGATTTGCTTTAGTGACGGCAGACGCTATAGCCTGAAGACAGAAGTGTCAAATGACTATAACCAGAAAGCGCAAAAGGAGAGTAATGTCAGAATGTGGTATAACGCATACATAAACAGATATGTCCTCCCGCTCGCTGACATATACGCTATAGAGTACGATAAGGAAACAGCGGATGATGACATTGACATCCGCATATTAAGGGAGGAAAAAGAATTAGAGAACGAGAATATATATACAGGCTCGACTTCAGGATGCGATATGACATTGACAGTGGAATATCCAACAGACAGTTCCGCTGCAGCTGATACGATACGCAATATGCTGCTGGGAAAGATGAGAGACGACCTCTTCAACCCGCTGTATTTAGACAGCAAGACTATACCTGTTTATACATGCCGCAGTGCAGATGAGTTTGGAGTACAAGCAGAGAAATGCATCGGGCTATGGGAGGAAATAGCAAACAAAGAATTGGAGGGCAATGGACATTTCACACTGAGACTGTGGTCTAACTTCAGACGTATTGCTGACAATGAAGACTACACCACCTATTGGCTTCACTCTGGCCAATATACTGGCGGTGCGCATGATCTGCAGTATTCCTACTATCTGACATACGACAAACATAACAGTAGGTTTGTCACCTTAGAGAATATGATAAGGAAAGAGGCTATTCCTATGCTCAAGAGAGCGGTAATGGACAAACTATGCGATATATATATAGAACGGAACAAAATGTTAGAGAGCAAAACAAAGGATAGCCAGCTGGACTCTATTCGCCGTGAAGCTGAAGAAACGATACTTGCTAATGCCAATGGATTGGGATTCTCTTTCAGCGGCAAGCAAACAAAGAAGATTAAACTTTCGGTAAACTCACTGCCACTTCCGTATTTCGCATTGCTACCTGAAGGCATTGTCGTATCGTACAGTCAATATAAGATTGACTCATACGCCAACGGCGAATATCACGTGGTAGTGCCTTACGAAAAAATTCCCGGAGCGCTAATATATGATTACAGCAATCATACGGACGAGAAAAAAGGAATCGGCCATTACATAAGAAGGATGAAATAGGAATGAATAAGGTCTGCTTGATTCACACAATCAGCAGACCTCTATTTATTTGCAATGTCTTTACTATTTCACACCAGATAGTGCGGCTATTACTCACATTTGATCCAACTTACTATATCCTTCAGAACCTCTGGGCTGAAGGTCTCTTCAATGTTAGCATATTCCGCTGGCAGCCCTGTTGTGCAGGTCTGCATCAAATGATTGAGATTAGGATATTCCTTGGCAATATTTCTTTTGTTGGCAGGCAGTACCTCACGAATAGCCGGCAGATTCTGTGAAGAGATGACTTGCACATCCTTATCTCCATTCAATGCCATTACGGGACATTGCGTAGCACGTATATGCGGAGTTGGATCGTAGCCGGCAAAATAGTTTAGCCATGGGTTGTTCGCCTTCTGTACAGTCTGGCGGTATTGCTCTACAGTAACTACAACAGGAACGCCCATCAGTGCGTTTATCTTGTTTACCTGCGCTGTCAACGCCTCATCTCCACGGACACCGATTCCAGCAACAGAAATAACGAAATCTACTTTCTGCTTTGCTCCCAGCATGAAAGCTATTGATGCGCCCTCGCTATGTCCGAGTACACCAACTCTGTTGAACTGCTTTCTCACTCGAAGAAATTCTATACATGCAGCTGCGTCTGATGCAAAATCCTCTGTCGTGGCATTGCTGACGTCGCCTGCAGATTTTCCACAGCCTCGGTCGTCGCAGCGCAGTGTAGCTATTCCATTACGGGCAAGATGGTCTGCTATAACAAGAAATGGTTTATGCTCAAAAATCTCTTCATCACGGTTCTGCTGTCCACTGCCTGATATAAGCAGAACGACAGGAACTTTCCTGCCTTGTGCATATCCTACAGGAAATGTCAGTGTACCTGCCAGCGTCACATCATGCGGAGCTTTTATAGTTACTTCCTCCGTAACATACGGATATGGCTCCACAGGATGCTGAGGACGATGCCTAACAATAGCACCAGGAGTAAGAGTGAGCGGCATAGAAAATGTCATCTGTGTAAACGTACCGTGAATTATCCCGTCTCTCTTGCTACCTGAATACTTCACACCTAACTGCGGAATACCGACGCTGACGGAGTCTGCAGAAAGATAATGAACGACAGCCGGGATACCCTTAGCGCCCTGGTCTGGGCTATCCATCTTACACGACGCTATGCCACCTGAATTATCGAAATGAAAGACGATATTTAGTTTCTGTACTCCCATATTGAGCGCACCACACCATGTTCCTTCAATAACCTGCGCACTACATGGCAATGTAATTAGCAGCATGTAAATCAATATATTTCTCATAACCGTATCTGTTTGATTTTATTTCACTTGCAAATATACAAAATAACAGGCATATAAGAAAATAAAACAGGATTTTTCTGCGCGCACGCTTACTACAATAAAAAAAACCGCACACTCTCATGTACGGTTATATAATGTTTAATGTGTCACATTCTACTTCACCCATGTCTGGCTGCGGCCAATAAGACCATATTTGTCAACTGAGCCTCTAAGTACCAAGCAATTCTTTTTGCTATTGTATTTGATAGAGGCATAGTATGTATTGCCACTCTTTGGGTCATAAATCTTGCCACCAGAAAGTTCACCTTTTTTCTCTTTCATATCTTTTACGACAACAAGACCAAGATTCTTCTTGTTTGCATCCGCAGAAAATAGCTTTATTATTTTCCCGTAATATATATTGTTCTGCTTATAAATTCTTACAACAGAAACGGTCTTACCTGTCTTGTCATCAACAGTCTTCCAGTCACCAACGATTTTATCAACCTGAGCAAATGCAGTTGATACACTCATCAAGACTGCTACAAAAAGCATAATGATTTTTTTCATATTCTTTACCTTATATTTTATTATCGCCTGCAAAATTACATATAATTCTCAAATTTCGGAAATAAATTAGTCTAAAACACACATTTTTCTGTATAAAAATCATTTTACTTGAATAAAGTAAGAATGTATTAAGCAAAAAACAGCGAAATAGCAGATATATGGCAATGCTGCGTAATTCATATTGCTAATGAACGTCTTCAGTGTGTATTGCACGTCATATGGCAATAAAAACAAAAAAAGGATGCCACACTTAAATGTGCAGCATCCTCTTTACATATTATTATGTCATAATCCTATCTTAGGATTACTATTTCATTTATGATTCGATGTCACTATCAACGAAGTCAAGGACATTGCGGCGATTTGCCTGCATACGTTCATATTCCTCCTTGCTACCAACAACAACCTTGTCGAACTCACGCAGACCTGTACCTGCAGGGATAAGATGACCTGAAATCACATTCTCCTTCATTCCGATGAGGTGGTCTGACTTGCCACGTATTGCAGCCTCGTTGAGCACCTTGGTTGTTTCCTGGAATGATGCAGCAGACATGAACGACTTTGTTGCAAGTGCCGCACGTGTGATACCCTGCAGAATCTGTGTTGATGTTGCAGGAACTGCATCACGTACCTGTACAAGTTTCATATCACGACGCTTGAGGCTCGAATTCTCCTCACGGAGACGGCGTGCCGTAACAATCTGGCCCTTGTGAAGATTCTCTGAGTCGCCAGCATCAACGACAACCTTCTTGCCCCAGATACGGTCGTTCTCCTCACGGAAGTCAAGTTTGTCAACAAGTTCCTGCTCAAGGAAGTTTGTATCTCCTGGTTCGTTGATCTGAACCTTGCGCATCATCTGGCGTACGATAATCTCGAAGTGCTTCTCGTTAATCTTCACACCCTGCAGACGATATACTCCCTGTACCTCATTCACGATATACTCCTGAACGGCTGTAGGACCCTTGATTGCAAGAATATCACTTGGAGTGATTACACCATCAGAAAGTGGTGTTCCTGCACGCACAGCGTCATGCTCCTGTACAAGAATCTGCTTTGACTGTGAGATGAGATACTTACGCTGATCGCCAGCCTTAGATGTCACGATTACCTCGCGGTTACCACGACGTACCTTGCCGATTGTAACCTCACCATCAATTTCACTTACTACAGCAGGGTTAGATGGGTTACGAGCCTCAAAGAGTTCTGTTACACGTGGCAGACCACCAGTGATATCGCCGACCTTTGCAACATTACGTGGTATCTTAACGATTGTTGTACCTGTATTAATTGTTGCGCCGTCCTCTACTACTACGTGACCATCACGTGGGAAATAGTATGTGCCGAGAACCTCGCCGTCATCACCAACAACATCACATGTAGGAACAAGCGCACGGTCTTTAGAATCAATGATAATCTTTTCTGTCAGACCTGTTGTATCGTCAGTCTCTGCACGGAAGGTCTTACCCTCGATGACACTATTGAAGCGAAGTTTACCTGCGTATTCAGACACAATGACAGCGTTGAATGGGTCCCAACGTGCGATTACATCACCCTTCTTCACCACATCACCATGCTTATAGTATAATGAAGAACCGTAAGGCACATTCTGGCTTGAAAGTGCAATGCCCGTATTTGGATCAACGAAACGAACCTCCGCAAGACGGCTAACTACCATCTGGCAGTCAACGTTCATACCATCACTATCCTCTGTGAATGGCACGGTACGGAGCTCCTCGAATTCAAGGCGAACCTCACTCTTAGCAACGATTGTAGCATTGGCTGCAGCATTACCAGCCACACCACCAGCATGGAATGTACGGAGGGTCAGCTGTGTACCAGGCTCACCAATAGCCTGAGCTGCAATCACGCCGACAGCCTCACCCTTCTGTACCATCTTAGCTGTAGCAAGGTTACGTCCGTAACACTTGCGACATACACCTGTACGTGACTCACATGTGAGTACAGAACGGATTTCAACACTCTCCACACCTGCATCCTCAATGGCTTGTGCACGTGCTTCTGTGATTTCCTCACCAGCAGCACAGAGGACATTGCCTGTGTGCGGATCAAGGACATCATGCACTGACACACGTCCGAGGATACGGCTATAGAGTGATGCCATGATTTCCTCACCGCTCTTCAATGCTGTACAATTGAGACCACGAAGTGTTCCACAGTCGTCCTCATTGATAATAACGTCATGAGAAACATCAACAAGACGACGAGTAAGATAACCAGCATCGGCTGTCTTCATCGCTGTATCGGCAAGACCCTTACGGGCACCGTGAGACGCGATAAAGTACTCAAGCACTGACATACCCTCCTTGAAGTTTGAAAGGATTGGGTTCTCAATAGTAGAACGGTCATCCGCACCAGCCTTCTGAGGCTTTGCCATCAAACCACGGATACCAGATAACTGCTTAATCTGGTCCTTAGAACCACGGGCACCAGAATCGAGCATCATGTATACGGCATTGAAACCTTGGTCGGCCTCAGACATCTCCTTCATGAGAAGGTTACCGATATCGTTATTTACGTGTGTCCACGTATCAATCACCTGATTATAACGCTCTGTATCTGTGATGAAGCCCATCTCATAGTTAGCTGTAATCTGCTTCACTTCCTCGTTACCACGACGGATGAGTTCATCTTTCTCTGGCGGTATGATAATATCATCAAGGTTGAATGACAAACCTGCTTGGTATGCCATGTGATAACCAAGATTCTTGATTCCATCAAGGAACTCACAAGCACGAGCGAAACCTACAACCTTGATTACATCAGCAATAATATCACGAAGAGACGACTTAGAAATAATCTTATTTACATAACCCATCTCATCTGGTATCATGTTGTTCACAATAACTCGTCCTACAGAGGTTTCAACCATATGGCGCACCTTCTTTCCTGCCACAACATCGTTTACAACAACCTTGATCTGGGCATGAAGAGCAAGTTTCTTGTCATTATATGCAATAATTGCCTCTTCTGGGCCATAGAATGTCAAACCCTCACCCTTTGCGCCTGGACGAATCTTGGTAATATAATAGAGACCAAGTACCATATCCTGTGATGGCACAGTAATTGGCGCGCCATTGGCTGGATTAAGGATATTGTGGCTCTGAAGCATAAGAATCTGAGCCTCGAGTATTGCCTCATTAGAAAGTGGAAGATGGACAGCCATCTGGTCACCGTCAAAGTCGGCATTGAACGCTGTACATGCCAAAGGATGGAGCTGGATAGCCTTACCCTCAATCATCTTTGGCTGGAATGCCTGAATACCAAGACGGTGAAGTGTAGGAGCACGGTTCAGAAGAACTGGATGTCCCTTCATTACATTCTCAAGGATATCGAAGATGATAGGCTCGCGACGATCCACAATACGCTTTGCAGACTTAACTGTCTTAACGATGCCACGCTCAATAAGCTTACGTATGATAAATGGTTTGTAGAGCTCGGCCGCCATGAGTTTTGGAAGACCACACTCACCCATCTTAAGTTCTGGACCAACAACGATTACCGAACGAGCAGAATAGTCGACACGCTTACCGAGGAGGTTTTGACGGAAACGACCAGCCTTGCCCTTCAGCGAGTCTGACAGTGACTTGAGAGGACGATTGCTCTCACTCTTTACCGCAGAGGCCTTACGGCTATTGTCAAACAATGAGTCGACAGCCTCCTGAAGCATACGTTTCTCGTTACGAAGGATTACTTCTGGAGCATGAATTTCCATGAGTCTCTTCAAACGGTTGTTACGTATGATTACACGACGATAAAGATCGTTAAGGTCAGATGTCGCAAAACGTCCACCATCAAGCGGTACAAGCGGACGAAGTTCTGGAGGTGTAACAGGCAGAATCTTAAGAATCATCCACTCTGGACGGTTTATCTCCTTGCTTGTACGGAATGCCTCCACTACCTGCAGACGCTTCAGTGCATCAGTCTTGCGCTGCTGAGAAGTGTCACTATTAGCACGGTCGCGCAGTTCGTATGAAAGAGCATCAAGATCAATGTTCTGCAAAAGCATGTAAACAGCCTCTGCACCCATCTTCACGATAAACTTATTTGGGTCATCATCCGGAAGGAGGTCATTATCATCACTGAGTATACCGTTGTCATACAAATTAGTGAGTTCCTCCTCAGAAAGAAGGTCGTACTTGCGGAACACATTGTCCTCAATTGTACGCTCATCCTCTGCATTCTTAGGACCGAGTACGCCAGGCTGGATGACAACATACTTCTCGTAATATATTACAGATTCGAGTCTCTTTGTTGGCATACCAAGCAGATAACCTATCTTGCTTGGAAGAGAACGGAAATACCAGATGTGTGCAACAGGAACAACAAGCTCGATGTGTCCTGAACGTTCACGACGAACCTTCTTCTCTGTCACCTCTACACCACAACGGTCACACACGATACCACGGTAACGTATGCGCTTGTACTTGCCACAAGCACACTCAAAATCCTTTGTAGGACCAAATATACGCTCACAGAAAAGACCATCTCGCTCTGGCTTATATGTACGATAGTTTATGGTCTCTGGCTTTGTTACCTCACCGTATGAGTTCTCTAAGATTTCCTCTGGAGAAGCAATACCAATGGTAATCTTGGTGAAATTATTCTTTATCTTTGTATCTTTCTTAAAAGCCATAATTTTCTTTGGATTTAGGGAGGGAGCACTGCAGGCTTAAGAAACATGCAGTAAACCCTATGACCTTATTTTTTAATCAAGCTTAATGCTCAGACCTAAGCCACGCAATTCATGGAGAAGCACATTGAGTGATTCTGGTATGCCAGGAGTTGGCATCGAATCGCCCTTAACAATCGCTTCATATGAACGGCTTCGTCCTGTAACGTCGTCAGATTTAACTGTAAGAATCTCCTGAAGAACATGGCTTGCGCCGAACGCCTCAAGAGCCCAAACCTCCATCTCACCAAAACGCTGTCCACCGAACTGAGCCTTACCACCAAGTGGCTGCTGAGTGATGAGCGAGTATGGACCAATAGAGCGTGCATGCATCTTATCTTCAACCATGTGACCAAGTTTCAAGAAGTATGTGATACCTACTGTCGCTGGCTGGTCAAAACGCTCGCCTGTCTCACCATCATAAAGGTGTGTAGAACAGTAGCGTGGCAGACCTGCCTTGTCAGTCCATTCGTTCAAATCATCAAGCTTAGCACCATCAAAAATTGGAGTAGCAAACTTAACACCGAGCTTCTTGCCCGCAGCACCAAGTACAGCCTCGAATATCTGTCCAAGGTTCATACGTGAAGGCACACCAAGCGGGTTAAGAACAAGATCAACAGGACGACCGTCCTCAAGGAATGGCATATCTTCCTGACGTACTACTTTAGATACAATACCCTTATTACCATGACGACCGGCAAGTTTGTCACCGACACCAATCTTACGCTTCTTTGCAATATATACTTTAGCCATGTGGAGAATTCCTGGTGGAAGTTCGTCTCCAATTGTTATGGCAAACTTGCGGCGCTTTAGCTCAGCATCAAGAAGCTTATACTTACGGATATAATTCATTATCAACTTCTGAATCATGCCGTCAGTACGTTCGTCGTCAGTCCAATTATTTGACTGTATGCCGTCATACTCCAGATTTGCAAGCATTGTAGCAGTAAACTGGCTACCCTTAGTGATAATTTCTGCACCTGTGTAGTCCTTTACGCCCATTGAGACCTTGTCCTTTGTCAATACCATAAGTTTGTCTATGAGTATTTCCTTAAGGTCATTGTTCTTTGTCTCGTACTCCTCATCAATCTTCTTGAGCGTCTCCTTGTCACGTTTCTTTGATTCACGTGTCTTGATAGCACGAGAGAAAAGTTTCTTGTCAATTACAACACCAGAGAGTGACGGATTAGCCTTGAGTGAAGAATCCTTCACATCGCCAGCCTTATCACCGAAGATGGCACGAAGAAGCTTTTCTTCTGGAGAAGGGTCACTTTCTCCCTTAGGAGAAATCTTACCAATCATGATATCACCAGGTTCAACACGTGCACCTATGCGGATAACACCATTCTCGTCAAGATCCTTTGTCGCCTCCTCTGAAACATTTGGAATGTCAGATGTAAATTCTTCTACGCCACGCTTTGTCTCACGTACATCAAGCGAGTACTCATCTACATGGATTGATGTAAGTATATCCTCGCGAACGATACGCTCATTAAGAACAATAGCATCCTCATAGTTATAACCCTTCCATGGCATATATGCCACAAGAAGATTACGGCCAAGGGCAAGCTCTCCATTCTCTGTTGCGTATCCCTCCGTCAGAATATCGCCAGCTTTAACACGCTGTCCCTTTTCACAGATAGGGCGAAGGTCAATAACCATGTTCTGGTTTGTACGACGGAACTTAGGTATACGATACTCCTTCAATGCAGGTTCGAAACTTACAAATTCCTCGTCCTCTGTGCGGTCGTAGAGTATACGAATAGTAGTAGCATCTACATATTCGATAACACCATCACCCTCTGCAATAATCATTGTACGTGAATCCTCACACACCTGCTTCTCAAGACCTGTACCCACGATAGGTGCGTCATTATGTATGAGCGGTACCGCCTGTCGCATCATGTTACATCCCATAAGCGCACGGTGTCCGTCATCATGCTCAAGGAATGGAATCAGACCTGCAGAAACAGAAGCAATCTGCTGTGGAGCAACGTCCATAAGGTCAACCATTGACGGTGGAACAACAGGGAAGTCTGCGTCCTGACGACACTTAACCACTTCACGGATGAATGTTCCATCATCGTTAAGAGGAGCATTACCCTGTCCGATAATATGTTTCTCCTCTTCTTCTGCTGTAAGGTATACAACATTGTCATTGTTAAGGTCAACAATACTGTCATGAACCTTACGGTATGGAGTCTCTATGAATCCAAGGTCGTTTATCTGTGCATACATACAGAGAGAAGAGATAAGACCGATATTTGGTCCTTCAGGACTCTCAATAGGACAGAGACGACCATAATGTGTATAGTGAACGTCACGCACCTCGAAACCAGCACGCTCACGAGAAAGACCACCAGGACCCAGGGCAGAAAGACGACGCTTGTGTGTCACCTCCGCAAGAGGATTTGTCTGGTCCATAAACTGTGAAAGCGGATTTGTTCCGAAGAAAGAGTTTATGACGCTTGAAATTGTCTTTGCATTTATAAGATCTGTAGGAGTAAACACCTCATTATCACGAACATTCATACGCTCGCGGATGGTGCGACTCATACGTGCCAGACCAATAGAGAACTGATTAGCGAGCTGCTCGCCTACAGTCTTCACACGTCTGTTTGACAAGTGGTCAATATCGTCAACTGTAGCACTTGAGTTAATCAGATTAATGAGATACTTGATTATGCATATAATATCTTCCTTAGTAAGTATGCGAACATCAATATCTGTATCCAAATTTAACTTCTTATTGATACGATAACGACCAACCTCTCCTAAATCATATCGCTTATCTGAAAAGAACAGATTCTGAATAGTCTCACGAGCTGATGTCTCGTCAGCAGGATCTGCATTACGCAACTGGCGATAAATGTAATATACCGCCTCCTTCTCAGAGTTAGAACTATCCTTTGACAGTGTATTGAAGATAATAGAGTACTTGCTGATATTCTCCTCATCCTTTGACAACAGAATTGACGCTACACCACTATCAAGGATTTCCTCCATATTATCTTCTGCAATGAGAGTGCCACGTTCTATAACAACCTCATTACGTTCAACAGAAACAACCTCACCAGTATCCTCGTCTGCGTAATCCTCATACCAACTCTTCATGATGTTAGCAGCAAGAGTACGTCCGATACATTCCTTGAGGTTCTTCTTGTTTACCTTCACCTCCTCAGCAAGGTCAAAAATCTCAAGGATGTCTCTGTCCTTTTCGAATCCGATGGCACGAAGCAGAGTTGTAACAGGTAATTTTTTCTTACGATCAATATATGCATACATGACATTATTGATGTCTGTAGCAAATTCAATCCAAGAACCCTTGAATGGGATGACACGTGCAGAATAAAGCACCGTACCATTAGCATGAACACCCTGACCAAAGAATACGCCAGGAGAGCGATGCAACTGCGCTACCACAACACGCTCAGCTCCATTAATAACAAATGTACCGTTGCTTGTCATGTATGGAATAGTTCCCAAGAATACGTCCTGGGTAACAGGAGCAAAGTCTTCATGGTCTGGATCCGTACAATATAGTTTCATACGCGCCTTCATAGGCACACTATATGTCAGTCCACGCTCCAAACATTCATCTATAGAATAGCGAGGAGGATCAATATAGTAATCCAGGAACTCAAGGACAAAATTATTACGAGTGTCAGTGATAGGGAAGTTCTCTGTGAACACCTTATACAGACCGTCATTCTTGCGTTCCTCTGGCGGAGTATCTAATTGTAGAAAGTCCTTGAAGGACTCAAGCTGCACATCGAGGAAGTCCGGATAAGGCATCGGATTCTTCACTCTAGCAAAATTTACTCTGTTAGAAATAACTTTTGTAGCCATCTAATGTATTTGATTATAACTAGAGAATCTAGTATACAAGAATTATAGAATTTTGGTATATAATTAAATGTATAAAAACCTAGAACACATAAATAAATCTATAGCATCTGGTTATAACAACTATCGAACTAGATTTTTATGCATCTAACCGAACTATAGTTTCTCGTCATAAAGAAGCATAACCGCAGTAAAGACACGTCAGTTATACTTCCATTTAGGTGTAATAGACAAAGAAAGGTTAAGACCCCTCTACTTGAGAGATCTTAACCAATATTTTCTAAAACGATATTAGAAGTGATGCTCTAAATCACACCGAATTACTTCAGCTCAATCTTAGCACCAGCCTCTTCGATAGCCTTCTTCAGGTTCTCAGCCTCGTCCTTAGAGAGACCTTCCTTAAGTGTTGAAGGAGCGCCGTCTACGAGATCCTTAGCCTCCTTGAGACCAAGACCGCAAGCCTCCTTAACAGCCTTAACTACTGCGAGCTTAGCGCCACCAACCTCAGCGAGAACTACATCAAAAGATGTCTTCTCCTCTGCAGCTGCCTCAGCACCTGCAACAGGACCAGCAGCAACAGCTACAGCTGCTGCAGCAGGCTCAATACCGTAAGTTTCCTTGAGCTCCTTAGCAAGCTCGTTTACTTCTGCAACAGTAAGGTTAACCAACTGTTCTGCAATTGCCTTAATATCTGCCATTTTCTTAAATATATTTAATTTGTTATTAATCTTTTTAATTTGCTTTCTGGTAATGCATTAGGGCGCACCACCAAATCCCTGTATGAATTAACGCTCTTCGAGAGTCTGAAGCAGACCATGAATCTTGTTTCCTGCTGATCCCTGGAGTGCAGAGATAACATTCTTTGCAGGGCTCTGGAGAAGAGCGATAACATCTGCGATGAGTTCGTTCTTGCTCTTGATATTTGCGAGCTGCTCAAGTTTATCTTCTCCTACGAAGAAAGACTCTTCTGCGTAAGCACTCTTAAGAGCAGGAATTCCAGCCTTCTTATATTCCTTAAGCATCTTGCCTGGAACATTAGCTGTCTCTGTGAAGAGAATCGCTGTATTTCCTACGAGTGAGTCATAGAGAGGTGAATAATCAATCTCAGAAGCCTCAAAAGCCTTGCGGAGGAGATTGTTCTTTACTACGACCATCTTGATCTCACTCTTGAAGCACTTACGACGCAGGTCGCTAGTAGCTCCCGCATTCAATCCTGTTACATCAACAAGATAGAAATGAGGATAAGCCTGAAGCTTCTCACCGAGTTCAGCGATGACGGTATTCTTTACTTCCTTTTTCATTTTACAAAACTTTTAGAGTTATTCAACTGATTTTGGATCAACCTTGATACCCTTACTCATTGTGCTTGAAATAAAGATACTCTTGATGTAAGTTCCCTTAGCAGCAGCTGGCTTAAGCTTGATGATTGTCTGGATGAACTCCTTTGCATTCTCGTAAATCTTGTCTGAAGAGAATGAAATCTTGCCAATTGAAGCATGTACGATACCAGTCTTATCAACTTTGAAGTCGATCTTACCGCCCTTTACATCCTTAACGGCCTTTGCTACATCCATTGTAACAGTACCACTCTTTGGGTTTGGCATAAGACCACGTGGACCGAGAACACGACCCAGAGGACCAACCTTACCCATGCAAGAAGGCATTGTGATGATAACATCAACATCTGTCCAACCCTGCTTGATCTTCTCAACATATTCGTCAAGACCAACATAGTCAGCACCAGCCTCCTTAGCAGCAGCCTCCTGATCAGGAGTACAGAGTGCGAGCACACGTACAACCTTACCAGTTCCGTTAGGCAGTGTTACCACGCCACGAACCATCTGGTTAGCCTTACGTGGGTCAACGCCAAGACGAACATCAATATCAAGAGAAGCATCAAACTTTGTAGTAGTAATTTCCTTTACAAGTTCAGAAGCCTCCTTGAGTGTGTATGCCTTGCCTACCTCAATCTTATCAGCTACAGCTCTTTGATTTTTTGTCAGTTTACTCATTTTTTCTGAAGTTTTTTCGGTACGAACGCCAGATTCTCAGACCTGGCTCCCGGAATTGTTAATTTTTAAGCAGGAAAATCACCTTTGACAGTGATACCCATACTACGTGCAGTACCTGCAACCAGCTTCATAGCAGCTTCAACAGTGAAGCAGTTAAGATCCTTGAGCTTATCCTCGGCGATTGTTCTAATCTGATCCCAAGTTACCTCAGCAACCTTTTTACGGTTAGGCTGATCTGAACCTGTTTTCACCTTAGCAATCTCCTTAAGCTGCACTGCAGCAGGAGAAGTCTTAATCTCAAAGCTGAATGACTTGTCTGCGTAGTAAGTGATAACAACTGGAAGAACTTTACCAGCCTTATCCTGGGTACGGGCATTGAATTCCTTGCAGAATCCCATGATATTGATACCCTTAGAACCCAGTGCAGGTCCTACTGGCGGTGAAGGATTCGCAGCGCCACCCTTAATCTGCAATTTGATTAATCCAGCAACTTCTTTAGCCATTTCTTTGTTAATATTAAATGAATTATATATAAAAAGAATATGACGCACGTAACTGCGACATTATTCCTTTTCTACTTGCATAAAACTGAGCTCCAACGGAGTCTTACGACCAAAAATTTTGACCATAACCTTCAGTTTGTGTTTCTCAGCGTTCACCTCCTCGATGATGCCATTAAATCCGCTGAAAGGTCCGTCTGTCACCTTAACTGTTTCGTTAACCTCGTATGGAATATCTGTTTCCTCTACGATAGCGGTCTCCTCTGCAGTACCTAACATACGGTTAATTTCAGCCTGGCGTACAGGAATAGGCGAATCAGTTCCACCGATGAAACCGAGGACATTAGGCATGAAGCGTATCAAAGAAGCTATATCTCCTGTCAAGTTAGCGTTCAAAAACACATAACCTGGCAACGAAACTTTCTCCTTTACAACACGTTTTCCATTACGCAAAGAAGCATGTTTCTCAAGTGGTATTAATACTTGTGAAACATTCCTCGCTAAATTTTCATTGTGTTTCTGCTCCGCCTCAATATACTCCTTTACCTTTTCCTCTTTACCACTTACAGCTTTGAGGACATACCAATTAAAACCTTTTTCGGCCATTAGATAAATGATTTAATTAGGGATAAATGGTAGTCATAACAAACCTGAACAAACTGTCCATAGCGAACACAACAAGAGCAATGACAAGGGAAGCAGATAATACAACCACTGCACTGTGTGTTAGCTGTTGGCGCGTTGGCCAAGTAGTTTTATGCGCAAGTTCATCGTAACAAACCTTGCAATAATTTACTATTTTCTTGAACATATCGTATATTTCTATAGCACGGGAGGAAGGAATCGAACCCTCATTGACGGTTTTGGAGACCGCTTTCCTACCATTGAAAGACTCCCGTAAATGATTCCCACCACATAGGTGATGGGAATCTGTATCTATTTAGTAATTTCTGTATCTACAACAGAGAGAATTAATCCTCAAATACCTGTGTGATCTGACCAGAACCTACTGTACGTCCACCCTCACGGATAGCGAAACGGAGACCTGCATTGAGAGCTACAGCATAGATGAGCTCAACATTAATCTCTACGCTATCACCAGGCATTACCATCTCAACACCTGCTGGGAGAGTAATCTCACCTGTACAGTCCATTGTACGGAGGTAGAACTGTGGGCGATACTTGTTTCCGAATGGAGTATGACGACCACCCTCTTCCTTCTTCAGAACGTAGATAGAAGCCTTGAACTTCTTGAATGGCTTGATCTGTCCTGGGTGACAGAGAACCATACCACGCTTGATTTCCTTCTTGTCGATACCACGGAGGAGAAGACCTACGTTATCACCAGCCTGTCCCTCATCAAGAAGCTTACGGAACATCTCAACTCCAGTAACAACTGACTTCTTATCCTCACCAAGACCGAGGAGCTCAACCTCATCACCAACGTGGATCTTACCTGTCTCGATACGACCTGTAGCAACTGTACCACGACCTGTGATTGAGAATACGTCCTCAACTGGCATAAGGAATGGTTTATCAAGATCACGTGGAGGATCTGCAATCCATGTGTCACATGCATCCATGAGTTCCATTACCTTCTCTTCCCACTTCTCAACACCGTTGAGAGCACCAAGAGCAGAACCGCGGATGATTGGAGTATTGTCGCCATCGAACTCATACTGATCGAGAAGCTCACGCATCTCCATCTCAACGAGCTCAAGCATTTCCTCATCCTCAACCATATCACACTTATTCAGGAATACTACGAGGCTAGGAACGTTCACCTGACGAGCGAGAAGCACGTGCTCACGTGTCTGTGGCATAGGACCATCAGTAGCAGCAACTACGATGATAGCGCCGTCCATCTGAGCAGCACCAGTAACCATGTTCTTAACGTAGTCAGCGTGTCCAGGACAGTCTACGTGCGCATAGTGACGAGATGCTGTTTGATACTCAACGTGAGATGTGTTGATTGTGATACCACGCTCCTTCTCTTCTGGAGCATTATCAATCTGATCGAAAGACTTAACTTCTGAGAAACCCTTCTTACCGAGAACAGTAGTGATAGCAGCTGTCAGAGTAGTCTTACCGTGATCGACGTGACCGATAGTACCAATGTTAACATGGGTCTTGTCACGCTGGAAAGTCTCTTTTGCCATTGTTTTGTTTGTTTATTTGTTTAATTAATCAATATGTCTAAAATACACAATTCTCCCCTGCGATGTTTCCATCTCTTGGAGAGAGCTGTATCTGAGAGTTGAACTCAGGACCTCTTCCTTACCAAGGAAGTGCTCTACCACTGAGCTAATACAGCGTGGAGCGTTTAGAGCGGAAGACGGGGCTCAAACCCGCGACCCCCAGCTTGGAAGGCTAGTGCTCTATCGACTGAGCTACTTCCGCATCTAAGTTCCAAAGATCATTTTCTCTTTGCTGAAAAACGCGGATGAAGAAGGACCTCCGCCCGCGTTCGTCAAGAGTGGGTGGTGATGGATTCGAACCACCGAAGGTAAAAACCAGCAGATTTACAGTCTGCCCCATTTGGCCACTCTGGTAACCACCCGTCCTTTTCTTTTGAGCCTCTTGTCGGATTCGAACCAACGACCCCGAGATTACAAATCACGTGCTCTGGCCAACTGAGCTAAAGAGGCAAACCTTTGCACCCGTTTTTTGTGTGCGAAGCGCTTATTGTTTCTAAGCGGGTGCAAAGGTACGACTTTTTTTTTAACCACCAAAATATTTTGGCATTTTTTTTAGTGATTTCTTATTTTTTCTTTTATTTTCGTCATTTTCACCTTCATTGCATCCAGTGCAAGGTCAACTGCTTCCTCAAATGTGTCACATATTTTTTCTACATATACCGGTGTGCCAGCAAAGCTTGTAGATATGGCCACTTGCTTATTAAGAGCTGTTGCAGGTTTGACGACAGCTAATTTCACCTCTACTTTCTTTATATCCTCGTAGGATTTTTCTAACTTTAGAACCTTTTTCTGAATAAAGTCCTGTAACTTCTCGGTAGCATCGAAGTGGATTGCATTAATAGTAATTTCCATAGTCACGGGTATTATAAGGTTTAACATCCCCACACCGTCAGCGCACCATACCTTCATAGAATCCGCATAGCGCGTCATTCTCTCGGGTGGGCTTCTTTATAGATTTTCTTCAGCTGCTCGAATGTAGTATGCGTATACACCTCTGTTGTATTCAGACTCTGGTGTCCCAGAAGTTTCTTAATACTTTCAAGGTTCGCATCATGATTGAGCATTGTCGTAGCGAAAGTGTGCCGGAGCACATGCGGAGTACATTTGTCGAGGCTTGATACAAGCGGAAGGGTTTCCTTCACGATTTTCCTCACCTGCCCATATGTTATTCTCTCGCCCTTATCGCTAACGAACAGAGCATCATCCTTGCGTTCCACATTGTCATTTCTGACAGCTATGTATTCGCTAAGGATATTGTGGAGTTCCTCTCCGAATGGAATAACACGCTGCTTGTTACGCTTGCCCGTCACCTTCAGCTCTCTATTGACAAAACTTATCATATTGTCGTCGAGCGAAATCAATTCTGCCGCACGCAGGCCTGTGAGATACAATACATATATAATAGTACGCGTACGAACATTATAGAATGTATTCTCGCCGTTGCCTAACAAATCCACGAGTCTGTCCATTTCATTTTCCTTCAAGAATCGTGGCAGGCGCTTTTCGCGTTTAGGTCCCACGACACTTCGTGCCGGGTCTGTCGCAATCACGCCAGTAGCGTAGCAGTATTTATAGAAAGTTCTGAGCGCTGCGAGCGAACGGTTGACATATGCTGCCGAACATTTCTGTTCCATCAGCAGTTCCATCCAGTCGCGGATATTGTCGGAGTCCGCCGTTTCCAGCGTTCTTGCTTCCGGCAATGTCTCAAGGAAATCCCTGAAGAGTTTCAACGTACTCGCATACGTTTCAACTGTCTTCTCCGACAAACGTCGTTCGACACTGATATACCGTATGAATTTGTCGTATATCATACTCCCTTCTTCTTGTCACAGAATACGACACTATCGTCCGTTCTATGACAGTGGATGTCCTTGCTCCACATTAAATGCTGAAATAATATCTTTCGGTTACGAAATTACTTATTTTTTCCGATACCACCAAATTTTCAGCCTAATTTTTAGCAATATTAATTATTGCTTTTCGGCGCGAGGAGAATTATTCCTCGTTCTGGCGCAGCTTCTGTACGTAGATAGCGTGCTCCATCTTCAGACGCTTAAGAACAGAAGGCTTGTCAAACTGCTGGCGAGCGCGGAGTTCCTTCACTACACCTGTCTTTTCAAACTTTCTCTTAAACTTCTTAAGTGCTCTCTCGATGTTCTCGTTCTCTTTTACTGGTACGATAATCATACTTTTTGTTTTTGTTACATTAATATTGTTAGAATATAATATCATGCCCCGCGAATCATCACGGTGCATTTAAAGCGGATGCAAAATTACTCAAAATATATTTAAACTCAGACATTTATGCATCATACGCCTAACTATTTTAAATTTATTAACTAAAAACACAGCAGGATACTGTCACAATGTGCCAGAATCATGCATTATGCATTTATAGCTAATAACATTTCTTGCATGGAGTACGTTTCATCGAGCGTGCCTTTTGCAGTGTCACTCTCTGAACACTTCCCTGGCAGTTGTTTAGTCCGCTGCAATCACTACGACGATGATATCTGTACGAGCTATTGCCTGTACATATATACACCATCGTATCACCATGCCCCACACGCACCACATCTGCCTCCGTACTATAGGCGTTTGGCAATCCCAGGAACAGGAAGGCAAGTAAAAATATTCTCATATTAGTTTCTTTTTTCTTTCGTGACAAGCAAGATATACCAACCCTATCGCTACTAAAACATCAACCACGTTCCATATATCCCTGCCAAGAGCAACTTTTATAAAAGGCTGGAATAATACAGACAGTGCCAGAAAGACAAAGAACAATGCGCCCTGATTCGCCTTATAATATTCATAAGCAAAATAGGCAAAGGCAAATGCCGATACAAATCTAACTAGAGTGTAATAACCATATGGCATATCCGCCAAGCATAAAAGCAGTAATACTGCCAATATTATCTTAATTGCAATTTTCACAACAGCTCGTTATGCAAATCAAGTTTTATTTCTCTAAATGTCACATCATTCCATTCTGGTTCATCAGCAACATTGATATCTGGTAGTAAGAAATCCTCTTTGTCGGGATATTCATCAATTATCTCTTCATCTGTTAGTGTTAGTCTGAAGCGAATCTTTTTGAAAAACTTGACTTCTGAATATTCTATGTGTTTATCAGCCTCGATAGTCTTAAAAGCTAAACCAACTAAACACAATTGTTCCTCTTTAGATAATGCGTTCTCTGCAATGCCACTTAGATATTTGTTCAAGAAAGACACTCCATCTTTGTTAATAGAATCTACATATTTCTTTAATGTAATTTCCACATCTAAGTCCTTGAATAAATCTGTGTTTGCAATAAGTTCACGTAATACTTGAACTTCCTCAGATGCAATGTCACCGTCACATGCCATACATGCGAAAATAGTCTTCAATAGCAATTCTTGATTATTCATAATTTACATATCTAAAAGTTAATTAAATCCTATTCTAGGTTTATCTGATGTAATCTTTTCACCATTTATAATAGCTCTGATACGTTCATATTTTTTTAATTCGTTATCAGATATTGATTGCTTTACATTTGAAATTGCATTCTGAAGCAACTCCATAGTAATTTTGCTATGTGCCTTTAATGCAGACCTTGACGCATCATTTACAATCAACTGTATATCAGCAGAAACATAATTATGTGTCATATCTGCAAGCAAACCATAATCTAATCCAAAATCGTATGGACGTTTTTCAAGGTATAGTTTGAAAAGAGCTTCTCTTGCTGCTTTGTCGGGAACTCCTAGATAATATTTTTTTTCAAGTCTGCCAGCACGCAATACAGCTGGATCAAGAACATCAGGCTTATTGGTGGCACCAATGATAAAGATACCTTTCTCACCTGTTCTGTCCATCTGTGCCAGGAACTCGTTAATGCCAGACATACCTTTATCTTCTGCTAATGAACGATCCTTTAATAAATCATCCAATTCATCAATAAATATAATGGTAGGAGCATTTGCTTCTGCTTCTTGAAACATTGCAGCTATATTTTCCTGAGTAGCATTTATCCATTTGCTTTTTAGGGTGGCTGGAGTTACTTGCATGAAATTAAATCCAACTTCTTCTGCAAAATGTTTTGCAAAAAAAGTTTTACCGCAACCTGGAGGTCCATATAGTAACATTCCGTTGGGAATTGTCACACCATATCTATGGTATTCCTCTGGATTATGAAGTGGTTCTATAACCTCTTCCCTCATTTGTTGTTTTAAGTCATCCATGCCAGCAATAGCTGCAAACCCAGGTCCCTCCACCTTGCGTGAAAGAGACCGTTTTGCATCGTTATCATCCTTTTTTGATTCGTCAGATTTAACTTTTCTATACGTCGGCTGGCGTTCTACTTTTATCTCACCATCAATTGCTTTTATGAACTCCTGCGCTGTTTGGAAACGGTTTTCCACATCATAATTTAAAGCCTTTACTATACAGTTTAATAACTGTTCATCCAACTCAAAAATATCAGTTGTTGGGATTTTAAGAGGTTTTTCCCTTTCCGTTAAAATGCGTTCCACTTTATCACCTTTGATTCTTGAAATGTCAAGAAACCAAGGTAACTCTCCATATAACAGGTGATACATCATTACACCGACAGAATAGATATCTGATTGTATCTGACAAACACCAGCGAATCTCTCAGGTGCCAAATAAAAAGGATTCAGTTCATTTAAATCAGGTTTCGCTGGTTGTTGATTAAGGAATCGGGCATATCCAAAATCAATCAATTTCAAATCCTCCAAACCACCCACTAAATTGAGCATTACATTTTGAATCGTTACCTCTCCATGCACTATAGGCTCGTCTTGGTTGTGAATTGAATCGAGTGCCGACAGTACGGCTTTAGCAATCTTCTTAATATCGTAAACACTAATATCATCGTCTCGAATGATTCTCTGTGCAAGTGTTTCACCGCTAACAAACTCTGTCACAATATATGTTCTTTGACCGCCATTTACCATTATGTTTCCTGAGTCAATATAGCGACATAGGTTATGATGGTTGAGACATTTTGATATTTCTACCTCAACAACATGACCATTATCATCAATTTGATGACGATTCAATTTCGCATAATTAATGAGTTTCAAGAAACGAGTCTTTCCATTAGAATCCTTAACACGATAGGTCTCAGCATAAGAACTTTCTTTATGCTGGAATGCCACATTGTATGGCCCTATATTATCTCCCTTATTAAAGCGCATTATTAATTCTATTTTTCGTGATACAAGCCTTTGGTCAAAATAAGCCACTGGAAATATGCGACAAAGAATTCTTGGTTACCCATCGCATCTAATGGAATATGTTCAACATCACCAGATTCTATTTTTCGCCAAAAACTCTTTTTTTCTATTATATGATTATTGTGCTCAACAAGAAGGCATACCCCCGCGCCTTTAGTTTCAAACTTCATTTGCTTAATATCCGAATACTTATATTCCTGTCCGTGTACAAGTATACCGTCGTCAACAACTTCAACATATGGTATTAATGCATGTTCAATTCTATCATTCTTAATGACGTAAGCATTAAAAGACATCGGTACTTTTGCAAAATCTTTTTTCTTATACTCATTCCAACTCTCAATAACTTTATCATAAAAAATTCTTAGTTCATCTGGTGTATCCTTGTTATACCAAGCATCATCATTTAGCTTTATGGTTTTATCGTGTGATGATATAAACATTATAAAATATTCCGTATGGGAATAAGTACCATTCTCCTTAACATGTACTTGGTTTGTAAGCAAATCTGTAACCTCGTCAAATAAAATAGTCTTTTTCTTTATAATTTTGTCTCTTGCTCCATCAAATTCTATACTGCAAAAGCCTTTGTTTCCAACAAAGTAATCTATTCCCTTAAACGACGATACATTTTTAATCGTTTTGTAGATACCAAACATACAACCAATTATCAAAATGGTATTCCATATAGGTGACTCATTAAAAATTAAACATGAAAGAACTGGAATCGTTATGAATATTCCAAGTCCTAATGCATATTGCTTAACCCGAATTTTTCCCGAGTCAGCAGCCGCCTTATAATTAGTGGAAATACAGTACCTAAATTCACCAATATTGTCTGGAACAAACTTAAATATGCTCTCCCCTCTCTCAATCTCTGCGATTAGAGTTTCCGATACTTTATTATATAGGTTTCTCATAATGAATAAATTCGACTTTCATCTAAACATTCCTCCGGCATTAGCTCTTCGTTGCATAGCAACAAATAGATGATACTATACATTATCAGATGTAATATATCTACGTTTGCATTGTTATAACACCCCAATCCATTAACCACTATGCTTCTGGAGTCAACAAAGCTACACAAATTATGGTGGTTGAGACATTTTGAGATTTCAACCTCCACAACACGTCCATTATCGTCTATTTGATGTCTATTAAGTTTAGAATAATCAATCAGTTTCAAGAAACGTGTTTTGCCTTGAGAATCCTTAACACGATACGTTTCAGCATAAGAACCTTCTTTATGCTGAAATGTAACCGTGTAGGGCCCAATATTATCCTTCTTTTTGTAAAGCATATATGGCTTAAAATTTTAATTTGCAGTAATATCTATGATTCGCCTTCTGTGGCTAAACACAGAAGGCGAATAAAACTACCTGAGCATACCGCCCGCACCTTCTTTTTCATCATCTGGCATCAAATCAATCAATCCACAAACTATTGGATGCAGAACATCCACCGTAGGATTGTTATTGATAGCAGCCAAACCTCGATTAATCAACTGACGTGCTCGGCCAGAATCCGTCCATCTTACAGAACCGAAACGACCATTGTAATGCTCGATAAAGTCCATACACTGATATGGCAGAGTCAAATGTACAAAGAGGGCATTTATTTGTTCAAGAACCTCACGCCCCATCTTGACATCCTTACTGTGGATGACCTGATCTGTTTGATGTCTCAATTGGTTAACAATCTGTAAGGTCTTATCGTTACCAAGGTCATTCTGAGCCTTTTCAAGTCGGTCAAATTCTTCACGTAGTTCTTTCTCGACTCGATCCCATTCGGTTGCATCATCTTGATCCTCAATCTCACGAAGAACTTCCTTAAGATGTTGCAGAACGGCTTTTTTCTCAGAACTATTAGCAGCTTCATTCTTTACTGCATCAAGCTTATTCTGCAAGTCATCTATATTCACTCCAGCGCCGCTAAGTCGGCTGATACTACGCTGAGCTTCAGCTAAATCTTTGTCAATAACCTTTGTTGCATCTTCTATCGATTGTTTCTTACTTGTATCAAGCTGCTTCTCTATAGTAGTATCTGTTGCGAGGAAATGAACTTCAAGAGTCATTTGTTCAGAAGTATCAACCTTTAACGTTACGTCTACCGAGGAATCTTCTGTGATTAATGATTCAACATCTTCACCTGTAATAACGATATCTGCAACATATTCATACAATGAAGCGCTCCTGCCTTCAGCACCCTTGAAATCATCAACCTGATAAACAGGTATCTTCAGGACATCGCTTTCTACACCTGGACGCAACTTACTTGTAGTTTTTAGGTCATTAATAACTCCTACTGCTGGTACAGGTTTGTTCTTTTCCAAGCCCTTAGCCATTCTAAAGACTGGACGCTTTTTCACTTCACTCCATGTAGCGATACCGATATTATATGGAAGTGGTGCTGCTCCAACTTTAGAGCCCTGGATAATCGTTATCTCATTGGGGAAACAAGGTACTTTATTACCCTTCTCATCGTAGGCAACAATTGCAAATGAATTTGGCTTTGATTCAAGAAGATTGGCTTCTATTACATTACCAGTTGCATCAATTTCCACCTTGCCGCTAGACCATGCTTTATCGCTTCTTTCCAATTCAACGTAAACCTTTGAATAAGAGTTACCAGGCTCCAACCTTGCACTAACCCATTCTGTCTGCTCTACTGATGTTGATTCGTAACCAATTTCTAATTTGACTGTTCCTACTTTAATGTCCTTCTGGTCAACCACGGCATCCATAGTAGAAGCATATAGTGCGGCACCTGTAGCCACAGCAGTCATCGGGTCAATAGAGGTGTCAACATTGGGGGTAATTTGATCCTTCAGCATCTGTCGAATCAAGGGTGAATGAGTAGGACCTCCCACAAGTATCAACTTATTAATTTGTGAAGAAGAAAGATGGTTGCGGTTTACTAGTTCCTTACATATATCAACTGCTTTTTGGAAATAAGGACGCATAACATCAAACACTTCACTTTGTAAAACTGTTAAATCCAGTTCCATTTCTTCACCATCTTCATCCTCTCCCAAGTCACCCAGGTTTGAAAGAATATCATACTTATCCTTGAATGAAAGCTGATTCTTCGCTTCTTCTGCAAATGTCTTCATTGCATCACGGAGCACTTCCTTCTTTTCCTCGTTATCAAGAGTTTCATCCAGAACAAAGTTCTTTTGCAAATATGGGATGATTATATTATCAACAATTGCATAGTCAAGATTTTTACCTCCAAGATAGTTATCACCTTCGGTGTCAGACACTTGCATGATACCATCTTCTACTTTCAACAAAGCTGCATCAAAAGTTCCACCGCCAAAGTCGAACACCATCCAAATACCATCTTTTGAATCCGTAGTTAAACCATAAGCCATTGCTGCAGCTATTGGTTCCTGAAGAAGTTCACACTTCGTAAAACCAGCCATCTTAGCGGCCTCCAACGTGGCAGTTTTTTGCCCTACTGTAAACTTAGCAGGTACAGTAATTACCACAGAAGAGATATTTTCATCTGTAACAAAAGACTTCAGTGTTTTCAGTACCTCTGCAGACAGTTCTTCTGAAGAATAGTCACGGCCCATATATGTACTAGTATACTTTGTATCAGTACCCATGGTACGTTTGAACTCAACATAGGCATTTGAGGCCTCTTTTTTACCAGCCTTAGACGCACGTCGTTTATCACTTTTCAAATCGTTAAAGGCGGAGTCACCGGCTTTAACGCTCTGGCGTTTGGTGAATGACACGCAAGAAGGCATTGTGTCCTTAAGAACGTCTGTCTTAATAACGACAGGTTCACCTTTTTCCATCCTGCAAATAGCAGAATTGGTAGTACCCAGGTCGATACCGTAATCAATTTTTAATCTTGGCATAATTGTTGAAAAATTTTTATTCAGCTTGGCTAACTTCTATCTGAGCAGCCTGAATCATTACTTGCTTATAATTAACTTGTGGCTTTATAATTCGAGATATGATTTGCTGGCCAGGTTCTAAAGTGTCATCTGTAACAAAAGTAACAGCTGCCTTCATTCCTGCTTGATAAGGTTTTCCCAGCATATCAACAATTTCATAATCATTAGCCTTGAAATTGTCCTTTATTTTCTGAACACCTTTTGAAAGTTGCTTATATCCTTTTATACTCTCGTCCATTCGTGAAAGATTCATTTCAATCCTTACTATCTCGTCAGCAACTTTAAGAGTAAGGGAGTGATCTATCTTGCCATCATCTATAGCGGTAGGAACCGAAACTGGTTGATTACTCAATATTTCAATTAACTTATTGTCAAGTTGAATTGTTTCTTCTTGCATCTTTTCCTGAGCTTTGCGGATATTCTCTTGTGCTTGTGCCAAAGAAGACTGTGCTTTACGAACATCATCAATGGATGTCGTACCAGACTTAAACTTTTTCATGAAAGCCCAAACGGTTGTTGCAAGTGCTAAAAGCAAAAGAACTATACCTCCAATGCCCCATATCGTTCGAGAAGACAATATTTCCTCGGTAGCTTGAACCTTGTCATTTGTTTGGTTAATACTTTCAGAGAGTTCTGTCTTGTCTGCTTTTTGATTAGACGCAAGGGCATCATAAGCAACTTGGAGACTATCTAACTTGGATTTTAATTCATTGTTTGCAGCCTCCAATGTACTTATTCGAGACTCTGCTTTCCGATTCCTGTTCGTGAGGACAATAACATCGTTTTTAATACGATTTTGAGAAGTTTGCATTATGCTTACTTCCTTCTTTAAAGAGGATAGCTCTTTCGACTCACTCTGAGCAAATGTACTTTTTGCCAAAAACAAGCACAAAATGCCAATTGTAATTTTTCTCATATTGATAGAATTTAATTTAGTTACATTGTGCCATGCAGAAAATTATAATGGCTATAATAATAGCAATAATACATCCCCAGTCTGTATCATCACTAGAAGAACCACCACCAGAGTATCCACCACCAGAGTATCCACCACCAATTTTTGATAATACTTCATTGATCTGAGTTCGGATATTTCGCAAAGCATTCTTGTTTTCCGCAAATCTTCCGTTACGATACGAAGGCTCCATATCAAATTTTTCCATCATGAGTGTAGCATCCCATGCTTTGTCAACAACATTCTTATTAACCATTAGGCCAGCTAATAGCATGGATGGATCTGATTTGACACATGATGAGCCAAGTGAACTTTGCGTAAGATTCACCTCTTCGATTACATTATGAAGAGCATTGTCTACAATCTGAGTTGATACCTTCAGATAGTAGCTATTGGTATTACCCAACTTGCTCTTTATCCTTTGTAGATGAGGTTTCGTATTATTAAGCAAGGTGATAGCATGGCAGATCTTATCAGGAAGCTTACCGAACTTTCGCAACTCCTCCTTTATCGCTCTGCCTTCCGCAAATACTTCTGATGGTGGAAGATTGGCAATAATATTCTTCAGGATGTCCACATTCTCCTTACATCTGTCTTTCGCCATCTTGCCAACAACGACTGATTGGGCATATGACTGCAGAACCATTGCCTTGTGAGCTGCGTCAACTTCATCAGATGCATTGTAATAATCTATACCGCATTGCAGGATTTCCAAACCGAGTTTATCCGCAATCATTTGATATTGCAAATCACTAGTAGAAACGAACTGCTTTAATTGTGTAAGATCGGCTTTGGTATCATTCATCAATTTTGTACCAGCATTCAATCGAGCAGTAGAACCTTTTCCTCTTGATGATTTACATACATCTATAGCAGATGTAAGCTTATCAATGATAGGCTTTGTACTTTTGCTTCCAACAAATTCCTTCCATCCAGAGTCTGTGATATACCCAAGAAATTGAGCAGGATTAAACTCTTCGCACATGACATTCAGGAAATCATATGATAGATTATCAGAAGTTGCTAATGCATTATCACCCAATACCATCTTGACAAACTCATCGCTGTAAGAGGAATATAAGGTCTGGGCATAACTAATAGCACTTCTTAACTGATTCCTGATGAGAGCACAAACAATAAGGTTTTGCAGTGAAGATGCTGTTGCCTTCTTGTTCCATATGTCAACAGCTCCGTCTATGTCACCATTTATTAGTTTTCCACATGCGATTTCATCCAACTGAGTACACTTGGAAAACCAAAACTGAGCATATTTTAGTTGCTCTGTTGGAAGTGACAGTTTTGATATTGCGTCTGCAACACTTTGCTCTGTGCGCAAAACATTAGGCAAGATCCCATTCAAATCAAGTGGGAACGTCACTTGACGACCGACCTTCAGAAAGGCCTTCATCTTCCCTTGGTTTGCTACAATCTCTTTTTGAGGAGATGTTGAATAAACGCCAAGTAGGCGATATGGGTTGTTATCTATTATGTTCATTGTATTTACATATATATGTACTAATTTAACATTACACTATAATTATAATTGACGTCTTAAAAACTTTCTCTTTCTGGATTTCTACTAGCACTTGAAATTGAAACCAATACAGCAACTCTATAATGTTCACTCTTCATTATAACAGAAAATATTCTATTTGTGAGAACAAGTAGGTTTTTATCGATAATTTTCTCTTGAGTATCGAAAACCTTATACGTTTTTACACATTACAATTATTTTAGTCATATTATTACATGTACACAAAAAAAGCGTGAGGTTCGTACTGTTACTTACCTCACGTTCCTGGCCTTCGAACTTGCCACCCTGTAAAGATAAGCAACTTCGAAGCCCACGCCGATATATGTATACGGAAATCGTTGTGACTGTTATACGGGGAAACGTCCCAGTATAACAGCACAAATACGATATTAGTATATACCAATATCCCGAGGACATCTACCATTGCCTCATCAACTACAGGGAATCCAAGTGTTCGAAGTTTGGAACGTAGAGATGAGCGTTTAGTAAACGCCTTCAATATGTCATGACTCTTTCTTATACCCACCCTTCACCTCGTCAGCAAATTAGTTTTGCCATTGAGGTTCGGCGCAGACTACACATGTTCAACGTAGAAAAGAAGATAACAGATTCTGTTGTTTTTCACTTTGGTACGTTAATTTAAGAGTCGTTTGCAAAAGTATATATAATTTTTGAATAATGCAAATTTTTACGAAAGAAAATTTACAATTTATCATAGACATATGTCAAGACGTTGTTTGATACTATAGAATTCATACGTGTGTTTTCTATAAGAAAAGTGATTTCCTATCACTGGCAATGCAAGAAAAACCGACATAACGTTGTTTATAACGGTTTGGGTATAAATAGAATGGTAAATGACGAGCTGATTAATAGTAAATCACGATATAAGAAAGAGCAGTTGATATTACAAAAGACTACTTTTCATAATACCAACAGTAGTGTTTTACATTGCAAGAGAATATATAACGAGGAGGATAACGAGAAACATGTCATTTGGTTAATATTAATGTACAAATAATTTCGTTTATATATACAACATAACATTCCATCATTCTGATGTTTTTAAAGAAAAATCTGCACATCTGCACGAGAGGGTGTAAGTCACTGAGGACTAACGTGTTCGCCCTTATGCAGATAGAGGTGCAGATGAGAACAGATTCGTATTTACGAAGGATATTGCATATTTACATATCTGCACCAATCTGCACGCTATCTGCACGTCTGCAACAAGCTGAATTTTAACGATTTATAGAGATAGTGCAGATATGCACTTCTAAAAAATCTAAGTATATAGTATTAGTTTGATTACGGGGTTACTAATGAAACACTGAGTGTTTTAACATGGACAATAGCGTAACATAAATTATCATGAATTAGTCACGAATGGAAGACGATAACGTCAACGAGAACGATAACATAAATTATCATGAATTTAAAACAAAAACATTAAAAACAACTTAGTGGTTAAGTATGCTATGCATCCTTTTTATGTCTGTATATGATGACACATTGTAAACATGTTTACATGTCTCTATACATCCATCAACAGCCTTGAATGGCTACACTAAGAAAAAACAACAAAGAACATTATGTATGGAGGTATTGGGCTAAGGGATGCCATGTCTCAGGAGTTCATTTACACTTTTAAGACGATAACGACAACGTCAACGAGAACATAAATTATCATGAATTAATCACGAATTTAAGACAAAAACAGGAAAAAACAACTTAGTGGTTAAGCTTGCGCTGCAATCATCTGTGTTTGTCTATAACGTGTTATTGCGAACTTGTTCACCATATCACATTACATCCATCCGCAGCCTAATGGCTACACTAAGAAAAAACAATAAAGAACATTATGTATGGAGGTATTGGGCTAAGGGATGCCATGTCTCAGGAGTTCATTTACACTTTTAAGACGAACACGGATACGCGGATTAAGCTGATATTTACTTCAACGTCAACGAGAACATAAATTATCATGAATTAATCACGAATTTAAGACAAAAACAGGAAAAACAACTTAGTGGTTAAGTATGCTATGCATCCTTTTTATGTCTGTATATGATGACACATTGTAAACATGTTTGCATGTCTCAATACATCCATCAACAGCCTTGAATGGCTACACTAAGAAAAAACAATAAAGAACATTATGTATGGTGGAAAGGGCTAAGAGGGGGCATGTATCAGGAGTTCGTTTACACTTTTAAGACGATAACGACATCGTCAACGAGAACATAAATTATCATGAATTAATCACGAATTTAAGACAAAAACAGGAAAAAACAATAAAGAACATTATGTATGGAGGTATTGGGAGCTAAGTTAGTCATGACACAGTTCAACTTACATACCTGTTAGAGGATTATAGTAGTAAAAAAAAATCGGCGACCTTGGGAATGTCGCCGATTGATATTGGTTATTTTTGCAAGTTCTGCTTTTATTGCTAAGAGAGGATTTGCGGTATTTAGAAATATACTGCCAAGCCGATTTGCCAGCCGCCGGTCTTTGCTTCCAGAGTTTCATAGACATTGTCTGCCGCATCTGAGAATCGGAACTCGCCTGTCTTTCCACATGGTATGTTATAGTTGGCCTTGACTTCAAGATGGTTAAGCAGCATTGCACCCACACCTATATTTATGCTGATGTCGGTGGTTTTCCATTCCCAGTTTACCTCGTCTATTTCCTTTATTGTTTTGTCTCCTATATTAAACGCTACCTGCGGACCGGCAAAGAGGAATATGCTTGCTTTGTCGCCAAGGCCGAATCCCTTGCGGAGATTGAGCGGCAAAGCAATGACTTTGCGCTTGAGGTTTGAGGCTTTAATCGAATTTGAAGTATCATCCACTGTGTAATATAAGTCAGGGTCTGCCTCCCACTGGTTGTATATGGCAGAAGCATCGATATCGAATCCCAGCGGCAAGCCAATTTTAATAGTCGGTCCGAGATAGAATCCATTACGATTCTTTCCCTCGAAGACATCTGACGAGAACGACATCTCTGTGATGTTCACGCCACCACGTATACCGAATTTCACTTTTGCGTCTGCTGTCACTGCGGACATCAGAATGGCGCATGCTATCAACAACAACTTTCTCATAACAAATAATTTGGGGTAATGATTAATGTAGTCATAAGTACTCGTTTCGCTTTTATGCTGCCTATCGGCGCTCTCTTCTCACAGACACTCTTGCAGCAGAGCCAGAAGAAGACTTAGGCTGCTTTGCTTTCTTCTGCTTCACTGTAGCCGAGTTGCCGCGGCGGGTGTTAGAGCGTTTTTTCTTTATTGCCTTGGCATCGAGTTCCTTTGCCTTTGCTATGCTGTCGATCGAATCCTTCTTTGCTTGGTCGCCGTAGACATTCTTCTCAAAAGCGAGCAGTTCCGCCTCAATACGCATCTGCTCTTTCTTCATAGCAGAGTCAGTAGGACAGTACTGCGCGAGTGTCTGGCCGAGCATATTGTTAGTCTTGTAAATGTCGCCCTTATAAAGATTGCGAGTAAAATAGTCGTCGGCAGACATCACCGAAGCGTTGTTCAGATTAGATGTCATGACATTCTGCTTGGTGAGAAATGGCGCAAGGTCGTCATACTTCATCCAGAAGAGCGGGTATTTCGCTGAGCCATCGCCGAAGTCATCCTCACGAACCATAATCGGGCAGATGGCCTCCACCTTCTTATGGAAGGTGCCCGTAGCCTGATCGTAATATGCCGATTCCTTAATATAGTAAGCCTTCACCTCACGTGACGGAATATCAGCGTTGTCTATAGTGAGGCGTCCGTTGTTGCGCTCATAGTAAATATGATAGTTGTCGAGCAGCGCCAGCGGCTTGACACGTGCCGAGTCAGTGAACACCTCGTTGCCATCAAGACGATATTCGTATGCCGGCACATTGCCTGTGAGCATGAGCTTGAATATGTAGGTGAAGAAGTTCATCTCTGTGGCTGTTGCCTCTACCGGATAGTAGAGTCCAGCATTAGCAGGGTCAGTGAGCGAGAGTTCGCGGTAGATATCTCTGCGCCACACGACATCCTCATCCATTGCGGCAGACGTCGGGAAAGAAATCTGCGCACGAGTGGTCAGAGCGCTGGCAGGAGTTTTCTTCGCATTAGCCTGATTGCGTCGTGCCTTCGGCTGTGCATCAGCTATTTGCACTAACGCAGTAGCACTGAGCACGAGCATTACAGCAAGAGCAAATATACGTTTGTTTGTTTTCATAAGAGCAATATTTGGTAAGGGGGTGCTGGTTTAACGATAACGTTTTTAAGGATTATGTATATTAGGCGAAAGAGCTGCCGCCTGTGAATTACTTCACAATAACTTCCATTGAAGCAGGCAGTTTTCGTGCTATGCCGTCTGGTCCGACCGCTGTGATTCTTGAAATATAGAATCGTTTATTACGTGCGAGTTTGCGGAAAGCGTCCTTCTGTCTTCCTGAGAATGCTGCGCCGTCGCTTACCATCGGCACTGCATTGCCCATATTATCGAAGAATACCGCCTCGAATCCCGTCACCTTAAATTCTATATCGAGCAGTCCGTCGTCAATGGCAGCCTTTATACCGCTTGCGCCCATCAGCTGCGCCTTTGGCAGTCCGCCGCCACGGAATCTGTCGGTACCCATTGCGATGTAAGCCGTAGGGTCAGGGAGTTTTCTTACGTGGAAGGTGTACTGTCCCATCTGCTGCGCTCTGCCCGACTGGGTTGACGAGACAGTGATAGTCACATCCTGCCCCACTTTTGCCGGGCGCGCTATGTACTTGCCTGGGCTGACAGGCATGAGTGTGCCGCCAGACATTGTAGCAGTGACTTTATTTACAGGCACTCCCGGCACAGAGATACTGATAGGGTTAGAGTATCCGGCGTAGAGGACATTCATGAGGTCGGCAGAGACTGTTGCCGAAGGGTCGACCACAGTATATTTCTGCTCGAAGTCACGGCGTATGGTCTCGCCGTTGCCGTTGACCATTGTGATGTATCCGCCGAAGGTAAAGTCGCCAGTGCGTGTTGTGGTCATCTCGTAAGTATTGTTCGGCAGGTTCATCTCCCGTCCGCCGATGAATATCTTCGGCTGCTGCGTAGTGTCAATAGCTGCCATGACAATCTGCGCAGAGAATCTGTCGCCGCGCACCACGGTCTGTGCGTTAGGGATAACAAATGCCGACAGTCTGTTGACACGGATATCCTTCATGTCGATATTGCTGATGAGCGTGTGCAGCACCTCTCCTTCTGCATATCTGACGTCGCTCTGAATCTTCGACAGCAGCGTCACAGCCGCTGCCACAGGCATGCCCTCGAACATATACTCCTGCCAGTTCTTGTTGAGCGGGTTAGACTTTCCTGTTATGGTCGTTGTCAGGTTGTTCTCTATAATGCGGCGCTGCTCCTTGTCTGTTACCATAGCCAGAATCCTTGTGCGGAAACTGTCAATGGCCTTTTTCAGTTTTGCTCCCTGTCCTGTTGTAGGCGCGAGCATCACCTGGTTAGCCGCTTCAAGGTCGTCCTTGCGGTCGATGTTGTTTATGTCGCCGTCGTCGCCGTCAGCCTCTTTCACTATAGCCAGTTTCAGTTCCTCTGCGTAGTTATACAGCGAGTCGCTCATTCTTTTCACAGCCGTAGCCTTCTCGAACCACTCCTTCACCTTCTGCGGGTTAGTCTTCATCTGTGCTTCGAAGTCGTTATATATTGCTGCGTTCTGTTTTGACGAGTTTGCTGTAGTGCGTTGCAGGCTTTCTTCGACAATAGTGAATCCGTCGAGCACCTCGTTAGAGATGTTCATTGCGAGCATCGCCATTAGAACAACATACATGAGGTTGATCATCTTCTGGCGCGGCGAGACGTAGTTTTTCTTTATTGCCATCCGTTGGTTGTTTATTTTGTTTTTCCTCCTGCTGTATTATGCCTTGCAGCCGAGCAGGAAGGAACACATTAATCTTTACTTCATATTCACAGACATAGCCTCAATCATTCGTGCATAGATAGCATTGAGGTCAGCCATCTGCTGTGCGAGCATTCGTGTCTGGTCGTTAATCTGGTCCTGAGTAGTAATCTGCTGTGAAGCCGACTTGAGCTGCATTTCGTATACACGAGATATTCCAGTCAGTGTACGGTTGAGATTCTCCATTTCCTCAGAGTCAGTTGTAAGACGCTTGCTGAGCTCAGCCACTTTAGAAAGCGTCTCGTTAAGTTCGTTGAGACGGTCGATGTATGCAGTCGTCACTTCCTCCATAGCCTCAGCAGTCTCGTTTGTTACAGCAGGCGATGGCGCCCCCATTACAACAGTGCCTCCCGATACGCCACCTGCTGGTACACCAGCAAACGCTGCAGCCTGTCCTTCGGCTTCTGGTGTCTGGCCAGCAGGAATACCGCCGCCAACCATGCCGCCACCAAAGATGATAGTGCTGCCAGGTATAGTCTGCTGTGATGCGTCCTTCTCCTCTGAGGAGCCATCGTCAGCATCCAATTCTGCTGCCAGCTGGCTGTCAGTAGCAAGCTCTCGTCCGTCAGCAGTCTTGTCGAACGGACGGTCGAATGCAGCAATGAAGAACACAAACACCTCAGTGCCCATACCGATGAAGAGCATGAGGTTTGCACCTGGCAAGTGTGTCAGTTTGAAGAGAGTACCGAGGATTACTATGGCAGCGCCCCATGAGTAAGCATAGTTCATGAACGTCTGTCCTGCCACGCTATCCATCCATTTCTGTATGAGATAGATTATATTGTATTTGCTATATTTTGCCATCGTGTCTTGATATATTATATGTATAGAATCATTCTTTCTGGAGTAAGCATATGTTTTTCGCCCCGAAGCCTTCTCCGTCATGTCTGTTTATGTTCTTCTCGTCCTTACTTGCGTTTCTTCTGCTGTTTCTGATTGACATTAGCCGAACTTGCAAGCGAGCGCACGCAGCGGAATCCCACGTATGAGCGCGGCTGGTTCTGATATTCCCATGAGCGCCATGCCGAACGTATAAACGACTCCGGGTCTTTCCATGAACCGCCTCTTACAGACTTTTTCTTCAGGCGGTACGGGTCTTCAATCGCCGCATTATAGTCGAGCTCCGGATTCATGTCGTTCATTGCCGAGACGCCCGATGCCGTATAGACAGTCGATGTCCATTCAGCCACGTTTCCCGCCATGTCATACAGTCCGTTAGAGTTTGCCCCGTAACTTCCTGCACGGCTTGTAATCAGGTTGCCATCCTCTATGTAGTTGCCCCTGTCAGGCTTGAAGTTAGCATAGAAGCATCCGTCTTCGTTCTTTGTATCCATTTCGTTCCACGGGAACTCTGTGCCGTCCTTTCCTCTTGCTGCATACTCCCATTCAGCCTCAGTCGGCAGACGGTAGCGCTGTATGTAACGCGCCTGCGGCCCGAGTCCCTTCAGCAGATACTCCGTTCTCCACACGCAGAAGGCGTTAGCCTGCTCCCATGTCACGCCTACAACAGGATATTCGTTGTATGTAGGGTTAGTGAAGTAATTGCGCAGATATATCTCGTTGTCAGAGTTCTTGAAGTCGTTAACCCAGCATGTAGTGTCCGGATAGATATTTACGATGTATGTGTTGAGGAAGTCCCATGGTCCGGTGAGCTCTCTGTTGATAGTCTCTCGCACAATGTTACCTTCGTCGTCGATGTAGGCAGTATCCTTTGAAATCATCACCACCTCGTCCATATTTACCTCAATATCTGTGTTGAGGTTACGTTCTGCCGGATTGAGACGGTTACGTCTGAGCGCTGCTGTGGTGTAGTCGTAGACCTCATATCTGTAGTTCAGCTGCGACACATCGAGCATTTTCTCGCCAGTAGCGGGATTATACGTATAGAAACTCTCTATGGCACGCTGCTCGTCCTCGTTCGGCTTTCGTGGCAGCTGCTTTTTCCAGTTAAGGTGCGGAGTGACAGGGTTGCCTTCCTTGTCCTCTGTAATCATGTACGACTCATCGCCAGCGTATGCAGGGTCAGCAAGTCGTGTTCGCAGGATAGAGTCGTGCACCCACTGTACAAACTGCTTGTATTTTGAGTTTGTCACCTCTGTCTCATCCATCCAGAATCCGTCGACGCTGATTTCCTTCACTGGTGTCTGCGTGCCCCAGAGCGAATCCTGCTTCTCTATACCCATCTTCAGGTAGCCACGCTTCACGAGTGTCATGCCGTATGGTGTAGGTTCAGTGAACGCCTTTCCGCCACCTACACCGACAACCTCTCCCCCGCTGCCTGCTGAAGAGAGGCCTTTGCTGCCCATACATGCTGTCATGGCAATCATCATGACACAACACATTATAACATATATCTTCTTCATATCTGTGTTTGGTATTTTGTTTTCGTTCCTTATTCTTCGCTATACATCAGCTGCCTACTGCTTGCTGTCTGCGTTCTGCTATAATATTCTCACAGCCTTATGCACGTTCTTCCCTCGTTTCACCAGGTTCAGGTCTATCTGGTATCCTACCAACAACTCATGCGAGCCGTTGCCAGGATTCACTCCTGAAGTGTAGCACTCATAGCTGTAACTGATGTTCACACCATGAATCCTCATGCCTAACAAAGCCGTCACGCTGTTTGTCGGACTGTATGACAAGCCTCCGTACATATATTTCCTGTCGTTCTGATATACCAGACGTCCGGTTATATCTGCCCTGTATGCCACTCCGTCTGTGCGCCCGATGGCAGAAGTCATGACAGAGAGCAGAGGATTGCGAAGCTTGAAGGCATAGCCAGCAGTCAGGTAATACGTAGGATCAATCTGCAGTTCGTTCACTTCGCCCAGTTCTATCTTTGGCGATGTGAGATGAAGCGCTGACACTCCGACATAGAACTGCTTGCGCTTGTAGTATATTCCTGCGCCAAGGTCGAATCCGTTGCCGTTGACCTCTGACGATGTGAAAGCCGGGTCGCTGCTGTCTTCGAGGTCGAGCCCTGAGCCGTCGAACTTCTCCGAGAGCAATGATGCTTGAACACCGATGCTCAGTTCACCGCCAAAGAGTTTCTGCTTATTGGCATACTGCAGCGAAATACGCATGTGGTCGAAGAGTCCGAGCTTGTCGCTCATAAACTGCGCTCCTACGCCGTGTGCGCCTCCCAGGAAGAGGAAAGGCATGTCGGCAGCCACGTATGCTGTCTGCGGATTATGCTCATATCCTGCAAGATCCATGGCGTATGCCGCCGTGATATTCAGTTTCGGGTTCTTTCCCGCAGCCGCAGGATTGAAACTCGTCTCCATGTCATAGTAGTGGCTGAACAGCACGTCGTACTGTGCCTTAACCTCTGTCACGAAGGTCAATGCTATACCTGCAATGATTATTCGCAGGTACGCCACTGCGCTGTCTGTTATCGTCTGCATACTATGTCCCACAGTGAAATAACGTAGAATATTTCTGTTTATTGTATAAAAGTTATTTTTTTTCAAAATTATAACACAGAGTCAATAAGGCTACGGAACAAGGCATTGCGTCTGAGGAGATGGCGGCAGCCTATCATTATCATCTGTTTTCTGGCTCTTGTGAGCGCCACATTCAGCTTGCGGTCTACGCTGTAAGGCTCCGCCCCGTGCGGTGTGGCGAGGAAGGTGCTGGCAGTAAGGAATTCCAGCTGATGCGTCTGCCTTACGGTAAAGGAATAGATGATAATGTCGCGCTGCGACCCTTGGTACCGCTCTACCGTATCGATAGTAATCGCGGCGGCATCGTCGTCTCCTATCCGCTGCGCTATCTCCTGGCGTATGACGGAAATCTGCGCACGATACGGCACAATGACTCCTACGGTCTTACCAGGATTCCATGTGTCAGCAGCCATGCGCCGTATGCGGCATACGATGTCAGCACACTGGCGCGCCTCCGCCACATTGGTCTTGCAGTCCTGTCCGCTGTCAGACGGCATCACATCGAAGAAGAGCATGCGCTGTGTGGCGAGAGACTCGTCTACGCTATCGGCAGGCGCCACCTCGTATCCTACTGATGCGGCAGACTGATGCGGCAGAGGGACAGGCAGCAGCGCCTCTTCACGGTAGAACATGCTGACAGGCCACTGCGCTATGTCCGGATGCATGCGCCCCTGGTATTTCAGAGTGGCCATGAGAGGCTGCTCAGACGGCTGATGATGATTGCGTGAGACATAGCCCACCATACGCTCAAACAACGACGCACGGCAGGAAGCCAGCCCGATGGAAGCCAGCAGCGGGTCGTCTATAGCGGCATCCGCCTCGCTCTGCTGTACCACAGCCGGCAGCTGTTTCGTATCGCCGATGAGCACAAACTTGCCTACAAGCGCAAGGAGTCCTATCAGGCCCGTTTCAAGAATCTGCGACGCCTCATCCACTATAGTCAGCGAGAATCTCTTCAGGTGAAGAATCTCCTGATGAGCTATGAGCGTCGATGTAGTAGCGACAACGACACGTGCTGCGTCAATGCGGCTCCTTATTGCAGACAAGCTGCCCTCCTGGGCAAACATGCGACAGGCGAGGCGGTCGTGATAACGGCTGTCGCAGGTGTAGGGGCTGCCTATACGCAAGAACCCGACTGACGATTCTGTCAGCATGGCGCATATTTCGTCTACAGCCCTATTGGTATACGATGTGAGCAGTATGGCGCTGCCGTCGTCAGTCATCCTCGCCAGCGTCTCCTGTACGAGGAAGCGCATGGCCATAGAGGTCTTGCCTGTACCAGGAGGGCCCACTATGAGGAAATAGTCCTTAGCACGGCAGGCATGAAGTATAGCATCATCGTATGCAGGGTGATACGAGCGGGATAGCGTCACCGAAGCGTCATACGCTGGTTCACGCTGGCAGAGCAGCAGGCTGCGCCGTTCTGGCTGTGCGCATGCGAAGAGGTGGAGCGACTTCATTCCGCTGCCCACCGTTGATGTTGCCGCATGCTCTATGGCCCACAGATGCTGCGGCGTCTGATTGTCTGCGGCGTCAGCACTGATTGTCTGCGGGTCGCTGAGATGCAGGGTGACACTGTCCGCCGCTATGCTGGCAAGCGTGCCACGGAACAGTATGGCGCGTGTTGCGTCAGGCGTTGCTCCAGCGTCATATCTGTAAAGTATTATGCTGTCGCCGCCTCGGAAGTTCCAGTCGCCCGTCTCCGCCATGCGCAGAGTGAGGTCCTGCACATAAGGCATGGTTTTCTCTGGCGGCAGGCACACGATGATATCGCCATGCGTGCGCTTGCTTTCGTACGGCATGTTCCATATATCCGCCATGCTGCGCGTCACACCCTCCTGCGCTCCAAGACAGGCTACAGCCTGCTCACGATGCAGGAATGTCGTCATGCGGCAGAAATACGCCTGCTCCACTGGTGTGAGGCAATGCAGCGGAGCGAGCACACGTGTCAGTTCTGGCTGCACATAGTCCCTATAGAACCTGTTGCTCAGCTGCCGTTCGTTAAGGATTTCAGGCGTGAGCCTTCTCAGCATATCCTGCGTGAACCCTCCACGGGCGAAATACATGGCGCTCGCCACAATACGGTTGCGCACCATGACAGCCTCGGCCAGCAGTTGCTGATAGTAGCTGATGCCCAGCAGTCCGTCAGGGAGGGCGTAGCGTGAGTACATCAGGCGCATGTCGAGCTGGCTGATTGGAATATTGAAGTTATAGTGCAGGACGGCAAAGTACAGCAGCACCTGCACATAGTGCGCCTCCTGCTGGTATGCCCCATGCTGATTCTTGATATGGCGTTCGAGATTGAAAATCTTGCCAGACTTCTGCTCCACAAGCAGACGCATATCCTCTGTCATCAGGTCGGCACGTCCCTGCAGCCCCAGCATCGGACAAAGAAACGACGGCTCGAGTATAAAATTGTTTTCGTGTAGTTGACAAGATGACGAGTTTACAGGTTGACAAGATGATTGACAATCTTCATCTTTCCTCTTTGCCAGCATTCGCTGTCCTCTCTCCTCTTTGCTCTGTTCTCTTTGCTCCCTCCTTATCTCCTCTACAATCTCTATGATGTTCTTAGCCTGCTGCTGGCATTGCTGCTTATATGCAGCATGATTAAAGTCAGGACATGTGGCGTACGTCAGTGCGTCAGAGGCGAAGTGCTGGCGCAGCGTGCTCTTCCATAACTCCTCAGCATCATGCGTGCCGCCACGCAGCGCAGCGTCAAGCACCTCCCCGGCATAGTTTCCGAGTATTATGGCCTGGCTGTTCGCTGACGGTTTCATTCTGTTCACCAGATACGCCAGCGGATGCCGCCCGTAGTCTGTAAAGCATGCCGCCACCGACGATATGTCGAGCAGATAGTCTGGCTCCAACACTATGAAGCGGGCTGACAGCGCACCGTCAGCATCCTCATGCACATCAACGAGCGAGAGCATCACGCCCGCTCCACCTGCCGCACCGCCGTAAATCATAGTATGCAGCATCTCCTGCCCCTCACCGAAGCGCAGCGGCCTCACCGACGAGTCTTCCTCAAGGCGCACCGCCAAGCCTTCGTCCGTCTTCACGGCTATGCAGCGCAGGTGGCGGTAGTCTATATGCTGACGCTCCTTCCTCTGACGTCCTGCAGGGGGTATGCGCCCTATCAGCCGTGAAGGAATGCTGCACGAGGATACGGCAGAGATAAAGACCGCCAGCGCACGGCAGTCGTAGAGCAGCTCCTGCTCCGCATTCTCTGCATCGTCGTCCCTGCCCGCACCAGTGTTGCGCCTCATGCGGTGTGTCTCTATCGTGTCATAGACAGACATGCTGTGGCGGCGGCACAGGTAATCCACCTGTGCAAAAAGACTGCCGAAGCCCTGGCGCGTATCCCGCAGCGCTTCATGACACACCTGCACCAGCGTCTCGTGCATGTGACGCCTGCGCTCAGCCATAGATACATCAGAGTGCAACAACACCCATTCTATGCGTGCATACAAGTCTTCGTAATTATCTTCCGTATTCTTTCCTTCAGTATTCATGTTGTTTCCAGCCTATCTCTCCTATGGATTTTTTGTCAGACTTATTCCGCACCCCTGAGTCTGCCGAAATATGTTATTATGTCCTCCCAGTTCTTGAAGTGTTCTGATCCGAAGTCGATGGTTGTCGCCATGGCATCCTGCGGAGGATTTGGCGTGATGTAGTAGTCGCCGTAAAGCATGTGCGGAGCATTAGTAAATACCACATGGTCATGCCCTGGCACACAGACATGCTCCTTAATCCATTCTGTCACCATTCCGTAATACTCTGTGTCGTTCGTTGGCGATGCCGCAACAAAATAGACGGTGTATGTATCAATCAGCGCTTCTACTGCCTTTAGCATCGACGAGGCTGCCTTCATAAGCCGGTCGTGCAGAGCATCGAAGTCGATATATACCACCTCACGCTGTCTGCCCTCCTGTCTGTCGTCTATCCATCTGACCACTGGCAGAAGCGCATGATGCACCACGCTGTCTACCAGCCTGTGCTCGCCGTGGAACGTGATGCCGTTGCGATAATGGCTCAGGAATAATCCACGTGTGTGAACCACGGGGTCGTTATCGCCGAAGAGCCCCCATACGTGCTGCTGCTCCTCCTCTGGTATGCCGTCCGCACCTTCATACACGAAGCAGTTCTGCGTAGTCTCACGATACTCCTTCACCATGGCTTTCGTAACTATCAGCTCCTGCACACCGTCGAGGCGAGGATTCTGAAAAGTCAGCTTACCTATCATGCCGTGGCTGCCCATCGTATCGCCCATTTCAAAGGCGGGATTGACAAGTATGCGGTCGTAGCCATGCAGCTGCTCAGCCATCATGCCACCCATCGAACTGCCTATTATGAGGTCTGGCTGCTCGCTCCTGCATGTCTCGTGCAGCAGGTCAAGCGCCTCTGCCGGATGTATGGGCAGGTCTGGCGCAATGACTGTAGCCGAAGGCAGAATAGTGCGCAGCAGCGTGACAGTGCCTGACTGTCCGCTCGATGCAAACCCGTGTACATAGAGTATCTTCTTGCCCTTCATCACGTCAGGCCATGTCTTTATGTATTCATTCATATTTATCGTCGTTCTTACTGTTTCTTTTTTATATGCCTGTCCGTACAGACTCCGTCGTGAGACAGCCGTTACACTCTGATTCCTAACTGCACCTGCACGTCTGTCATCATGCTTCCATCGACGGTCTGGGCTCCCGATGAGATGGTGTCACGGTCGAAATAGCGCAACACGCCACACCTCACTGCTGCGGTGACAGCAGATGTCACGGCTATCTGCGCCATCAGATTGGCGCGGGCTCCGTGTCCGTAGACCATAGCCACAGCAGAGCCATACGTGACGGAGCGGTCTGTCAGATACAGCCTGGCTGCATAGTCGGTCGTATTGAAATATGCTGCCGATGCCCATAGCGATAGCCTCCCCTTCCTGTAGCCTATGCCCTGCGCTACGGCAAAGCCTGAATCAGAGGATGATGGGGTCAGTACGCCGTGCAGCTGGGTCATATAGGTCATCGGCCCTGACACATGCTTCACCGTCATACGCAGCGTATGCTGTGCAGTGCCGTCAATGTCTGAAGCGAATGCCGGCATTACGCTGGCTTCATCTGTCTCTGCCTGCTCCCGATAGCGATAGCGCAATGTGGCCATAGTGTTTCTGCGGCTATATGTGGCCATGAGATACATATCGCATGTCCGTGACTGGCGGTCGTAGCCGTAGCGTGCCCACGGATGATACACAAAGTCTGCATACACCGAGAGCGTAAGGCTGCGAGAGAGAGTTCCTGCTGCACCAACATATATTCCGCTTTCATTCTGTGCGGTGCTCATATCGCCGAAAGTCTTGGCTGTAATGCTCTGGAATCTGTAACTATAATAACGTTGCAAGGCGAAGACATCCCAGTCCTGGCTTAATCTATAACGTATGCTGTTGGCTGTTGCCACTGCTGGCGATGTGTTGCTTTCCTGCGAATAGGAGCGCTCGCTCAGCGCTGTTTCTCCTGAAATGTGCAGTCTCGTATTGATATATGAATATGCTAACGAAGCGGAAAGGAAATGCCTGCCCGACGGACGGTATCGCTGATAGGCCTGATTTCGGTCTGGCGCAAGGGAGTCTGACAGGGCTGCATAGAGCATATTGAGCGATAAGCGGAACGGTGCCGCACTGTATGTGGCTGATAGTCCTGCCGTCGTCTGCCCCGTTATGTTCCTCCTTGCTGTCTCTGAGTCTGTGCGGTGGTAGCCTGATGTGAGTATTGTGCGTATTGCTCCTGGGGTGTCGCTGACTGGTGTGGCATCTATTCGGCGGTATGATACGAACGGTGTGACACTCATAGTTCTGTTCGTCCCTAACGGGATGGCTATTGTTGCCGCTGCTCCTTGCAGCAGGTTGTGCTGCTGTCTGGAGCTGTGTCCTCTTAAAACAGTAGCGGCTGAAGGCGGAGCATAGAGCAGCGAGGTGCGCGACAGCCTGTAGTCGGTGTTAAGAATGAGTCCCATTCCTAACGACATCTGATAATGCCCGACGACAAGATTAGTCAGCTTACCCATGTTCTTCATTCTGAAGTAGCCTGTATAAAAATCCCATCCTGCCTTGTTTGTACCGGAGAAGAATGGCTCGCCAGCATCCTGGGCTGCGGTAAACGCTGCCGTCACCTTGCCATGGCTGTATCTGTAGCGCAGCGTATGGCTTAGATTGCTGCCGTGATACGTGCCGTCCTTATATCCTTCACGCTCGTATGCTGGTATGTTCATGGTGAACAGAAGCGTATGGCGTGGTGCGTCTCGTCGGGCATAATACCATGGTTTCCGGCTCAATTTGTCCAGGGTGTCTGGGACAATGGCGTGCGCGGAGTCTGTCATCAGGCGGTGCTTCCAATAGTTGTCCTTACCTGCTGGAGCAGCATAAAATACTGAACGGAGGAGGAGCAGACGTGGCTGGTCGAGGGATGTAATAAGTGTGAGTTCTGACATTGAGCGTATATCGCCATACATCGCACGGTATTTCATGATGTCTTGCCGTTGTCTCTCTGTTAGCAGCGGTATCTGGAGCAGGTCTTCGTAGGTGGCGGTATTTATATTCTGCGGCGATTGCGACAGGTTCGTGAATATATCCTGCATCTCTCTTTCCTCTTCTTCGTCATAATCGTCAAAATCTGACAATGCATTATAAATATCCTGCCATTCTGCTCTTCTTTCTTCCTCCTGTCCTGCAATGGGAAGACATGTGCAGCATAGGAGCAATAATTCTATAAGGCGGAGGAGTTTGTTCATAGACAGGAAGGATGTAGGATTTAGGGGATTAAGGATTGAAGTGGAAAGATTAAGGATTGCGGGACCTGAAGATTAAGGATTGCGGGGGTGGAATTGTGGATTACGGATTGAGGAATAATGATTTAAGGGCAGGCAAGTAGAAGCAAACTCATTTTTTCTTTGCTCTTTGCCAGCATTCGCTGTTCGCGCACCAAACGATACGAACTGCATCCGTACTTCGTTTGACGTTCGCTTCTCATGCTGACGAAGCTTCGCTTTCATCTTTGTATTCCCTCTTCCTTACCTTTTATCAGATGGCTTTCGTCGGCATATTCCATGAGCTGGCGGTCGCCATTTGAATCGCCATAGGCTATGACATGGTATTTCTGCCGTTCTGTCTTCAGCAGTGGGAAGCATTCTTCAAGACGTCTCACTTTCTCTGCGCCGTAGCAGTTGGGGGTCAGGAAGCATCCAGTGAAACGATTATCGACAAATTCAAGCTGTGTGCCTGCCACATGGAACGACGGCAGCATTTTCTTAACCCATGTCTCCGCACTGGCGGTGATGACTACGACTGCGGCTCCACTGGCTTCTGCCTGCTGTATGGTGTTGAGTAGCGTGTGGCGCAGGAGGTGCTGGTTGTCGTGTGCAAAGTCTTCGGCGCGACGCTCCAGGTCCTCCTGTGTCATGCCTCCGAAGCAGTTGCGCAGCAGCCGTTCCTTCGCCTTATGGTTTGAATAGAGGCGGAGGAGCATGAGGACTACCCACGGCGACACTCGCAGCAAATGCAGCATGAGCCCTGCGGTGCCATGGCAATAGCGGATAAACTCTATGAGAGTATCTCGCGTTGTGAGCGTGCCATCGAAGTCGCTGGCTATTATGACTTTCTTGTTTTCGTGATTGCTGTGCATATTATTCTTGGCTGGTTGGAGCGTTCAGAGGAAAGGTTAAAGTTTAAGGTTTAATGTTTAAGGGTTAAGGGTTAATGTTTAACGGTTAATGTTTAACGGTTAAGGGGTTAAGGGTTAATGTTTAAGGGTTAAAGGTTAATGTCGTCAAGCAACTTGTCTACTTGTCAACTCGTCTACTTGTCAACTAACTAACTACTCGTCTACTTGTCTACTCGTCAACTCGTCAACTATATGATTTATGGCTTATTCAAACATGAAGATAGATGAAGATAGATGGAGGTAGAGGGAGATAAATGACATTTGTTTTGATGCAGAACACCAGCTTGCCAAAGTATCGTCCTCTATCTTCGACGCCGAAA
>JAZUMR010000063.1:0-40365 GCA_045603685.1 Prevotella sp.
AGAACACTCGTATCCTGCAAAATGAGCTATTGAGCATTTTCATACGTCGAAATGTGTCCTGAAACGTTTGAAACTCTCAGAACACCTGTAGGAATCGACCTTTGAGGGCTGTTCCATCCTGCAAAATGAGCTATAGGTCTATTTTTAGCGGGCACCAATAATACATAATACAGAAAAAGGTGAGGAACTATGCTGATACTTGGATAGCATGGTTCCTCACCTTGTGTTTGCGCTGCATGAAAGCGCATATTATTTCTTCTTGTAGATTATCTTTACAGGACGATAGCAGATGTTGTCGTATTTCTCAAGTACAGCACCGCTGTCTGTATCAAACACCCACAGGCTGCCGTTCTTGCCCGACTGCTGCGGCTCGTAGAATGTAACATAGGTCTTGGTATGGTCGGCTGACATTTCAAATCCAGTGATGACAGCATTGTCAGAACCTACGGTGAGGAGGACATCGCTGGCTGTAATAAACTGCGAAGTAGTGAAATTCCATCGCATCACCTTATTGCCGGCAGCATAGAACATAGAATAATATGTCATATTGGCTATTGTCGGAGTAGCAGGACTGATAGGGCATGCTCCTACGCCTGCTGTCTTCACTCCGCCATTGTCTGAAAGATAGCTTTCTGCTGTGTCATAGTTATAGAGCCACAATGCTGTGCTTAGCGTAACCTTCTGTATGATTGCGCCCATTGTAGCCACAACAAGCATCTGCGTATCGGCTGTGCGTGCTTGCTCGTCGGTCATGCGTATGTATGTCATCTTTGCAAGCTGCTTGCCGTTGAAATAGTTATCTGTCCCCTTGCAGTTCTCACGTGTGGCATGGTAAATCTTGCTGCAATAGTATGGGCCGTAGCCGTTGTAGAGCATAGAAATAGTATTTGCCTCTGTGTCCCACATCAGGATTTCGTAGTTATATCCTGTGCCAGGGTCTCTCACAATCATATTCTGTGCATACGTATATTTGAGCTTTGAGGGGCTGACTATCGCACCCTCTGTTGTAGAGAACTCATATACCCGTCCATTCTCACAGAGGATAGGATACGCCACGCCTACAGCATCCATAGACGGAATGCCGAGCATAACAGGCTTAAAGTCGGGGTATTCTTTCACGGTGAGTATATTCTCCACCACCATGGTCTTCTCGTTGAGGTAATATATGGCTGGTGCATCATCTGCCGTCTCTGCCCCCTGGCACGCAATGATAAGCCTGCCGCCGCTCTGCACTATGTCTGCAGGGTTTGAAGAGAAATGCGTATCGCTGTTGTTCAAGCTCAGGCAGTCATGGTCATAGAAGGATGCGCTGCCGCCCTCCTCTGGTGTCTGCATGAACGAGAGCATCGGACGTCCCTCTGCATCTGCGCTTAGGATTGTTATGCCTTCCTCGTATGGTGAGTTGACATTAAGAAGAAAAGGGAAGAATGTCTTGCCGTCTTCGTTCTCTACAATCAGACGGCACTGCCATGACCCTAACTCATTGCCTACATAGGTGAGCACTGGTTCATTGCTGTAAACCTTCTGGTCGATCTCCCATGTATATGTCAGAGGCTTCTCCGTATTGCTCTGCATACACTGCGGTGTAATCGTAAGCGTCTGGTTCTTGTCGATATTGTATACACTCTTTACGCTTCCCTCAACAATTGTAATCTCTGAAAGCGGACGATCAGGATATGTTGTCTCGTCGCTGAAGCATGATGCAAGAGTCATGCTGAGCAGGACTGCGAGAAGAATATGTATTGATATATGTTTCATTGTTATGTCTGTATGATTATAAACTAAGGATTTGGGGATAAAGGCAAAGGGCGTAGGCAGCATGGCCACTTATTATGCCCTAAGCGTCAGCCTCAACATACGTTATGGTTCAGGGAAATCAAACGGGAAGTCTGGATACATGCCGAGAATCATATCACGATTCGCAGGGTCGTTGAAGTGTGCATACATAGGCTGATATATGTACTTCTTGAATATGGTGCGGTACAGATAAGGGTCGCCGTATGGTATATGCTCCAGATTCTCACCGTATGCTATCACCATGTCTTTGTATGTCTCAGGAAGTATATCCTCTATGGCATGGAAATATTCTACCATCTTTATGAATTTGTATGGATGCCATACGCCAAGCGTCGATTTGTTCCATACCTTATCGCCATGTGCATTATACCACTCCGGCTGCTCTATGGAATTGTCGAATGTGAGCAGACGCCATTGGCTCTTGTCATCAAGCGTAGGCTTGAAGTTCTCATTCTCTTCAAGTCTGATGAGCAGAGTATATTTCGTATAGCCTGTGGCATACGTTCCGGCAAGCCCGTCACGCAGAAGCTCTATAGGTATGTAGCCATTGATAGAGTCTGGCTGAAGCACGGCTTCGCCAATACGATACTGCACTCCGTCCTGTGCTGTTGTCTTTTCTGCATCGACGCTGAACTTTACAACACGCGGTTCTGAGCTCAACGGACCCATAATGCGGAATGGTATCTTATAGATATATGAACGCACCTCAACCGGCGTAACACCAAAAGAATACTCGAGAGTGTCTTTCGTGAAGTATACACCTACGTCACCAGCATCGTATGTCATATAGTCTGTCTCACTGCAGGAGCTCAGGCCGATAGCCAGAGGCAGCAGTAATGAAAATACTTTCTTTATATTCATAGCGGATAATTGTTTTATTTGTTAGCAAGAGCAGGAGCCATTAGCATGCTAATCATCATGAATTAATTTCTATTGTCCTTCTCTATGTCTGGTATTGGAATATTGTATATGCCGTCAACAGGAGTGAACGTTATCTTGTTGTCATACGACACAATGTTCTGATTCTGACGCTTCATATTGAAGAATGTCTGTCCTTCACCGAAATATTCCTTGTAACGCTCTGTATTGATTATCTCCTGTGTCAGCTTAGCATCTGTTGCCGAGAGTGGTTCCAGGCCGCGGCTTATTATCACTTCGTCATAATATGCCAGAGCACGGTCGTAGTCAGTATCAAGCAGAGACTCCGCTGCAATGTAATACATCTCTGGCAGACGGATAAGATTGATGCCAAGGATAAGCGATGTCGGGCGAGCAGAAGCATTGTTATTCTTCTCATATATATCAGTGAACTTGCTCAGACGATATACCGACTGGCCTCCAGCTTCTATTGACGAGAAGTATGCTGTTGTGCGATAGTCGAGACCGCTGACATTCTGCTCATACATATCCATAAAGTCCTCGCGTATGCTCAGCGAGTAGTAAGACGTGGTCTGCTCAAGCTTTGAGTTCACCTGTGAGAAGAAGTTGGCATAGTACACGCCAAAGAGACACTCCTTCTTTGAAAGCACACCAGCAAGATCATTTATCACCTCAGTCTTTGTCTTCAGTGTGGCATTGCTTGTCGTAATGACCTTCTCCGCATATTCCAGCGCCTTCTGCTTGTCGCCCATAGTCAGATACACACGTGCGAGAAGAGCCTGCACGGCATGGAGGTTTAGATGTATCTGGCGGTCAGTCATAAATGGTGTCCTGCCTGCATATTCTGCCTCATCAGCCAGCAGCTGCTCAGCCTCTGTAAGGTCAGCAATCACATGAGCATAATTCTTTTCGAGCGACTCGAAATCTGGCGTCTTGAGCGAAAACTCTGTAGCATACGGAATGCCATTCGCCTGCGGATTGACTGTATACTGCTCCGCAAAGATACGCATAAGGTCAAAATGCATGAAGCCACGCAGAGCAAGAGCTTCGCCACGATATACAGTCGCAGGGAACGTAGTGGCGTTCTCTATAAGCGGAGAGTTCAGTATGCTGTTGACATTTGAAATGTTTTTGTACATCTCTATCCATACAGCCTGGAACATATCCTGCACACTTGTATTGCTATAGTCATAGTTGCCAAGAGCAGTAATGGCATCATTGCCATAGCAGTACATTGTCTGTGACATAATCTCAAGCGAAGAGAAATACAGTTCCTGGCCATAAAGAGCATTGGAACGAAGCTGCGCATATGCTCCATACAGCGCATCTTCTATACCCTCGTTTGTAGAAAGAAGTTCGTCACGCTTTACTTGTCCCTCTGGCGTAATGTCAAGGAAGTCCTCACATGAAGAGAACATCATCATGCCGAATAATACCAGAAGAGTAGTTTTTATCTTGTTCATAGCTTTTTATTTATTATAGTGAAGAATGTCAGAAAGTAGAATTTCATGCGTCATCATATCTGTCTGCATTCATATTCTTCATGTCTGTTATACACGTCTGCCGTATTCTCCTATAGCGTCAGGCTCACGAAAAACTCCACACCCTGACTATACAAATAACTTGTACCGCGCTCTATCTTCACTGAAGAAAGGCGTATGATGTCGGTGAAATTAACACCGCAGCGCAGATTACGCAGATACAGCTTGCGGCAGACATCATCACTGAACTCGTAGCTGAGGTTGAGAGTGCCAAGAGTGAATGTATTCTCCTTTTCCGCGAAACGGTCTGTCTGCTGCGGACGAGAGCTGTCTGCAATATCCTTATATAGCGCTATATCGCCAGGCTGGCGCCAGCGGTCGTCAAACACACGCTGGTCAGCATTGTATTTCGGATTAGATCCCTCAACCTTGCTCACACGTGTAGTATTGTATATCCATGCTCCGAGACGCATGTTAAGCAGCGCATACATGCTGAAACCCTTCCAATAGACATTCGTGCTGATAGAGCCGGTGTATCGAGGCTCAGTATCGCCGATGAGAACCTTATCGTCCGGATCATATTCAAAAGTCTTCTCGCCATTGCGCTTGATGTAAACCTCCTTGCCAGTGGCAGGGTCTATACCAGCAGAACGCACCAGTTTCAGCGCTGTAGTACTCTCTCCTTCTGCATACTGAGGCAGAGGCACGAGCGACATACCGGCATTCTCCTGGTTCTCCTTATTTATTTCCTCGAGGGCTTTATTGATTTTTGTAATCTTGTTACGGTTCATATAGCCCATTGTTCCGAGCTTCCAATAAAAGTCGCGTGTACGAATAATGTAACCGTCAAGCTGGAACTCAATACCTTTATTCTGCATTTCGCCAAGGTTAGAGACAGCCGTGGTCACACCAGTAGATGGTGCCATGGCCTTATCGAGCAGCAAGTCGGTGGTGTTTCTCATGTATGCATCGACTACAAGATTGAGCCTGCGATTGAACATAGAGAAGTCAAAACCGATGTTATAGTTCATTGTACGCTCCCATGCCAGGTCAACATTGCCGATTGCAAGCGGGATGGCGCCGATGCCATTCTTATATTCGTATGTATTAAGATACTTGTACATCGTCATTGCCTGATACGGGCTGAAGTTCACTTTTCCCGTGTAGCCCATGCTGAAGCGGAGTTTCATGAGGTCAATGCTTTTCTTTACGCCCTTCATGAAATTTTCGTTAAGGATATTCCATCCACCTCCGGCAGACCAGAAATTACCCCAGCGGTTATTCTCACCGAACTGTGACGAACCAGTCATACGCCATGTGCCATCGATAAAGTAACGGTTGCGGTAAGAATAGTTAGCAGTTAGGAATGCACCCACTGTAGCTGTCTCGCCCTGTGTTCCTGTCGGCTGTGCATCAGCAGGGTATCCTGCGGCATTGCCGATGAATGAGAGATGATCGTTGAAGAATCCGATGGCCTCCGTTGTAGCCGATCTGTCTTTGTTATGCGTAGCCTCCCATCCGAGAGAAGCGCTTATCAGCGAGTTGTCCTTGAACATCTTGTTGAATGTTCCGACAGCATTTGCATTCCAGCTTGTATTTCTTGAGTTGGTCTGAATCAGCTGTCCACGCTTTGAGAGGTCAGGCTGATTCTTGTAATACTGCGACTTTGGCGATGTGAAAGCCTCAGCCCAGCCTGATGTGCTTGTGATATTGAAGTGTCCAGTAAGCCTGAACATCTTGTTGATGTCCCATCTGAAGTCGGTGTTATTAACAAAGGAGTTTGTTCCATCCTTTGAGAAGCTGCCGAGCTTAGCCTCATACAGCGGGTTGTTCATATCCCAAGAGAGGTCGGTATTGACAGTTCCGTCATCGTTATACATACGGTCGTACGGATTCATCTGAGTATACTGCAGGAATCCTCCGTAAGGCGTATCCTTTGTGTCAATCTCCGAATACGTAGTTCTATTAGATATCTGTATAGTGTTTTTAATATGATAGTCGAGTTTGAAACCTATAGAATAGCGTTTTCTATAGTCGCCCTTCATTACGCCTTTTGTATCGCCGTAACGTCCTGAGAGCTCATATCTGAGGTTTGAAGCTCCACCATATACTCTCAGTGAGTGGTCGTGTGAGAAAGATGTTCGGGCAGGCTGTGACAGCCAGTCAGAGTTTTGTCCGGCAGCTATCAGCTTATATCTTTCATTGTACAGCTTGTCGAGTTCGTACTGTTCTGGCAGTCCAGTAGTTGAGTTTATGGCCCCTTTTGCGTCATAAAGTCCTGCCATTTTCTCGTATCGCAGTTTGTCTGCGGCGTTAAGCACATCGTAATCGCCAAGCATAGGGAACTGCATTTCCCCAGTAAAGTTGTATGATACATGTGCCTTTGTGTTTTTAATAGGCTTGCGCATGATGACAATGACACCGTTTGCAGCCTTTGAGCCGTAAAGCGCAGTAGCCGAAGCGTCCTTCAAGACGTTTATGCTCTCCACCTCATTCATATCCAAGTCATAGAGTTCCTGCATAGAAATCTCGCTTCCGTCAAGGATAATGGTTGGCTGATTGACATCCTGTCCTCCGTTGGAGAACGAGCTTGTACCACGCAGGACAAGTTCTTCTACGTGATTCGGATTAGAACCCTGCGATGTGTTCTGCACCATTGCCATACCTGGTGTGAGTGCGGCTATGGCCGAAATGATATTAGTGTTCGATACGGTCTTAAGCTCATCGCCCTTGATTTGTGCTACGGAGCCAGTGAAAGTCTCCTTATTTTTATTCACGAAACCCGTAACAACTACTTCCTGCAGTGCCTGTGTGTCGTCCTGCATGAATATTCTGAGCTGCTCAATGTTCTTGTCTGACGAGCTTATAGTCTCAGTATTCATTCCCATGAACGTCACCTTGACTTCGCACTTCTTAGTTGGTGCGATGATTCTGAACTTACCTTCAAAGTCAGTTGTCGTACCTGAGACGAACTTACCGTTCTGGTATATAGCGACACTTGCTCCAGGGAGCGCCTCTCCTGTAGCCTTCTCGTATACCGTACCGGCGACAGTCACTGGTTTTTTGTCCGTCGCTTTGCTTTGCGCCTCAGCACTATTAGCAGCATAGGAAGCGACAGGCGTCATTGTTCCGACTGCCGCAATCAGGCAAAATCCTGCCAGGGTATGTCTGATAATGAAATCAGTAGAATGTTTTTTCATTGCCTATATGATTAAATAGGTACTATTTTTTGCTGGCTGTCCTATTGATGCAAGCAAGACATCTGTTCTGAAATCCCTCAGAAAACGCCAGTGTCTCTATTGCCCGCAGATATTTCCGTCCAGCATAAGAGATTAAAGTTGAGTTCTCTGCTGCTCATTGTCTGTCATGCGCATAGCAGAGAACCCAACCGATATGTTATGATTTATTATTTAGCTATAAACTTCATTACGGCTGTTGGAGTCTTCACGATATACATGCCGCTATTCAATCCGCTTACACGGTTTGTTGTTCCCTGGAACACGATGCGTCCAGCGAAATCAACAACGACTACAGGCTGTACTGTCTCAAGCACCAATGCGCCGTCGACAATCTGCATGCCCTCTCCTGCTACTGTCTCAGGAGCAGAGATTCCTGTAGAAGTCTGTGTAGCCTTCACATCGTTGTAGTTAGCGAGGTCAGTCTCAGCTCCTGTCTCATAGTTCGCTTCATAGAGTATGAAAGGTGATACAGACACTGTTCCGTCAGCATTGCGTGTAAAGTTGATTGTGCTTCCTCCGTTAGCGTCTTTCACAGCCCAGTAGAGTTTTCCTGGCTCAACAGACTTAACGAATTTACCTCCAGGGATTGAGGCTTTGTTCTCGTCGGTTGCGTCGACAGTGAGAAGCGCACCGCCATTGTTGAGATTGTAGAAATCAGGGAAGAGGAATGAAGATACGAACTGTCCGTAATCTCCTGGCTCTCCGATAACAATCTCAAATGCAGATGGATATTCAGCAGCAGCCTTTGCCATTGACTTAGCGCCAGCAGAAGCAGGAGTCACTGTAGCTGTTACAGAATATGTGCCAGCCCATTGAGGCTTAACTTCCTCCTCACCAGGTTTTGTCACTACGTTCTGTCCATATCCTGCGACGTATGTAGGAGTAGCAGTTGAGCCGTATTCGCCTCTTACTACGTAGAAGTCGCTGAGTGATATTGTGCCGTCAGCATTGCGTGTCATAGTGAGCGTTGTGATTGCGCCCTGGTTGTCTACAGCCTGATAGAACAAGCCATCCTTGTTCATGATGTATGCCGCGCCAGTGCCAGTCTTGAGGTTGATAGTAGCCGACTTATTATCAGCGGCAATAGTCATTGGCCATCCGCCGTATGTGAGATTGCCGACATTCTCATCAAGGAATGTAGTAACGTAGTATGCGTCGATAGCCTCGTAATATGTCACCTCCATACCGAACTCTGCAGGAAGTGTGATGTCTGTCTGGAAGTTATTGCAGTTGCCAGACTTAACTGTGAATTTGCCGTCCCATGTGAATGTGTCTGGCTCAACAGAAGCTGCTGTCAGAGTGTTTCCTTCGCATACAGCCACAGGATTCACCTCGTTTCCGTATTCACCCTTAGTGATATAGAATGAGCTCAGAGTAAATGTACCGTCTTCCTGCTTCTTCATTTCGAGGAATGTGCTATATCCGTTAATGTCCAGAACCTTGTAGAATACGCCGCTTGCATTCTTCAGATAAGCAGCGTTATACGCAGAAGTCAGCATGAGCTTTGCTGTGTTAGGGTCGTCAGCCACGAGTTCAATAGGCCATCCGCCGTTTGTCAGTGAAGCCACATCACATCCGAGGAACTTTGAAACATAGTATTTGTCAATAGCCTCGTAATATGTAATTTCTACCTCAGACTCAGCAGGAAGCTCTTCAGTAACGTCTACCATTGTCAGGTTAGCGATTTTCAGAGTATACTTGCCGTCCCATGTAAATGCAGGCGCACTTTCAGCCTTCTTTGCCACACCGTTCATCCACCACTGTATGTAGTTGAGCTTGCGTGTTCCGTCTTCGTTATGCACGATTGTAGCGATGACGAGCGGAGAATTGCTTCTGAGTGATGTTTCTGAAGCAAAAGTGAAATCAATCTGTCCATAGAGCGGAGTCTTGCTGTTTGTCATAACCACATAGTAGCCTTTCTCCTGGTCAACAACGAGGCTGTCGAACGGTATAGCCAGAATATTGCCGTCGAATGTAGCATCAAGAGTGAACGGTGCGATGCCTTCGATGTCGATGGTAGCCTTGTATTTCTTTTCGCTTCCGTTCTGTTCGAGAGTCATCTTGTAAGTTTCAGGAAGCACAGAGCCTGGCATTGTTCCGTCAGTTCCTGCGCCTTTTACAGTCCATTCGCCAGTAAGGTCAGCAATATCAATGCTTTCAGCCTCAACGAGAATCATCTTCACGTTAGTATACTTAGCGTAAACCTTGCATGTATTATCATCGTTGTTGAATTCGCCAACAATCGTAAAGTCATCCACAGTAATTTCCTTAGTGTCAGGATTAAAATCAAATTCCATGTCAGAGAATCGCGTTCCATCTTGGAAAGGATTGTCGCCTTTGGCGTTAGCCATATAAACAGAGCCTGTGAATACGCCATAGTTGTTGCCGTTTGGGTTATAAACCACGAATTTGTTGTTAGCGGCATCAAACTTGTTAACCTTCATTGCTTCGCTTCCTTTTGCGCCAGCAAAACCGGTAATCTGAGCGTCATAGGTGTTCTGCCCGTCCTTTGTGATGACCACTTCGCTCTCAGCAGCGAAGTGTTCCTTCTTGTTTTCACCGTCAGCAGTTATCTCGACGGTAGCAGTAAACTTGTACTTTCCGAACAAGTTTGCCATTGATTCTACGGCAGCGTTTGCTGATACAGTCATCATCAGCGCCGCCATTGTGATTAATAAGTAAAACTTCTTCATATAAAATTATTTTAATAAATGATTATTTAAGATTCTCCAGTAAGTTCTTCAGTTGCGGATGGCTCGGGCGCGGTGCGTCATACATGTAGAGCTTGCCTTCTTTGTCATATATAATAAAGAAAGGTATGCCGCGCACATTCAGAGCTTTCGCCAGTTTTGCATTCGTATCGTGCCACTGATTTCCGTGCATATTGAGGTCAGCCATCTTCTTCTTCCAAGGCTCGGTCTTTGCGTCTACCGAGATTGACAGGAAAGCCACGTCAGGGTTCTGCAGTTCTTTCTCGAGCTTCTGCAAATGAGGCACTTCCTTGCAGCATGGCACACACCACGACGCCCACATATCTATATATATGTATTTCCCTTTGAACTGCTCTATTGACTTCACATTGCCGTCAGCGTCCTTGAATATTATGTCTGCCGGGAACGGATTGCCCTTTACCGTCGCCTTGTTTGCTATGAATGTCTTGAGATAGCTGTCCTTGAGCGAATATTTTTCTGTCAGCGCCTTAATCTCCGCCAGTCCGGCATCGTAGTTCTCAGCATAGTTGAATCTGCTGATATATTTTCCGATAGCTGATGCTGCTACGCCGTCGACAATCTCCCTGCATTTGAAACTGCCATAGAGCCAGTCAATCTGCTCTGTCAGGCTTTTCTCCTTCGGCATGAAATTAGTGATGAGCGACGGTGTGAGCGGGAAGAGTGACGCTACAGGCGAGTCGAGCACTGTCTCCGGACGTGACATGACTTCCGATGCCTTGAACGGTATATTCTGCGGCGAACACTTCAGCACTCTCGGCAGCGAGATATAGGCATTGTATGTGCTGATGTAAGCCCCTGTGCGTATGTATTTCTCTACGTCAGGCGAACATTTATGAACGCTCAGGACAGAGTCGGTGCGTGTCTGAATGCTCTTCAGCAGCATCTTCAGGTCCTCAGGCTCAGCCGATGCACCGCTCCACAAACGTAGATTGCTCTCCTTCGTAACCTTTTCGTATGCTGTCAGTGCCTTGTTGTTATCGTCATTATCAACCACAAGGTTCTTGCCCTCCCATCTTACTGGAAGCGTCATGCTGCCTGCCGGGTCAGCATATACATGAGCAAAAATCTGCGTCTGTTCCTTCACACAGATGACATCATACATGCCTATGGCAGATGGTGTGACCTCGCAAACAAACGCCTTGCCTTCCTTTCTCATCTCCTGAGCATCGCTTTTCTTGCCAGGGCTGAGCGGATTGACCAGCACCTTCCACCCCTCTGCTTCTGCCTCTGCTGGGAAATCAATGGTGAATATCTTTGTTTGCGCAATGGCTGTCAGGCATATAAAAAACATGCCCAGACAGGCAAAAAATCTGTTGCTCATATTTTTCATGATATATTAAAACCTACATTAAAGCATAAATATGTTGCAAATATACAATTTTTCCACGTTATGACCAAATAAAATTTCCAAATTCAATAAATTATTTGTATTTTTGCACTCAGTTAATACTGCGAAACCGTTTTCACACGCTCAAATCATATAATGCTATGATAAAAAAGTATCTATGCTGTCATACAAAAAGCCATGACTGATACTTTATTGACATGGATTTTGCCGCTACAAGACGAATCCGTGTCAGCCGGAAGCGCTGATGGCTCTTTTTTGCAAAATCGTTAACACATTGTCTGTCAACAGATTACAAAGCCACAACACATCACAGGCTATTCTCCATCATGCGAAAAGCACTGAATGGGCATGCAAGAAGCTGCTTTTGAGCACGCAAGAAGCTGCTTCCTGGCAGGCAAGAGACTGCTTTTGGGCTGGTAAAAAGCTACCAATGGGCGGATGAAACTGCAGAAACTGCCAGCCAGGAAGCAGAAAAACGGGGTTGAACGCATGCAGAACAGCAGATCTGCACCCTATCACACCCCTGCAAGAAAGTATCATCTCCGCCGCAAAACACAACAAACCTATACTATTTTAGCACAAAACATAACCAGAGTATAATATGAAAAACTGTCTTACTCTCATCTTGATGTCATTCCTCCTGCTGACTTCTGCGGCATCGTCTGCACAGAAGGTCACGCTCGATCCTGCCGTACGCCACGGCCAACTGGACAACGGTCTGACATACTACATACGCCACAACAGCGTACCGAAGAACCGCTGCGAGTTTCATATTGTGCAGAAGGTGGGCTCGGTGCTTGAGGAGGAGAACCAGCGCGGACTGGCGCATTTCCTTGAACACATGGCGTTCAACGGCACGAAGAATTTCCCTGGCAAGTCGATGATAGGCTATCTGGAGAGAAACGGTGTGCGCTTCGGCACGAACATCAATGCATACACATCAATAGACGAAACCATCTACTCGCTCACCGATGTGCCGGCACGCCAGGCACTTGTAGACTCCTGTGTGCTCATCCTCCACGACTGGGCGGGATGCATCACGCTTGACCCTAAGGAGATTGATGCCGAACGGAAGGTCATTCACGAGGAATGGCGAACGAAAAACACCGCACAGAGCCGCATGCAGGAGGCTCTGCTGAAGCTGCTGTTCCCAGAGGGCAATCCTTACGGCTGCCGCATGCCTATCGGACTGATGTCGGTGGTTGACAACTTCGAGCATAAGGCTCTGCGTGACTACTATCAGAAATGGTATCGTCCTGATCTGCAGGGCATCATCGTCGTAGGCGATATAGATGTAGATGCTGTGGAGAAGACCATCCGCAGGCTGTGGAGCGACATAAAGAAACCTAAGAATCCGGCAACGCGGAAATATTTCGCTGTGCCTGACAACACCGAGCCTATCATTGCTACCGCCTACGACAAGGAGGCAAACCGCAACACGCTGAAAATCTTATATAAGCGTAATGAAACGCCTGATTCCGTGCGCAACGACATCAGCGTCATACGCAAGGAATATGTAACATCTCTGGCACTGATGCTGCTCGACATGCGTCTGAAGGCCACTGCCGATGAGTATCGCGGCATAATTTCTGCACCTGCGGCAACTGACAGCTACTACTCGGTGGCAGCAACGAAGCGTGCCACAACGCTCTCGGCACAGTTTCACACCGGCAAATGGAGCGAGGCGATGAATGCGGTGATACGCGAAACGAAGCGTGCGATTGTCCACGGCATAACAGAGACGGAGTTTGAGCGGCTGAAGACAAGCATGATGCGCTCCGTAAACCAATCTTACCAATCAAGAAACAGCGTAGCTAATGCACAGTACGCCAGTCAGTTGCAACAGCATTTTCTAAAGAATATGCCTGCCATGTCTGTCGAGCAGTACTGCTCTCTGTACATGCAGATTCTACAGTCGGTAACACTGAAGGAGGTGAACACTCGCCTGCAGCAGCTCATCACTGACTATAATCTGGCAATAACCGTTCAGGGCGAAGAATACGAAGGCATGCACCGTCCGACACGTGAGCAGATTCTGACGGCCTACCAGCAGGCGTGGCAGCAGGAGGTGAGTGCCTATACCGAAGAGAAGACTGCAAAGGTGCTGATGGCTGCAAAGCCTAAAAAGGGTGCAATCGTAAGCAGCAGGAGCGACAGCAAGTACGGCACAGAGGTGCTGAAGCTGTCAAACGGGGCGACAGTAATACTCCGCCACTCTGACAAAAACAGAAACGAGATTCTCATGAAGGCATTCAGCCCTGGCGGAACTTCTCTGTATGACGACACGGAGCATGCTGACTACAGCGTGGCTAACAGCGTGGCTCCGCGCGGCGGACTGGCGCAGTTCTCCGGAAAGGAGTTAGGACGCATGCTTGAAGGGCGCAGCGTGGCATACGGCACAGCAATTAACACATTATACGAAACCGTCACAGGCTCATGCGCTCCTGGCGACGAAGAAACTCTGATGCAGCTGATTCATCTGCGCATGACAACTGTGAGAAAAGACCCAGAGTCATTCAAGGCATGGCAGCAGCAGCAGTTTGCAAGACTCGAAAGCAGAAACAGAATGCCTATGGCTGTCTTCAGCGACTCGCTCTCTGCCATCATGTACGGCAAGGACTGCATAAGGATGAGCCCGCCAAGAAAAGAGAGCATACTGAACGCTGACTACGACAGAATATGCGAGATATATCGTGAGAGATTCGGCAATGCCGCTGACTTCACCTTTATCATCGTAGGCAATTTCAATAAGGAATCAATCATACCGCTCATAGAGCAATACATAGCCTCTCTTCCCTCAACAGGAAAGAAGGAGAAGGCACGCAACGTGACTCCAAGGGTAAGGAAAGGCAAGCACACTCTGCACATGACAATGCCTGCCACTACCCCGAAGTCAACCGTGATGTACCAGATTGTGGCTGATATGCCATACTCTGCGAAGGACAGATATGCAGCACGAATACTCCAACAGGTGCTCGATATGATGTATACTGAGCAGATTCGTGAGCAGGAGGGCGGCACATACGGCGTGAACGTCCAGATAAACATGGCGCGAAATCCTAAGAAATACCTGCAGATGGTAGTCAACTTCGATACCAGCAAAGAGCGGGCGGGCGTACTCCTCGGCAAGGTCAGGATGTGTCTGGAGAACATTGCGAAGGACGGCCCTGACACGGCGATGTACGAAAAAGCCATGGAATACATGCAGAAAACTGTCGGAGGCAACCGTACAAGCAACAATTTCTGGATGGAGGCTATCACGCAGAACGTGCAGTATGCTACGGACGACATGCTGCACAGCGCTGACAATCTGAACAGCGTAACGCCGAAGGATGTCAGACGCATTGCACGAAAACTGGCTAAATCGGGCAATATAACAGAAGCTATACTCAATGTGGAGTAGATAAAGAAGTCAAGGGTTAAGGGTTAAAGGTTAATGTCATCAAGCAACTTGTCTACTCGTCTACTCGTCTACTTGTTAACTTGTCTACTTGTCAACTCGTCAACTCGTCAACCAAACTATATTAAACTTCAAATTATCCAATATGAAAAAGACAATCTATCTCGCACTGGCTGCGACACTGCTGTGTCTTTCTGCAAACATAGCAAAGGCTGAGAACGCCAAGTATGAACAGAACGACAACGACACACGCCGCACCATGCTGCGCGACAGTATCCTCGGCCTCATCAGCGGGGCTGAAAGACCGGAATATAAGGTTTCGATAACCAAGTTCGGAGCAAAGGGCAACGGTACGGCTGACTGTTTCAAGGCTTTCCAGAAGGCTATGAAGCATGCTGCAAAGCGTGGCGGAGCGCACATAGTAGTGCCTGCCGGCACTTACTTCATAAAAGGACCGGTTACGCTGGTGAGCAACGTGTGCCTGGAACTGGAAGAAGGGGCGACTCTGAAGTTCGACCCTACACCTGAGCTCTACCCTATCGTGAACAGCAGCTGGGAGGGTACGTATCTGTATAACTACTCGCCGATGATTTACGGCTACGGGCTGGAGAATGTTTCTATCATCGGCAAGGGTTGCATCGACGGCAATGCCATGTCGACCTTCGCAACATGGAAGGAGAAACAGGGACCGGGCAAGGACCGCAGCCGCAAGATGAATCATGAGCAGACTCCGCTTGACCAAAGAATATTCGGCGACGGCTACTGGCTGCGTCCACAACTCATGCAGCTATATAACTGCAAGAATATCACTCTTGAAGGCGTGAAGATAACTAATGCTCCGTTCTGGTGCGTTCATCTGCTGAAGAGCGAGAACATCATCTGCCGCGCCCTACGATACGACGCAAAGCTGGTGAACAATGATGGCATTGACCCTGAATGCTCTAAGAATATTCTGATTGAGGGCATACACTTCAATAACGGTGATGACAACGTGGCAATCAAGAGCGGACGTGACGACGACGGACGTAACGGAAAGACGCCTTCTGAGAATATCATCATACGCAACTGCCACTTCAAGGGACTGCATGCGGTAGTAATAGGAAGCGAGATGTCGGGAGGCGTGCGCAATGTCATAGTGGAGAACTGTGACTATGCCGGCTACTGCAAGCGTGGCATATACATCAAGACAAACCCTGACCGTGGCGGTTTCGTGGAGAATCTGTATGTATACGACTGTGAGTTCGACGAGGTGGAGGATTTGTTCTACGCTACAAGCATGTACGCTGGCGAGGGCATGGACAATATTCATTTCTCTACTGTAAGGAATATCTTCGTCAACGGAATAAAATGCAAGAAAGTGCTGGCAGCAGCACTCGTACTGCAAGGAACGGACAAGAAGCCTATACAGAACGTGGAGTTCAGGAACATCACCGTAGACGAGGCGAAGATTGGCATCAGCTTCGATAAGACACAGAATGTAACCATGCAGAACTGCCACATAGGCGGCCGCGTGGGCGTACCAAGCACCGCTGCGAAGAAAGACAACCTCTGGAACAGATAAAGAGTGTAGAGCCCCCGACCACTCCAACAACTCCGAAAACTCCAACCACTCCGAAAACCTCCGACCACTCCGACTACTCCGACCACTCCGATTACTCCGATTACTCCGATTACTCCGATTAAACAATCTCACATTATGAAAAAACTCGCTATTGCCGGATGCGGCAAACTTGCCAGTATCATCGTTGATGCAATGATAAAGAACTTGCTGCCACAATATGAACTAGTAGGCGTATATTCACGAACAGAAGACAAAGCCATCATGCTGGCTGGCAAGGCTAACGAGCATGGCATGCACTGTGTTGTGGCAGAATCCTTCGAGCAGCTGCTAACACTAAAGCCGGACTATCTCGTGGAGGCCGCTTCACCAGCGGCTATGAGGGAATGGGCTATTCCTGCACTGAAGAATGGCACATCGGTTGTGACGTTGTCTATCGGTGCATTCGCTGATGATGCTTTCTACGCTGAGACCATGCAGACCGCAAAGGACTGCGGCACTCAGGTGTATATCGTGTCGGGGGCTACAGGAGGATTCGACATACTGCAAACCGTATCGCTGATGGGCGGAGCCACTGCTGAATTCTTCAACGAGAAAGGCCCAGACGCTCTGCGTGGCACCGCCGTATACGACGACTCGCTACAGACGGAGCAGCGTACCGTGTTCAGCGGAACGGCAAAGGAGGCTATTGAGATGTTCCCAACAAAGGTGAATGTCACTGTCGCTGCAGCGCGTGCTTCTGTTGGACCGGAACGCATGAACGTAAAGATGCAGTCAACTCCTTACTTCCGTGGTGATACGCAGAAAGTGGAAATACGTAATCCGCAGGTGCGCGCCATTATTGACGTATACAGCGCAACAGCAGAGATTGCCGCCTGGTCGGTTGTCAGCACCCTGCGCAATATCTCATCTCCTATCGTATTTGTGTAATAGAATACCAGTTGACGAGTAGACAAGTAAACAAGTTGACAAGTAGACAAGTTGTTAGTTAACAAGTTGTTAGTTAACAAGTTATATGATAGCCACCAACCCTGATACATAACATACATACAAAATAAAAGGACTACCAACCCGTCTACTAACAAACAACTCGTCTACTCGTCAACTTGTCTACTCGTCTACTAAAAAAATAAACAATATGAAAACAAACTATCAAATAAGATATGCGGCTCATCCTGAAGACGCAAAGCACTATGACACCAAACGCATAAGACGTGACTTCCTCATTGAAACAGTATTCGCTGCCGATGAGGTGAATATGGTCTATTCCATGTATGACCGCATGATTGTTGGCGGAGCAATGCCTGTAACAGAACAACTGAGGCTTGAGGCCATCGACCCGCTGAAGGCTGCACACTTCACAACACGCCGTGAGATTGGCGTGTTCAATGTCGGTGGCGACGGCTACATTCTGGTGGGCGACGAGACATTTGAGCTGGGATATAAGGAAGCGCTGTATATCGGCAGAGGAGACCGCGATGTAATATTCTGCTCAAAAGACGAAAAGCAGCCGGCTAAATTCTACTTCAACTCATGCACAGCACACACTGACTATCCTTGCAGAAAGGTGACAAAGGCTGACGCTATCACAACCAGCATGGGCGAACAGGCAACAAGCAACGAACGCAACATAAACAAGATGATTGTCAGCCAGGTGTTGCCGACAGGCCAACTGCAAATGGGTATGACCGAACTAAGTGTCGGCAGCGTATGGAACACCATGCCGGCGCATGTTCACAGCAGGCGAATGGAGGCTTATTTCTACTTCGAGGTACCAGAGAATCAGGCTGTGTGCCACTTCATGGGTGAAGTAGACGAAACGCGCCACATCTGGATGAAAGGCGAGCAGGCAGTTCTATCACCAGAATGGTCTATCCATTGCGCTGCCGCCACTCACAACTACACCTTCATCTGGGGCATGGGAGGAGAAAACCTTGACTACAACGACCAGGACTTCTCTGAAATAATAGACCTGAAATAGACCCGCAAGCATATAGGTTTCCAAGCAGATGAGTATAACCAACAACATGTCTACTCGTTAACTTGTCTACTGTATACTCGTTAACTAACACACAACTTGTCTACTTGTTAACTTGTCTACTCGTTAACTTGTCTACTCGTTAACTTGTCTACTCGTCAACTTGTCTACTCGTCAACTTGTCTACTCGTCAACTTATAACAAATGAACAAATTCAATAAGATTGTAGCCATAGAGCCAGTCAGCCTTATACCGCAAGCAGAACAGAAACTGCAGGAAGTGGCTGAAACCGTAGTATTATATGACGACATACCAGCCTCATCTGAAGAAAAGATAGCACGCATCAGTGATGCTGACGCCGTACTGATTAGTTACACTTCATCGCTCTCTGGCGATGAAATGGCACAATGCCCAAATATCAAGTACGTGGGCATGTGCTGCTCGCTATACTCTCCTGAGAGTGCGAACGTGGACATCAGACACGCTGAGGCTAACGGTATCACCGTAACAGGCATTCGCGACTACGGCGACGAGGGTGTCGTAGAATATGTAGTTAGCGAACTCGTCAGACTCATGCACGGATTCGGCGAGCAGCCATGGGAGGATATGCCGCGCGAGATTACAGGACTGCGTGTCGGAATTGTCGGCTTGGGCAAATCGGGCGGAATGATTGCCGATGCCATGAAGTTCTTCGGAGCTGAGATAGCTTATTTCGCACGCAGCGAGAAAAGCCATGCCACAGAGAAAGGCTACCACTTCATGCCGCTGGCGGATATGCTGGAATGGTGTGATGTGGCGTTCTGCTGCCTCAACAAGAATACTGTGCTGCTGCACGAAGAGGAGTTCCGCCGCCTCGGAAACCGTAAGATTCTCTTCAACACGGGTCTGTCGCCAGCATGGGACGAAGAACCATTTAAGAAATGGCTCAACGGTGATAACCGCTGCTACTGCGATACTCTCGGTGCTCTTGGTTCTTCCGAACTACTCTCCCACCCTAACGTGCGTTGCATGAACGTATCTACAGGACGCACCTCTCAGGCATTCGTGCGTCTGAGCGAAAAGGTGCTGAACAATATTATCAATTATCTGGCAGAATAACCCAAATACCTTATAAACGACAAGTGGCTGGGTCAAAAGACTCAGCCACTTGTCGTTATTATATCTCACTCATGGTTCACATGCCAAGAAGATATATGAAGCTAATAAGTTGATACCATTAACCCCTTAAACATTAAACTTTAACCCTTAAACATCACCCAACGGTAGAAGTTACAACCAATGAAATTGCCGATAACAATGCTAACATAGAACAGCAGTATCTCGCCAAGGTGCTCTGCCCAGAATGAAAAAGGCACTGTAAGGTAATAGAACACATCTGCCACACAGTGAGGGAATCCGCATACGATGAACAGCGGAACGCCAAACAGCAGCGGAAGATTATTACCCTGACGTGCAAATGTCACAGCAGTTGTCATGATAAATCCGCAACCAATAGCCAACGCACCGCCACGAAGCGGACCGATAGCCAAACGACCTTCAAGCACCGACTGCGCCGACGCTTGTATCTCAAACGGAGACATACGTGCCATTAACGAAACAAGCAGGCAACCAAATATATTGCCAAGCAATATGAGCAGCAGCGTACCCACCTCGCCCTTCTGTATAAATCCTGCCGTACCTGTATACAACTTCAGCTTATATCCTACGACAGTAAGCAGACCGAATGCAAACAACACACTACCGATAATGTCGCGCGTAACAAGATAACCAAACCCAGCTATACCAATACACACTCCTGCCAATACAGACGAACGAAGCACATCAACTATTTCCTTCATAATATCCTAAATACTCTTTTTGTTACAAATTTCCCACAAAGTTACTGATTTTATAACATTTAACCCAGCAATCTGTCATCCATTTAATATCAATTAACAAAAAACAGGCGAGCCTATTTTTCGCCCACCTGTTATCTATCATTAGCCCACAAATATTACACAAACTACTGATTATTAAACCTTTCTTGCACAAATTTCGAAACACCTCGAGCCCATTTTCGAGCAGCTTCGCTTTCTTTTGCTGCATTTTCCAACGCTCTCATACGTGCCTTCGATGCAGCAACTTCATCAACAATAAAAAAAACCTCAGCTTCGTATGTGCCATCGCCATTACTCTTAATCACTGCATAAGACAATTCCATTTCTCCTCTTATTTCTTTCTCTACCAAACGTTCGTAGGCTGCATAAAACCTATCAAATTCACCAGAAGCATCAACAGCATTACCATATGCTTCACTTATATTACGTCCTTTAACATAACTGCCAGCAGATTGTGCATATTTAATGCACGCATTGTTAATCGCCATTTGTAATCCAACATTTTTGGATTTAAAACGTGATGCTGTACCAGACTCTTCTTTTGCATTTTCTGCGTCCAATTTTTCATAGTGTTTTAACAAAGCAACCTCAAGGGTTCTTGAACTAGCGAAAAGTGTCCATCCTTCTTTTTCATATCTTTTCATTTTGGTTTTATATTCTTTTTTCTGTGCTTTTTTTAATGCCCGAGACTGGCCAGAGGCTATTGATACTGAAAAGAAGGCAACGATTAATAATAAAACGTATTTTTTCATAATAGTAAAAAATTAATAGTGTTATAGTTAATTGGTTATTTTTATTTTCATGATTTTCACGCCCATCTTAGGGTCTCTACGTCGGCACTTACCTAACCATCGCGTAAAGTCTTGGTAAACCAATTGTCTTGGTAATGTTTCTGACAGATGTTCATCTATGGCTTTAGTAAATGGCTCTGGAGAAAAAACGACATATATCTGGTTCCTTTCACCATTTTCATTTGAACATGTAATATTAAGTTCGTCTACTTCCACTTTTTCGTTTTTATTTTGTTTTTCGCAAGAGAAAAATACATATTCTTTATTTTTTTTTACTGTATGGATTCCATCATTGTCATTCAAATATGGAAGCAAACAATATGACATAGGCTGTTCATCAATCAAATAAACGCATACATAACCATCAACAGGTGTACGAAAATACACATACATATCATCACCTGTGCGAAATCTTGTGTCAGCATAACGTTTTTCTGTACCATTCCTTAATATACATGCTTCAAAATCGACCGCCTCATTAGATAATGCGCGGGCTCTACCGAATACTGTTGCACGTAAAAGAATTGCATCAGAATTAACTTCCTCCACTTCACATATTGGTTCCTTGAGATCCTCAATCCATTCTCCCATTACTTCAGACGAAGTGTATTGCATGAAAAAAGTATTTTCCTCATTATTTATGGCCTGGTCTACCTGCTCAACATTTTGGGTTATTGTCGTTCCAAATTCCTTAGCGATTGCCTGCAACTTAGCATTTTCGATTGCTGCCAATTTTGCCTCAGAAATACTCATTGAGACATCTGCATAATATGGGAATACTCCTCCAACCTTTCGTATATCATCAGCATATAATTCAAACGATATTAATAATAGATTTAAGAGCAACAATACTTTTTTCATGTTTTCTACATTGTTAATTTCATTTTCTCCCATGTAGTTGCAATCTTATCAGACACGATTACTGTTGGAGTTTGCCTCTTTCCATTTATCAGAATCGAGTTCTGAGCAACTTTCGTTTTCAAATACTCGGCTAATTCCCCCATCGAAACCTTACCGTTGCTTTCTTGCAATTTCTTTAGAAGGAAATATGTAAATAAACCATGTCCCTCCTGATTGTAAGAATACGCAGCTTCGTCATCCGATGATGCTGTAAATACAATAGTCGATGACTTCGGCTTCTCCTCTTTTGGCTTTATGGCAACCCCACGAGCTGCAACAATCATACCATTATCGCGTTTGGTACCACTAAAACATGCGTCCATGAAAACTACACACTGCTTTAATTTTAAGGCCTCAATATCGCTGTATATCTTTCCTAAGGAATAACATACCGTCATATCTGTTCCATCAGCATCTACAGGCATCAAGTAAGCATCTTTCGTTGAGTTATCAGGAATACCATGACCTGCATAATAGAAAATCAAATTGATATCTCCATTAAACACCTCTGCAATTTCTTTTATTTCTCTAAATGCCCGTGACATATTACCATAAGTCGCATCTGGATAATACTTAATACAATTTTCATTAAGTCCAAGAGTTTTTTTACAATATTCCTTAAAAACTTCTCCATCATTATTCGCCATAGCTACAGGAGCTACAATATCATAATTCTCATTTGCAATTATTAGCGCAAAAGTATTCTCCGCCTTAATGCCTGTATTAGGTGCTTTATTTATTTCACGATTCCAGTCAATTCCAATATTCTTCTCAATACGATTATTCAAATTTATATCATTTTGAACATTACTTGAATGCTGAATAACATTATTAGCATAATGAGATACGTTTTTTTCCTCCGCATGTACCATGTATATATGTCCAATTCCTCCTTCTGGTTTCTTTTCTATATCAATATCCTTATATTCATAATTTTGAGAAAACAATGAGACTTTTAACGGTAAATCGGACTTTTTTACATCGAATTCATATGGTAACGAAGCAAATTCCTCCGTGCGACCGTCTTCAAATGAGATTGTAACCTTTTCATGAACAGAGCCAGTTAACTTTACACGAACATTTCCTTTGTCAGATTTCTTCATTCCAAATAGTAATGAGGCATTAAAACCTTTTCGTTTATCTTTGTCCTCTTTATTTTTATCCAAGTCCTCTTCTGTCGCCATATATTCATTACCAGACAACATATATTTAGAATTTATATCAGCAACAACGATATTGCCATCTTCCATAAAAGTAACATCTGCAGGTATTACCACATCAAAACGCATATCGTCTTTCAAACGAGCTTTTTTACCCTTAACCAAAACGCCCAATCCATAAAACATAGAAGTTGCTGCAGAAAGAACATGATTATTTTTTCCTTTGATTTTTACAGGAACATCAGATAAAGGTATCAACCTACCATTTGCCAGAGTAATATTATCAAATTGTATTTCAGACTTTCCTCCAGTGCCTAACATTGCAGCATTACGCACTTCAAGAATATGAGCGCGAACAATAGAACCAATAGGAATTAGAATTCTATCACCCATTATAAAATGTTCCGCAACTTCAAACAAAAGTTGTTTTCCACTATCGTCCTTATCCATTTTCATTTCTGTAACAGGTTTTACAGACACCTGTGTTCCAGCAGGGATAACCAAATTCTGTCCTTTTAACCCAGATACACAAAGAAATATAAAGAACAGTAAAGCGAATATCCTTTTATCTTTCATATTATTAATATCTATATAATTGGTCATGGTAATAAACTATTTAATTATCAACCGTATAATCATATTCCTTAAAACGACAATTATATTTACATCTGGTGACATGGAAACTACCACTCACACATAACAGATACCGGCTGAATTAATGTCAATCGGCTCATTCAAACAAGCCGATTGACTTAAAATTATTCTATTGATTATTCCCCGTATACCAACAATGTAGTCTTATTATATATGCCTAAAAAGGTGTATTTCTTAACATCTACATGCGATATATGAGTAATACCCGCCTCCTTTGCAGCCTTATTTATACCCAAATTTGACCCTCCACTAAAGAACAAGAAACTCCAATGAACAGCCGTTCCACATTTATTTCCTACAGGGTTAGAAGTAGCTGTCAAAGGACGATAAGATGTACAACTTGATAATAACAATGCACAAAAAGCTAAAACAAAAACAATTTTACGCTTCATCTTCAAATTGATGTTGTGTCTGTGACTCCCCATACCAGACAATTAAATAATAAATAGTCAACATCATAAATAAAAAAGCGTGAGAGTCTGACTTGCTGCACGTTCTACGCTCGGAGGCCTTCGCATTGCCCATCTGTCATGAACGAGCAACGCAGAAGCCCACGCTGATATGAATACAGCGATATTATACCGTATATCGGTATAATTCACAGCATATACATACCAATGGACATCTACTGTTGCTTTGTATCTGACAGATTACGAAAGTTGCGAAGTTTCCAAGCGTCAAAACAAAGCGTTAAGTAAACGCCTTTCTAATTACATGTATTATAAACTCACGTATTCCTTTAAATAACATGAGTTAATAATGGTGCAAATATACTAAATATAAACAGAACAGACAAACTTTTTAATAAAAAAATCATTTTCACTACAAATTATTTTTTATTATATACAAAAAAATCCCAGCATTCTGTGACGAATGCTGGGAAATATAAAGTGGTTTCAGAGAATCTTATTAATTCTTTGTTGCTACGCGCTTCTCCTGAATGCGTGCCTTCTTACCTGTAAGCTTGCGGAGGTAATAGAGCTTAGCACGACGTACCTTACCACGCTTGTTGATTTCGATTGAGTCGATGTTTGGTGACTCAAGTGGGAAAATACGCTCTACGCCAACTGTACCTGACATCTTGCGAACAGTGAAACGCTTCTTGTCACCATGACCTGAGATCTTGATAACTACACCACGATAGAGCTGAATACGCTCTTTCGTACCCTCGATAATTTTGTAAGCGACAGTGATTGTATCACCAGGGCCGAACTCTGGGAACTGCTTGCCGGTTGCAAATGCTTCTTCAGCAACTTTAATTAAATCCATTGTTTTGATTTTTATTAAATATTGGTTATCGGACGTACCTAACATAACAGACCGTCATGTCTCATTTTTGCAAAAGGTCATGCCATAGGTTAGGCCGAAAGCTAAATGTTTGAGATTATTATGCCTCCTCAGCTACTGGAGCCTCTGCAGCTGGCGCCTCTACTGCTGCTGCAGAAGATTTGCGGCTACGACGAGTCTTCTTAACTGCCTTAGGAGCCTTTGCCATATTCTCATCAAAGTCAACGAGCTCGATGAATGCTATTGGAGCAGCGTCACCCTGACGTGTGCCAAGCTTGATGATACGTGTGTAACCACCTGGACGGTCACCTACCTTTGGTGCTATAACCTTGAAAAGCTCAGTTACAGCGTGCTTGTCCTGAAGGTAGCTGAATACAACACGACGTGAGTTTGTTGTATCTTCCTTTGAACGTGTTACCAGTGGCTCAACATACTTCTTGAGCTCTTTTGCCTTTGCTACAGTCGTAGTGATTCTTTTGTGCATGATCAGCGAGATAGCCATGTTTGCAAGCATAGCCTTACGGTGAGATGCAGTACGACCGAGATGATTGAATTTCTTATTGTGTCTCATTTTTCTTTTTGTTAATTGTTAACCGAAGATTAGTCTTGGTTAAGTTTGTATTTTGAAATATCAGTTCCAAACGACAGATTCAGACCTTCGAGCAAATCATCAAGCTCTGAAAGCGATTTCTTACCAAAGTTGCGGAACTTAAGGAGGTCGGTCTTGTTATACTGAACAAGATCGCCGAGGGTCTCTACGTCTGCTGCCTTGAGACAGTTGAGAGCACGAACAGAAAGGTTCATGTCAACCAGACGTGTCTTGAGCATCTGACGCATGTGGAGAACTTCCTCATCAAATTCTTCATTACCATCAAGCTCTGGATTCTCGAGAGTAATCTTCTCATCAGAGAAGAGCATGAAATGATAAATAAGAATCTTAGCTGCTTCCTTAAGCGCATCCTTCGGGTGGATGGAACCGTCCGTAGTTACCTCTATAATAAGTCTGTCGTAGTCGGTCTTCTGCTCAACACGACATGGCTCAACGCTATAGCGTACGTTACGGATAGGGGTGTAGATTGAATCGATTGGGAGTACGTTGACATCTGTACAGAACTCACGGTTCTCATCAGCAGTGACATAACCACGACCTTTGTTGATCGTGAGGTCAATCTGCATTGATGCCTTTGCGTCTAAATGACAAATCACCAAATCGGGATTTAACACTTCAAATCCAGTCAGATACTTGTCAATATCACCTGCCTTGAATTCAGTAGTATTCTCAACTGTGATGCTGACCTTCTCATTCTCGAATTCATCTACTACTTGTCTGAATCGCACTTGTTTGAGATTCAGGATAATGTTGGTTACATCCTCCTTGACGCCTGGAACTGACGAGAACTCGTGCTCCACACCGTCAATCTTGATAGTATTGATAGCAAAACCATCAAGAGAAGAAAGAAGAATGCGACGCAATGCGTTACCTACAGTAACGCCAAAGCCTGGCTCAAGAGGACGAAACTCGAACTTGCCGACTTTGTCATTGGCCTCCAACATTACAACTTTATCAGGTTTTTGAAATGCTAATATCGCCATTAATTTAATGATTATTTAGAGTACAACTCAACGATTAACTGCTCCTTGATATTCTCAGGTATGTCTGCACGCTCTGGCTTGTGGAGGAACTTGCCTGACTTTGTCTGTGCATCCCACTCTATCCATGGGAACTGGCTGTGATTGCGACCTGCGAGTGAAGACTCAATTACTTCAAGTGACTTAGACTTCTCGCGAACACCTACAACCTGACCTGGCTTAACAGAATAAGAAGGAATGTTGACAACAGCACCATCAACAACGATGTGCTTGTGACCAACAAGCTGACGAGCTGCACGACGTGTAGGAGCTATACCAAGACGGTATACTACATTGTCAAGACGGCTCTCTAACATCTGAAGGAGTACCTCACCTGTAATACCGTCAGCCTTTGCTGCCTTCTCAAACATGTTACGGAACTGGCGCTCTAATACACCATATGTGTACTTAGCCTTTTGCTTCTCTGCCAACATGACACCGTACTCAGACATCTTGCGACGACGATTGTTGCCATGCTGTCCAGGAGCGAAGTTTCTCTTGGACAAAACTATTTCTGAACCGAGGATGGCTTCGCCAAAACGACGGTCAATTCTTGATTTCGGACCTGTATATCTAGCCATAATGCTAATTAAATAAATATTTGAAAGTTATCTTTTTCCTTTATACTGCATGCAACAGATTAATTCTGCTACACACAAAAGACATTACACGCGACGACGCTTTGGAGGACGACATCCGTTGTGTGGAAGTGGAGTAACGTCGATAATCTCTGTCACTGCTATACCACATGAATGACATGCGCGGATTGCAGACTCACGACCGTTGCCTGGACCCTTAACGTAAGCCTTAACCTTACGGAGACCAAGATCGAACGCTACCTTTGCGCAGTCCTCAGCTGCCATCTGTGCAGCATAAGGTGTGTTCTTCTTAGAACCACGGAAACCCATCTTGCCTGCAGATGACCAAGAAATCACCTGACCCTCTGAGTTAGCAAGTGTGACAATAATATTATTGAAAGAACTATGAACGTGAAGCTGACCTACGGCATCAACACGGACATTTCTTTTCTTTGTAACTGTTTTCTTTGCCATGACCTTTATATAATTTTAAAGTAATGTAATTCAAAATCTCGAATTGAGAAAGAATAACAAAACGTCTTAATTCTTAATTCCTGATTCTTAATTCCTAATTACTTAGTGGCCTTCTTCTTATTTGCAACAGTCTTCTTCTTACCCTTACGAGTACGAGCATTGTTCTTTGTGCTCTGACCACGAACAGGGAGACCATTACGATGACGTACACCACGATAGCAACCAATATCCATCAGTCGCTTGATATTCAACTGGATCTCTGAACGGAGATCACCTTCAACTTTGAATTCAGCACCGATAATTTCACGGATCTTGGCTGCCTGATCGTCACTCCATTCGTTAACTTTCAGGTCACGGCTAACACCTGCCTTGTCCAATATCTTTGCTGAACTACTTCGACCTATACCATAAATATAAGTCAATGCGATTTCGCCACGCTTATTCTGGGGCAAATCTACTCCAACAATTCTTATTGCCATTGTTAATAAATTAAATAATAAAGTTTACACGTTAAGTCTTACCGAAAATTCGGAAGTGCAAAGTTACTGCAAACTTCAGAATTATCAGCAAGAATTAACATCAAATGTGAATCTTTTAGATTTCTTAAAAACTATCCCTGACGAGTTTTGAACTTAGGATTCTTCTTGTTGATAACAAAAAGACGACCCTTGCGACGTACAATCTTGCAGTCAGGTGTACGCTTCTTTAAAGATGCTCTTGTCTTCATTGTATTTTATAATTGAGTTTCCTTATTTGTATCTGAATACTATTCTTCCCTTAGTTAAATCATACGGACTCATCTCAATCTTCACCTTGTCTCCAGGGAGGATTTTGATGTAGTGCATACGCATCTTACCAGAGATGTGAGCAGTAATAGGACAACCATTCTCGAGTTCAACTCGGAACATTGCATTTGAGAGGGCCTCGACAATTGTGCCGTCTTGTTCTATTGCTGATTGCTTTGCCATAATCAGTAGATTTCTCCTTCTAAACGTTCTATTTCTTGAAATGATGATAATATCTCAGACTGTCCGTGACGAACAGCTATTGTATGCTCAAAATGTGCTGCTGGCTTCTTGTCAATAGCAATTATGCTCCATTTGTCAGGAAGCAGTCCTATCTGCCGGCTGCCCATAGTAACCATTGGCTCAATAGACAAGCACATTCCATTCTTTAGCATAGCTCCGTTATTACGTTTGCCATAGTTAGGCACACTGGGCTTCTCGTGCATCTCACGGCCAATGCCGTGTCCTGTCAGTTCGCGTACTATCCCGTACCCGTAAGACTCGCAATAGTTTTGAACTGTATATCCGATATCGCCAACACGCTTGCCTGCAACCGCAACCTCGATAGCCTTATATAAAGATTCCTTCGTAACTTTAAGAAGCTGCTTAATTTGGGGAGAGACTTCACCTACACAGAATGTATATGCAGAATCTCCACAAAATCCATCAAGCTTTACCCCACAGTCAACGGAAATGATGTCTCCTTCTTGAAGTATTTGCCTATCAGACGGTATGCCGTGTACTACACATGCATTTACTGATGTACAAATAGACGCGGGGAAAGGACTGCCGTAAGGATTAGGAAATCCTTTGAAGGTGGGTATAGCGCCGTTATCACGGATAAACTGCTCTGCAATTGTATCCAGATAACTCGTAGATACCCCTGGCTTGATGTGCTTGAATAACTCAGCGAGGGTCTTACCAACAAGTTGGTTAGCCGCTCGCATGAGTTGTATTTCTTCCTCAGTCTTGAGAAAAACTGTCATATCAGATTCTTAGTAAGCAGAAACACCACCGTTACGTGTACGTCCGCTCTTCAGCAAACCATCATAATGACGCATCATCAGATGTGACTCAATCTGCTGCAGTGTATCAATAACGACACCCACAAGAATAAGCAGTGATGTACCTCCGAAGAATTGCGCAAATTCCTGCTGAACATTAAGCAATCCTGCAAGTGCTGGCATTATAGCTATGAATGCTATGAAGATTGAACCTGGGAGGGTAAGACGTGTCACGATAACATCAATGTATTCTGCTGTATCATGGCCAGGCTTAATTCCCGGAATGAAACCATTATTACGTTTCATATCCTCAGCCATCTGTGTAGGATTCAGTGTGATTGCTGTATAGAAGTATGTAAATGCTATGATGAGTGCAACAAAAATAGCATTATAAAGCAAACTTCCATTGTCCATAAGCTGGTGTAGTATAGGTGAACCACCAGTAGAAGAGAGTCCCGCAATTGTTATAGGAATAAACATCAGAGCCTGAGCGAAGATGATAGGCATAACATTTGCTGCGAAAACCTTCAGCGGTATATACTGGCGTGCACCACCAACCATACGCTTTCCATTTCCTTCTACTCGCTTTGCATACTGTACTGGAACACGACGTACACCCTGTGTAAGAAGTATTGCCGCACATACTACAGCATAAAGTATAAGTATCTCAACTATAAACATCACGATACCACCACCTGAGATGGCTGTAAAGCGTGAAGTAACTTCCTGGATGAAAGCTTGTGGAAGACGAGCAATAATACCGAGCATGATGATGATTGAAACACCATTACCAATACCCTTGTCTGTAATACGCTCACCAAGCCAGAGGACAAACATACTTCCAGCAGCAAGAATAATAGAGGCTGATATCATGAATACATGCCATGAAATTCCTGTTGCAAGAGCGCCCTCAGCCTGCATCTTCAAGTTGAAGAGATAAGAAGGTGCCTGGAGTAGGAGAATGAACAAAGTAAGTATACGAGTATACCATGCAATCTTTTTGCGTCCGCTCTCACCTTCGCGCTGCATCTTCTGGAAGTAAGGTACAGCAACAGCGAGAAGCTGCATTACGATTGAAGCTGAGATATATGGCATAATTCCAAGTGCGAAAACTGACGCATTGGAAAACGCACCACCTGAGAACATGTCAAGAAGTGACATAAGGCCACCGCTTGTCTGTGACTGCAGCTTCTCCAACTTCCCTGGATCAATACCAGGGAGAACTACGAATGAACCGAAACGATAGATTGCAGTGAACAACAGGACAACGAGGAGTCGCTGACGCAAATCCTCAATTTTCCAACAGTTCTTCAGTGTCTCAAAAAACTTTTTCATTACTTAACGATTGTTGTGTTACCACCTGCTGCCTTGATTGCCTCTTCAGCAGCCTTAGAGAATGCATTAGCCTCAACCTCAAGCTTTGCTGTAATCTGGCCGTTAGCAAGTATCTTTACAAGTTCCTTGCCATTAGTCAAACCAGCCTTTACAAGCTCTGCAATACCAATCTTTGTTGTATTCTGCTTTTCTGAAATACTCTGCAGTGTTGAAAGATTGATTGCAAGATACTCCTTATGATTGATATTCTTGAAGCCGAACTTAGGAAGACGGCGCTGAAGTGGCATCTGACCACCTTCGAAGCCAATCTTACGCTTGTAACCAGAACGAGCCTTAGCACCTTTGTGACCACGTGTAGATGTGCCACCAAGTCCAGAACCTGGACCACGACCAATACGACGACGTGAATGTGTAGAACCCTCAGCTGGAGTCAAATTATTTAATTTCATAATATTGTCTATTTAAAAGATTAATTATTCAACAACTGTCACCAGGTGGTGAACCTTACGAATCATACCACGGATAGCAGGATTGTCCTCACGCTCTACAATTTGTGAGATTTTATGAAGACCAAGTGCCTGGAGTGTACGCTTCTGATCTGCAGGAGCGCCGATTCTACTTCTAGTCTGCTTAATTTTTATTGTTGCCATAATTAGTCCTCCTTATCCCTTAAATACTTTTTCCATACTGATACCACGTTCTTTTGCAATAGTGCGAGCGTCACGCATCATGCTGAGAGCAAGTATAGTAGCCTTCACAAGATTGTGAGGGTTACTGCTGCCCTTAGACTTAGCGAGAACATCTGTAACACCAGCACTCTCAAGCACAGGGCGCATAGCACCACCGGCTACGAGTCCGGTACCTGCAGCAGCAGGCTTCAGGAACACCTGGGCACCACCATAGCGAACTTCGATTTCATGAGGGATTGTACCTTTAATTACAGGAACTTTCACCAGATTCTTCTTTGCAGCTTCAGTACCCTTAGCGATAGCTGCGGTAACTTCGCCAGCCTTTCCAAGGCCACAACCAATAGTTCCCTTGCCATCACCAACAACAACGATGGCAGCGAATGTGAAGGTTCTACCACCTTTTGTTACCTTAGTAACGCGATTAATAGCTACAAGCTTGTCTTTGAGCTCTGTCTCGCTATTTGCTTTTACTTTATCAATTGCCATAATTGTTCTATTAGAAATTTAATCCACTATTACGAGCTGCATCAGCAAGCTCTTTTACTCGACCGTGATAAAGATATCCGTTACGGTCAAAAACAACAGATGTGATACCAGCAGCCATTGCCTTCTCTGCAATAAGAGCACCAACTTTAGCAGCCTGCTCTTTCTTTGGCATAGCCTCAAGTCCAAGAGAAGAAGCCGCAGCAAGAGTGTTACCAGTAAGGTCATTGATTACCTGAGCGTAGATCTGCTTATTGCTACGGAACACACTAAGACGTGGACGCTCAGCAGTGCCATTTACATTCTTACGAATTCTATATTTGATTTTGATTCGTCTTTCTACTTTCTTATTTGTCATAATCGTTAATGTTTTAGATTACTTAGCTGAAGCGCTCTTACCAGACTTGCGACGTATAACTTCGCCCTTGAAAAGAATACCCTTGCCTTTGTATGGCTCTGGCTTACGGAAAGAACGAATCTTTGCGCAGATAAGACCGAGCAGCTGCTTATCACAGCTCTCAAGAATTACAACTGGATTCTGATTACGTTCTGACTTTGTCTCTACCTTTACCTCTTTAGGCAACTGTATAAAAATTGGATGAGTATATCCGAGCGAGAACTCAATCAGATTACCCTGATTAGAAACGCGGTAACCTACACCTACGAGCTCAAGAACCTTCTGGTATCCCTCGCTTACACCAACAACCATGTTGTTAACAAGTGAACGATAGAGACCATGGAAAGCATTACGCTGCTTGTAGTTTACTGGGCTATTCTCATCAACCTCAAATATCATCTGGCCATCTTCAATCTTAACGATAATAGAAGAATCAACCTTCTGTGACATCTCTCCCTTAGGGCCTTTAACTGTTATTACACCATCATTAAGATTAACAGTAACGCCTGAAGGGATTACTATTGGCAATTTTCCTATTCTTGACATTTCTGTACCTCCTAATTAGTAAACATAGCAAAGAACCTCGCCGCCAATCTTAAGTTCAGCAGCCTCTTTGTCAGTCATTACACCCTTTGATGTGGACAAGATTGCAATACCAAGTCCGTTAATTACTCTCGGCATGTTCTTGTATCCAGTGTACTTGCGAAGACCTGGAGTTGAAACACGCTTAAGGCATTTAATTGCATTAGCCTTTGTAACAGGATCCCATTTCAAGGCAACCTTGATTGAACCCTGTGGTCCGTCCTCAACAAACTTGTAGTTAAGGATGTAACCCTTTTCGAAGAGAATCTTTGTAATCTCTTTCTTCAGATTTGACGCAGGCACCTCTACTACACGGTGATGTGCCATGATCGCGTTTCTGAGTCTTGTCAGAAAATCTGCTATTGGATCTGTCATGTATAAAAAAGTTTTAATTAATCGGGCCTACCCCGACAATATTAAATAATAAAATATTTTAGTCTATTCTCTCCCACTAACGGGAGAGAATAAAAGACTCATAATTTATTTAGATTCTTGTGATATTATTCACAAAAAACCATACGGATTACCAGCTTGCCTTCTTTACTCCAGGAATGAGTCCTGCAGAAGCCATCTCACGGAACTGGATACGAGAGAGACCAAACTGACGGATATAACCCTTTGGACGTCCAGTCACCTTGCAACGGTTGTGGAGACGGATAGGGTTGGCATTCTTTGGTATGCTTTGTAGTTTACGAGCTGCCTCGTATGCTTCAGCGAGATCATCAGTTGTAGCGATAATCTTCTTGAGAGCTGCGCGCTTTTCTGCGTAACGAGCTACAAGCTTAGCACGCTTTATCTCACGTGCCTTCATTGATTCTTTTGCCATATATCTTAATCGTTTTTAACGTTCTTGAAAGGAAGACCGAAAGCCTTGAGGAGAGCGAAACCTTCTTCGTCAGTCTTTGCAGATGTAACGAAAGTAATGTTCATACCCTGTATACGGTCAACATTATCAATATTAATCTCAGGGAAGATAATCTGCTCATGTATACCAAGAGTGTAATTACCTCTGCCGTCAAACTTAGTTTCGATACCCTTGAAGTCACGGATACGTGGGAGAGCGACACGCACGAGCTTCTCAAGGAATTCGTACATCTGCTCACGACGCAGTGTTACCATAACGCCGATAGGCATTTTCTTACGAAGCTTAAAGTTAGCGATATCCTTTCTAGAATATGTTGCTACGGCCTTCTGTCCTGTAATTGCAGTGATTTCGTTGATAGCTACATCAATAAGCTTCTTATCCTGTGTAGCGTCACCGAGTCCCTGGTTTACAACAATTTTCTTGAGAACAGGAATCTCCATTGACGAAGAGTAGTTGAACTGCTTCTGGAGTGCTGGAGCAATAGTCTCAGCATAAACCTTCTTTAATTGTGCTGTATCCATTACTTAATTTCCTCCCCTGACTTTTTAGCTATACGAACCTTAGTGCCATCCTCATTTTTCTTGATAGCGATACGAGTTGGCTTACCACTCTTAGGATCAATAAGGCTGAGATTAGAGATATGAATAGGAGCCTCCTGCTCAACGATTCCACCCTGTGGGTGCTTTGCGCTTGGCTTTGTGCTCTTTTTTACGATGTTCACACCCTCAACGAGTGCGCGCTGTTTCTCAACGAGAACTTTGAGCACCTTACCTGTCTTGCCCTTGTCCTCACCGGCCAGAACAATAACGGTATCGTTTTTTTTGATATGTAACTTAGTCATTTCTTAACATTTTAATTATTAAAGAACCTCAGGTGCCAAAGAAACGACCTTCATGTTTACTGCGCGAAGCTCACGAGCGACTGGGCCAAAGATACGGCTTCCACGAAGCTCGCCAGCGTTGTTAAGCAGTACGCAAGCGTTATCATCGAAACGGATGTATGAACCATCTGCACGACGAATCTCCTTCTTTGTGCGTACAATTAAAGCCTTAGATACTGCACCCTTCTTCAAATCACTTGATGGGATAACGTTCTTAACAGCAACGACAATCACGTCTCCCACACTAGCGTAACGGCGCTTGGTACCACCAAGAACACGGATGCAGAGAGCCTCGCGTGCACCGCTGTTATCACATACTGTAAGTCTTGATTCTGCTTGTATCATAATTACTTAGCTTTTTCAATTATTGAAACTAATCTCCATCGCTTTGTTTTGCTAAGCGGACGGGTCTCCATAATGAGAACAGTATCACCTACGTGTGCCTCATTCTTCTCATCATGAGCGTGGTATTTCTTTGTTTTCTGAACAAACTTACCATATAGAGGGTGCTTCTCCTTGAACTTAGCAGCAACAACGATAGACTTCTCCATTTTGTCGCTGATAACAACACCCTGTCTTGTCTTTCTTAAATTTCTTGTTTCCATCTGGATAATTGTTATTTATTAAGTTCTCTCTGACGGAGTACAGTCTTCATACGTGCAATATCTCGACGAGCGCCCTTAATCTGAGATGGATTCTCGAGTGGAGTGATTGCGTGGTTGAGCTTCATCTGCTGAAGTGCAGCCTCTGCGTTCTCGAGTTTCTCTACCAATTCATTGGTTTCGAGTTTGTTAATTTCTTGTATCTTCATAATTATGCGTTCTTGTCGTAATCACGTCTTACAATAAACTTACACTTAACTGGCAACTTTTGCGCTCCAAGTCTCAGGGCCTCTTTTGCAATAGCGAAAGGAACTCCCTCAACTTCGAAGAGGATTCTTCCTGGAGTCACTGGTGCTACCCATCCAGCTACATCACCCTTACCTTTACCCATACGTACGTCAGCAGGCTTACGTGTGATTGGTTTATCAGGGAAGATACGGATCCAAACCTGTCCTTCACGGTTCATATAGCGATTGATAGCAACACGTGCTGCCTCAATCTGACGGCTGTCGATCCATTTTGGCTCGAGAGTCTTTATGCCGAATGAGCCGAATGCAAGCTGTGTTCCGCGGTGGGCGTTGCCTTTATTGCCACGACCATCTTGCGGTCTTCTATATTTTACTCTTTTTGGCTGTAACATGATAAACTTCTACTTTTAACGGTTATTGTTTCTCTTACGGTTACCGCCTCTACCATTACGTGGATTGTTAGAACGGCCGTTGTTCTGCTTTTCCTGTGTGAAGTTAACAGTAACGTCTTTCTTTCCGTAAACTTCTCCACGGCAGATCCACACCTTAATACCAAGTATACCTACTTTAGTAAGTGCTTCAGCCTGACAGTAATCGATGTCTGCGCGGAATGTGTGAAGTGGAGTACGTCCTTCCTTCAGCATTTCCTTGCGTGCCATTTCTGCTCCGTTAAGACGGCCGCAGATCTGAACCTTGATACCCTCAGCGCCAGCGCGCATTGTGTTAGCGATAGCCATTTTGATGGCACGGCGATAAGCAATCTTTCCCTCTATTTGGCGAGCGAGGTTAGTTGCTACGATTGTGGCATCGAGGTCAGGTTTCTTTACCTCATGAATATTGATCTGGATGTCCTTGTCGTAAAGTTTCTTGAGTTCTTCCTTCAGTTTGTCAACATCCTGACCACCCTTACCAATGACGATGCCTGGACGTGCGGTGCAAATTGTAATGGTGACAAGCTTAAGTGTACGCTCAATAACTATGCGAGAGACGCTAGCCTTAGCGAGGCGCTCGTTGAGGTACTTACGGATTTTCTGGTCCTCTACGAGGTTATCTCCGAAGTTCTTACCACCGAACCAATTTGAGTCCCAACCACGGACAATGCCGAGTCGGTTTGCGATTGGATTAACTTTCTGTCCCATACTTATTATTTATCATCATTAGTTTTAGCATCAACGAAGAGAGTTACGTGATTAGAGCGCTTGCGGATACGGTATCCACGTCCCTGTGGTGCTGGACGCATACGCTTCATTGTCACACCCTCATCAACAAAGACTTTTGAGATATAGAGCTCGCCGTCTTCTGCTTTACGATCATTTTTTACCTCCCAGTTAGCGATTGCTGAGCGCAGAAGTTTCTCTACGTTTACAGCAGCCTGCTTCTTTGAGAATCTCAGAACTCCGAGTGCTCGGTTTACTTCCATACCACGAATCATGTCTACTACGTAGCGCATCTTACGTGGCGAAGAAGGACATCCCTTAAGCTTTGCGAAGTAAAGATTCTTCTGGGCTTCTTTTCTTGCTTGTGCAGCTATATGTTTTCTTGCTCCCATTGTTAATTTCTATGGTTTTGAATTGTTATACCTGCTTACTTGCGGTTTCCGGCGTGTCCACCGAAACGACGTGTTGGTGCGAACTCTCCGAGTTTGTGTCCAACCATATTCTCAGTAATGTAAACAGGGATAAATTTATTACCGTTATGAACAGCCACTGTATGACCCACGAAGTCTGGTGAGATCATTGAGGCTCTAGCCCATGTCTTAACGACGTTTTTCTTTCCGCTCTCGTTCATTGCGAGAATTTTCTTCTCAAGAGAAACGTTGATATATGGACCTTTTTTTAATGAACGACTCATAATTTACTCAGTTTGTAATTATTACTTCTTATTAGCTCTCTCAATAATGTACTTGTTAGAAAGCTTCTTAGGTGCACGTGTCTTGAGACCCTTAGCGTAGAGACCCTTACGTGAACGTGGGTGTCCACCAGACTGACGTCCTTCACCACCACCCATTGGGTGATCAACTGGGTTCATTACAACACCACGGTTGTGTGGACGACGGCCGAGCCAGCGTGAACGTCCTGCCTTGCCTGACTGCTCAAGAGCGTGGTCAGAGTTACCTACAGAACCAACTGTTGCCTTGCATGCGCTAAGCACCTGGCGTGTCTCTCCTGAAGGAAGCTTAATAACACAATAACGACCCTCACGGGAAGTCAACTGAGCAAAATTACCAGCCGAACGAACTAAAAGCGCACCCTGACCAGGACGGAGCTCGATATTATGAATCACCGTACCTACTGGGATGTTTGCAAGTGGAAGTGCGTTGCCTACTTCAGGTGCTGCCTCAGCGCCTGACATAAGTGTTGTGCCCACCTTAAGTCCGTTAGGAGCAATAATGTAACGTTTTTCACCATCAGCATAGTAAAGAAGTGCTATGCGAGCAGAGCGGTTTGGATCATACTCGATAGTTTTCACTACAGCTGGAACACCATCTTTCTCTCGCTTGAAGTCAATAATACGATACTTCTGCTTGTGACCTCCGCCAATGTAGCGAACTGTCATTTTACCGGTGTTGTTTCGACCGCCGGTGCTACGCTTACCGTAAACGAGAGACTTCTCTGGCACGGATGCAGTAATATCCTCGAACGTGCCAATAATTTTGTGTCTTTGACCAGGAGTAACTGGTTTTAATTTACGTACTGCCATTTCTTATTAAATATTGCTATAAAAATCTATAGTTTCGCCCTCTTTCAGAGTAACGATAGCTTTCTTAAATGCGCTCTTGTGTCCTTTGATAAGACCTGCGCGAGTATAGCGGCTTGAACGCTTGCCCGCATAACGCATTGTATTCACATCTTCAACTGTAACATTGTAAAGTCCCTCGATCTCTTTCTTGATTTCGATCTTGTTAGCCTCAGGACGTACAATAAAACCGTAGCGATTAGGCTGCTTTTCGGTTATCTGTGTCATCTTCTCAGTGACCAGTGGTTTAATTACGAATGCCATATTTATTGTCTCCTTTAGTTTACTTGTTCAAAATATTTTCGATTACAGGGAGAGAATTCTCTGTTACAACGAGCACGTCAGCGTTAAGAATGCCATAAGCATAGATATTTGCAGCTGCCTGAACGTTCATAGATTTAACGTTACGGGCTGACAAATATACATTTTTATTCTCAGCTGGCAAAACAAAGAGTGCCTTCTTGCCTTCAACTTTAAGATTTTTAGCGATATTTAGCATATCTTTAGTCTTTGGCATATTAAGGTTGAAATCCTCAACAACGACAATAGCATTCTCCTGCGCTTTGTATGAGAGTGCGCTCTTACGAGCAAGAATCTTTGTTTTGAGATTGAGTTTTGTACGATAGTCACGTGGACGTGGACCGAACACGCGTGCACCACCTACGAGTACAGGTGAGTTGATGTCACCACGACGTGCACCGCCGCCGCCCTTCTGGCGTCCGAGCTTACGTGTTGAGCCAGTGTGCTCTGAACGTTCCTTAGCCTTTGCAGTGCCCTGACGTTGGTTAGCAAGATACTGCTTAACATCAAGATAAAGCACATGATTATTAGGCTCAATTCCGAAGATAGATTCGTTTAACGTAACCTTTCTTCCGGTCTCCTGACCATTAATATTTAATACGTTAACTTCCATTATTTCTGAATTAAGACTGTTGAACCATTATATCCAGCAACTGAACCCTTAACGATAATGAGGTTCTGCTCTGGAATTACCTTTAACACTTTCAGGTTTTGAGTTGTTACGCGCTCATTACCCATATGTCCACCCATTCGCATTCCTTTGAACACTTTAGCTGGATAAGAACAAGCGCCGATTGAACCTGGTTTACGCAGACGGTCATCCTGACCGTGTGTTGCCTGTCCGACACCACCAAAGCCGTGACGCTTTACAACGCCCTGGAAACCTTTACCTTTAGATGTGCCAACAACATCAACAAAAGATGCGTCATTGAAGAGTTCAACAGTGATAGTATCACCGAGATTGTACTCTTCCTCAAATTTGAACTCGGCCAAGTGCTTCTTAGGTGTTGTACCCGCCTTCTTGAAGATACCCGCCATAGGCTTGTTAGTACGAGACTCCTTAGCCTCAGCGAATCCGAGCTGAACAGCTTTATAGCCATCTTTCTCGATTGTCTTCACCTGAGTAACAACACAAGGACCAGCTTCGATGACAGTGCACGGTACATTCTTACCGTCGGCACTGAAAACGGATGTCATTCCGATTTTTCTTCCAATTAATCCTGGCATTTCAATTTAATTTAATAATATGTATAATAAAATTTTTGTCAAACAAAGGTTAGTTTTACGCGCTTCTTCACATATACACACAAAAATAGAACAAACCTCAGGAAACCCTAAAGTGTTCTGTTTCAGCGAGTTGTTAGCATCAGCCAGCGCAATCTTCACCTTTTACGCTGCAAAATTAATATTTTTTCTTTATTCCTGCAAGTTTTTTTTGATATTTTTTTTACAAACTAATCATTACCTCTATGAGTTGACAAGTAGACAAGTAGACGAGTAGACGAGTAGACGAGTTTCGTATGTTAAGAAGATATAGGAAGTTACAGGAAGATATGCCGCTTTTGGCGTCGAAGACAGAGGACGATACTTTGGCAAGCTGGTGTTCTGCATCAAAACAAATGTCATTTATCTCCCTCTACCTCCATCTATCTTCATCTATCTTCATGTTTGAATAAGCCATAAATCATATAGTTGAC
>JAZUMR010000064.1:0-40977 GCA_045603685.1 Prevotella sp.
TCCACTATGCTTCAGACTGCGGAGCAAAGGTACAAACTCTCAGATAAATTAACAAGAAAACAGCGAATAAAGTCATCCTGCAATTTGAGCTATTGAATACCTACTACTCAAATTTATCCTGCAAAATGAGCCATACGCCAACATTTACGTATTAGGTCACTTCAAATGAAGTGACCTATTTTTTTACCTCACTCCCACAACAGATGCAGGATTAACGTGAGTTCGACATAAGACTATCGTTGAAACAGGAAAGGAGAAAAGATACAATCTGGTATATGTAGCCACGTAATTCTAGTACAGTAAAACAGCCTGAGTTTTCTTTAAAAATGCAGAATCTTATCATCATAATACCACGGGCAGGCTCAAGGAACTCATTATTTTTGCTGTATGGGCAATAAAAACAATAAAAACGACGCCCAAAAGGCACCCAAAAACGAACTCAACAAGAGTAAATAATGCAGTCATTCGCTACTTCCTGTATAGCAATCCGCTACTTCTTGCAGCGCTGCCACAACAGGAAAATACACATTTTTCGCATAACATACTGTATAGCAAGCATTTACCCCAAACGTAATTTCCATGCGATATTTTATGCAACACCCCGCCCCCGAAATTTATAAGCGATTCTCGCACGTTAAAAAACGTAAAGTTTTCTTTAGCAGTCTTCACAACAATGTAATGGATTGGCTAACCAGGCCATAATGTCTCTCCTATGTTTCAGAGCAAGCATACATACTCCGTCAAGAACGGCAAGAAAACTCGAATATCTTTGTCAGATATTTTACGGAGCACAGAAGCACGTTAGAATATACGCCGTTTCGGCGACATGCCACAGCGTCTTCTTTTGTTATAAGGAGCCGATTGGATACGCTCTTCGTACTAACACCCCCAGTCCGCATGGTGACGAAATCGGCTGGCACATATTTAGCATTAATCCTATACCGGCAGAACAGGCGTACCATCATATCAAAATCTGACGCTATTTTATAGTCTAGGGAATATGTGCCGCAGCGTGTGTATACACTTTTCCGTGCATAAAAGGACGGATGTGCCGGCATATATCCGAAGCGCATCATCCACGGGTGAAAATGCCGCGAACTATAGTAACGCACACAACGTCCGAGATTTGACGGACTGACAAAATGTATGTCGCCATAGACGGCTTCAATATCATCGGAAAAAGAAGACGCTATCAGGCTAACAACGCTGTCGGAAGTAAAAAAATCGTCAGAATTGAGTATGCCGACCACATCGCCCGTTGCCATGGCTATGCCCTTGTTCATGGCATCGTATATGCCCCGATCAGGCTCAGAAATATGTTTCATCCTACCACAGAACAGCGGTTCGGCGCTACGCACGATATCCATGGTCTCGTCGGAGGAACCGCCGTCGACAATGATGTATTCTATATCCGCATACGTCTGCTTCATAACAGACTCTATAGTGTCGCGAATGGTTGCTGCGCTATTATATGTCGCCGTGATTACTGATATTTTCATTTCACAGATTATTTAATGCGTTAAGCAGTTTGTCGTTATCAGCTGTGTTACGTATTGCAAGACGTATATATCCAGCACCGCCGAATCCCTTCTTCGCAGAACAATCCTTTATCAGAATGTTATGACGGTTCAGAAGACGGCGAGACAGTTCGGACGAGCTGTATGGCGGAAGCACCTCTGCGAGGAAGTAATTGGCTTGTGACGGAATGACACGGAGAAACGGTACCTGCTGAAGTTTTCCAAAGAATCTTTTTCTCTCATTTACGAACAAGCGACATGCATAGGCATAGTCTGCCGAATACTTGCCGTATATCTGCATGTAATATTCCGCAAAGGAATTTATATTCCATATCGCAACATCCTTTTTCAACATATCTGCCAATGCCACGTCAGATGTGGCAACGACTCCAAGACGTAATCCAGGAACACCGTACGACTTTGATATGCTCTTAACCACAACAAGATTGTCATATTTGGCAAGTACAGAGTCATGGAGCAGGCTATTGGCTTCGCATTCATCAGTGAAGTCGACAAATGACTCGTCGATGATGATGCGAACGGTCCTGGATTTTGCCCACTGACATAACTGAAGCAACTGTACGGCAGGAATGAAGTTTCCAGAAGGATTGTCTGGGTTTATCACTAAAAGCGTAGATATATCCTTGTCGTCAAAATACGACATAAGATCTGCTGTAGTGTACGCAAAATCTGGGTTATCCGGCTGGTAGACGATTAGATTGGATTGTGCCTTACGATTAGAATATTCTTCGAATGTAGGGAATACCACTCCTATATTACCCGTAATGGCATCCATAAGACTTTTTATCAACTCTGCCGCGCCATTACCGACAGTAATATATTCCTGCCGCACGCCGAACATCTTCGCAGCAAGCAGAGAGTTGACAGACATCCCGGATGGATAATTGCGTAGCAGTGTCTCGAAGTTGCACTTCATTTCCTCAATCATGCGTGATGACGGGAAATAAGGATTAACGAGATAACAGTAGTCAAGCATGTCTGGGAAACGCCAGAAGCCACCATAACGCCTGTGATACTGCTGCAGGCGGTGAGCATCGTCAGAGAAAATGCACGAAGCGATATCAAGGTCCTGAATATCATCTATCTCATACCATCGTTCATTAGAAATGGGGAGAGCTTTCAGCATTGAGCCGCTGACGTGGGAAATGACCGACAGAACCTGCTCATAGTATTCATTGTTGCCCATAACCTTGCAATACGCCTCGAGGAACGGGACATAGCATTTTTGCGAAAACTCCTTGCTGAACTTGTATATATTGACTGTCTTGTAATAACTTTTCGTCTGGCTGTAGTCAAACGCACTTTTAGATACGAAATTCACTATATTACGATTGTCGTCTATCTGCACCATTGTGCCGTCCATCCAGGGTTCATACCTTGCGACAAGCGCCACGTTAGGGTCAGGACACCCAACGAGTAACTGTAGCATGTCGGCATCGTAAATCAAGTCGGACTCTAACAATATGGTGTCGTCACTACACAATACATCCTTTGCTAACGCAAGCGAATAGATGTTGTTCGTCTTGTCATATATCGGATTTTCTATATATTCTATTGTCAGAACGTCGTCATAACGATGGCCTATATAGTCTGTGAGTTTACGCCCCTCATAGCCTATTACAATCACCAGACGTGACAGTCCAAGTCCAGCAAGGTTTTGTATGACACGGTCAATAAGTCTTACTCCATTGACTTCAACCATACATTTAGTATTATCCTTCGTGTGTTCGCCGAGGCGTTTGCCCATACCGGCTGCTAACAATATTGCCTGCATATTATGATTGTGTTTAGTTTTTGTATATCTTATCTAACAATGGCTGTCGGTATTTCCTGTCGTTATGCTCGACAAGGGCGAAAAACAGCCAATCTGGCATGAACTCCTTTGCATACTGAACTGCGATGTGCAAAAGACGTCGCCACGCAGGAAGTTCGTAATGATAGTACTGGCGGGGTATCTGCCAGTCGACTCCGTAGAAAAACTCTAAATATCGTATGTATTCTTTCGGAACATTATAGGATGTTCCCTTAAAGCTGAACGTGGTCACATCTGTCAGAAATTGCTCTGGCATAACTTCTCGCCCGCAAGCCAATATGCCCTTCTCCAAAGGACTGAATATATATATATCAATGTATTCACCCTCCTTCATAAAAGATATGACTCCGCGGCGGTCGTATCTGCATACTTCAAAGCCGTTGTCGCGCAATACGAAAAGCGAAGACAGCAAAGACTGGGTCTGCTCGCACGAGACAATCAAATCTATGTCTTCATCATGAGATATGAAATCATTCTCACGTACAGCACCAAGCAATGTGCCGTAGGATAAAAGGAATGTTATACCTGCATTATCCATTACTCTTTTGAAATCAAGCAGATTGCGAGCAGATATTTCCTTGTTGATAATCTTTGTGCCGGCAAATAACGGAACAAACTTGTATGTGTATTTCCCTAACGGAGTATTAATTTTCAGCTTCATGCTATTTCCTGTTTAGTATCTTCGCCTTAATCCATCTTTTGAGAGAAAACGGAATGCGCTGGATTATACTATTGTATATTGTATTGTTATATTTATAGAAACATTTGTCAAAGTGCGTATTCGGAACTATATAGTCCGGATGTATTAAAGGAAATGTAATGGCGTTTGTATCGGTTGATTTTGTTGCGCCCGTCAGCGATGTGTGGGTTGCATCTTCGCCAAATCCTATATTATCTACCAAATTGCAGGAAGGGAAGACGCAAAGCTGGTTCTGAGAGGAAAGCGTAAAGTACCATTGCCAGTCCCAGGCGCTGACATAATTATGGTCAATGGCTTTCAGACGATAAGTCCAATAACGTTGGTCGCAACCATTTCCGCCCATATTGTTTATAACGCTGTCGTATACATCGGACGCGCGCCATTTCATGTCAATATCCATTTGCTTCCAAGCCCGTCGCCAAGTTGCCCATCCCCAACATGCCTTGTAACGGGAAAATGTGTATGATGCACCGGAATATACTTTGCCGAGCGGATTATATCCTGCTATCATGCCGATGCGCTGGTCTGCTGCATATCTTGAGAGCAGTTCGCTCATATATGGCCAGAATGAATGATGAACAACACAGTCGTCCTCCAGAATTATACCGCATTCCTCATTCTCAAACATCCAGTCTATCGCACTCTTGACACCCATGCCGCATCCAACATTGCTCTGTCTGAAAAGGGTTTTGACTTCACAATCCCAGTCAATCATGGAGAGTATTGTCTCTCTTATCTGCATTATCTTTTTTGCCTCAGGCTCGCCTTTTTCTTTACGGAATCCGTCCTGCGCCAAATAAAGCCGCGACGGTCTTGCCTCTCGTATGCGTTCAAACGTTTTCTGGGCAACTTCCAGGCGATTAAAGAATATGAATAGGACAGCTATGTCGTACATAATATCTGTTATTTTCTTAATTTATGTTTTGTAATTGCAATTCTTAGGGGAAGACAGAGAGAACAGACGGAGGTTGAAGCTATAGCTTAAATCTTCTCCCTTAAATTACATTATTTCATCTCCTTCAATCTCCCGTAATCCTTAATCTAATACAACCCTCTGATTTTATTTATCCGGTAGTATAAGGCAGGGAAACATAGTCGCAATTTCCTGAGAAACCAGCTAACAGGATATTTCTGAGGCATGTTTCGCTTTATCATCGTCAGATAGTCAGCATCAGAATGAACAGGATTTGACACATAACGGCAGCGTTCCTTATAGGTCATCCTCATAAGCATAAGTATTTCTTCCTCCTTCGTCAGATGGTCATCATCGCACATACCACAAATATTGGCTGTCACTAATGCTGGCAGACCATTACGCCGTACCATCATGCAATAGTCAGTATCAGCACAGCCATGCACATACACATCTGGAAAAATCCCGATTTTCTCTACGACTGACACATCGACTAACAAGATATTTGCATTTATCATATCCACCAACTGAGGCGTATCTGAGACTCCTACCCTATGCCATGTGCCGCGCGCTGCAGTATCGAAGACATCTCCGCCGTAGGTTATGCGTGAGCGGTCGTTATTGCTACAAGTAATACCAGAATATATTCCGCCTTTGCCGAATGTGCTCATTGCATAACTATGAGTACACAAGAGTTCTTCGAAAACATTAGGACATACTATGGTGTCATCGTTCAACAGCAGGTAAAAGTCCCATTTATCCTTTTGCCTCATAGCCTCATTCCATGCCAGACGCATTCCGCCTGCCCAATAGCAAGAGCCATTGCCCAATATTATATTTAATTCCTGGTTTGCCCATATCCTTCTGACAGCATCAGAAGTACCGTCTGTACAGGCATCATCCGTAAGGAAGAGCGAAAGACTTACCGTCCCTTCATTATCCGCATTATACAACTCTTTTGCTTCAATAAGTTTTTCCAAGCATAAGACGGTCTTGTCCTTCCGGTTGTAACACGTCATCAATACAGCGATATTATATGTATCTGCCATCATATCCAAAATATATTATATCACTGGAATTATATTTGTTCGTCTGATTTCTCAAATTTTTCAAGCAATCTGTCATGATATCTCATATATATATATAGCATCAAATAGGCGAATATTCGCAAATTGCCTGTGTCCGAATAAGAAAACAGTGTCATTCCGCCTTGTATGTTGACACATAGCACGAAATGCAGCAACAATAACTGATATATAGTTATAGTACCGTCGCGAGGCCGTGTACCCCTCCATGCAACAATACTAAATACAATTATTATTATGGTTGCAATAATAGGGCCAAAGTCTATGACGAAATCGCCAACAAACGTAACAAAGAAATAATCGTCAATTTTCAGATTCGGATATTTGTCACGACGTTCTACATAATTTTTAGGCGTTGACGGATCAATAACACGCTTTACAAGATTTATTGTACGGTCACCGTTGCGCGTACCTCCAGCATCCAGTCCGAAATTATTAAAATACAAGCTTCCCTGACCAACATACCATGTAACAAAGCCTGTTGCGCCTGCAGCTTTCTCGCCAAAGCGACTATAGGTTATGGCTATAACAGGAATGGAAACCAACAGCACTACAGTGACACCTACTGACATTATTATCTTTCGAGTAATTGCCGGCATATACATGCGGAACATAAAGAATGTTGCAATAATCGTCAATATACCTTGCACTGTACCAGCACGCTGTCCTCTTGAAACTGGCAACACGACACTCATAAGCAATGCTATAAATAATCCTATAATAACCCAATAGTTCCTGCTTTTCTTCGTAAAAAAATAAAACAGGAAAAAAGGTATAAAATCCGTCAGCATATTAAATATCACCGCAGGAACATTGCTAATGCTTCCACCAGCCTCACTCATAGACTCGGCAGTCTCCTCGTATGCCTCTTTGCCGGCATCAACATCTGTTATAAGTTTCATTATACCGCCGCTACCTTCCGACAGCACATCTGGTATCTGCAAAATTGCAGTAACCGCAAGAATAAGACTAACAACATGCATTATGCGGGTATTGGGTTCGGCAATTTTCTTAGGCTGGTCGATGTGATTGGCTATGATTGGCAGCATGGCAATCATAAGCATAGAAAAAAGATATATATAAGGGAAAAGTGCCAACTCTTCGTAGGCTGCAGAAAAAAGCGGGTCAGTGAGAGTCAGGACAGAAAATATAGCATATATCACCTGCATGCCAATAATAACAGTACCCGAATCCATAACGAAACGCTTTACGTGGTACCACGCAAAGGCTAACGTCCATAGAACAAGATATGTCAAGCAAAGCAATATGTCTGTCGATATGTTCATCTGAATTTAGAAATTATTGATGGAATAATTTTTTTTGCCTGTATTTTTTCTTCCTTGTCAAGACATAACAAATAGAACATGATTGTTATTGCCACGGGGAAGACAATAAAAGAAAACGCCAGTCTTATATAAACCGTATCAATCATATAATGTATAAGGCAAATGGAAACAATACCAGGAATCACCACATACATTGACGGCAACAGGAAGTTGATTATGTATTCACGCAATGAAAAATACGTGTAGTATTTCCTTAAACACAAAAGTCTGAGGATATGGGCAGCGATAACTAACCCCACAATGACATAATATAATACATATGAAGGCGTGCCGTGATGAAACAACACCCATGTGATTGGACAGCATAAAAGTATTGTCGTCTCAACTGGCAAATGGTATTGCTTCACCTTTCCTATGGCATGCATAATAATTGATATAGGATTATGCAGCGCTATGAGCATAACGCTAACAACAGTAAGTCTCGAAAAAAGCAAGGTGCTGTTATCGTATTCCCCAAGCCAGAATCCCAGAATCATATCCATTTCCAATATAATAGGAAAACCTGTCAGAATCATAAAAAAACATATAATCTTGTTGTTTGCATAAAACAAACGACAGACATACTTATGATTGCCCTCCGCATAAGCTTTAATCATTGCTGGGCGGAAAGGAAGAACCATGCTGTTGCAAAGTGAATTAAAAGCATTCTGTATTTGGGTGGCAACGGCAAAGGCCGCATTTGCAATTGGACCGAAATATACATTCAACAATATTGTATTGCCCTGATTCATTCCTGTATTTGCCATTGTTCCGAATGTATACCATCCTGAAAAAGACAACAACTGCGAATACATCTTTCGGTCTCGAACAAACACATAACGACAGACTGTATATCTTCGTACAGCGACAATGGCATATATAGAAGAAATCAATACGGAAATAATAAAAAGCAGTATACCATAAAGCAACAAACCGTCCATCATTGCCATGCCTGCTATCCATGACGCTGCAAGACGCAGAACAGCTTCTATCGTTGATATTACAGAAAACGTATTCATATCTTCATGAGCATAGATTGCAGCAAGAAACGGAACCTGAAGAAACGTAAAAACAAAGGTGAAAACAGAAAAATGGAATACAGACATTGTCACCTCAAAGCGTTCTGCAGGAATACTGAGAAAATTCTCAACAAACCATACTCCTGCCGTTTCCAAAAGGAGAAGTATCACAACTGAAGAAAGCGCAACGATATTAAGACTCGCAGAATAGATATTGCTGAATTTTTCTTTGTCGTCCTCACCTAATGCAATACTATAAAAACGCTGTACAGAAAATGCGAGGATGCTGCTAAGAAAAAACGTTGATGTAACGACACCCGCAACTGTATTAAACAAGCCATAATCCGTCTGGCCTAATCCATTCAGAAGAAGACGTACGGCATAAAGATTCACTATCATCAATACAAACATGCGTATAAACAGCACAATCGTATTTGAAGCTATCTTAGCCGGTCTTGATGACTTATTTTGCATTTTCTAATATGATATGACAATTAATACGAATTCAACAGGCATGTCTGGGAATAGTCGGTCCAATCTCCTTCGAATCATCTGACGATTTCACGCAGGATATACGCCGTAGTAGCACAGAATGCCAGCATTGTCATTACGAATACAAATATCATTCGCTTGGGCGCAGCTGGTTTTATTGGCACTGATGCTCCTTTTACAAGCATAAAGGCAGGAGTGCGTTCCTGAACCTTAGTTTTTGCCGCCTGAAGCTGGCTGTTCAATACTGTATAATTGCTATATAGCATTTCTGCATCCTTTTCCATAGCATCAACTTTTGACCTGTTGTTTGCCCAATTGCTATGCATATAACTATCAGCATATCTTGCGTAAGTTACACGGCTTTTCTCATAATCTTTTTTCGCCTTTTCTACAAGTTCGCTATAATACATAACATCCTTACGTGCCTTGCTTGTACGATATTCTGTTATAAAACGCTGGAGATGCTCACGAACAGAATCCGCAAGCACCTTGCTTATCAAAGCATCCTGTGTTGTAGTCTGTATAGAGATAGAACCTGTTTTTTTATCTACCTTAAGAACAATTTTACTACGTAACTCCTCCATTGCGTCATGTTCCTTTTTAGTAGGTCTGTAAGGGTCAAACTTTGCTGTTGCAGCACTATTTCCTGACTTAAAAAGATTTATAACATACGATTTGAAACGATCCCACCAGGGTTTCTTCTCGTAGTAATAAACGTAATTGAAAAGATTGTCCTCAAATTTACCGTCTATGGTTTTCACCTTTATATCCAGTAAGCCTGAAATGAAGCCATTATCCTTCAGAAGATTTGGATACATTATCGGTGTAATAGCATCCGTCGACTCCATTGCAGAAAGGTCAAAGCCTAATGTTGAGGCAAGAGACGTCAGTGCTCCAGCACTCGCTGCACCAGATTCTGTCTCCGGCACTACTTCTGTTTCAGAAATATACGTCCTTGGTATACTAAGAATATAGAAACATGAGAGTAAAAAGACCACAGGAAGAACTATATAGTAATATTTTCTTCTCTTAAGTATTTCTATAAATACCTTTTTATAATCAATTCTTCTTGTATCTGACATATTATTTTCTGTTTATTGATATATGATTTGTCTTAAGTTCGCGGAAGTTCTGTTCAAGTCAAACACTCCTGTCACAGCATATATGCTCTTTTCCAACTGACATCTGTCTGTTTTTCTTTTTTCCTGATGAAGAAGTTTATTATCAGATGCATCAAGATGAAGAAGAGAATATCAAGAATGACCATCAACGTCTGACTAAGGAATGAGGCGACAAGATAGTTTGCAACGATAAATAGTGCGGATATCAGCAATATCGTGAGCATTGTCATTCTTCCCGACAGTCCTGTTCGCATCAGTTTGTGATGTATGTGGTTCTTATCTGGCAGGAAGGGGTTTCTTCCGTCGCGAATGCGGCTCATCATTACCCTGATGACATCAAGCATCGGTATAATCAATGTGCTGAGGATGATTATTCCAATATTATGGAGATAGGGGTTCCATACGGGATGCGCCTGCCAGAAATGAAGTACAATAAAACTTAACGTATATCCCAAAGTCAGCGAGCCTGCATCGCCCATAAAGACTTTATTTTTTCCTCCGTAAACATTGAAGCAGAAGAAGGTAAGAACTACGCCGAGATATGCTATTGCGAGCATAGCCCATATAATATCTCCCGACATCATGCACAGCATTATGGCTACGAAAAGCGAGATGGCAGACAATCCTGATGCAAGGCCATCGATGCCGTCTATTAGGTTTATCGCATTGGTGATGTATACTACGAAGACCACCGTCAGCGGCATGCCAATCCAATATGGTATTCTGTCAATATAGAAAATATGGTCGAGCGAAGCTATCCACAGCCCGCTAATGCATAGCAGGAATGCTGCGAAAATCTGTATTGCGAACTTTAGCTTATACCCTACTCCATGCACATCGTCGTATATTCCGAGGCAATACAGCATCATGGCTCCTGCCAGATATGCTACAAAATGCTGTGGTGCACCCGCCTCGCTCAGTGCGCCAAAGGTGATTCCGAATCTGGAAGCGACAGCAACAACTATCGCTATTGATATGATGACAGTTGGCAGAAATGCCACACCTCCCAGCCGCGGAACGGGTATGGTATGTACTTTTCTGCTGTCTGGCAAGTCATACAGATGCAGCTCGTGAGAGAGCCGCACTATACGGGGTATGGTGTAAATTCCTATCGTCATTGCTATGACGAATGTGGATAATAGTATTACTATAGATGTAACCATGCTTAGCCTATGTAAGATTTAAGGTCTGTAGGGGCAGTATGATTATTATAATCTCCTGCCTAAAGCATAACGATTCCGAACCTATATGTTATAGATAGCCGCTGTACGCTTTATATATAATATAACGGCATTTTCTTTAATTTATTATATCAATCAGAAAATATTGCTGTATTATTTTCCCGTTCTCATGGCAAAGCATGTTATTGCAGTAGCAATCGCAACATTCAGCGAGTCGGCGGTGCTATGTCCCTTCGGATAGTTCGGGATAAGGAGCTTGTGTGTCAGACGCCTGGCAGTATCTTCCGAAATGCCATTGCCTTCATTTCCCATGACAATAATTCCACTATTCTCAAGCTTAATATTAGAGATGTCCTCACCATCTAACATTGTGCCATAAACAGGCATTGACTGCGGGAGGCTGTCAAATAATTCCGCCAACGACACATACACCACCTCTACACGGGCTATGCTTCCCATTGTAGCCTGTATGACTTTCGGATTCCACACATCAGCCGTTTCATGGCTGCAGAAAATCTTCTCTATGCCAAACCAGTCGGCTATGCGTATTATTGTACCAAGATTTCCTGGATCCTGCACGCCGTCTAATGCTAAATACAGCTTATTATCAGAGACAGCATGAATGCCTGTGCAAGCCTTCTGTCCGAAGCATGAGCTATGAGCAGATGTTTCATGGTTCCCGCTATCTGTATTAGCTGTTCTATTAATGAAATTCTGCCGAAACAGCGCAATGACATGCTGCGGATGCTGCAGAAATGATATTTTCTTCAAAGTGTCATTATCTACCTCATGAATCTCCACTACCTCATGAAGCAGAGGTTTATTCTGCATAATCCAATCTGGTGTGGCGACAACCATGACAGGCTTTTCGACCTTCATGATGTCTCCTACGACCTTGGGGCCCTCAGCCACAAACAGCTTCTCCGCCCTCCGTTGTTTCTTTTGCTCAAGAGAGCGTATGAATTTTATTTTCGCCTTGCTTATCATCTGGATCTGTCTATTTTTATTCGGCTGGCAGAGCTGGCATTCCTCTACTCTCCACCTCGAATATAAGCGAGTCTGACGACTTGGTCTTTCTGACCTTTATTATATCGTTAATGCCAACCTGCCCATTTATAATCATATTGCATATCTCATTCTCCACAAGCTGCTGTATGGCCCTCTTCAATGGCCGTGCGCCATATTGCATGTCGTATCCTTTCTCTGCAATAAATTCCTTTGCCTTTTCTGATACGCTCAGTCTGTAGCCCATCTCTGTCACCCTCTGATTAAGCAAGAGAAGTTCTACGTTAATAATCTTGCGTATATCACAAGAAGACAGCTGGTTAAATATTACTACCTCATCAAGCCTATTCAGAAACTCTGGCGCAAACTGTCTTGACAATGCTTTACGTATTACAGATTCTGCCTGCTGGGAACATACACTGCCGTTTTTATCTTTCTCTGCTGCCGAAAAGCCTACACCATTGCCGAAATCCTTCAGCTGGCGGCTTCCTGTGTTCGACGTCATGATGATAATAGTATTGCTGAAGTCAACAAGCCTTCCATTACCGTCGGTCATTCTTCCCTCGTCGAGCACCTGCAGCAGCAAGTTATATACATTCTGATGTGCTTTTTCTATTTCGTCGAACAGCACGACAGAATACGGTCGTCTCCTTACCTTCTCCGTAAGCTGTCCGCCTTCGTCATACCCAACATATCCTGGAGGAGCGCCCACGAGCCTTGACATATTGAATGACTCGTTATACTCGCTCATATCTACGCGTATCAACGCATCAGCCGTCCCATACACCTCCCTGGCTATCTGCTGTGCCAGATGTGTCTTGCCCACGCCTGTCGGTCCGAGAAACATGAATGTCCCTATCGGCTTGTTCTGAGCCTTTAACCCTATGCTGTTCCGCTGTATAGCCTTCGTAACGGTCTCTATCGCCTTGCTCTGACCTATGACATGCTTGTTCAGGACAACCGCAAGATTCCTGAGCCTTGCCGTTTCGTCTGTATCAAGCCTCTTCACCGGTATTCCCGTAGCCTTTGCTATCACTTCATTCACATGCTGCTCTGTCACTTCTGGCCATGCGCTGAAGTCCCTCTCCCACGACATCTCTTCCTTCCGCAGTCTCTCCTGCAACGCCTTCTGCTTATTTCTCATGGCCGCCGCCCTTTCAAAGTTCTGCTCTTCTACAGCGGCATATTTCTCTTCTACCGTACGCTTCAGCTCCTTCTCCAATCTCTTGTATGCTGGTGACACATGCGTAGCAGCAATGCTCACTCTTGCTCCAGCTTCGTCCATAACATCTATGGCCTTGTCTGGCAGTGACCTGTCGGCTATGTATCTCATGCTCTGAATGACACAAGCCCGTATAGCTTCGTCGGTATATATGACCCTGTGATAATCCTGGTAACGCCCTTTCAACGCATTCAGAATATCTGTCGTTTCGTTCTCTGTATTCTGATGTATTATAATCTTCTGGAATCTTCTCTCCAGGGCAGCATCCTTTTCAATGCTTTTCCTGTATTCATCCAGTGTCGTCGCACCAATACACTGCAACTTTCCATTAGCCAGCGCTGGCTTCAGCATGTTCGCAGCGTCAGCGGAGCCTGCCGCTCCTCCTGCCCCCACAATAGTGTGTATCTCGTCAATATACAGGATTATATCCCTGTTCCTCTCCAGCTCGTTTGTCAGCCCCTTAATTCTCTCCTCAAACTCACCCCTGTACTTTGTCCCTGCCACCATCGCAGCCATGTCGAGCATGAGGATTCTCTTCCCTCTCAGCAGCGGCGTAACATTTCCTGACGCAATCCACTGTGCGAGACCTTCCACTATGGCGCTTTTGCCTACTCCTGGCTCGCCTATCAGCACCACATTATTCTTCTTCCTCCTGCACAGCACCTCTATCATACGGTCTGTCTCAGCGTGCCTGCCTATTACAGGGTCTCCGTTGCAAGCATCAGCAGTCATATCCTTGCAGAATCTGTCTGTGTACGGAGTCGAAGTCCCACCGTCGCCTGCCCGTGAACTCGTCCTACGGCTGCTCAGCTGCTCTCTCAGGGCGTTATTCAGCATACGCGATGCCTCGTCCAGCATATCGCCAAACGAGAATCCGCGACCATCGTCACCGTCCATATTATTTTCCATGGTGAAATACGACTGCCCTTTATGTGTCATGCAGCATGTCTCCCCATATTCACCGTTGTCGTTCTGTTTCATGCCTTTTGTTATTTGTGTCGGAGTGCTATGTGTGTATACACCCACCTTACTTTCCTTCATTACTCAGTACCTTGCTATCAGCCGATACAGTTGCTGTCTCCGTCCTGCTAACACTATCTGCGATGTTGTCCTTTCTTCTTGCAGGGAGAAGAGAATTAAAGTCGTGCTTAAACACGATACCGATGCCCTGGGTGTTCAATGTTGACTTAGAGAAATATCTGTCTGAGGTCTGATTATAGACTCTCACCTGCAGATTGCCGTTTGGCAGAAGGAGGTATCTGACATCGAAGTCGCCAATGAATGACGTGGTGGCGTTAGCGTTATCTCTGTATCCGAACTGTCCGTTTATCTGCAGGCGGTTGTTGAACATCCTTCCAGAAATCAGCCCTTCGTATTCTGCGTTCATCATGCCCTCATCGCCTGGCGAGACATTCGCCCCGAAGTTCCAGTTGCGGTTTTTCAGTATTACATCGCCTATCACGTTGTTTATCTGCTGCGACAGTGTCCCTGACAGGAATGACTGCATGGCCAGCGAAGCCTGTGACTGTCCTGTCTCGGTCATTGCGTTGTTGTCTGCCGCATAGAATCTACCCACTGAAAGCAGATAGACCACCTGCTGGTTGCGCTTCTGCTCAGAATCCATGATAGAGGTTATCATCTGCTGCACGTCAGCGCTTGCCTGCGGAAGGTTAAGATCGAATTCCACCCGTGGCTGCTCTGCCGTTCCCGTGATATTCATGATGCAATTAACCTTCACCGTATTGTCAGCAAATGAGTTGCCGATATTCAAGTCGGACAGCGGCACCGACGGCACGACGTACTGCGCCTGCAGGTTTATGGCCGATTCAAACGGTTCCCCTCCGAATGCTATTGTTCCTCCTGGTATGAATTGGAAACTCTTGGTGATAAGCTGCTGGATAGTCATCTTGTACTCTCCGTCTGTCACGTTATAGTTGCCAAAAATCTGCATTGCACCTTTATTATAATAGTTGGCTCTGAGCGTGCCGTTTCCGTTCAGCGTGATATAATCACCCGTCTTCTCATCCATTATCAGCCGTAGCGTGCTTTCTGGCGTGGCGTGTATCAGGAAGTTCAGTCTCATATCAGAGCGGAACTCCGAGAGCTCGTTATTCTCCGCTGTCCCTGCTCCTGTGTCCGCCTTACCTTTTGTCTTATCTCTCCATGTAATAAACTCTTGGTTTTGAAGAGCATCAGGCGATGAGACATTATACACAATCTCTGTACCCTTCTTAGGGAATGCCTCTATATCGAATACTATCTCTCCCGGGCGTCCTGTCATGCGGCATGTGCCTGTAGCCGTCACGTGTCCACCGAATGTCGAACCGTTCTGCATCGGGAAGTTATAACATAGCATATTGTCCGCCTCAACATCAATATCGAATGTCATTCTGCCAAGATTCTTATGATGGAGCGCACCGTTCACCACGCCACTGCCGCCATGCTGGTCGTAGATGGCGCATTGCGCAAACTGTATGTCCTCAGGCAGGAAGTTTACGGTATCATTCTTTAGGGTATAGGATGTATTCAGCGGTGTGATAAACACCGTGCCGTTCGCCACAACGCTTCCCGTAAGGTTTATCTTTTTCAAATCTCCCCATAGACGCGCCCTGCCATTAGCCCATACGTTCACATTATCCATAAAGCTGCTGCAGAAACTCTCCATAAATTCCGCCCTCGTATTATGCGCCCTAATGTCCAGGTCGATGTAGTTTCTCTTTGCGGAGATATATCCGTCGATTAGCGTGCGCCCGTCATGCTGCATGGTATTGCCATGCGCACTGCCCTGCTCTGTGAGGAAATAGCCCATAGGTATTACATTGTCGTCAGCACACTGCGCCCTCAGATTCACCTGCCCATTTTCGTTATCCCAGTCAGCAAAAACGGTAAGCGTGCCCATGCGCCCCTTTTCAAACCGGAACTCACTGACATCAAGGCGTGCTGACGCCTGCACGTCAGAGAAGAGCGACTTAACTACGACATCGCCGCTTGCAAAGCCATCGAACTCTACAGAACGGAAATTGACAAAGTCTAATATATATGCCACATTCACATCCTGCAGGCCGACGTTCAGCGAGTCTGCGGAATTCTTTGTGGCCAGTCCGTCTATGCTGATATGCTGGGCTTCATGTTGCAGGAGGAAATCGTCCACTTTCAAATAATCTGAAGCATACACCACATTTGCTGGCCGAATATGCCAGAGGGAATCGCCTATCATAACCTCTGACGGGGAGATGCTTACATGCGCTACATCCTTCCCCTCCTTGTTCCTGTAGAATCGGCTTCTGGTATTCAGGCTTCCCCGGAATCCGTTCCCTTCGCTCTCTTTCTTCCATTCCAGTGCCGCAAGCAGAATGTTCCCTGCCGCCTTGCCGCTAATACCGAAAGCCATGACCTCGCCATCCTTGCTGCGCTTTTGCGTTTTAGCAGAATACCGCAGGGTGTCGCCTGGCGAATATATGTTCACCAGCATATTCTCTAATTTATTTCCTTTCACGCTAATCTGCTGCGCATCTATTGTAATATTAGACTGCCGCGTATTGTCGTTCACATACGCCTTCACGTCTATAGGTTTCGAAGCAAGCACATCGATGCCTGCCAAACGGCGCAGCACCTCCATATCCCTTATGCTTGCCGTCAGCAGGATATCGTTATTCTGCTGTATGTACTGCGGCAGTCCTGGCAGCGTTGGCAGCTGCGAAGCCACAAGATTGGTAAGCGACTGCGGCAGGGTCTCCACGTCAAAGCGGCCTGTAGCATCCACACTGGCGAAATCTGAACGCAGGCAAATCTCACGCCTGCCGCCAATATGCTTTCGTGCTGTAAGCAGCAGACTGTCGCAGACGTATCTGCCCGCTTCGCTGTCTATAGAGAAATTTCGTATATCCATCTGCATGCCGTCTAACAATGCTAATGCCGGCATACCTTTTGTCACCTTATCTACATGTATTGTTGCTATGCCGCTGAAAACGGCGTCGCCATACCTGTCAGTAATATTCAGTGCGGCAGGTGCAAGATGCTGTATATCAGCAACAACCTCCACATCTTCAGCCATGACGCCATTACGGCTACTCCCACCTGTTAATGCGGGCACATCACCTGCATTCAATACGATTGTGCCTGAAGCGCTATTCTCTGCTATGCCCACTTTAACCTGCGCAGCTCCGTCCTTAGCCGAGAGTTCCGCCTGTGCATTACGGTAGACATGGTCCAATGCTGCCAGCTCTGACAGTCTGATATCTACATCGGCAGTCTTGATATGCTTCCTGTCTGGCGAGAGTGTCATATCCACTTCCGCCACGCCAGCAGCCTGCCCCACAGCGTCTGTTGAAAGCATACGGCCTAACTGCATGCCGTCAGTTTCAATCTGTCCGCAAATCTTTCCATCGAGATACGATAGGCTGTGCTTCATTTCACCCAGCCCGCACTTCGCTGTGCCATCTGCCGTCACCTTTCCGTCATCACAAGATACGAAGCCCGCATACGACACGCCCTCAAGCCTGCTGCCTAAGGTTGCATCTAAGCCTGCAGCGCTTAGCAGGGTCTCTGTCATGTCTTGATCGGCACGCAACTTAGAAATGTCTATATTCCATGCGCTCATCCTGCCCTTGGGCAGAGCGTCTATAATATGCTGATCTGTGCGCAGGCTGCCAGCAAGGCGCACATCGAGTTCTCTGCCCGAGGTGTTTACATTAAATTTGCTGACTTCTGCCGAAAGTGAGTCAGCACGTAGTTCTGCATCAACAAAAAGCGTCCTGTCTATTCCTCGGAGTGACGGAACAAAAAGCGACGCCTCACGCATGTCGACAGCTGAATGATTGCTGGAGAGCTGCAACGCAGTAAGTCGGCCGTTAGAGAGCCCGACAGACGCATCCATGTTGATATCGCTTCCCTCCGTTTGCAGCATAAGGCCGCGCAGACTGCCGCCACCTCGACCTGCCTCTGCCGTAAACGACAGCCGACGCACCGACAAACCTGAATTACGTTCGTCGAACGACAGTTTCTTCAAGCGAACCGACAGAGTGTCGTCAGTCAGCGCATTCAGCATGACGTGGGCGCTGACCTTTTCTATCGCAATATGGTGTGCATCGAAGACACGCCCCACCATCTCTCTCCCTTTCTCCTTTTCCCTCTCTCCCACATCATATCTCACCGCACCATTGCGCACCACAAGCGATGCAACCTGCAAGTCAAGCGGGGCACGGTGTGCCGTATCGTCAGACGAGAGCATGTCAAGCACAAACTGACAGTTCAACGGCGCATTCTTATGAGCACGTTTCAATCTGACGTCTGCGCCGAACAACTGCGCCGATGTTATGACCGTCCGTCCATTCAGCAGCGGCATGATAGCAATCTTTGCCGATGCCCTGCGGCACGACAGCATGGGACGTCCTTGTCTGTCGTCTAAGGTAATATCATCTGCTATTACACGGTTAAACAGTCCAAGACTGATACTGCCTACTCTGACACGTGTCGAAAGACTCTCTGACAACATGTCCGACACTCTCGACGCAATGCCACGCTGCACTGCTGGAACATGCAGCAGTGCAACTGACATAACATAAATGCCGATAAGCGTCCATATTATAGCAAGCGATATGTACTTGAATTTCTTGATATATCCTAATTTTTGATGCAAAAGTACAAAAAAAAAGTTTCATGGGGAAATGTTTTGTATATTTATGCTCCCTATTCTTTGTTTTTTTTGTAATTTTGCAGACATGTTAGGTATTTGAGCCGCATCAGACTTTTTCATAGCGGCTGGCACAAGCACATTAGAGCTAAACAGAAAAAAGTATATTTATAATTACAAGATAAGAAAAAACAAAGATGGTAAAGGCAGTAAAACTACGGAAAGGTCTGGACATCAGACTGAGGGGCGTTGCGGCACTTACGGATACAGAAGTGGCACGCGGCAGAACATTCTCTCTCTCTCCGGACGATTTCCCTGGAGTTGTTCCGAAAGTCACAGTAAAAGAGGGCAGCCGTGTTCTTGCAGGCGACCCGCTGTTTGTAAACAAGCACGCCACAGAAGTGTCGTTCGCATCGCCTGTCAGCGGTGTGGTGACCGCTGTTGAGCGCGGCGAGCGAAGAAAAGTTCTGTCCATAAAGGTTGAGGCTGACGACATTAACGAATATAGGATGTTTGACGTGCCAGACTTGCAGTCTGCGACAGCCGAAGATGTGAAGGATGCGATTCTTAAAGCAGGACTATTCGGATATATCACCCAGCTGCCGTATGCTGTATGCACTACGCCTGACGTAAATCCGAAGGCCATATTTGTGTCGGCATTCCGTGACATGCCGCTCGCTGCAGACTTTATGTATGAACTTGCAGGTGAAGAGCAGAGCTTCCAGGCAGGAATCACCGCCCTATCAAAAATCAATGATGTATATATAGGCATCAGCAAGCAAGAGGAAACGACGCTTGGCAATGTCAAAGACGCAACAGTCACCATATTTCAAGGAAAATGTCCTGCAGGAAATGTCGGCGTACAGATAAACCATACCCTGCCAGTAAACAAAGGTGAGACAGTATGGACAGCAGACCCTATGACGGTGATATTCATCGGACGTCTGTTTCTTACAGGCAAAACAGACCTGCGCAGAAAGATTGCTGTGGCTGGGTCAGAGGTCATCAATCCGTCATATAGCAGCGTCACTGTCGGACAGAATATCGGTGAAATTGTCAAAGACAGAATAAAGGATGGCAATGTGCGCATAATAAAAGGTAATCCGCTGACAGGTGTGCGTGCCTGCAAAAAATGTCATATCGGACCGTTCACATCAGAAATAACTGTTATACCTGAGGGCGACGATGCTGACGAGATGCTGGGATGGATAATGCCACGCACGAGCATGTTCTCTGCCAGCCGCACATATCTGTCGTGGCTGATGCCGAAAAACCGCGAGTATGACTGCGACGCACGAATAAAAGGCGGTGAGCGCCACATGATTATGTCTGGCGAATATGAACGAGTGCTGCCTATGGACATCTGTGCGGAACATCTGATAAAGGCTATAATTACAGGAGACATAGAGCGTCAGGAGGCCTTGGGAATATACGAGGTGAGCCCAGAAGATTTTGCCGTTGCAGAATTTGTTTGCTCGTCAAAACTTCCTCTTCAACAAATCGTGCGTCAAGGACTTGACGTTCTGCGCAAAGAAAACGAGTAACCTGCCGTACGTTATGCCAAGTGGCACACTTGCAAGGCTGCCAGTGTTTTCTGGCATCATTCCTGAACGCAAAATAAATCCAAACACTAAACATAAATATCAGACGTGAAAATCATAAGGAATTACCTAAACAGAATAAAGCCGAATTTCGAACGCGGCGGGAAACTGCAGGCCTTCGGAAGCGTGTTCGAGGGACTGGAAAGTTTTCTTTTCGTACCGAATACAACGGCAAAGAGCGGCGCACATATTCACGACGCCGTAGACTCGAAACGCATTATCAGTTTTGTAATCATAGCCCTGTTGCCTGCCACCCTGTTCGGCATGTACAACATTGGATACCAAAACGCATTAATGGCGGGTCAGCTTGAAAACGCATCGCACATCTCAATGTTCATATACGGACTGCTGCAGATGCTGCCGAAAATCTTAGTAAGTTATATTGTCGGTCTGACAATCGAATTTGCCTGGGCTCAATGGAAGCATGAAGAAATCCAGGAAGGCTATCTTGCCACCGGACTTCTCATTCCGCTTATCATACCAGTAAACTGCCCGCTGTGGTGTCTGGCTCTGGCATGTGCATTCTCCGTTATTTTCTGCAAAGAGATATTCGGAGGCACAGGCATGAATTTCATCAATCCGGCTCTTGCTGCACGTGCATTCCTGTTTTTCTCCTACCCTACTGTTATGTCTGGCGACAACTGCTGGGTGGCTAAAGACGAAATATTCGGACTTGGATACACGATAGCAGACACAACGACTGCGGCAACACCTCTTGCGCTTGCCGCACAGAACGTAAATGTAGAGATTGACACTGCTGCTGCAATAATCGGTCTTATACCAGGCTCAATGGGCGAGACAAGCATTATAGCGATTGGTCTTGGTGCTGCACTGCTGCTCATCACTGGCGTGGCATCGTGGCGCATAATTCTGTCAGTCTTTGCTGGCGGAATACTCACAAGCGCGCTGTTTGCTTCGCTCGGTATGTCACCGCTTGGCATTGCCGACCATCTGATACTTGGCGGTTTCGTCTTCGGTGCGGTATTTATGGCTACAGACCCAGTTACAGCGGCACGTACAGAGACCGGCAAATACATATACGGTCTTCTTATCGGATGCATAGCCATTGTCGTGCGCGTAATGAACCCTGGCTATCCAGAAGGCATGATGCTCGCCATACTGCTTATGAACGTCTGCGCACCGCTTATTGACTGGTGTGTAGTAGAACGTAACATCGCGCGCCGTGCAAAGCGCAGCATAAACAAATAAGGAGGACAAGACAATGGCAAAGAAACTAAACACCAACAGTAATACTTATATAATAATATATAGCGTCGTTCTTGTCGTCATCGTAGCATTCGCCCTGGCATTTGTCTACAGCGGCTTAAAAGAGAAGCAGGATGCCAATGTCGCGCTCGATGTCAAGAAACAAGTGCTGGCATCACTGCATATACGCCAGTTCTCGTCAGACGCAGAAGCAGAATCTGTGTATGCCTCTACAGTCCTGTCAACCGACACTGTGAATGCCGAGCAGCAGGCTATTATATACACCTGCAAGACTGAAGGCCAGACAAAATACGTTCTGTCTGTCAGCGGCATGGGCCTGTGGGGACCGATATGGGGATACATCGCGCTTAACGACGACAAGCAGACAGTATACGGAGCATACTTCAATCATGCCAGCGAGACGGCAGGATTAGGTGCAGAAATCAAGGATTCAAAGGCATGGCAGGACTTGTTCAAAGGCAAGCAGGCCGTCATTGACGGAAAAGTTGTGTTGAGTGTCAAGAAAGCTACCGACATAAAACCTGAAGAGCGTGCGTACTGCGTTGACGGAGTTACCGGCTCTACGCTTACATGTAACGGTGTAGACATGATGCTGAAAAAATCTATCGCGCTATACTCTGACTTTCTAAACGAAAAATAATACACAGGAAAAATGAGCAAACTATTTTCAAAACAGAACAAGGAAGTATTCCTTGCACCGCTAAACAGCAATAACCCCGTTCTGGTGCAAGTGCTTGGAATATGTTCGGCTCTGGCTGTTACAACCCAACTCAAGCCTGCCATTGTCATGGGGCTTGCAGTGACAGTCATCACAGCCTTTTCTAACGTCATAATATCTATCATCCGCAACACAATACCAACCCGCATACGTATCATCGTACAGCTGGTCGTTGTTGCTGCGCTTGTAACCATAGTCAACCAGATACTCAAGGCTTTCGTCTATGACGTAAGCGTAGAACTCTCGGTATACGTCGGTCTGATAATTACCAATTGCATCCTGATGGGACGCCTCGAGGCATTTGCCTCATACAATAGTCCGTGGCCTTCGTTTCTTGATGGAATAGCTAACGGATTAGGCTATGCCTATATACTTGTTGCAGTAGGCGCTGTACGCGAATTGCTCGGCCGCGGCTCCCTTCTCGGCTATCAGATTATCCCTGACTGCGTATACGATTTCGGATATATTAACAACGGCATGATGTCTATGCCTGCCATGGCAATGATACTCTGCGGCATAGTAATATGGGTGCACAGAGCATATTTCTACAAAGACTGATACGCCTCACAAATAAGACTATATGGAACATTTTATATCATTATTCTTCCGAAGCATATTCGTTGACAATATGATTTTCGCCTTTTTCCTCGGCATGTGCTCTTATCTTGCCGTATCAAAAAGCGTGAAGACTTCCTTCGGACTTGGAATGGCAGTAACATTCGTTCTGCTAATCACAGTACCTGCAGACTATCTTCTGCAGACAAAGGTTCTTTCTGCCGACGGACTGTTCGGTGTTGATCTGACCTACCTGTCCCTAATACTGTTCATTGCCGTCATTGCAGGCATCGTGCAGTTGGTAGAGATGGTTGTGGAGCGTTTCTCTCCGTCACTCTATGCTGCGCTTGGAATATTCCTTCCGCTCATAGCCGTAAACTGCGCCATCATGGGCGCCTCGCTGTTCATGCAGCAGCGCATAAGCCTCGACCCTGCAAACACCCAGTACATCGGGTCGGTAGTTGACGCCGTAGCTTTCGCCCTCGGTTCTGGCATCGGCTGGACTCTCGCCATCTGCCTGCTCGGCGCCATACGCGAGAAACTGGCATATTCTGACGTGCCTCGTCCGCTTCAGGGACTGGGCATCACCTTCATAACAGTCGGTCTGATGGCCATGGCTTTCATGTGCTTCTCCGGACTAAAGTTATAAAGCGCAAACAAGAACGTATACATTCAAAAAAAAACACCTGAAATATGGACACAAACTTCATAATAGCAAGCATGACGGTCTTTCTTGTGGTCATTATACTGCTTGTCATCATGCTGCTTATAGCGAAAAAATATCTGTCACCGTCAGGCAACGTCAAGATTATCGTCAACGACGACACTGTACTTGATGTGCCGCAGGGCAACTCCGTTATGGCGACTCTAAACGAAAACGGCATATACCTGCCGTCAGCATGCGGCGGAAAGGCGTCATGCGGACAGTGTAAAGTGCAGATTCTTGAAGGAGGCGGAGAAATTCTCGACTCTGAGAAGTCACATTTCACACGCAAGGAGATTAAGGAGGGCTGGCGTCTTGGATGTCAGTGCAAGGTGAAGGGCGACCTGAAAATACACGTCGACGAGGCAATACTCGGAGTAAAGGAATGGGAATGTACGGTTATCTCAAACCGTAATGTCGCAACATTCATAAAGGAATACAAGGTGGCGCTGCCTCCAGGCGAGCACATGGATTTCCATCCTGGTTCGTATGCGCAGATACGCATACCGGAATTCAGCATCGACTACGACAAAGACTTTGATAAAGAGCTCATCGGCGACACCTATCTGCCGGCATGGGAGAATTTCGGAATGTTCAATTTGAAATGCGTCAATACTGAACCGACGATACGTGCATACTCCATGGCTAACTATCCTGACGAGGGCGACATCATCACACTGAACGTGCGCATAGCCACTCCGCCGTTCAAGCCGAAGGAACAGGGCGGAGGATTCATGGACGTAAACCCTGGCATTGCTTCATCGTATATATTCTCGCTCAAGCCAGGCGACAAGGTGATAATGTCAGGACCATACGGAGAATTCCGTCCGCAGTATGACTCTGACCGCGAAATGATATGGGTGGGCGGCGGCGCCGGCATGGCTCCTCTGCGCGCACAAATCATGCACATGCTGAAAACACTGAACACAAGAAACAGAGAGATGCATTATTTCTACGGAGCGCGTGCGCTGGAGGAAGTGCCATTCCTCAATGATTTCCTCGAACTGGAGAAAGAGTTCAGCAACTTCCATTTCCATCTTGCCTTAGACCGTCCTGACCCTAAGGCCGATGCAGCAGGCATACCATACACTCCAGGATTCGTAGCGCCGGTTATGGGCGACACATATCTGAAGCAGCACGAGACACCGGAAGACTGCGAGTATTACCTCTGCGGTCCGCCAATGATGGCAAAGACCGTGCTTGACCTGCTCCATTCGCTCGGAGTAGAAGACAACATGATACGTTTCGATAACTTCGGAGCATAACTCATGAAACAGACATAAGGGACGTTATAAAAATTACGAATTTAAGTATTCACTTATTCTATTGTTTCTGTTTCGGTCGCTTTTCGTCTCTTTCGATGTCATTTTGTCAAGTTTCATCAGTCACATAGCCCGCTATGCTCCTTCTTCAACTTACAAAAGCACATACGAAAGAAGAACAAAAATCAACTCGACGTATTTTTTAGAACGCCCCTTAAAAGGATGTGCTAAAATTCAGCAAGGTATTGCTGCACACATTTTGACACGTCACCTATCAATATAAGCCGTATTTAAGTATCGGGCAACAAAGTTTGTCCATCTTAAATACGGCTTTTGTTTTAGTTGAAGGTTGCGAGGTTAAAGTTTAAGGGTTAACGTTTATTGCCACTTCCTCGTCTACTAATCAAATAACTCGTTTACTCACACAATTCCACACTCTTTATTCTTAAGGCAATTATGACAACAATGGACAATTTATTCTGATAAAAGATTGTCTGATATTGTCCGTATTGTCTCTTTTATATTTAATGGAAACCAATGTGGATAATTAAAATAAATTCCTCACTAATATTATTAATTCCTATTAATGGCCAGATTATCCACATTATTCATATTTATTTCCTTATAAAGACATTGAAACCAATGTGGATAATTAAAATAATTTCTTCCACTAATATTCTTAATTCTTCATTGTCCGATATTATCCGTGTTCGTATAAGAATATCCGTGTCAATCCGTGATATCCGTGTTCGATAAAAAGAATATCCGTGGTCGTCAGTGTCATCCGTGGTAGAAAAGAAAAACCGCCCCGTGCATCATACACGAAGCGGTTATTTAATGTTTAAGGGTTAAAGTTTAACGGTTAAGGTTTTCGTTATATCGTTGACGTTATCGTTCTCGTTTCAAGCAACTTATCTACTCGTCAACCAAACAATCAACTCGTCTACTTGTCAACTTGTCTACTCGTTTACTTGTCAACTTGTCAACTAACTACCTTTATACTTGCTGTGCCAAACTTCACGATAATCACGCCAGAAGTTGGCGGAGCGTAAGAGATTGTGCCGTTCTGCGCAATGCCAGTGTAGAGCAGAGCACCGTTAGCATTGTAGAACATCACAGTCTCACCGTCAGTCAACCCTGACACAGTGATGATGCCGCCAGAGCATGTCGCCATCACACCGCGCATCTCCGTCTGGTTGATATTCGTCGATACGTCGCTGCCGTTAATCCAGTAGAGGGTAGCAGTTACCTTTTCTGAGTTCTTGTACCCCTCTGCCACTGCGTATGCAGTTATGTCGTAACACGCGGTGAGGTCTACGCTGCCGTTTATCTCATGGAATGAAGATTTTGTGTCTGCTGTTGTCAGAGTATATCTATATTTTGCTCCCTCTGTCTCGCACGCAAATTGCAGTTTGCCGTCAGCATAAGTGATTACTGGTGCTGCGCACTGCTCTGTGGCATCAGGATTATTGTCTATTTCCTCTATCTTAGAGAATTTCTTCCATACATCAGCGTTTCTGTATTTTTCCATTGACTCTCCTAACACGCTCAGTGTCGCCTTGCCATATATGTCTGTGGTAAATGTCATAGGATATGCCACAGGTGGTTCTGTTGCATAAGAGATAATCTTCGCAATGTTTTTACATTCGTTGAACATCTTATCATCTAGACTTACCACGTATTTTCCAATTTACAGGATAGACAGTTTGTTTTCTCCCGTGTTAAAGTAAGAACTCTTAACTGCTATGTTTCTTCCAAGATAAAGAGAATCTATGGTATTTGAAAAATTATCAGGTAATGTCAATGTTGATTCTCCATCCTCTAAACGCATAGTTTTCAACCCAGAACAACCAGAGAATGCAGAACTTTCTATGCTGGTCACGGAGTTCGGGATGGTCACACTCGTCAGGCCAGAGCAATTTTGGAATGCAGACTGTCCTATGCTGGTGACGGAGTTCGGGATGGTCACACTTGTCAGTCCCGAGCAATTTGGGAATACAGAATTTCCTATGCTTGTTACGGAGTTCGGGATGGTCACACTCGTCAGTCCCGAGCAACCACAGAATGCAAGTTCTCCTATGCTGGTCACGGAGTTCGGGATGTTTATACTTTTCAGTCCCGAGCAACCATAGAAAGCAGAGTTTCCTATGCTTGTGACAGAGTTCGGGATGGTCACACTCGTCAGTCCCGAGCAATCACGGAATGCAAACATTTCTATGCTTGTTACGGAGTTCGGGATGGTCACGCTCGTCAGGACAGAGCAACCAGAGAATGCATACCATCCTATGCTTGTTACGGAGTTCGGGATGGTCACACTCGTCAGGCCAGAGCAACCAGAGAATGCAGACTATCCTATGCTTGTTACGGAGTTAGGAATGGTGACGCTCGTCAGGCCAGAGCAGCCATTGAAGGCATAATCTTCTATGCTGGTCACGGAATATTCCTTGCTGTTGTATGTCACCTTTTCTGGGATGACTACAGAGCCGTAGTATTCATAGGAATATTCAGAAGAAGAACTTCCCTTATAAGTCACACTGACAGTCAGTTTACTGCTGGAGGTGATGTTGTAAAAAATGTCGTCGACCATAAAATCGTGGGCGGAGACCGCGGTGCAAAGCAGGGCGGATAAGAAAAGGAGGAAAAGTCTTTTCATAAAGTTATGTGTTTTGTTGTTAGTTGCAGAAATATTAATATGTTATTCTCCGCAAAGGTAGTCTTTTTTCTTAAAACAACAAAATAATCTGTAAGGAAATGTCTTCGGCACGAGGATTTTGCGGATTATTGCCTACCAATGACACGATTTTTTCCTTTCTCCCACGGATGTCGCGGATGAACACGGAGATTCTTTTTACCGAACACGGATTGCGCGGATTGACACGGATATTCTTTTTATCGAACACGGATTGCGCGGATTGACACGGATTTTCTTTTTATCGAACACGGATGTCACGGATTGAATGCGGATTTTCTTTTTATCGAACACGGATGTCGCGGATTCACACGGATGATTCTTACATAACAAAAACATGTTTAATGAAGGATGAAAAATGAAGAATATTAGTGGAAGAAATTATTTTAATTATCCACATTGGTTTCAATGTCTTTAATAAGGAAATAAATATGAATAATGTGGATAATCTGGCCATTAATAGGAATTAATAATATTAGTGAGGAAATTATTCTTATTATCCACATTGGTTTCCATTAAAGAGCAAAGAAGACAACACGGACAATATCGGACAATCTTGTATCAGAAGAAATTGTCCCTTGTTGTTTTAAAAATGAAGAATTCTGCCATTAATCCGATTAATATTAATGAAGGAAATTATTTCAATTATTCACATTGGTTTCAGTGGAGCAAAGGAAACAAATCTGCATAATGTGGATAATTCTGCCATTAATTGGAATTAATTTATATTAGTGAAGAAATTATTCTTATTATGCATATTGGTTTCAGTTCACAGTATGAAAATAATGTACTGAGTTTTCATTGATTTTCGTTGCAGCAGAACGGATTTTGTGGTTTGAAAATGGACAAAAATCAGAGAAAAGTGCTGGATTTGCTGAATAAGTAAGGGATATATGCCAAATAGCGGGGTGATTTGGAGTAGTTGAAATTTTCATTAAGAGCAGTTGAAAATACGAAAAGATACGAATGACGCCGCCATTCGTAGCTTTTGACATGACACATTTCTGCGTCTTATGATACGAGTTGCTATAAAGAACTAATTATCAATTAGTTAAACAAAATTGAAATCTTGACGATATTTTCGGAAGAATGCCGAGAAAAATTCTACAGGCGATTCTCAGTGAGGAAAAAACGTAAAGTTTTCTTATTTCAAACACATATTGCAGCAATACCAGACAAGTAGAGCAAGGATATGGCGAAAACGCCATACGACCTGCAGGTTCCTTTCTCGTCAGATTCGCCGCTGCTCACTCTTCAGCCTTTTTTCTGGAAATCTGTCGGCAGGAACCCTGTCTGGCGTTTGAAAAACTTCACGAAATAAGAAGGGTCGTCATACCCCAAATAGAAGCCCACCTCCTTGACAATCATATTAGAGAAACGCAGGAGACGTTTCGCCTCAAGTATGATACGGTCGTTGATAAACGTCAGCGGGGCCTTGCCCGAACATTCAGAAATACATTTGCTGAGTGTCTTGCTTGACACCCCGAGCATATCGGCATACTCCTGAACGGTATGTACCGAACGATACTGCTGCTCCAGCAGTTTGCGGAACATGAGGAAAAGGCGGTGCGAGGGTTTGCTGCGGCTGATGTCTGCGGCATCTGCATGTGTGCTATGACGCTGTATGAATATTATGAACATCTTTACGAGAGAGCGAAGCAGGTCGATATGTCCGAACGCATCTTCGTTCTTCATCTCGGTCTCTATGGCGTCAACAAGATTCTGAAGGCGTCCGCTCACTGTATCGTCAAGACGGTAGCACGGAACAGAATCAAACGCATTAAACATGTTGTATTTAATAAAGATGTCGTCCATGGCCTCGTCCTCACGCAGGAAATTGGTGCAGAACTTGATTATTACGCCCTTCGACGATGTCACCTCATTAAAATGGTGAATTTGTCCTGGCGACAGGAAGAGTATAGTGTTGGGCTTCACCTCGTAATTATCAAAGTCTACGGAATGAGTCCCCCCACCCTCCTGAAACCAGATAATCTCGTAGAACGTATGGACATGAGGAAGAGTGTTATCCATATCGTCATACCGGAACATGTCTGGCAGACGGTCAATGTGCAGGCTCACGCCGTTCGGGGTGGAGCACACCATGCTGTACATGCTTTCAAGTTGGCTGGTTTCCATATATATAGGTTATGAGGTTTAATGTTTAAGGGTTAAGGGTGAAAGGGGAAAGGGGAAAGGGGAAAACGGAAAGGTGAAAGCGTTATCAAATAACTTGTCAACTTGTCTACTTGTCTACTCGTCTACTCGTCAACTAAAAAATCTACTCGTCTACTTGTCTACTAAACGTTTGGGGTCATGAAGATAATATCAGATTTGTGGCAAATTTACTGAATTTCCCGTATATATGCAATGGGAAATAAAAGAAACAGAATGGCAAATAATGGAAATTAAACATTTTTTAAGTAAGGCATGCCAGAATTTACCATTTCTTTTCCAGAATTTATTTGCAGGCATATCGATTTTTCACTAACTTTGCACCAAGAAAATTAAACATTAACCATATAAAAACATTAAAACTATGGCAACAAAGTATTCAGGCACACAGACAGAGAAAAATCTTGAGGCAGCTTTCGCAGGTGAGAGCCAGGCACGTAACAAGTACACATATTTCGCTTCTAAGGCGAAGAAGGAGGGCTTCGAGCAGATAGCAGCACTCTTCCAGCAGACAGCAGACAACGAGAAGGAGCATGCTAAGATGTGGTTCAAGGAACTCAACGGCATAGGCGACACTGCACAGAATCTCGCAGCAGCAGCAGAAGGCGAGAACTATGAGTGGACCGACATGTACGACGGATTTGCAAAGACAGCTGACGAGGAGGGCTTCCCAGAGCTGGCAGCGAAGTTCCGCCTTGTGGCAGCAATCGAGAAGCGTCATGAAGAGCGTTACCGTGCACTCCTCAACAACGTTGAGACAGCCGCAGTATTCGAGCGCAGCGAAGTGAAGATATGGGAGTGCCGCAACTGCGGACACATCACAGTAGGAACAAAAGCACCACAGATGTGCCCTACATGTGCACACCCTCAGTCATACTTCGAAATATTGGCTGACAACTATTAAACAGATTCTTATTCATAACACAAAGGGGAGGCGCAAAACGTCTCCCCTTATTTCATATATAGAAAAAGTCCATAAAGATGTTCTAAGTTACTAAAAATCTGCGACATGCGCAACTTTTAGCAACATTCTTATACAAAATTAATTCTGCCAACGGGTGTCATTTATAAAATACTAAGATATAGTCTCCTTTCTTAAGGGTGGAAAAAAATTCCTTCTAATAATTTCCATATAACTGTCATAATCATATTCTATATATTCTGCAATACTTATTATAAAATCGATTTTCTCATGCTTATTCTTGCACGCATTATAATTGCCGAACAGTTCTTCCCTACTTTTCTTTAATAGTTCGTCTATTATTATTTCAAGGAATTCTTTATCAGTTAAATGCTTTTGCTCCATATTTATTTTTTATACAACTATTGGTTTTGGGTTCCTTGTTTTATGTAATGGATGAATGAAATTATAAGGATTTAGCAGCCAATAAACCAAAATCATTATTTTTAGCGGCAATACCAAAATCATGGATATCCTAAGCTTCACCTACTCCAGAGATAAATCCTGCCACAAAATCTGTGACAGGATTTTTATCACGTATTTGTTTTAATTTATCACTCATAATTTTATTAATTATATTTTTATCTGTAAGCGTATAACAAAATAGGCTTATCTGATTGTTTTTTAATATTCTCTATATGTCTCATCATAGAACTCGAAACACCAAAGCAGCCACTGCTTACAGGCATACACGGCAACGGAAATGTTTCAAACTCCACATTGCCATTATGTATGAGTATTCCTCTAACCAGGGCGTTTGAATTAGTTGCATCAAGTCCGTATACATTATATCCTTTCCCGAAATAAGGATTTGACATTTTTCTCAATTCCCCTACCCTGTATTTTCCTAAACTTGAATAGTTACTGCCAATTTCATTGCTGAATTCTGATTTAAAAATGTTATGATTTACTCCATGTCCCTGCGCACATAAACTTTTATGTTCGATTCTTCTTTCTTTAAGATTATAGATATAGAATCTATCTAAGCCTGATGGTTTGGAGAAATCAACCAATATGCAATATTCTGTACTATACCTATTACGTTTGCAATAGGTATAGACATCATCTACTACCTCTTGTTTTACCGTATTTGGAATACAAGATTGTATTACATAAATAATAGTTATCACGCATAACAAAAGTATTGTATATTTTTTCATCTGAGATTTTATATTATTTAGATATTATAATTTTAGTACCTGCACCTCTATTAGGTGCTATTTTATGGAATTTGCGTATATCATCATTATCAATTCGTATACATCCGTGAAAAACACATATTCCGTTTTGGAGAGGGAAATATGTTAGTTCTTATTCAGATTGACTATACGTTATGCTTAGGCATACATGGTTTTGCAGGCAAGCCTCTATTTTTCATAGTAACAGATTAATTTAAATGGATGTAATATACCTTCTTTTTCTAATTCGTAGAATAATTGTTCGTAAACCACTATTGAAAGTTTGTCTGTAATTTTGAAAGTGGTTTTACTTGGTTGTTTCCACGTATAATCACATTCTGCAACATAACATTGCTTGCCATTTATCTCTCGAACGTCAAGCATACACCAATTAAGAAGAATTGCTCCGTCCTTTTCAGGACTACTGAAGGCATAATCAACATTGCCGTTCCAAGCCATTCTACCTAAGCGGTTTTTCTTAAATCGTGCTTTAATCTTTGGGGTAAGCCATTTGTCGGAATGCATGTAAACTGTATCCTTGTCAGTAACCAACATCTTGAAATGTGCCTTTGCTGCATCATGACAATACAGATAGCCTACGGTACATATACCAAGATGCAGTGAAAGAATACTGGCTTTATCATAGAGCGACGTTTCCTGTCCCATAGCTATCTTCTTCACACATTTTGTCTGAATATCGGAGAAAAGCCAATAACAGGCATTGCCTGTAACTAAGGCAATTAATAAAATAATACTAACTACTACTATCCCCAAAAGGCGTTGCTTACGCTTTTGCTTAGTTCTAACCTGCTTTATCATGTTTTTACGATGAATGTCTGAATATTATGTTACTCAAGTTTCAGATGTTTAGAAGGTAAATTTTAAGAAGTTATAGGAAGTTACAAGAAGATATGCCGCTTTCAGCGGCGAAGATAAAGGACGATACTATGGCAAGCAGGTGTTCTGCATCAAAACAAATGTCATTTATCTCCTTCTATCTTCATCTACCTCCTTCTATCTCCATGTAGCAAAAACTACCTCCCTCTCCCTTCATGCAACAAGACCATACTAACGTTATATTTTAATAAGTTTTGAATTATCACTCATAATCAATTGTATCGTAATAATGTTTGTATTGAAGTAAATCAGATGGAGCTACAACGAGTTGATTCATATTCATACCTCGTTTCTTCATAACCTTCTTCAATCCGAATGTGTTATATGATTTTATAGGTCTTGGTTTGCACAGTTCAATGCCAAATTGTTCCTTATATATCAGATAAACAAGTTCGGAACAATACATTCTATTATTATTGAATTTGAACGCCAAGTCATAACGTTGTCCTAAATATTTTGAATATTTAATTTTAACAGGTTGTTTAATTACTCTACAGCTTTGTGATATTCCGAATCTTCCTTTATCATAAAAATCATATAGGGGTGTAAGTTTTACTACATTTGATGCTTCAAGTACATACAATTCATCATTTTTTTCTATTACTATACCACAATGCGACCAGGCTGACCCGGTAGCATATTGAATGAGCGGAGATTGCTTTGACTTAGATATTATCCAAACAATATCACCCTCTTTTAATCTGATTTGATCACCGCCAGCATAACATAATGTTGTAATGCATAGTAATATTAATATCATCTTTAATTTTTTCATAATCACTGCGATATTATCATTTCAAGTTTAGATTTATGAAATCAATGATTTCGTCTGTCTTGTTAACCAAGATAAAATGCGTTTCGTCATCGTCCCAATAGATATCAGTCTTTGTGCCATTACGTTTTAATGTGCGATATGCGCCACGCAACGAACCAGAAGAATGGTCTTTGCCTCCGCCAATCAGAAGTACCTTGCTCCGTATGGGGTAAGTCTGGCTGATGCCCGTAGATATGAATGTGATAGTCTTGAATCTGTTTGAGAAACCGTTATATGCCACATTCACTGCACTGCCGCCATTAGACAAGCCCATGATGTGAAGGTTGTTCTTATCTACCTTGTAGCCTAAGTTCTCTAAGAACGGAATCTGCTTGGTAAACAATGCGTTAATATCCTGCCTGGTATAAATGCCTGACCATGTCTTTGTGCCGACACTAAGCACTATGCAGTCTTCCAAACCTCGCAACACGCCTTGATACAGTTTCCAATTGCCCAAATACCCGTGCATGAAGAACACGACAGGATATTTCTTGTCCTCATCGTAGTTTTTCGGCTTTATCAGATAAACGGATTGGGTATCATCTAAGCCTGCCATGTTGAATATTTGCGAAGTGGTGCCGGACATCATAAACAGTCCGTCTCGATTCAAACGACAGAACGGGCGCATGAATTTACTGATATTGCCTTTCTCATCATCGTATTTAAACTCCTCAAGTATCCAACCTGCTGTTGGAATAAATTCAGGAGCTATCCTTGCTCCCCATATGCCGATATTGCAGATTTCCTCTTCGGGCAGAAAGACGTTTACCAGCCAGTGACTGAGCGGTGGAAGTTCTGGTTTGCCGTCCTTGTCTTGATAAATCAGTCTCACTCGGTCGCCGTTGTCATAGCGGTAGCGAGGGGTAACGCAGAACAAAATTATTGCCAAGACCCCAAGTGTGGCTTTGAATGCCCATGGGCGAATGGTCTTGATTTCCTTTCTCCATGTAAACGCAAGCAGCATCAGCATGATAGTCTTGTAGAACCAAGATGTGAAGAACAGGAATAGTATTGTTAATATAATAGTCTTAATTTTTTTCATAAGCATAATTCATTTATAGCTAAATATTCCATAGTATCTACTTCAAGAATGAAATAATAGGAAGTAATGCTGGTGATAGACGTTGGATAATTATCCATTAGTTTGTGTTCTGTAATATCTGGTTAGCGAAGTTATTCAACCCCCACATAATATATGTGCAGTAAAGCACAAATATTAGAATAAGATTTGATGGCGAATGAATTGTCATGACCCATCTTTCCCATGTCTTAAATCCATACTTCTTGCTCATGAAGAAAAATGCAGGTGGGAGTACTATCCAAATAAATAAAAGCCATAACCGTTTCATAATCATCGTTTTATTCTGTTAAATAATCTATTGGATTCAGGTAAAACATTTTCATCCATCCTTGGGCTGAATCGTCAATGCGCCAAGGATAAGGGCAAATCGTGGCAATGGAGTAATGGAGGTGTGCTGGTGTATTATTCGCATTTCCCGTGTTGCCAACGGTTCCAATCTCGCTGTTTTGTGTGACGATAGAGAAAGGTGAGGTGCGTATATCGTTGAGGTGAGCATAATAGTGTAGCCTCCATTTCGGTCCCAGTACCAATACGCACCTGCCTCCTTTGCTCAGTTCCATTGTACCAAGAACAATTCCCCAAGTAGAAGAATGCACGCTTGTGCCTTTTCTGGCGAAGATGTCAACACCTTTGTGTACCACCGACGAACCTCATCCTCCATACCAGTATGTTTCATGGTTGTAACTGCTGTTGCCCGCTCCAGCTACAGGCATCTTCAGATTCTGCGGAATAAGGAATCCGATTACGATAAATGCAAGGATTCCAAGTGCGATTTTCTTTTTCATGATTCAGTATTTAGTTTTGTTTACAATACAAAGGTATAAAGCTATTCTTGATACCCCAAGGAAAAAGGCGCGCGTTGTACGAATCCCTCGATTTGCTGTATGAAGTAGAATGTTTAATTAAGCACTGGTGCGTTAAATTCCCAGCAGTACTAATTGCATAGTATAATTATATGTAATTAGATACTTTCTCTGCCCAGTACCCTACTCTTTCGTACGTAATCTTCTTGCAGAGCCAATCTGTGAAGCGCCCCCATTTCCGATAGAAGAAATTAAAGGCAAGATAAGCAGGAATTTGTTCGACAGATTTAGGCATTCGGCGCATGATATTCCTGAAACTATACACATTCCGATATACCGACAAATATCCTTCGTAAAGTTCTTCCGGAGTCATATTCTTGGGCTGTATAACTACATGAGCCGTATCATATAATCCCAGATCTGAGGTAAGTATTCTGCCTTGTTCCTTCAATCTGTCATAGATGACAGTACCAGGATATGGAGTCAGGATATGCGAGGTGACCGTCTCTATCTTGTTTCTCACAATCCAATCTACCGTAGCCGCAAACGTTTCCTTGGTGTCACTGTCCAGTCCGAATACAAAACTTGCATTAATCATGATTCCGCGTTTATGTATCTCGGCTATGGCATGTTCATAACCTTTTACGTCATTCTGCACTTTGTGTACGTTGCTGATTGATTCGGGATGTATGCTCTCAAAGCCTATGAACAGCCCTTGACATCCACTTTCCTTCATTTCGTCCAGCAAACCAGGAATACTGGCCACATTGATTGATACCGCGGCATTCCATTTTATCTTGTTGGCTTTCAGCTCTGTCAATAGTTGGCGTGTCCATCTTAAATTGCCGATAAAGTTGTCGTCAATAAACATAATATGTCTGCACTTACATGCTTTCACTTCTTTCATGACATCCTCTATTTCGCGATGCACATACCTCCTTTCGGGAGAACTATTGTAACAGAAGTCGCATCTGAAAGGGCAACCGCGACTTGTATGTATGATGTTGCAATACAGATAATCCGTTTTCTTCATCATGTCGTATGCAGGAGGCACTATGTCTTTTCCTGCTATATCATGCCGGCATCTGTATTCTTTCTTCAGGCAGTTGTTCTCCAGATCATGAATGATTTGCGGCCATGTTCCTTCTGCTGCTCCTATGCACAGCACATCAAAGGCGTCATAGGGAATGAAGTTCCTTGCGGTTGTAATCAGTATGCCACCGGCAACAACGGGAATGCCTTGACGGCGGAACTCGGCTGCTATAGCAATCGCTCGTGGCAAAGAATCTACATTTACCGAGATGCCGACAATATCAGGCGAGTCATTGAAGGCAATGTCCTGAATGTTCTCATTTTCTACGGAGATGTGATGTTCCGAACGAAACATGTTTGCTATCGTATAAAGCCCTAATGGCGGCGACATTCTGCTTTTGATGTCTGTGTCCATCGGACGCCTGTGCATCTTGGGTTGAATCAGTTTGATATACATTATCTTAGTTTTTCTTTACTGTGTTATCTGTACTCTTTTCACTATCTGCTCTCTGCATTCCTTGCACAAGCTTTTTTTATTTGAGAAGTCTGCCTTCCCCTTTGCGTCCTTCATGATGCAAGCGGCATCGTCCTTAGGGCAATGCTTGTAGTTGTAATAGGCATGTATGAACTCATGCAATATGACTTTTGCCATATCCTTTTTCTTATGCTTCAGGCGGAAATCAGATATTACACATGTCTTGCCAGGCTGCAGGGTAAGTCCCAGCACTCCCCAGTCGGTTTTTCCTCTGTACTTCGGAATGGAGATGTCTTTGTGCAGCAATAATATCGTATATGTACAGTCATTCTTAAAAGCGTCTATCAGCTTACAGGCATCATATCTGCTTTTCCTTTCGTTCAACCACTTGCTCTGCATGGGCTGTGCGGGAAGAACATATATTTCTGCCGCTATTTTCAGCTGCTCATATGCGAGCTCCTCCAACTCCCATGCTATTTTCTCCGCTTCTTCCTCAGAGAAATTATCTAAGGGCTGAATGTTAATAACTACATGATCTGTATAATCAAGATTCTCCACATTGACATCATTGCCTTCAGAATCAGATTCCTTGTCCTTAGTGTTTACACATAGATACAGCCAGCATCCGGCCAATATAGCGAGAATGGCTATTGAAGAAATGATAATTTTCTTTTTCATAATACTGTTAGTTTTAATTCTGTTTGTCAGGTTTCTGTATTCTTATTTTAATCCTTCAGATAATCAGAATTATATATATCTACTGGTGCAACGACATATTGTTCTTTTGTTATGCCGCGTTTTTTCATCGCACTCTTTATTTGTGGTAGCTTATCCGTACCAATGAAAAGATAGTCGCGTACCTTTTTAGGCTTGCATAGTTCTATGCCCAACTGCTTTTTATATATGTCGTACACCAGTTCTGAGCAATAGTACTTGCTGTTGTCAAATCTGAATGCCAAATCATACGAACGGCCTAAGTAATGGCTGTATTTTATCTTAATGTTTTCCTTAGGGCAGCGCTTTATCCAGTATTTTCCGCCCTCGCCTCGCTCAATAAACTTGCTTAACGGAGTAACACGAAGAGTGCCCAGTGTTTCCAAGACAAACGGTCTGCCGTTTCTCATCACGATTATTCCGCAATGGCTGATTTTAGAACGTGTGGCTATCTGTATCAGAGGCGACTGGCGCGATTTCGATGTCTGGAAAATCACATCGCCTTCCTTTACATTTACTACATTGTCTGTTTTCGCAGAAACAGTTTCTGACAGAATTTGCGTGAAGGGTAATACTACAAGTGCAATAATAACGCATAAAATGATTTTCTTTTTCATGATTCTGATTTTTAATTTTGTTTTACGACACAAAGGTATAAAGCTTATTTTTCCTATCCAAAGAAAATTTAGAGCGTTGTACGAAACTGCGGGTTTGCTGTACGAACCGCACTCCCGCCTCCCTCTATTCAAAGAATATCGGGCAGCTCAGCCGGCTTTTGTGCATGCGGTAAATGAATATGCGCTCCGGGTATCTGCCTAAGAGAAAGAGCGTAACTGGACATAGCCACAGTTCTTCATGACTAACGTCTGCATTGCTCGTGTAGAATGCGCCGCCTGTCAGCGTAGCGCTCGTTCTGACTAATGCCATGCCGCAATAGTATTTCTCCTCGTACGCCTTTGCCACTTTTATATGCGCCCTAACCTCCGTGTCGCCCTGTGAATAATACTCTATCAGCTTTGCTGCACCACCAACCATCATCGTATGCTCAAACAGTTCTTTCGGAAATCCCGGCACTTTGCAATACCATTTCCTGCCAACCTTTACAAACTCCACATCATAATATCCATGAGATCTCCGTCTGTTATACACAGCCCTTGCAAGAGCCACAAGAGCCTTGGCGTAGGCTGGCAGCAATTTACATACAGACACGATTTCTTCCAAGCGGTTTTTCATCTTGCTCATAATACGAAAAAATTAAAGGGTTAAACAAAATACTTAACGAGATGCGTTAAGCCTGAAATGACGGTGCAAAGGTATGTAAAATATTTCAAATATCAAAATCAACTGATACACAGCACGTTGCAAAGATTTGCATATTTCAAATATTTTTTGTATAGAGACTGCTGTTGCTAAGAAAATCTGACGGTGGTAAACGGAAAGGTCCTGCAAATAATGGCAACAAAAAAAGGAAGAAGTTTCGCTTCTTCCTTTATATAAATCACCTCCTCCTGAATACGAGCCATGGCGTTATGCCCTGCCATTTCTTGTGCGGATAGCATGCTATGTCGTGTATGTCGTGGCGTATACCGCTACTGTCGCGGTAGTAGGAGTAGTCTGTGCCGCCAGTTATGTAGATGGCGTCGATGAATCCGTATTCTCGCAGTGCGTCGGCAAAGCTCCAGAGCGTCTCCTTATGGCGGGTTGTGACGTAAAAGAGCCTCTCGCCTATTCTGCCTATGGCGCAACGCTCCACCTTGCCATGAAGATGAAACTGTAACGGGAGTTCGCCATTGCTCACGAGCACAAACTGGCGGAAGAAACTGCCGCCGTGGTCAGCAACATAGTCCTTGACATCGTCAAAACGTGATATGCCTATGACATTGTTGCCGTTTGCCATCGCCATATATCCCAGACGGCTATTGTCGGACTGGTGCGCTCTGCCTTCGGCAACCAATGTGCCGAGATAGCGACCATCGGCAGTAAAGTCTGCCGAACGGCAATAGAGATAAACCGATGTGTCGGCTGTGTCGGGCTCCTGAAACTCTATACTTCCCTGCAGGCCGTGAATGGCGTATATGTCTAACCCTACGCCCAGTATGCTGTCACTCTTCAACACAACCTCTGCCCTTTCGTTTGCGTGCGCAGCCTTTAACTTGGCTATATTCTCACTTGAAGAAACAGAGACAGTCATGCCGTAGTCATAATAATATGACCACAGCCGGTAGCCCTCAATGACGACTATGACTCCTAAGAGCAGGCAAAGCACACCAGCGGCATACTTTAGAATTTTTATGACCGGGCGTTTGCTACGTTGTCGTTTCACTGTGTCATTATCACGTTCGATGACGATAGTCGGAATCTCTGTAATCCGCACGTCGTCCTTTACTTCCTTGTTATTCATCATTACCTCCTTTCTCTTTTGCCAGCAATTCCATCAACTGCTTCAGCGCCTCGCGCGAAACCTTCAGCAGCTTAGCCTCGCTGTTTAACTGCTGACCGGACATTATCAGCATCTGGTCAGTTAGATTTATTACATATACGTATTGTTTGTTTACAATCAAGCTGCGTCCGACACGCACAAACATATTCTTACGCAACTGCTTGAAGGCGTCGTCAAAGAAGTGCAGCTGGAACGTCATCTTGCGCTTCCTCCCGTTGGTGAGGACGAGGTCAGAATAATTGCCATCGGCACTGACATAGACAATCTCGTCGGTGCGCACCCTCACCATTTCTGTTGAAGTTGTTATTTTAAGCCATTCCATATTTCGTTATTTGTTTAGTTAACAAGTTGACAAGTAGATTGTTTAGTTGACGAGTTAACAAGTAAACGAGTTGACAAGTTGATTATTTAGTAGACGAGTAGACAAGTTGATTGATTAGTTGACATGTTGATTGGTGACATTAACCATTAACCCTTAACTGCCGTGTATCAGGAGTTCGTTTACACTTTTGTATCAGGAGTTCGTTTACACTTTGTATCAGGAGTTCGTTTACACTTTGTCTCTGATTAATCCCGTGCGATTCGACATGTTTTGTTTGAATTTTGTTT
>JAZUMR010000065.1:0-11197 GCA_045603685.1 Prevotella sp.
ATAAATTAAAGTTTTTATCATTATGAGAAAAAAGTTTTTAAGTGCATTTATGGTGGGTGCCCTTGCACTGGCAGCCACAAGCACAATCACTTCTTGTAAGGACTACGATGGCGACATCAGCAGCCTCAAGGAGCAGATTAATGCAAATGCAGATGCTTTAGCCGCAGCTAAGGCTGACCTTCAGAGCCAGATCAGCTCTATGAAGACAGCTCTTGAGGCTAAGGACGCAGAGCTCGCTAATGCTATTAGCAAGCTGAACAGCGCGACAGCTGAGAACAAGGCAGCTATCGAGGCTGAAGTAAACCGCGCAAAGGCAGCTGAGGCTGCTCTTGAAACACGTATCGCAGCAGCTGAGAAGGCTCTCGCTGACCTCAAGGCTCTTGTTGATACAAAGGTTGATCAGGCTGACTTCGACGCAGAGGTTCAGAAGATCTACGCTAAGATGGAAGCTATCGAGACAAACCTCGGTGCAGCTCTTACACGTATCGCTGCTCTTGAGGAAGGTCTGAAGAACGAGGAGACAGCACGCATCGCTGCTGTTGAGAACCTCCAGCTCCAAATTGACGCTCTCAACGCTTACAAGGCTCGCGTAGAGAAGAACGAGGCAGACATCGCTAAGATCCTTGACCAGATCAAGACTATGCAGGATGACATCAAGGCTAACACTTACTCTATCGAGGAACTTGCTGGCAAGATGAACACTCTCAACAACACTGTTGAGGCTCTTGTTAACGAAATCAGCGTACTCAAGGTGCTCGTTAGCTCACAGCTCCGTGGCATCGTATTCGAGCCACAGGCTTACTACCATGGCGTAGAGGCTACAGAGGCTTTCAACCTTGACTACAACGTTTACGCTCTCGAGGCTGTAAATGCTGACGCAAAGGATCCTAAGTTCGATACACGCTATGCATCTACTGCAGCTTCTACATCGCTTCCAGTTGTTGCTGAGTACTTCATGAACCCTTCAAGCGCAGACCTCACAGGTGCTAAGGTATCTGTAGTTTCTGACGACGATGACTTCATCACACGTGCTGCAGCTGCTGGTATCAGCGTTAAGGAGTGGAATACAGCTGACGGCAAGCTCAAGGTTACTCTTAAGTTCGCTGACCCAGCTAAGATTAAGTCTGTAGCTAACGACGAGGCTATCACAGTATTCGCTACTCAGGTTAACCTCGCAAAGGAAGGCAAGGACACAACTGTTACATCTGACTTCGCAGCTATCTACAAGACATCTATCTCTGATGTTAAGCTTGCTGTAATCAATCCACTGGGCAACGCTACTGACTGCGCTGACGTAACATGTACACCTGCTCACAAGCACCCACATATCTACGCTACACAGGCTGAGGCTGCTCAGGCTGACCCACAGTATGAGGTAGTTTGGAACAGCACATTTGACCTCGCTAACATCGTAGAGACACACTATAAAGATGCAGCTGGCAAGTTCGCTAAGTTCGCTAAGATGGCTGACTACGGCCTCGACTATAAGTATGAGCTCGTTGGTTGGTTCGAGGGTAACAACCTGACTTCTGAGACAGCTCACGCTGCACTCAAGGGTTCTCTTCTCCGTCCACAGATGCCAGCATTCTCAGAGGGCAACACTGTAGGTAAGGCTGCTGCTTATGAGGCTACAGAGCAGAGTGAGACAACTATCGGCCGTACACCAATGGTACGTATCTCTGTTATTGACAAGAACAACAACGACCGCGTAATTGAGTACGGTTATGTTAAGCTCGTTATCAAGAAGGCTGCTCCTGGAACAACTCCAGACGACGACGCTGACGTAATCACAATGCCTGACTTCGGCGCTCTCACATACAACTATGAGTGTGACGTAGTGGATCTCAGCAACAAGCTCACATGGGCACAGATTGAGAGCCAGATCTACAACCTCAACGGTATGTCACGTGAGGACTTCGACGCTAACTTCGAGAACGACCTCGACGCTAACAACGAGTTTGTTCAGTACGAGCTCAAGAATGGCGTATGGACTGCTATGACAACTCCTATCGGTGTTATCTCTCCAGTTGCTGACCCAGGTGCAGCGATGACTGAGGTTGCTGAGTGGACAATCGAGGGTGATGACCTCAAGACTATCTACACAGGCGCTACTGTTCCTGAGAAGCTCTCTACAACATTCCGCTACAAGTCAAAGAACCCACAGGCTTATGGTGACATCTATGTAACTCTTAGCACAGGCAAGATTACTATCAACAAGCCATCTGCTACAGGTCTTGACAACAGCCAGAAGATTGCTGAGAACTGGTACGCTACTAACAGCAGCGAGGCTAAGACTGGTTACGACGAGGTTCACGCTCAGACATTCAGCCCTGAGGACGCTAAGGAGACAATCGCTGAGACTCTCGCTTACAACATCTATAATGTATTTGTAAACAACCAGATTACTATCACAGGTATCAATGACTTCACAGCTGACAAGGAGTTTGCTGATGCAAACCTCACAAAGACTGTTAAGTTCTCTGCTGAGAATGTTGGCAAGAAGTTCAAGGGTATCGTTGATAACACAGTTGTAGAGTACACTCTCGGCATCAGCGACGACGCTACAGCCCTCACAGTTACTCACAAGAACGGTGTTATACTTGCAACTCCAGTTAACGTAGCTGTTATCAATGGTGACGCTGCTGAGTTCCAGCACACAGACGAGGCTGAGGCTATGCTCAACTACGCTGCACACGACGCACTCGCTGACGACGTTCTCACAGCTATCATGGAGGTTTCTGCTAACAACGGTTGCTTCGATCTTCCACTCGAGAACAAGACTTGGAATGTTCGCTACCTCCGTCCAATCGACGTAGCAAGCAACAATGCTGAGGTAACTGACGCTGCTACAACAGCTCAGGTTGTTAAGCTCATCGACCTCGTTAAGTTCGAGGACTGGCGTAACGTATGGAAGAACAACTACTATGCTTACTATAACATCCAGAAGATTGAGGTTATCGGTGCAGCATCAGGCGCTAACATCGCTGAGTTCGTTCTTACTAACCTGAACCAGGCTAACGCTGAGACATTCGTTCCACTGTCAGACGTAACAAACAACATCGAGCTTGCATATGCTCCAGTTGAGGTTACAAGTGGCCAGTCTAACACTTCTGACTACGGTACAATCACTTACACTAACCACGGTAACACTGTTGACGACTTTATGATCAAGGTTCCTGTAGTTGTTACATACGAGTGGGGTAAGGTTTACACAACTGTTGACCTCAAGGTTAACGGTACAATCGGTGGCAACTCTGCAAAGCCAGCACTCTAATTCACGTAATCTAAACATTACTTGATAATTTCCAAGGGGAGAGGATTTTTCCTCTCCCCTTTTTTAATAAATGGCAGTCATACGGAGAGAAAACAAGAAATACATATCCAGTGCAATAGCATTACAGTGTATGACATGAAACACGTCTGTCATACACCGTAATAGCAAAACCGATATGAAGCAAGCGGAAAGCATAGAATACGGATTATTTATTTTTGTTTTTTCATGTGAAGGGCAGGCAGATTTAATGCGGATGTGCTGTCTGGAAGTGACAAGTTCATAACAGGCAGCACATCATGCCCGAGAGCTGACTAAGTGGATTAAACATAACATACACAAAATAAAAAACAATCATACAATGAAGAAACTATTATTTATGATGATGCTGACAGCTTTTCTGGCAGCATGTACTGAAAAGAAAGAAAATAAGAAACTCTTTTTACGTCCGCCATCTATCACTTTGTCATCTCAGGATACAATAGAAATCAGACAGAAGGTTGAATCGCATATTTCATTGCTGAAGGAGAAGAAGCTGGACGAGCTTGCAGACATATTATACTATGTGGATAATGATACGATAAATCTGCTGGACGAACAGAGGAAGAATGACTTTGTTAAGGGCTTGTCTATCTTTAATATCTATGATGCTAAGATTAAGCACATGATACTTCGCAGTGAGTATAACAATGAGGTCTGTGTGCTGATGCAGGTTTTGAAGGATGGAAATATAGAAGAGAACAAAGGTGTCACCAAGTTCTATTTCAATCCAGTAAAGATTGACGGCATCTGGTATATCACTATCCGCGATATGCATGCCAAGGGCGTGAATAAGGCTTACTAAAAGAACCTTATATACACATCATGTAATAATAAGTGCGAATGACATGAAAAATATTCTGTTGCTTATTGTGTTCTCTCTGTCTTCACTTATGCTGTATGGCAATAATGAACCTCGGATATACATCGAGAGAGATTCTGTCAATGTAGGCACGCTTGGTCCGAATGTCCGAAAGGTTTGTCTTGAGATACCATTAAGAAATACGGGTGCTACTCCGTTGTCTGTTTACAAGATAAAGACAGACTGTATATGTACAAGGACAAAGTTTGAGCGCAAGCCTTTGGCTTCTGGTGAAACAATGTATATAACAGTGGAGATTGACATAGAACGCTTCTTTGTTGGAGAGAATACAAAGAGTATAATGATATATTCTAATGCAGTGGAACCGCAGAAGCAGGTGTTCTTCACGTTTGCTATAGAATAGCAGAGTATTTCGCAAATAATATACGGCAGCATCTGCTGCTTGTGAAACATAAAAGATAATGAATAGGATAATACTATCAGTGATAATGGGCGTTGCTGCAATTCTGTGCCGAGCGGAGGAAGCTGACGGCTACAGGATGCAGGTTCTGCTCAATGACAGCACTATTGAGGAGGTTTGTCTCTCGGAAAAACCGAATGTGACATTTACTGACTCAACACTTGTCCTCTCTACAGACAGCATTGTCTGTGAGTTAGGCGATATAGACAAGATTATTTTTATTGGAGGTCCGGCAGAGCCCGGGACTCCAGAGGAACCGGAACCCCCAGCTCCACCTACGGGCATCACAGCTGCTCCAGTAGTAAAGATTTCGTATGCTAACCAGATTCTTAGGATAGAAGGCATAAGAAATGAGGAGAAGGTGATTGTGTCAGACGTCCGAGGTATGGTGCAGGAGGTTTCTCCCGTGTATGATGGTGATAATACCATTGTAGAGTTAGGCCATCTGCCTAAGGGCATATATATAATAAAGGTAAAGAATCAGACAATTAAGATAACAATTAGATAATGAAAAGAATAGGCTTGATGCTTGTCGCACTGATGCTTCTGATTGGCAATGCTGTTGCCCAGGATGTCATGGTGGTGACAAAGAAGGATGGTACAAAGACAATGTTCAATGTTGGAACTGTCCAGGATATTACATTTATCAGTTCAGAAGAAATAGATATCTCTATAAATGAGATTGTGCCAACTTCAACAACATCGTTTATAGTGAAGTATTCCGTTTCTACTGTGGGCAAGATTAACGAGGTCGGTGTATGTTACGGAAAAGAATCAACTGCAGATGCAAATAAAATAGCTGGTACAATTGAGAATGGCGAAGGCTCTGTAGAGTTGGAGGAACTAGGTCTCAGTACAACATATTATTTGAGAGCGTATGCAAATATTGATGGCGAACTGTACTATAGTGACATCCTTGCGTACACTACTTCTGAGAAGTATCCTGTAGCGAAGATGGTTGATTTGGGCTTGAGTGTTAAATGGGCGAGCCATGATCTCGGCGCAATCAGCGAGGAGAATATCGGATTGCATCTGCCATGGGGAGATGTAACGGGCAATGCTTACAGTGCATCAACTTATCCTTCTGACCTGAATATTAATGATTATGATATTTCAGGCGGTAAGTATGATATTGCCACACACGAATGGGGTGACGAGTGGCGCATGCCTTCAATAGAGGAATTTAAGGAGCTGTGGGATAATACGACGAAGACCCTGGTAAGAAATTATGGATACGATGATGTCACAGCTATCAAGTTTACTGCGGCAAACGGTAACTATATCGTACTCTCGTTGGGAGGTTACAAGGAAAATGGCAATCTGTCGAAATACAGTAGCTTCGGTTTCTACTGGACCTCTAACCTTCCAGAGGAGAACAATGGGTGGCCTGCAGCATGGGGACTTCAGTCTGCATCAAATGGCTACCAGAGCTCTGCAAATAAACATTTTGGCCTTCTTATCCGTCCAGTCTATGGTAAGAGAGCTGATGCAGAGGTTGATGGTGTAGAAAGAGAGTATGTGGACCTTGGTCTCTCACGCCTTTGGGCTAAGCGTAACTATGGCGCCAGCAAACCGTCAGAGGCAGGAACGTATGTAGCATGGGGAGAAGAACAGGAGAAGGAAGAATACAACCAGTCTAACTATACACACTACAAGGATGGCGCATTTACAGATTTCGACAAGAGTCTCACCGACTGCGGCATAGATGTTGTGGCTAACAACTGGGGCGGTAAATGGCACACACCAACCTATGCAGAACTTGAAGAACTGCGTACAGGATGTGACTGGACATGGACAACAGAGGACGGTGTGGCAGGATATAAAGTGACAAGCAAGACCAACGGCAACAGCATCTTCCTGCCAGTAACTGGTGAGAAATTTGAAAAGTCTCAGTATTTCCTTGACTACGGACGCTACTGGACAAGCGGACAGTATGTAGGAGATACATCTTGGGCGTATGTTTTGTCTTTCTCTAACCAGACAGTAAATCTCGGAGGAAAAACCAAATACCGCGGTTGTGTTATCCGTCCAGTACGAAAAAGATAATATAACATTTTAGCACACTCATTATAATGGAGGCTGAGTCAATAAATTGCTCAGTCTCTATTTTTTTGTTTTATATGTGATAGAGCTGTTAAAGAGAATTTATGTGTTTTGTGTTGTTTTATTCTCGTTATAGATAAAACATGTCTTGTATTGTTGTTCATCTGACAAAATACATTGCTACAGTTAAACAAAAAGGTGTGTTTGCGTTAATTTGTCGTTTGAGTGAAACAAGAATGTTGATTGAGTGAAAAAATGTTGTTAGGAAAATGAGTATATTTGCATCAGGAATACAATGGGTGTGCTTCAAGCTGTAAATCATTGTAGGAATACAATGTCTTCAGTGTGAGAAAACGTTCTATATTTAGTGTTTTTATTACGCCTGATATTGTAGTTAAAGTGAAGTTGAATCATTAAATGTAGTTATTATGAAAAGAATTTACACCATGCTATTAGCTTTTGTTTGTGTGTTGGGCATTAACGCACAGACTCTTATGATTGAGGGCAAATATGTGAATAGTTCACAAACGCTTACCGATTTGGGAATAGTATGGAATAAAGAGAAGCGCGAATTGAAACTTAACAGCGTGAAACTCACTTCGCAGGTTATGATAAAGGACTTTGGCCAACTGGTGACTGTTATTATCCAGGGCAACAAAGGTTCTATAAACTCCTCTACAAACTGTTTCTATATCAGCGGAAACCCAGTTAAGTTCATTGGCGAGAATCTTAGCACAGGTGACAGGGCACGTATAGCGCTGACATCGACCTATCAGAATACGAAGCCGATATGCGTGAACAGCAATGACAGCATATTCTTTGAGAATGTGATTGTCGATATGGAGGCTAACAAAGCATGTATCGGCACTGACGCGTCTACAGTAAGAATCCCGAAACTGAAGGTGCATGGAGCTCGCCTGCTTGTCAAGTCGAATGGCACAATCGATTTTACATACGGCGGCATACAGAATGTAGATATGCTTGAGCTTGCCCAAAGAAACTATAACGAGGGCGGATACATCTTTTCGGAACGAGGAATCGCAGTCTATGCAGACAAAAACATGAAGATTAACGTGCAGAAGCGCGCTAATTATATCAAGTCGTCTACCGGACAGAGCATATATAGCAACAACTCAGCCAATCTTGATATAGAGGGCCATACTATAGATAATGAGATTCCGACGTTATATGTCCAACAGTCGTCTAATGTCACTTACGGTGCAATAAAGACGACAGGCAATGTTGTTTTCAAGAATCTCTCCGCCTATCTGTCAGGTGACAAATACGCAGTGTCTGGCTCGGTGGCAAGCACGCTTTCATATTCGTCGAAGATGCAGGCGCATCGTCTGGAGGCAACGGCTAACAGTTCTGGCTGTGATGCTATCATGAATATTGGCGGTGTAGACACGGGCAGCAACCATGATTTTGTGGATAGCGGCGTGGCATATGATGCAAAGAGCAAGGCAGTAAGAAAGGACGGAGCGACATGCGGCACGGTGAAGATTGGCTATGTCAGCGATTACGGACTCATCATAGCAGGCCGTGTTATCCGCTCGAACAACCGTAATAATGTATTCGGTGACGGAACTGTATCATACAACCATCAGACAGGCATACTTTCACTCAAAAATGCCAACCTTACATATAAAGGCATCGTACTTGATTCAAAACGTAAGGGGCTTATTGTCAGCGGCACAGGAACTAATAATCTTGTTTCGCAAGAAGATATAGCAATATGTCTGGAAGGAGAGACGACATTCACTGGCGGTAAATTCGTAGTCAAGAGCAATGCTGATGCGGCGTTGTATCAGGTTGCAGGCAGGTTGGAGTTCAAGGATGCAGACGCTGAGCTTTCTGGCAAGACCTACGGCATGCTCGCAAGGGTAGAGACAGCCAACTTCTCCTTCAATGCCATAAAGTCGAACTTGAAGATTAGCGGCCAGCAAGGTGCTATATATAAGTACGTATCGGCAACACTGACTGACTGTTATCTGATAGCGCCAGCAAATGCAACATTCAATGCATCGAAGTACGGATTCTGTGTAAACAACCAGCTCTGCACAAACATTGAAATAAGCACACAGCAGATAGAGAAATACGACCTTTATGTGTTAGGTAGCCAGGTGACTTCGGCTACGGCTTCAGACATTCTTGGCAACGGAACAATGTCTTACAATCCGTCGACGAAGGTACTGCAGATAAAGAGTTGTAACCCTGCTCCTACAAGCGTGCCAGTCATAGACCATGCTATTCCGGGACTTGAGATACAATACAGCGGACGCAGTTGCTTCAATGTCAGCGCCGCTGACCATGCAATGGTCTTCAGCGAGTCGACCAAACTCAGCGGAGCAAGCACGGGCATACTTGAAATTGTTGCAAAGCAGACAGTGTCAGGCATTGTGCAGTTAGGCGGTACGCTTACAGCAGAAGGTGGCATTCTTGACATCAGCGCCAAGACCTATTCTTTATATGGAAATGGCGTGGGCAATCTGGAGTTTGTCAATATTCAGGCACAGCTGACAGGACAGGAAAATTCTGCTACAGCAGGTTTCCGCAGCATTACGCTCACCGACTGCTATGCAGACTATCCGCACGGTTCGGTGTTCGACAGCACATTCGGCGGTATGTCAGTTGGCGGTCAGAGAAACAGCACACTACAAATTAAGCCAGGTGCAGACCCAACAGGCATTGAGAATATTACAGCCGACGATACACAGTCGCCGTCATACAGCGTCAGCGGCGTGAGGGTGGGCGAGACGTACAAGGGCGTTGTCATTCGCAACGGAAAGAAATACATACAGAAATAAAACATAAAGCGGCAGATGGGGAGCAGGCGTCTGGCAGTCCAACCTTCTCCCCATGCTATCTTCGCATGATAATAAGACAAAAGTTAAACATAAAGTTATAATCTTAAATTTTTAATGTTATGAAGCGAATACTATTTATGCTTATGATTGTCTGCTTCACAGCTGGCACAGCAAATGCGCAGTTTAGCAAATTGAAGAAACTTGCTAAGAAGGCAGAATCTGTAGTTAAGGAGAAAAAGAACAAGGAGTCAAACGACACGAAGAGTGGTTTACAATCTGTAAAGGCGAAAGTAGAAGAGGCTAAAACTAAAGCGCAGTTGGAAGACTATGAGTATATCTACTCAAACTATGGTTTTTTCGATGACAAGTCTGTTGCTTTCAAGGGTGATAATCTTGGCATGTATGCCGCAGCACGAAAGACAGACTGGAACGCCTTGCAGGCAAATGCGGAAAAGGGTTCTAATGGCGAGGCTGTAGAAGCTAACGCGCTATACTACCTCTATCGCTTTAAGAAGGCTGTAGAGTCAGGCGACACCGAATTGATGACGGGCGATTTCCTTCATCGCACCACATGGTGTGTAAGCATGATTTCGTCTATGAAGAAGAATGGTGCCATCTTGTATAGAATAAAGGATTATAAGGCTTTCGGCAAGGAGTATAATGATGCGGTTGAACAGTTCAAGAAAATACTTTGGGAGGGTGAGCCAGAGTCAACACATCCATTCTATACGAAATGTAAGACTCCTGAGGACTTCGCAGCATACAGAAAAGGTACTGTAGGCAAGTGGGAGTGGACGCTTAACAGAGCAAAGCAGTACGCTGATGCCGGCAAGCCACGCACAATGGAGTATTTCCTCGCGCAGCTCGTAGGCACACGTGAGGTTGCTCTTGGTCTGGAGCGTTTCAAGGGCAATGAGCCAGAGTTTGTTACATACAGCAATAATCTCAGCGCTCTCTATGCGAAGGCTTCATCTGAATTCCAGGAGAAAAATCCTTTCTTGACTCCTGAGCAGGCTGTGGCTAAGCAGAAGGGACACGAGGAGCGCTGGGCTAAGGAAGCAGCAGAGCGTAAGGCTAAGAAGGAGGCAGAGATTGCTGCAAACACACAGCCATGGCCAAAATCAAACATGCCAGAGCTTCATTCGCAGATTATGAGCATCCTGAAGGCTAAGTTCCCTAAAAGAAAGATTTATCGCGTTTCGGTTATGAACGACCATTGGAACGTTATGTATAAGGGCTTGGTTCCTGAAAGACGTGTTGTGCAGTACTGGATGGAATACGACCACGAGGAAGGCCGCCGCATTGCAGAGGAGCATTATGTATGCCAGTATTATAACGGCAACGGATACGGCAAGATGCAGTATCAGGGTCAGGGCTCACGCTACTTCTGGGTGGCTCAGTAATCAGACAACTTTTTCGAATTCAATTATCTCTATACTGGCAGAAACCGTTCGTTCGAGCGGTCTCTGCCTTTTTTTGTTAAACAGCTGTTCTCCTGCCTGCTCATGTGTGTAGCCCAGCCCCGCATCCATTTTGCACGTATATATATGTCAGTTACAACTCTTGATGAACAACTTAATAACCTCCATTTTGCACGTGTATACGTATATATATATTATTACTGTCCGCTAAACATTGAGCCATCAGACAAAAATTAGGGCTGTCACCACTCAAAGGTGTCAGCCCTTTTGGTTATCTTTGTTTTGAACTAACATAAATATGTCCATGAGCAAATATAATCACCCCTACACACA
>JAZUMR010000066.1:0-102092 GCA_045603685.1 Prevotella sp.
ATAAATTAAAGTTTTTATCATTATGAGAAAAAAGTTTTTAAGTGCATTTATGGTGGGTGCCCTTGCACTGGCAGCCACAAGCACAATCACTTCTTGTAAGGACTACGATGGCGACATCAGCAGCCTCAAGGAGCAGATTAAATCACTTGAAAGCGCAGTTGCCCAGAAGGAGGCTACCATCAACAGCTCTATCCAGAGCCTGCAGGCAGCCATCGCTCAGGCTAACAACGACCACGCAACTAAGGCTGCTCTCGCTGCTGCTGTTGCTGAGCTCGAAAGCGCTATCAACGCAAAGTACAACACTCTTGTAGAGAAGGACGCTCAGCTCTCTGCTGCCATCCAGACTGCTCAGGCTGCTGCTGACGCTGCTGCAAAGGTGGCTAAGGAGAACACAGATGCAATCCAGAAGGTTGCTGCTGATCTCGCTACAGCTAACGAAAAGCTGAACACTCTCAGCGCTGACCTCCAGAAGGCTAATGCTGACATCGCAACTCTCAACGCAGCTCTTGTTGCTCAGAAGGCAGAACTCGAGGCTGCCCTCGCTGCACAGAAGGCTGAGCTCGAGGCTGCTGACGCTGCTAACCTCCAGAAGGCTCTTGACGCAGTTAACGCTCTCAAGGCTGAGGTAGAGGCTGCTGACAAGGCTCTCGAGGCTAAGATTGCTGAAGAGGCTGCTAAGGTAGCAGAGGAAATCGAAGGCATCAAGGCTTCTATCGACGACCTCCAGGCTCTCCACAACTCACTCGCTGCTGACGTGGCTGCTATCAACAACACAACTATCCCAGCTATCAAGCAGGACGTTCAGGCTGTTGCTAACGACATCAAGGCAGTTGACGCTAAGTACGAGGTTATCACAGCAATGCTTGCTAACGCTCTCCGTTCACTCGTTTACATCCCTAACCTCTATGTAGACGGTATCGAGACAATCGAGTACGCATTCATTAAGGATACTACTCTCACAAAGCAGTCTGTTGAGACATTCATGCGTCAGCGTGAAAGCGAGACTCGCGAACAGTCTATCGAGCGCGTTGACGACTACGTATATACAAGCGCTTCTAAGGAATACGTATACGGTCCAGCATGGCCTGTAGAGTATCACATGAACCCTTCTACAAGCGACGCTTCTTACGCTGACGTTAAGGGCTGGCTCTGCCGCGAGGTTGAGGTGGCTACACGTGCTGCTGTTAAAGACTTCGGCGCTATCACTTCTCCAGAGAAGTATGACGATGGCACACAGCTCTTCAAGAACAGCAACGGTATCCTCACAGCTGGTCTGAAGATTGAGAATCCAAAAGTTCTTCTCGCTAATGGCCCAGAGGGATATGACGAAGGTGAAACAGGAAACCTCAGCTACGGCAAGGACAACATCGTTGCTCTCCAGGTTTCTTCTGAGGCAGGCGAGCAGGATACACTCATCACATCTGACTACGCTATGCTCTTCCCTGAGGTTGTACACCCAGAGGCTATCGTATGGACAGTTGATAACGACCGCGTTAAGCTTGGCAAGGGTGACGAGAACGTTTCTCACTCTTATGCTGGTCTGAAAGAGGGCAAGTGCCCAACAACTGACGGCAAGGCTTATCACATTTGGGATACTCCAGTAGAGGCTCTCACTCACACTGATAACACAAGCGGCAAGGACATTGACTCTCACGGACAGCCAGACGTACTCCTTCCATGGAACTCTACAACAGGTATCGACCTGAAGAAGATGATCGGTACACACGTACAGAAGGTATGCGCTATCAAGAACCACTCTGTTAACCTCCAGACTTGGAAGTACGGTGAGGAGAAGAAGTGGGGTCTCAAGTACATCTTCGAGCTCGTTAACTATACTATAGCTCAGAATGCTACATCTGACTCTAAGTACTGTACACTCACTGACGGTGTAATCGTTGCTTCTGACGTTGACGCAAACGGCGAGCCTAACAAGGTACAGAACAACTCTATCGTAGGCCGTGAGCCTCTCGTACGCGTTCGCCTTGTTGACGCTGCTGAGAAGAACACATTCCTCGACGCTTACATCCTCGTTCGCATCACACAGGCTAAGGAAACACAGCAGACTGTAATCAACGACTACCCTGTATACAACGAGACATTCGACCTCTGCAACGCTATCACATTCAAGCGTACTACATGGTCTCAGTTCGACGCATACGTTCTCGATAAGCTCAACCTCACTAAGGAGCAGTTCGACGCACAGTATAAGCTCGACGTAACAACTGACCCAGCTATCACTCTTGTAAACGGTGGTCTCCAGTATCGTGCTAACGTATACTCTGACACAAAGGGTACTCTCGCTACATACACATGTCCTACAACTAAGAACAAGGTTGAGTTCGGTTCAGTTCTCTACTATGAGGATGAAGCAGGAACAACTAACCAGACATTCGAGTGGACACTCACATCTGACGAACTCGAGTCTCTCACACACGACAAGGAAGCTCTCCCAGTTAACTTCAAGCAGTACATTCGTTACGTAGGTAACGGCAGCGCTGACTACGAGTACATCTACATCAAGCTCGAGGCTAACATCGGCCGTGCAGCTGTTGCTACTTCTGGTATCAAGGAGAAGAATGCTAACTACTGGTTCGCTCTTGACGGAAACAAGGACGGTTGGGACGCTATCGTAAACAACCTTACTTATCCTAACGCTGAGAAGGGTGTTCCTACAGTATGGACAAACAGCACTCTCGCTACATTCGTTCAGAACAAGGTTCAGTTCACTGACAGCAAGATTACTGCTAACCACGGACGTAAGTTCTTCTTCGCTCCTATCAACACAACTGTAACAGACGGTTGCCTCCATACAGGTATGGGCAAGACATGGACAATCACAGCTAAGTCTTCTGCATCTGATGAGAAGTGGAATGCATTCGTATGCCACAACAACATCTGCTGCGACCAGCACTCAACAGAGAAGAACTCTGCAGGTTCTTACGAGTACGAGTATCGTCCAACATACGATCGCGACTGCGTAACTAACCTCCACGCTAACAAGACTTACACAACTCACAAGTTCCAGGTTAAGGATGGCAAGTCTGACGACGCAGCTAATAGCAAGATTCTCCAGAACTGCGCTATTGACTACAACGATGGTTGCTTCAACAACACTGCTCTCTACGCTACATGTGACAACGTGACATATACTAAGATTGTTGAAATGGATCCAGCAACTGGCGAGTTCACACTCGTTCGTGACGCAGAGGTTCCTTACACAGTTCTTGACTATGTTGTAAACGCAGTAGGTTATGCTGATGATGTTCACTCTAACATCGACGACGAGTTCCGCACATGGGTAGGCGTTGTAGTTGACAACGGTTGTGGTGTTGCACGCGACCTCTTCCAGGAGCACGGCGACAACAACAAGAACTACAGCATCTTCATGGCTTCTTGGCAGCGTCCAATCAACCTCGTTACAACTGACCCAGAACCAATCGACGATGCAAACAACAACGGTGAGTACATCCCAGTTCTCCCACACCTCGCATTCTACGACTGGCGTGGTCCTGTTGAGGGTGACATGCAGGGTCTGAACTACTGGCTCTGGGCTTACTACAACATCAACGCTATCGAGTTCAACCTTGATCCAAAGGTAGTTCTCACAGATATGCACCAGGCTGATGGTAAGTTCGTTGCACTCGAGAAGGTTTCTAACAAGGTTCACCTCTATGCTTACGAAGGAATCAACAACCCATGCTCTGACCAGTACAAGTTCAGAGGTGAGTTCGACCTTACTAAGTATCTTGACGGTAGCTTCGTTCCAGCTGACTTCATCAACGACGTATCTAAGATGCTCGGCTACATCTTCTACGAGAACAACGGTGAGAACGTAAATACATTCTCTGTTAAGGTACCTATCACAGTAGAGTACGAGTGGGGTCACTTCGATACATACATGACTATCACAATCAACTCTACACTGGGTAACGACAACTAAAATATAGCTTCTGCTTCGGCAGGAAATATATAGACTCTTAATAGGAGAGTGCGTCTTCAAAGAGTGAGACGCACTCTCTTTTTCTTCTGAGACAAGATGGTTTACTCCAGTCTGTCACAATGCGTACAGCATACGCAAGCGATGCATAAAACTACAGACGAAACATACAAACAAACACGACATTTTACAACAGATGAATATGAAGAATTTAGCTTATATAATGTTTATTGCTCTTGTTGCTGTCTTTGTTTCTTCTTGCAAGGAGAAGAAGACACGCATGCAGCAGGTACAGGAATTCCGCAACTCTCTTTCAAGCACAGACACCACACAGATGCTCAAGCTCTGCAACGACTGTATGGATCTTCTTAAAGCACAGAAAGTTGAAAGCGCACTCTCTATGCTCTATGAATATAACGACTCGACGAAAGAAGTTCAGCCACTTACTGACAAGACACGTAAGCAGTATGAGCGCCGCTTCAAAGTATTCCCTGTACTTGAATACACCATGGACTACTATTCATTCCAGCTCGAAGGAGTGAACGATGTGAAGTACAGAATCACATTCGCCCTTGAGGAGAACCCCGAGCAGAACGGCAACGCCGTAACAGCCATGATGTTCAACCCCGTAAAGGTGGACGGCGTATGGTATCTGACCATCAAGAACGGTACGGAGTTCGACAGAATGCGTAACTAACACAGACAATTCTAATAATAATCGTGGTATCAGCAGGATTCGTTTTTCTTGCTGGTAGCACGATTAAACGATAATACTGTCGTACCCCTTTTGGCTCACAATAAATTACATAATAATATATAACGTATGAAGAAATTTTTATCCCTGATTCTTCTTTCTATCTTCTCGCTGGGATGTTTTGCTCAGGCAGAGACGAAAGAAAAGACGGTGAAGTTTGATTTTACCGATGGAACGTCATTGACTCCATCCCTCACTATTCCAGAGGACAGGTCAGTCATGGACGTCACTGACTCTGTGTTTACGGCAGGCCCTGTCAAACTCAGTTTCAAGACCAACAAGTCACGCGTTGACTTCAAGGTGTATGACAATGAAACTATGCTTTACATGTACGCAACAAACTTTATTGTTGTTTCATGTGACGAGGCATATGAACTTGTAAAGATGAACTTCACGACCGGTACAATCAAAGGCGGCTTCGGCATACCGAGAGAAAACGGTGTGGGCACATATAAGTCTGGCGTATGGACTAACTATGATGCAGACGGAAACGAGCTAAATGATATTCATTCCTTTGAGCTGTATAACAGCCAGGCAGACTCACAAATCAAGGGCATTGAGGTAACCTACCGTTCACCTCTTGATGTTCTTGCAGAGCCAACATGCACTCCGGCTAAGGACGAGGTAGTTAATTCTCTTGATAAATTCGTCTTCACCTTTGACCAGGAGATTGCTTCAGCAGCAGAAGAACTTACTATAATGACTTCTGGCAAAGAACCTGCTGCAGTACTCAAGGACCCAGTTGTCAAGGGCAAGACAGTTACATATACTCTTGCAGAGGCGATTACTAAGCCTGACACATACACAGTGTCTGTTCCTCAGCGTGCATTCACTGCTGTCGAAGGCTATTATAATAAGGAGTTCTCTACATCATTTGTAGTGAAGAAACCGCTTAATGTCTTCGACCCAGAGACAGTTCCTGGCGGTGAAGTTGAGATATTCCCAGATACGATTGACGTTACATTCCCTGGCAATATCGGCAACATAGCCAAGCAGGAGCTTGACATCATGAGCGAGCGCAACGGCAAGGTGGGCATCGTGAAGGTATCAAAGAAGGAGAATACATTCAACACCATGCAGTTAGTGTATGAAGGCAGCGACATCACAGCAAAGGATATCTACACTGTCACAGTGCCTGCGGAAACTGTATTTGATGTTAACTACGGCTCTACAGAGACAGAATCAACATATAACAACGAGTTTGTTATCGAATACAAGGTAGCTGGTGCTGACGCTCCGTCAGACTCTATCCTTGCTGTTGCAAAGACATTCCTTGAGAAGACCGGTGTAGGCTATCCTGTAGCGGATGCTCCGTCACGTCTGAAACTTGCAGACATGGTAGACAAGGTGGAGGAAGGCGACAGCGCATTCCAGGCTGCTATTGACGCATTCGTTGCTACAGACAGCATTGAATTCCCTTCAGCAAGCAAGTATTATACGATAGCGAATGTATCTGTCGACGGCACAAAGCGTTTCCTCGCATACAACGACGGCAAGGTGACACTGACAACAGAAGAATCTGAAGCCTACTCATTCCAGCCAGTCATGGAGGCATCAGCGGCTGTTTCAAATACAGAGAACGCAACGGAGCCAGTAAAGAAGAGCATGTACTTCAAGACCCTTGACGGCAAGTATCTGCACACGCTTACAGCCCAGGACGGCATATACAGCGGCGTTTCATCAGCAAATGTAACATCAGAGCAGAAGGATGTAAACCTTCTTACCCTTGAGAAGATGACATCAGAAAATCCAGAGGAAACCTTCGGCTACATTGCCATATCAGGTCTTATCGGCAAGAAATACGGAGCAGGAGATGACATCGTAGCCTACTCTAACGTACTGTCTTCCGGCACAATAGCTGACGGAGAGACAAATGCCTATTTCATCAACACACTCTCTGGCGCATTCGTTTTTGCAGAAGCAGAAGCGCCAAAGGTGGATGTGAAGTATGAGATTACGGTATATCCAGAGACTGAAGAGGACCATATCGAGGCTCTCGAGTCAGTTGTTGTCACATTCCCAGAACTTGAAAACGTAGTTCTTGGCGACAAGTCGCTGTTCTATCTTGACCCAGCAACAGAAGGCCGTGAGAACATCGCAGCGACAAGCGCAGAGGTTCTTGGCGACAAGAAGAATGCCGTTAAGGTTCTGTTCCCTGCAGGTCTGATGAATGATGACTACACATTCGTTGCAGAGGAAGGCGCATTTACATTCACTGTATACGAGCAGAATGTTGTTGCGAAGAAGATGGGGAAGACCTTCAAGGTGTATATACCAGACGAGTTCATCCGTGATTTCACAAACGAGCCACATATACTCATCAACAACAACTCCTGGGAGAACAAGGCATATCCACTGTCAGAACTCAGCAATTATTCTATCCGTGTCGTTGACAACAGAAACCGTAATGTTGAGACATTTGTTTCAGACAAGGACATCACCATTCTTCATGAAGGAACATACGTTGTAACCACAGGAAAGTTCATGCTGGACATCGTAGTCAACGAATATCCTGAAACGAATTTCTATCGTGACGGCGTGAAGATGGGCACAGTAGATTATCATTCAGGCACCACGCTGACATACAGCTGGTTTGACGAGGAATACAACATCAAGCACGGCAAGGTTACAGACTATGGCGTTGGACATAACGATGAAATTCGCGATGAAATAAGAGAGGAGCGCCAGTGGAATCTTAACATGAAGCTGGCAGAGAAGCTTGACCCAGAGAAATGCAAGGACGGCATCTATTGGATAGTAGTATCTGAAGACACCTTCGGTGATGCAAACTTCGGCAAATACCTCGATGCTCCTGCTTCAATCGCAAAGAAGCAGTGTCATACTAACAACAAATGGATTACAACAATTATTATTGACAAGACCGTAGGCATCTCTGGCATTGAGAATATAGAGAATGGCGAGGAGGTTATCTATGACCTTTCAGGCCGTCGCATGAAGTCTACGTCTCAGCCAGGCATCTACATCAAGAATGGCAAGAAGGTGGTTGTCAAATAATTGCAATCCATACACATTGTTCATAATCGATGATATCAATCATGAAAAAGAAACTTCTTATTTTTATAGCAGTCATTTCAATGCTGGCTCTGCCTTGTGCAGCGGCCGGCATTGATGATAGCAGCAATGAGACAGACCTCTCATCGCTCTCTGTCGATGAGGTGGCACGCGCATTCTCTATTATATTCCCGCATACAGCAGGAAAGGACGCTGAGCTGAACCAGCTGGCGAAGTTCATTCTTGACAAGCCTATGACTGCAAACAGCAAAGCCATGAAGGCAGGCGAGACAACAGCTGTAGACTACAGCAGCCTCATACAGCTGATGATGCTGCTCGGACTGACTCCAGAGGACATCGAATACATGGAGAACACCGTTCTGCCTATATATGTGTATCTGATAGGCAACCGCACCCCTCCTGGCAATGCCGACATCGACTACAAGCTCGACACCATAGCCAAGGCACCATTCGACGGCTGCCACTTCGGCATAGGCCACATGCTCAACACATACAAATATAGCGGTGTCGACACATGCGAATGTATAGAGGCCGGAGGCAAGCCGAAGGTTAACGGAGCATATCCGTGGGGCGTCGTACAGGTGGGCGACAACATCATCTGGGGCACAGTAAACAATATCCTCTGCATGCCGTCATGGCGCAGCATGACATCAATCAGCTCAAACAACGCCTACGAAAACGAGTGCTGGGTGTGCGAATACGAAATGGGACGACGCAAGAATGCCGGTGCTAACGGCGACATCATGCTTCCGCGCGTATACAAATACAACACCAAGACAGGCTTCGTAGACGACATCACTCCGTCATACAGCAAGGCCACAGTGCTTGAAGACTGCCTCGGACTCCGTTCTGCTGCAGCCCACAACGGTGTGGTATTCCTTGGCGGACCAGGCCTTGACAGCAATGCCGGACAGACATCTACCACATCAGCCTTCATCGCCATGGACACCGAAGGCAACTATCTCGGACAGTCAGCCATGAGCGATGTCGACGGATGCACAGTGACAAACGTGCGCCGCTGGCTTGTACATGACAACGTGCTCTACTGCGCTGTAGGCATCACAGACAAGAACGGCGTGAACAAGGGCGCCATCCTGCGCTGGTATGGCGACGTGAAAGACCCGTTCAATTTCCGTATCATCGGCTATGTCGCTAACGATGCAGGCGAGATATGCTTCCACAACGGACGCCTCTACGTAGGCGGCTGGCCTACAACAAACCTGCAGCAGTCGGCCATCTTCGAGAGCCCGCTGGTGCCAGAAGGCGGCTTCGAGCCAAACCAGGCTGTTGAATGGGAGATTAAGTGGAAGATGGACCAGTATGAACCAAATCCGCTCTGCCGCAAATTTGAGCAGTGCTCTATGCTCCGCTCTTACAAAGGCAAGCTCTATTGGAGCATGTGGTTCGTGCAGTATGGCATACTTCAGTTCCTTGAGGCGCTGAAGGTCGACCCGGCAACACCGAAGGGTGTCGCTTCGCTCCTCGCACTCTTCCGCCAGGCAACACTCTGGCGCACGGACGATTTCAGCAAGGTTGAGATGCTCTACGGTGAAGACCGTCTGCCTAATGTGAACGTGCAGACTGGCGAAGTGATCCTTCCGCAGCCTAATGTCAGCGGCTATCGCTCAGTGTACGGACGCGCCGGATTCGACCGACAGTTTACAGCCTACATGTGGGCGTCTGCCGAATACAACGACCAGCTGTATATCGGAACCATGACAACAGAAGCGCTTCTGCAGCCTGCTGTCAGAAACACAAACAACCCGAAGTACCAGCTGGCACTGTCAATGGCTACATCACTGTTAGGCGTAAACGAGGCCAACAAGGGCTACGAACTGTACCGCTTCAAGGATAACGACAGTCCTGCAGAGACTGTTTCGCAGGACGGATTCGGCAACCATGCGCAGTACGGCATCCGAAACATCGTGCTCAACAGCGACAGCACCGAGATGTACATCGGCACGGCATCGCCTTTCAATGTCGACAAGTATGGCGGATGGCGAATGCTTCGCTTCCGCGAGAACGACCAGACAACAGGCATCAATTCGCAGGAGATTGTTCCTGCCAGCGTGCTCGTGAAACATGAGAGCGGCTACGTGGTGCTATCATCAATGAACAACGAACGCATCAAAAGCGTGACAGTCACAGACCTATCGGGCAAGACACTTCTTTCTGAATCGCCTGCCACACCTGAGGCCTATCTGTTTAAGTCTGAGCTTGGCAGCGGCGTGTTCATCGTGACCGTTACAACCGCCAGCGGTTCGTGGACATCGAAGATTACACTGCGCTAAATGCTGCCGCCGCACATGCTGATCCTCTGCAAAGAACAGAGAGAACAGCGCTATCACGAATTAAGCTAAAAGTCATATAAATAATTCTGAGGGGGTTCTGTCCTTGTGGCAGATTCCCCTCTTTTTTTATACAGACAGCTGTCGACGGCAGGCATTGAAAGATTCTTCTGTACGCCTCTGGCTATGCCGGCACCAACCATCAATGCGCATGTCAAGAAAATACGTGCCAGCACAGAAATTCTCATTGACTGATACTTTCTTGACATCCGCTTTTGGCACACAAATCACCCTGCGGCAAACGTCTTGAGCAGAACCCGAAAATTACGCTTTTACTAATACCCTGACATTCAGTGTTTTATATTTCAAAGACTAACCACCCAGCCACAAACTGGCTCCAAGAAGCACTTAATAAGGCTCTCAAATGCAGCAAACAAGTGACTCAAAGGCTCTGTTTGGCATGCTCACTGACTGTCTTTTGGCTTACCAGCAGCAATTTTCGGGCTGTCAGAGAAAGATTTTTTACAAGACAAAGGGCTTTTTTACAGTTTCCAAACGGATATTCACCGTTTTCCCCATATGCAAGATAGTATCAGCCAAGGGCAAAAACTCCCCTGGCTGATACTATCTTGTCTTTATAAAATTTATGATGTATGACCAACTAAACTGCCGAAACAGGAATAGTTCTCCCCGTGCATTCCGTCCTCATGCGGACAGCAACGAACTGACGCCCTCATGCCTACGACCCTCCAGCAGGCAAAGCCAGGGCAGCGGTTTCAGAAGTTCAGGCGGTAGTGCTGCTTATACATGGCTGTGTCGAGGAAGCATACGGCGAAATGGTACATATCGAACGTTACGCCTATATCCTGCCGGCTGAGCACCTGCTGCCATTGCTGTCTCGCCTTGTCAGAGGAGTTTATGCCTCGCAGAACTATGGCGCCGCCCGTACCGCACCGTCTTACAGCATCGTCAAGAGCATGGCCATGAGCGTCCTCTATGTTCATTACAACTGTCTCCGCCGGATATGTAAAGTTGCTGATGCGGAAGACGAGCTTCTGGAATTTACGCTCCTTCGCATTAGGATACTGGCGTTCTATCTCCTCATAATAGTAATAAGGAGACCGCTCGCCCACCACCTCCGTGACGAAGCGGTATGCCCACGGCGACTGTATGCCGAAGCCGCGCGCCTTGCCTACCCTGCTGATAAATTCCTTGAAACTTTTCATATCGTGAAGATTTATACGGCAAAGGTAGCACAAAAAACGGTATTAACGTTATAAAAAAGGTTAACAAATAAGGGTTTCGCAAGGAATTACGTATTTTTTGTTAATATATCAGTTTGTTTCCTAAATATATTTACTAACTTTGCATCTGTCAATATACACGCTAATAGAAAAACGACATAGAACCATGAGAAGAATCCTACTTACAGCGGTTGCCTTTCTTCCGCTCGCAATCGGTCTTTCTGCACAGACAATGACCGAATGGCGCGATATGGAGGTGAACGAAGTGAATCGTTTCCCTCTGCATGCCACAGTTTTCCCGTATGAGAATGACGAGGCTGCCAGACACGACATGACGCAGTCAGCGCGTTTCCTTTCAATTGACGGAACATGGAAATTCCGATGGACAGAGAATGCCGACGACCCTCTGCCAGAGAATTTCTTCGATAAGAACTTCGACGACTCGGCATGGGGAAACATGGAAGTGCCAGGCATGTGGGAGCTGCAGAAGAATCCAGAGGGCAAGACTACCATAGAGCGACGCCAGTCGGACACCTATGGTGTGCCGGTATACGTCAACTCTGGCTTCGCATGGCATCGCCAGTATAAGAACAAGCCGCCTATGCCTCCGACAGAGAAGAATCATGTAGGCATATACCGCCGCAGCATCATCATTCCTGACAGCTGGACAGAGACTGAGCAGAAAGACACTCTGGGCAGAGGGCTCCGCAAGGACATCATCAATGTGCCGTCAAATCAGGTCATACTCCATCTGGGCTCTGTCACATCCTGCGTATACGTCTGGATAAACGGACAGTTTGTCGGATATGCAGAGGACTCGAAGGTAGCGGCTGAGTTTGATGTCACACCTTATATAAATGCGGGTGTCAACCAGATAACAATGAAGGTCTACCGCTGGTGTGACGGCTCTTACTGCGAAGACCAGGACATGTGGCGTCTGACAGGCATTGCACGTCAGTCATACCTCTATGCCCGCGACAGCCAGATACATGTGGACAATCTGCAACTAACAGCCAACGCCGAGGGCGAGCTGAATATCTGCGCTGACGTTACAGGACACGCCGACATAACATACGTGCTGAGCGACAGCGAAGGCAATGACGTGGCGCACACCGTTGCCACATCGCCAGAAAAAGGCGGCAAGGTCAGAACAGAAATCACCGTAAGCAATCCGAAACTATGGTCTGCCGAGACACCTAACCTCTACCGCCTGACTGCCTACGTATCGCCTTCTGTCAGACAAGGCAATATCGCTACGATGAATCTGCCCGCTCCTGTAGAAGTGCTGACACAGCGTGTAGGATTCCGCACAGTAGAGATGCGCGACGGGCAACTCACCGTCAACGGCAAGGCGGTGCTGATTAAGGGTGTCAACCGACATGAGATTGACCCTGACGGAGGCTACGTAATGTCTGCCGAGCAGATGATTACTGACATACGACGCATGAAGGAATTCAATTTCAATGCTGTTCGCACATCACACTACCCTACCGACCCTCGATTCTATGACTTCTGCGATGAATACGGACTGTACGTCTGTGCAGAGGCTAATCAGGAGAGCCACGGATTCGGATTCAACCAGCCAAAGAACGGAAAGCGCAACATAGCACAGACCGAAGTCTTCGCGCGACAGATAATGGAACGCAACCAGCACAACGTGATGGCACACTTCAACCATCCTTCCATCATAACATGGTCAATGGGCAACGAGACTATTGACGGGCCGAACTTCACCGCTGCATTCCAGTGGATTAAGTCTGTCGACAACTCACGCCCTATACAGTGGCATCCGACACGTGAGGGCGACAACACTGAAATATTCTGCCCGATGTACATGTCGCAGGCGGGAGCAGAGAAATATTCTGCCGATGCCACAAAGCAGAAACCGCTCATACAGTGTGAATACTCACACGCCATGGGCAATTCGAGCGGAGGATTCAAGGAATACTGGGACCTCATACGCAAGTATCCGCGATATCAGGGCGGATACATCTGGGACTTTGCTGACCAGGCGCTGCGCATGAAGCCGCGTACATTCTACTACGGCGGCGACTTCGACCCTACCGACCCGTCTGATAACAACTTCAACTGCAACGGCGTCTTCACCTCTGACCGCAAGCCTTCGCCACAGGCGTATGAAGTGAAATACCAGCAGCAGAACATCTGGACACGGGGAACTGACCTGCTGAAAGGACGCATCAGCATCTTCAACGAGCACTTCTTCCGCCCGCTGGAGAACATAGAAATGCAATGGCAGCTGCTGCGCAACGGAGAAATTGAGCAGAACGGCAAGATTGACATCACAGCACTGAACATCCAGCCGCAGAAAAGCGCAGAGCTGACCATACCATACTCTCTCGCCAATCTCGACGACGAACTGCTCCTGAACGTGTCTTACAGACTGAAAACCGACGAGGGACTGCTCCCTGCCGGACACGAAATAGCACACCAGCAGCTCAGCATCACCGACTATCTCTATCGCATAAATATCGCAAACATCATACCTGACGGCGATTTCACTAAGCTGAACAAGAAGCTGCAGAAAATAATCAAGAAGCAGATAAAGAACGGAGAAAGAGCAAAAGAGGCTGCCACACCTGCCGCATTGAGCATAGAGAACGTGCGCCCTAACTTCTGGCGCGCCGTGACTGACAACGACATGGGAGCCGGACTGCACAAGAAATACGCTGTATGGCGTGACCCGCAGATGAATCTCCTCTACTCTGCCATCGTCAAAGAGAAGGTTACCTTCTTCGATGAAAAGCAGGAGGTGACTGTCATGGCTAACATCTATGACATGCCGGAGGTGAAGTCTACTCTGTACATCACATTCACCACTCTGCCTGGCGGAATAGTCATGATGGACCAGACACTGCGCCTATACGCCAAGGAATCTGACAATATCCCTGGCATGTTCTGCTTCGGCATCCTCGCCGATCTGCCTTACGACGCACAGGACCTGACATACTACGGACGCGGACCATGGGAGAACTATGCCGACCGTAACTCTGGCGCACCGCTCGGCATATACTCGCAGACCGTGAAAGAGCAGTTCTTCCCTTACGTTCGTCCGCAGGCTACAGGAACAAAGACTGACGTGAGATGGCTGGAGATTGGCGGCTACCGCATATTCTCTAACAAGCCTATCTCGTTCAGCGCACTCAACTACACCCAGCGCGAACTTGACGAGACTCGCATTGACGAGCCTACAGGACGCGACAAGGGAGCCGACAAGCACCAGCGCCACCCTGCCGACCTGCGTCTGGCTAATCATGTAGAACTGGCGGTCAATATCTCTGAGAACGGTGTAGGCGGCATCAACTCTTGGAGCGACGCAGCAGAGGCTCTGCCACAATACCGCACTAACTACGGCGAGAGGAGCATGCGCCTGTATTTCATGCCGAAATAAGCAGCGGAAAGAGCAGGCGGAAAACATAACACACACTACTGCCTGCCAGACAGCAAGCATATAATAAAAACGAAGAAAGAGCTATAGGACGCCCTATAACTCTTTCTTCGCTTTTTATGTTCCTTGCCTTCATCTCCTCATCTCTCACCTTTCAGTTTTCACCTTTCACCTTTCAGTTTTCATCTCTCACCTTTCAGTTTTCACCTTTCACCTTTCAGTTTTATAAGAACTATCTCCGGCCATGCTCCGAAGCGGAATGTGACATTCCCGCCCGTGCCCGTACATATATATAACTTACGCAACGAAGCATGCTGACTCTTCTCGCTTACAGCATCAGTCTTGCCATCCTGCGCCTCATAAAGCCCGGCATACTCGTCATAGACGAAGCGTGCTGGAGTCCACCCGAACAGGCAGAACTGCGTGGCATGGGTATGGCCTGACAGTTGCAGCTGTATGTCGCTCTTCTGAAGAACCTCTCTGCGCCAATGGGTGGGGTCATGGCTCAGCAGAATCTTAAACTCGGGGAGCTTCCCGCCCTTAACCTGCAGAGCCTTAGGCAGATTGCCATAATCTGGAAACGGCGGCCGGCTGGAATTCTCTACACCTACTACTGCTATAGAATCGCCATCATGATGCACCGCCCGATGCTCATTCAACAGCAGGTGCCAGCCGTAACTGCGCTGGCGAGATTGCAACTCCTTTACCTCCGCCATGCGCTCCGCCTGGCTTTTGTGACGGTTATACATGCAGTAGTCGTGGTTTCCCATTATCGAGAAAACTCCGTCAGAAGCCTTCAGACGCACAAGGTCGGCATCGAACATGTCAAGCTCTGAAGGAGAGGAATTAACCAAGTCGCCCGTGAAACATATCATATCAGGCTGCAGAGCGTTAATCTTGTCGACTATGCGGCTTACAACCTCTGGGTCAGCATGGTATGTGCCGATGTGCATGTCTGACACATGCACTATGCGGTAGCCATCGAATGCTGCCGGCAAGTCATGAAACCTCAGCTCCACCTCCTTGACCGTAAGTCTGCGCCAGCCTGCACTAAGGCCATACACCACTATCCCCACAACAGCCAGGGCAAGCAGCAGGCCAGCAATGTTTGCCGTGCGCCATGCCATAGGGGAGAATCCGCGCAAGCCCAATCCGACGAGTGAGACAAGCATGAACAGCACCTTCGGTATGGCGAAACACAGAATCATATATACGCCCCAGCGGAACATCCACGCCTGATTGTAAGGGCTATTGAACAGAATCATAAGCACGACGGTTGCAGCATACGGCAACCAGAATAGCAGTTGCAGCAGCCAGTGGGCGCCACGGATAAAGTTATGCCATATATACAGTTCTGGCAATAAAAGCACAAGCAGCAGTAATATAAACATCTTTGTATGTTTGAAATGTAATACCTTATTGTCTTATCTCTCCCTACTCTCCTCCTCCCCCATTCCACGAGTCACACATAAAGCATGTTGCGGACTGATTGGCAGCATTTGCGGTATCTCCCGACGAGACAATGCAGCTATTCATGGGTGGTTATCCAGAGTCTGCGGAACAGCAAGCCGCACACAGCGAAAGAGTATTCCCACTCCTAAGACTCATCGTTCCGCACACGCTGGAACTGTAATTTCCAGCAATGCAAACAGGTCTTCACTGCATCCGGATTGCTAATTCTTATGCAAATATACGACATTTTTTCTTCTCCTGTGATGTTTTCTCAAAAAAATATACTAATTTTGCACATTGAAATAAAAATCACATAGCAAAGATGAAAGACTACAAGCGTACTACCGTCACCGCCGCCCTGCCTTATGCCAATGGCGGAGTGCACATAGGACACCTTGCTGGAGTATACGTTCCAGCTGACATATATGCACGATATCTGCGACTGAAGAAGCAGGACGTGCTCTTTGTCTGCGGCTCTGACGAGCACGGCGTACCTGTTACCATACGCGCAAAAAAAGAGGGTATAACAACACAGGAGGTTGTTGACAGATACCACAAACTGATAAAGGAATCATTTGCCGACTTCGGCATCTCGTTCGACATATACAGCCGAACGACATCAGATATACACCACAAGTTCGCTTCTGACTTCTTCCGCAAGCTGTATGACGACGGAAAGATGCAGGAAATCACTGAAGAGCAGTACTGCGACGAGGTGACAGGCGAATTCCTCACTGACCGCAACATCGTAGGAACATGCCCGCGATGCGGCGCAGAAGGCGCATACGGCGACCAGTGTGAGAAGTGTGGCGCAACGCTCTCGCCTGACGAACTTATCAACCCTACGAACAAGAACAATCCAGGACACGGCCTCGTGAAACGCCCTACAAAGAACTGGTATCTGCCGCTCGGCGACTATCAGAACTGGCTGAAGGAGTGGATTCTGGAAGGACATAAGGAATGGCGCACAAACGTATACGGACAGTGCAAGTCATGGCTCGACATGGACCTGCAGCCTCGCGCCATGACACGTGACCTTGAATGGGGAATACCGGTGCCAGTAGAGGGTGCTGACGGAAAGGTGCTGTACGTTTGGTTCGACGCTCCTATCGGATACATCTCTAACACAAAGGAACTATGCGACGCACAGCCTGAGCGCTGGGGAGCATGGCAGAAGTGGTGGCAGGATGAAGAAACAAAACTCGTACACTTCATCGGCAAGGTCAATATCGTCTTCCACTGCCTCATATTCCCTGTGATGATGAAGGCTCACGGCTCATACATCATGCCTGAGAATGTGCCGGCTAACGAATTCCTCAATCTGGAGAACGATAAGATATCTACATCTCGCAACTGGGCGGTGTGGCTCCATGAGTATCTCGTAGACCTGCCAGGCAAGCAGGACGTGCTGCGTTACGTCCTTACAGCAAACGCACCAGAGACAAAGGACAACAATTTCACATGGAAGGACTTCCAGGAGCGCAACAACTCAGAACTCGTGGCAATATACGGCAACTTCGTAAACCGTGCGCTGCAGCTCACAAAGAAATACTTCAACGGCATCGTGCCTCCATGCAACGAACTGACAGACACAGAGGCGCAGGCCATCGAGGAATTCAAGAATGTGAAGGAAACCGTAGAGACTCTGCTCGAACAGTATAAGTTCCGCGAGGCTCAGCGCGAGGCAATGAACCTGGCAAGAATAGGCAACAGATACATCACCGAGTGCGAGCCATGGAAGGTGGCAAAGGACATGAAGAGCGACGATGCCGCTGTAGCCGAGGCTGCAACAAAGCGCGTAGAGACCATACTACACGTATGTCTGCAGCTGACCGCGAACCTTGCCATCGCCTTCGAGCCGTTCCTACCGTTCAGCAGCAAGCGCCTGCGCGAAATGCTCAATATGGATTCATTCGAATGGGAGCAGCTCGGAACAATGGACATCCTGCCTGTAGGAAAGCAGCTGGCTGAACCTGCACTGCTCTTCGAGAAGATTGAAGACAGCGTGATTGAGGCGCAGCTGCAGAAACTCGAGGATACCAAGCGTGCTAACGAGGCTGCGGAGTATGTTCCGGAACCAGTGAAGGAGAACGTAGACTTTGATACTTTCGAGAAACTTGACATACGCGTGGGTCTTGTGACATCATGTGAGAAACTGAAGAAATCAAAGAAACTGCTTAAGTTCCACATCGACGACGGAACAAAGGAGGGCAGAACAATTCTCTCAGGCATAGCAGCATACTATGAAGACCCTGCGGAACTCGTGGGTAAGCAGGTGCTCTTCGTGGCTAACTTTGCTCCGAGAAAGATGATGGGCGAAGAGAGCCAGGGCATGATTCTCTCAGCAGTGAATTATGACGGAACACTCTCTGTGACAACAACATCTAAGGATGTGAAGCCTGGTTCGCAGGTAGGATAATGAAAACGGAAAGCGGAAAGCGGAAAACGGGAAGCGGGAATCTGTCTAATCCTTTAATCTGCGGTTGGAAACAAGAGTAGGGTTTTCACTTTTCACTTTTCCGTTCATTAAATACCGCTCTGATAGTTCAATGGATAGAACAACTCTCTCCTAAAGAGTAGATCCGGGTTCGATTCCCGGTCGGAGTACAAGGCAAAATTACTGGTTTTTTGTAACTTTTATATGCTCCTTCCTTATGCTTAGTTATGGATTGGAGCATATTTTTAATCTAAATGTGCGACGCTATGGAGGAAATCGTAATCTATCATTCTTACAAGAGAAACATCGGCACTATGCTCGCCTGCTTGCTCTTCGTTGCTTGCGGATGCTTCCTGCTTTCGTCTGAAGACACTGTGGCGAAGGTCATAGGCATTGCCGCCCTTGTGTTCTTTGGCGGCGGACTGCTGCTGGTAGTGTATACACTGATAAAGCATTTCCTGCAGAAGAAGCCTTGCATTGTGGTTAAGGAGCAGAGCATAATATTGTCAGGCATAAAGGAGCACGAGATAAGATTCTGCGATGTAGAAGAGTTCTACATGACAAAGAAGACGGGAAATCTTATCTGTGTGAAATACAAAGAAGATATTGAGGAGCAGAAGATTATTGATTCTACCGTGGCAGAACGCATGGCACGCAAGTTTAACAATAAGGTTACAGGTGCGCAGGAGAGCATCAGCGCTGAAGGATTGACAATGGATGCTGTGTCGCTTCTTGACATCCTGAACGACCGCCTGGAGAGGTCGCGCAAATTGGGGAGATAGGCTGACAGAGTCTCCTGTTCTCTATCCGAAGAAAAACAGCAAACTCAGATAAAACAAAAACGCCCGTGCATCATTGCGATACACGGGCGAAAAACTAATGGTCTAAATAGATTCAACAGAAACGGGGTATTTCCTTATCATGCTGCTTGTCTTATCTGCGGTATTTATTGTTCTTGTGTGAGCAAACAGGACAAGGCTTGTTGCTCTTCTTGTTGTTCTTGCACTTTATTTCATCAATGGTCTTTTTCGTGAGATTACACTTAACGCATACGCCGTAGCGGTTGTATGTGTGGTTGTGATTGTATACTACAGTCAGCGTGTTACGGTCGTTTGTCTTGAAGTGGCTGCGGCCGTTTACACTGTTAGCGCAGACGCTGTGATTACAGTTCTTGTGATTGTATACCTTTGTTGCGCCGTAGCTTGATGTTGTGCCGATTACTGTCATTGCCATGATCATCATTGTGTAAATAAACTTCTTCATAATTTCTGATGTTTTATAGGTCTCGTCTGAAACCTGGGTTAGACATGTTTGTTTCTTTTTCTGATGCAAAGATACGACGTTTTTCGCACCTCCCAAAAGTATTTGTCCTAATCAGACGGGGGCTTTCCCTATAGTGTAGTAGGATTTCCCTTCTGCCCCATATATTATCATATACATAATTCTTAACACCGTAATTGTTTGTCAGGTGAATCTTTTTTCTTACCTTTGCAATGAAAAGCAGCATCTGTTGCGTTTCTTTTGTTCGTTTTCACGACTGCAGGTATATTTTGCTTTGTTGGAAAATGTAACAGGAGAATGTACTCAAGCAGAGATACGTTTATTTTTATATTATTAAGATAATGACTGCAGAGCAGAATATATTCAGCAGAACGGAAAGGCTTCTGGGCAGCGATGTCATGCACGGCATAGCGTCAGTGCGTGTCATCATATTTGGCATAGGAGGCGTAGGCAGCTGGTGTGCGGAAAGCCTGGTGCGCACAGGCGTAAGACATATCACGCTCGTCGACTGCGACAGTGTGAACGAGACAAATATTAACAGGCAGCTGCATGCCACATCAGCCACAGTAGGACAGCGCAAGGTGGAGGCCATGCGTGACCGTCTGATGAGTATAAATCCTGATGCTGAGGTGGTAGCAATAGACAAGGTGTACTGCGAGGAAACGGCTGGAGAATTCAATCTCAACGCCTATGACTATGTCATCGACGCTATAGACAGTCTCAGAGATAAGATTCTGCTGATACGTCAGGCTACAGACTCTGATGCCACATTCTTCTCATCAATGGGTGCGGCACTGAAAATCGACCCTACACAGGTGCGTGTAACCGAGTTCTGGAAAGTTCGCGGCTGTCCGTTAGGTGCTATGCTGCGTAAGCGAATAAAGCAGTCGAAGAAACTGCTGAGCAGGAAATTCCTGTGTGTATACAGCGAGGAACTGCTCGTAAACAGAGGTGACACATCAGAAAAACCCGAGGCTGGGACACACGACGGCAGCAGCAGGGCGGCAAGCGGAGAAAGTAAGAAAGCGCAGATTAACGGTTCGCTGTCACATATCACAGCAATATTCGGATTCACCCTTGCCGGTCTTGTCATGCAGGACATCAACCAGCGCATCCTGGCGCAATAATACATAAAGGCAGGATGATCAGAGAAAGAGGAGAAATCTAAGGCTATGACATATCAGGAAATCATACACAGATTGCAGAAGATATACGATAACGGCGAGGCAAAGGCCATAGCACGCATTCTGCTTGAGGAACGCTTCGGGTTATCGATGACGGATATTATATGCGGAAAGACTGAGGAACTGTCTGCCGAAAAGCAGCAGGAGCTCGAGAATATTGTAGAACGTCTTGAAAGAAGCGAGCCGCTGCAGTATGTCCTGGGCTATGCCGACTTTCTCTCCTACCGTTTCCATGTGGCGCCAGGCGTACTCATACCGCGCCCGGAGACTGAGGAACTGGTGCAGAGGGTTGTCGATGCGGCATCAAGGCTTTCCTGCCCTCATATCCTTGACATAGGCACTGGGTCAGGATGCATAGCCATAGCATCGGCATTAGAACTCATGAAACGCGGCGTTTCGCCACATGTAGAGGCGTGGGACATCAGTCCGGACGCACTCAGTATAGCCCGTCAGAATAATCTTTCGCTGCATGCTGATATCTGCCTCTATGAGGTTGACGTACTTGGCAGCGATTTGAAAACAGACCGCCAGGACATCATCGTCTCCAATCCGCCGTACATTTGCGAGAGCGAAAAGAAAGACATGGAAAGCAATGTGACAGACCACGAGCCGCATCTGGCTCTGTTCGTACCAGACAATGACCCACTGTTGTTCTATAGGCGCATAGCGGGATATGCCGCAGAGGTGCTGAACAGCGGTGGATGGCTTATGTTTGAGATAAACCGTGCATACGGCAGAGAGGTGTCTGACATGCTCCGCAGCATGAATTTCAGTGATGTGTCGCTGGCAGAAGACCAGTTTGCTAACCCACGAATCGTAACAGCAAGAAAACCATGATAGAGCCAAATACCACACAATTCACCCCTGACGAAGCAAAAATACTGGGCAAGATGACCGTCCTGTGCTCGCAGAAGGAATGCTGCGAAAAGGATGTCATGGAAAAGATGGAGAGACTTGGAGCTGACGAATCGCTGCAGGCCAGGATAATGGCATATCTCATTGACGAGCGCTATATAGACGAAGAGCGCTACTGCCGCGGATTTGTGCATGACAAAAAGGAATACAACCGGTGGGGCAGAGTGAAGATTGAGCAGGCTCTATATATGAAGGGCATAGACAGGCAGGCATCGGCGCAGGCTTTAGACGAGATAGCGGAGGAGGAATGGATAGACATCCTTGTGCCGCTGATAAAGCAGAAGCAGCGCACGACGAAAGGCCGTAACGCATACGAGGTGTCGCAGAAGCTGTTGCGCTTTGCCATAGGACGCGGATTTACATTCTCACAGGCACGCAGCGCAATGAACGCACTGGATATAGAAGAGGCCGACTGTGAGGATGACACATACTGAAACGAGGAATCCGGCTCTCTGATGTGTAAAATTCTAAAAAACGCAGCAAACATACACGAATATTAAATAAAAAGCAGTATCTTTGCACGTAGAATGCTGTGCATCAGCGCAGAGGAGCATAACGCCCGACAGCCGCCAGCATTTCTGACGTACAGAAAACAACGCTAAAAATCATAAACAACAAATACAATGGAAGCAATAAAGAACGCATTTGCAGCAAAGCTGCTCGCTATCAAGGCTATCAAGCTACAGCCACAGAATCCTTTCACATGGGCATCAGGATGGAAATCGCCTATCTATACAGACAATCGCAAGACTCTGGCGTATCCAGATGTAAGACGATTTGTCAAGCAGGAGCTGTGCCATCTTATAAACAGCGAATTCCCAGAGGCTGACGCTGTGGCTGGCGTGGCTACTGGAGCCATTGCGCAAGGTGCGCTGGTGGCTGAAGAGTTAGGCATGCCTTTCTGCTATGTACGTTCAAAACCAAAAGACCACGGCATGGGAAACCTCATCGAGGGCACACTGCCTGAGGGAGCAAAGGTTGTCGTTGTGGAAGACCTCATCTCTACTGGCGGCTCATCGCTCAAGGCTGTCGAGGCTCTGCGCCAGGCAGGCTTCGAGGTTGTCGGCATGGTGGCAAGCTACACATACGGATTCCCACAGGCTGAAGAAGCATTCAAAGAGGCAAACGTTCGCCTTATAACAATCTCTGACTACGAGCATACCACAGCCATCGCAGCACAGACTGGCTACATACAGGAGTCTGACCTGAACGTGCTGGCAGAATGGAGAAAGTCTCCATCAACATGGATGAAGTAGTCAGAAGAACAGACATAGAACAATAGAAACATAAGAATAACAGTGGCAGTGGTCACGGCACATTCATTATGCCATGGCTGCTGCCACAACAAATTACAATATGGCAAAATACGAAAGTGGAATAAAAATGATTCCGCAGGCTACGGCAGAGCAAGTATACCATGCTCTCGGGAATCTTGAGACATTCAGACCAATACTCGATAATGCTGCAAACAACCCTATGGTAAAGCAGAAACTGGAGGAGGCGGGACAAGACCCGGCAAACCTTGAGAAGCTGAAAGACATAGAACTGACTAACGACAGCATCGCTTTCCCTGTACCGATGATAGGCAAACTCACACTCCAGATTGTTGAGCGCGAGGAGAACAAATGTGTCAAGTTTCAGGCTGCCGATGCACCACTCGATGCGAATCTCTGGATACAGGTGCTTCCTGTATCGGCAGGAGGAGCTAAGATGAAGGTGACGCTGAAGGCGGAACTCAACATGATGATGAAGATGATGATAGGCTCAAAACTTGAGCAGGGGGTAGACAAGATGGCGGATATGCTCGCCACACTGCCATACCAGATGATGTAGAACGCGCAAGGAAGAGCGCAAGGCTGTGCGACTGACGATGCAGCAGCACTATGCGCGCCAATCATGCGCCAGGCTCTAGCAGGGGGATGACAACCATGCCCCTGGCTGGGAAATAGCAATCACAATACAAGAAATATGAAACTTTGGGAGAAGAATTACAGCGTGAACGCTGAGATAGAACGATTCACCGTCGGACGCGACCGCGAAATGGACCTCTATCTGGCAAAATATGACGTGCTGGGCTCTATGGCTCACATCACAATGCTTAACAGCATAGGACTCATCGGTGACGACGAGCTGCCACTGCTGCTACGCGAACTGCGAAACATATATACAATATGCGAAAGCGGGGAATTTGTCATAGAGGATGACATAGAGGACGTACACTCGCAGGTGGAACTGATGCTGACTCGCAAACTGGGCGATATGGGCAAGAAGATTCATTCCGGACGCTCACGAAACGACCAGGTGCTCGTCGATTTGAAGCTCTTCACACGCGATGCTCTGCGCAATATAGTAAACGAAACAAAATCTCTCTTCGATGAGTTAATTAGCAAATCGGAGAAATACAAGCATGTCCTTATGCCTGGATATACACACCTGCAGATTGCCATGCCATCAAGTTTCGGACTCTGGTTTGGAGCATACGCAGAATCACTGGCTGATGATATGCTGTTCCTGCAGGCTGCCTACCGCATCACAAACCGCAATCCTTTAGGCTCTGCAGCGGGATATGGCTCATCATTCCCTATCAACAGGCAGATGACTACAGACCTCCTCGGATTCGACACCATGAACTATAATGTCGTATATGCGCAGATGGGACGTGGCAAGATGGAACGCAACGTGGCATACGCCATAGCATCTGTGGCTGGCACTGTGGCTAAGATGGCGTTCGATGCATGTATGTTCAATTCGCAGAACTTCTCGTTTGTGAAACTGCCGAAGGAGTGTACGACCGGTTCGTCAATCATGCCGCACAAGAAAAACCCAGATGTCTTTGAACTTATTCGTGCCAAATCAAACAAGCTGCAGGCGCTGCCACAGCAGGTGATGCTTATCATGAACAACCTGCCTTGCGGCTACTTCCGCGACCTGCAGATTATCAAAGAGGTGTTCCTCCCTGCTTTTGACGAACTGACTGACTGTCTGCAGATGGCTGCATACATAATAAACAAGATGGAGGTGAAGGAGGATATTCTCGACAATCCTATGTACGACGCCATCTTCTCTGTAGAGGAGGTAAACCGTCTGGCTGCCGAGGGCATGCCGTTCCGCGACGCCTACAAGAAGGTTGGACTGGACATTGAGGCTGGCACATTCACTCCTGACAAGAATATCCATCATACACACGAAGGTTCAATAGGCAATCTCTGCAACGACCGTATATCTGCGCTTATGGAGAAGACGCTTGGCGAGTTCTGCTTTGAGCGTGTTGACGATGCTGAGAAGGCTCTGCTGGAAAGCGGTGAATAACTCCTGATATGTCAAAGGGCGCATAGCCATAAGGCTATACTAAACCCTGCAATCTGTATTCTCACACTTCATAACCTCATATATGCTCCGCAAGGCAAGAATTTTGCTGCTGACATTGCTGCTGACGGCAGCTTCATGCAGCAGCGATTTCACTTACACATCATATCCCTGCTATCTTGTCATAGACAACAGCATACATCAGAACAGCACATTGGCTTCTGCCATGAACGCAGCATCGCCAGGAGTGTTCTGCACCATCGCTGTCAATGAGGCGCGCAAGCAATACTCATTCACAAACAGCCACGGGCAGAAGTCTGAAGCAAACTTTACTGCAGTCGACCTCAGGCTCTCACGCCAGGTTGGCATGAACGATGCCGTCATAGTGGGGTTTGGTTCGCTTTCTAACCAGTTCTACGCCTTTGACCGCGAATGTCCTATGTGCTTCAGCCCTGACGCCATACCTGTACGCTCACGTCCCCTTTCTATCGGGCAGGACGGAATGGCTACGTGCGGAGTCTGCAAGCGTCAGTATAACATGAATACTGGCGGAAACTGCATATCTGAAGGCGGCGCGAAAGGACTCACACTCTATCATGCCAGTACTACAGGGCCATACGGCACTCTCGCCGTTAGATAACGGAGGCCATGGGGATTACTAACTAAAGAATCAGGGATTAAACAATAAAGGTCAAGATCCGTGGGAGGAGAAAGAAGATATTTATGAGAAAAATAATAGCCATACTGATGCTCTTCGTGTCGCTAAACATAGCGGCACAGACTATTCCGTACTACTCGCCATACGGCAGAAACTACTGGAATCTGCATCAAGGACTGAATCTTCAACTCGATTTTGGCGTCGGCGTAGGTTTCGGCAAGAACAATCCTATGCGTAACGGAATGTTCTATACTAATGCATCGGCTATATTCCTGAAGGACCTGACACCACGTCTCTCTGTAGCTGGAGGAGCCACGCTGTCTCATATACGCTTCGGAGGAGACTCCTACTATACGGCCACCGTGGAGGGCATAGCAAGCTGTCAACTGACAGAACGTCTTACCGCCATGGCCTTCGCTTCATACACCGCACCGATGTCTGGCGAGGACAGACATGCCATGTGCTACAATCCGTATTACAATCCTTACTATCCTACTGCCATAGGAATGCCAGGAGTGATTGTAGGAGGCGGTGTAGACTATAAGGTGACAGAGAACCTGCACGTCGGTGTCAGTGCATCATGGCATGTGCCCACAAGTCAGTCAAAGTTTGAATACAAGCCGCAATCGCCATATCACGACAGAATCAACCCCTCTGCTCCATAACATAACAGAGGAAGGCTAACCCCCACTCTGCAATTAGGTGGACAGAGCCATACATGCACGAGCGGTATCGAGCGTGAGGAGGGGAAAATGAGAATTCTGCGAGTAAGCGAAAACACAAACGAGCATACTAAATCTCTGCCGAACCGACGAGCGAAGCAAGAGCAGGGTTATCCCATCCCCGACCTACAGTCGCATATGCATAGCCTTTGCATAAACTATGCTTTGCAAGGAGAAGGAAGACAAAGGCTGCCAGAAGCAGAATCAGCCAAGCCAAATAAGAAAGGAGAATTATACAAGTAGGCAAGAACAGAGATGAGTATACTCAATATCTGACGAACGGAAGCAGAATCGGTGAAGGTAACATAAGAAATGAGTAAGGGAAAAGGAGAAATGCTAAAGTAAAGTATATGATATGACCATCTAATTTCCTTAACCATTAAAAGAAGTACACGGCTTCACAGCATGAAACACTACAGAAACTATGGATGAAATGATACTTCTATGGGTGAACGGGCTTAATACCGATTTACTGGATACATTCATGACAATATTCACGCATCGCTTTGCGTGGATTCCATTATACATTGCTGTAGCATATGCTGTAGTACGGACATTAGGATGGCAGCGCGGACTGATGTACATACTGGCAGTCGTAGCAGCAATAGTAGCGGCCGACCAGCTGTGCGGAAGCGTCATACGCCCTGCTATAGGTAGGCTGCGCCCGTCTAATCCTGACAATCCCATATCAGAGATGATACATATCGTCAACGGATACCGTGGCGGGAAATACGGCATGCCATCATGCCATGCCGCCAATACTGCGGCATTCCTGACCATCATAGCTCTGCGGTTCCGCCACCGATGGATGATGCTGACGCTGACATTATGGATGATAGGGCAATGCTACTCACGCATGTACCTCGGCGTGCACTACCCTACCGACCTCATTGTCGGAGCCACGCTCGGCACAACCTGCTCTCTTATTATCTACTTCGTCTACAGCTACATCCATCGTCATTTATTTAGCGAAGCTCCCGTCCGCACCTATCTGACACACGCTCGGGTACCACTGGCAACGCTCATAACACTTCTTCTGATAATGCTTGCCATCAGCATCTGCCCCTGCGCTTCATGCCTGCAGGAATAAGAATTATGATGACATACTTCTTTTATATACATTAGTTTCGCACATCCGAAACCAGAAAACCCTTATTCTTAGCCAAAGATTCCACGCTCAGCCCAATCGCCGCGGTCGAGTGTGCGATAGCCGATGGCCTCCGCAAGATGATGCATCTGGACAGTCTCTGACGCCTCGAGGTCTGCGATAGTACGTGCAACCTTCAGTATGCGGTTATATGCACGGGCGGAGAGCGAAAGGCGCTCCATGGCGTCACGCAGGAGATTGAGTCCTGCTTCGTCAGGTTCAGCATACTGATGTATCATGCGCTCGGTCATCTGCGCATTGCAATGGACGTCCTTAATGCCAGCATAGCGCTTCTCCTGTATAAGGCGCGCAGCAATCACACGCTCCCTTATCTTCTCGCTCGGCTCCCCCTGTTCGGTCTTGGAAATATCGTTGAACGGTACGGGGAATATCTCACACTGTATGTCGATACGGTCGAGCAGCGGACCAGAAATCTTATTCTTGTATCTCTCCCGCTGTCCTGGCGTACATACGCAGTGATGTGTAGAGTCGCCGTAATACCCGCAAGGGCATGGGTTCATAGACGCCACGAACATAATAGAGCAAGGGTATTCTACAGTGTAATTAACTCGTGAGATAGTGATTCTGCGGTCTTCGAGCGGCTGGCGCAGCAATTCAAGCGTTGCCTTGCTGAATTCAGGCAGTTCATCTGCGAAGAGCACGCCGTTATGAGCCAGTGAAATCTCTCCTGGCATAGCGTGAGGGCCGCCTCCAACGAGAGCAGCCTGCGACACTGTATGATGCGGTGCACGGAACGGGCGCTGAGTTATCAGCGATGTGTCAGAACTCAGTTTTCCTGCTACTGAGTGAATCTGCGTTGTCTCGAGGCTCTCAACAAGCGACAGCGGAGGCAGTATTCCTGGCAGACGCTTCGCCATCATTGACTTTCCACTGCCTGGAGGACCGACCATAATCAGATTATGTCCTCCTGCAGCCGCCACCTCAAAAGCGCGTTTCACACTCTCCTGTCCTCTGACATCAGCAAAATCAAGGTCATGCTTTATCTGATTCTCGTAGAATTCGCGGCGTGTGTCTATGACGACAGGCTGCGGGCAGCTCATGTCATTAAGGAATGCTATGACATCCGTGATATTATCCATGCCATAGACATCCAGATTATTTACCACAGCAGCCTCGCGCTCATTCTGACGCGGCACGATAAGTCCTTTGAATTTCTCTGCTCTAGCACGTATGGCAATGGGCAGGGCGCCCTTCACCGGCTGCAGTTTTCCATCGAGTCCGAGCTCACCCACAATCATATATTCGTGCAGATGGTTCTCGACGATTTGCCCATCAGCCGCAAGTATTCCGATAGCGATAGGCAAATCGAATGCTGCTCCGACTTTGCGCAGTGCCGCCGGAGCAAGATTCACAGTGATACGCTTTGTTGGGTATTTGTAGTTATTTATCGTTATTGCGGAGAAAATTCTGCTTTGCGCCTCTCTGACAGCCTCATCGCCTAAACCCGAGAGATAGAATTTCTCTCCCTTCACAGCGCTTACCTCTGCAGTGACAGTAGTAACGTCAAGACCGTTTACCGCAGCGCAATAAACCTTCACGAGCATAGTATATAGATGAATAGATAGTTTGGGTTTCCGTGATATAAGACAGGCCGACGGCACGCTGCATATAACGATATGCTGTCATGCACGCCAGTCCCTATATAATCCTGCAGCAGAAGCAGTTACGCACTGCTACAGTTTTACATTCTTCAGATAGTCGTAGAGCGGTTCTCCGTACAGTGTGCGCTCCTGTATCTTTCCGTCCTTGACCATGACAACGACACCCGTCTGTGTCATTCCGAGTTTTGTTGCAACGTGTGTCTGCCCGAGACGACCGTCGCAAACGACGATATAATCGTCAGTATCCATGTTTATGGTAAATCTGCACTGCTGCTTAGAAGCATCGAACGACACTGCAAGAATCTTCCAGTCAGCCTCGCGGTCCTTCCTAATTCCTCTGATGCGGCGTATCTGATTTATGCTTTCAAAGTCCCATGAGGCGAACGATGCTATAATCCATGAGCCCTTGTTCAAATCCTCTGAAGTCCATTCCTTATCCTTCAGGTCAGTGAATTTCATCTGCGGTAGTTTCTCACCCTTCACCACCTTGCGCATCTCGTTGACCTTTGTATAGAGCACCTCTGTGGCTGCATCGTCTTTGTTTGCCTTCAGTAGGATGCTGAGCAGTTTCTGCGCAGTGACGTAGTCAGGAGTTCCCGTTAGATAGTATCTCTCTATGAGATACCTTCCCACGGGCGACTGCGGATTTTTCTTTATGAAGTCAGCAATCTGCTTGTCAGGAGTAGAGCCTTTCGGCAGTTCCGCCGTACTTTCTCTGAAGGAGTTCATCAGTTTATTATTATCTCCCCCCTTCACTTCTACACGTGCCATATTCTGGGCATTTCCTGATATAGAATACGCCTCGCCCGGTTTTACGAATACAGGCAGTTCCTGTCCGTTAGGCAATATTATGAGCAGTGTACCCTGCCTTAAGCATTCAGGTTCGTATTCAAATCGTCCTCCCTGCACGAATATTGTGTCGAGTGTAGCGATTGCTCCGTCAGTGCTATAAATGACAAACTCACCCTGATTCAGGTTTAGCAGGCGTCCGTCGAGCTTTATGTGCTTGCTGTCTGGACCGCATGCAACCAGAATCAGGGTGAGAAGTATAAGTATATTTCTCATTAAGCGTTACAATAGGGTGTTTATGGCATCAGGTGTCAAGATACTGAATCCTGACACCTGAGTCCTATATTCGCATTAATTGCTTATTTTACCTTGCTGAACTCGAGGTCGTTCTCAGCGTAAGCAGCGAGGCTTGCGTCCTTAGAGATAGCGTCCTTGAGGTATGTATTGGCAGCGTAAGAATTACCCTGACGTGCGCTGATGATAGCGCGGAGGTAGTCAGTGATACCGTCGCCGTTGTTACCGATAGTCTTGATTGTAGAGAGTGCGCCAGCGTAGTCCTTGTTGAGGATCTGTGCGAGGGCAGCCACGTTGTTGTTCTGTCCCTTAAGGTTCTCTACTGCAGTAGCGTAGTCACCCTTTGCAATGTTGAATGTACCGAGTGCGAACTTATAGTCGTTAGCGTCGATAGCCTGTGCGATGTACTCCTGAGCCTTGTTTACGTTGCCGCTCTTGAGTGCTACGAGAGCGAGGTTAGCCTTAGCCTCAGCAGCCTTAGGGTTGATAGCGAGAGCCTTCTCAGCGTACTGCTGTGCAGCCTTCACGTCGTTGTTCTTGAGAGCCTGAACAGCGAGGTTATTGAATGCACGGTGGTCGTTAGGATAGATGCTTGCAGCCTTCTTGTATATTTCTGTAGCCTTCTCGTCGTCAACGCCGTTGAGAGTAGCAGCGTAGAGAATCTCGTCAACAGAGAGCTGCTTAGCGTCAGCTGCATACTGCTGCTGTATCTGCTCGTCGCTGCGTCCTACAGTCTCATAGTTGATGATGAGACGTGAGCGGCGGAGCTCTGGGAGGATCTCGTCAGCGAGCTGGCGGAAGCCTGCGCTCATGTTCTTAATCTGCTGCTCACGCTCCTCTGGGTCCTGGTACATAGAGAGCACGCGGAGGATGAGTTCCTTATCCTGCATGTTGCTTGCGGCAACGAGCTGCTGGAATCCTTCCCAGTCCTGTGCAGTGTACTGGCCTGTCACGTTAGCCTCAGCCTTGATCTTCTTGAGCTGGTCCTTAACGTATTTCTCAGAAACGTTCTGACGCTTAGAAGCGAGCTTGTCGTTGAATTCCTCGCCACCGTCAGGTGAAGCGTAAGCCTTTACCTCGATGTTTGAGAGTATGTAAGCCTCTTTCTCGTCGTTGATAGTGCGGAGAGTCTCAAGGAACTCCTGTACAGAAGTGTTGTTGAGCTCACCCTTGCGGAGCTGAGCCTGATTGATGAGGAACTTGATGTTAGCAGCCTGGCGTGCCTGACGAACGCGCTGGAATGTATCGAGAGCGATGCATCCGCCGTTCTGTGTCATAGCCATGCGATAGAGTTCAGAAGTAGCGATGATACCGTCAGCTACCTTAACAGCAGGAACTTCTACAACCTTCTTTCCAACCATAGCGTTGAAAGTGAGGTAGAGGTCGCTCTTCTGGTATGTATCAGAGTATGGGAAATCAGCCTTCATAGTGTAGTGGCCACCGAGCTTGTAGCTGATAGTCTGGTTATTTCCCATTACTTTCTCTCCTTGGAATGTTGCTGGTGTGCCACGGAGGATAGAGCCGTCAGCAGCGCGAAGCTCTGGTGTTACTGTCACAACAGCCTTCTTCTTCATGTATTTCTCTGGGAAGTTACCGTTGATTGTAACAGGAACATTTCCACCCTGACTTTCCATTGGGTTAGGAGTAACATTGAAATTCTCAGCAGAAAGCGCTCCCAGCTTTCCTGAGCATGATGTCAAAGCGAGCAGTGCAACTGCTGCAAAAGGAAGGAAAATTTTCTTAAGCATAAATCGAAATGTGATTATAAGTCTTTGATTCCAAAAAAATAAACTTGTTTTGTCATGCAGTACGAAAGCCATGTACCGCGAGCGGGACTCGAACCCGCACGGCCGTTTCGGGCCAGGAGATTTTAAGTCTCCAGTGTCTACCATTCCACCATCGCGGCTTAAATATCTTTCGAACGTGCGTTCATCATGCAAAGTTACATCTTTTTATTATTATATACGTAAGCCTTAATGATACTTTTTTGTTTCTTAACGTTTTTTAGTTTATACGTTCTGTATTTTCTTTGGCATATTGATATTAAGATAAAATCATCTATTTAAATTATATAATGTAGCGCCTCCGTGTTGCAAACGCTGTTCATAGGCTCGCAAAAGGATGTCTGCTGCCCTCACATCCGCTATTTTCTGCATGACGGAAGCAGTTCTGTGCAGAGTGGGCCGACAATGGAGAGGTATGCGTGACATACTTGCGACCAGACAAATGGATAATGACAAACAAGCACATAGATACTGGCGACCAGACAGATGGATACTGACAAATAAGCATATAGATACTGATAAACAAGCACATGGATGCTGACGGTCAGACAGATGGATACTGATAAACAAGCATATAGATACTGGCGGTCAGACAGAAAAAGTCCGCACCCTGCGCAATGCAGAGTGCGGACTATCTATTTATATGCCGTCTGTTATGGCAGCTGTTTATCGTACATGATATTATTCTGGACGCATCACGATGTTAAGGAAGTTGCCTGCAGAGATAATATTGTTCTTCAGGAATGCAGAAATCTCCTCTGGTGTAATGCTTTCAACAATCTTCTTGTATTCAGTGTGTGTGTCTACGCCGTAGATACACTTTGTCTCGATGACGTTAGCCCAGTAGTTGTTCTGCTTAGCGTTTACGTCAGCATTCTTGAGGAAGTTAGCCTTAATCTTCGCTACCATCTCTGGGTCAGCCTTTGCAGCTACGTCATTGACACACTTGTTGATGAGTTCGAGAGCCTTGTCTACGTCCTCTGGCTTTCCGATAGGCGACTGTATAATGACATTGATGCGCGCCTTGTCCTTCATAGGTATGATCTGTGCACCTGCACCGATGGTGTATGTGAGGCTTGCCTCCTCACGGATGACCTTCAGCAGCACCATTGAAAGGAGCTGTCCTGTGTAGTCAGTGAGGATGTCGTTCTTCAGGTTGTATACCGACTCTGCGCCGTAGCACTGTATGATAGTAGGTTTCGGAGCCTCCATCTTGCGTTTGAAGTCGCGGTTTACATTACCCTTGAAGAATGTGCGGATTTCCTGTGGAGCCACCTTCTTCTCCTTGCCAGGCAGCGATGCTATGTACTGGCAGATGAGCGGACGTATTGTAGCCTCATCGAAGTTGCCGATGAATGTGAATGTGAAGTTGTTCACGTTAGAGAAACGCTCGTGTGCAATCTCTATGATACGGTCGAGTGAAGCCTTGTCGAGGTCAGCCACAGTAAGGTTAGAGAATCGTGGGTTGTTTGAATAGAGACATGCCACGAGACTGTCTGACAGCTGGTTCTCTGGCTCTATGTCACGATTCTTGAGTGCGGTATGCAGCATAGAATTGATTGCCTGGTATGCCTTCTCGTCCTTTCTGATGTCAGTGAAGCCGAGATATATGAGCTGCATGAGAGTCTCTATATCCTTTGGTGTAGATGCTCCGTTTACTGTGCTGTACATATTGCCGAGAGAAGGGTTGAACGAAACAACCTTTCCTGCGAGCGCCTTTTCGAGTTCGTTGCTTGTAAAGTTGCCCATGCCGACTGTTGAGATAGCAGCCTCGAAGAGTTTCAGGTTGCTGTAGTCAGCCTCGCCGTACATAGCCTTTCCGCCAGGAGCGAATCCTGAGAATCTTATCTCGTCGTTCTTGAAGTCAGTCTTCTTCAGGATAACCTTCGCACCGTTAGAGAGCTGTAGTTCTGTATATCCGAGAGCGTCGTTCTTCACTTCCTTCTTAATCTTTCCCGGTGCAGGGAGCTGTGAGATGAGCGGTTCGTTCTTCACGTTGTCAACCCATGGTTCGAGCTTCTCTGCACGCACCTCAGCCATTGTCTTCTTCATGTCCTCGGCGGTGAAGTAAGTCTTGCCCTCTTTCTCCTGCGCAAAGGCGTAGCATACGAGGTTAGAGTCGTTATCTATTGTAATCAGCTCCTTAGCCATCTGGTTGATGATGTCTACGTTGAACTGCTGTGCGAGAGCCTGCCACAACTGGTAGTCAACCTCTATGCCAGGCATTGCCTCGCCCTCAAGGAAGTGCTTCACGCACTCGCGGTAGTACTCGTCGTTCTTGCGCTTGTCGCGGTTGCTGTATTCCTTCTCACGATATGACAGGAACTGCTCCTTTGCGCGAACGTACTCAGTAGCGGTAAATCCGTGTTCCTTCACACGCTTGATTTCGCGCAGCATGGTAGCGAAGGCTTCCTTGTCCTTGCCCTCCTTTGCCACTACGTCAGCGCTCAGGGCGTCCTTCACCTTTGACACTCCGTATGTGCCATATCCCATGCTCAGCTGTACGAACGGGCAGTCTGGCTGCTGTGAGAGTTCGCTTACACGTGAGCTGAACATAGTTCTCATCATAGCAGTCATGTATCCCTGTATGTATGCCACCTGTGTTCCGCGCATCTCGCGAGGCATCGGGTCGCACTTCATGTTTACAGACATAATAGTGTAAGGCATCTCCTTGTCCTTGTCGAAGATGTAGATAGCCTCCTTGTTGTCTGGCACTGCTATAGGCGAAATGCTGGCAGCCTTAGGGCCTTTCTTTATGCCTGAGAAGAACTCCTTTATCTTGTTTTCGGTATAGTCTACATCGATGTCGCCGATAATGATGATGGCCTGGTTCTCTGGGTGATACCATTTCTCGTAGTAGTCACGCAGCTCCTGTGGCTTGAAGTTGTCCACGACCTCCATGATGCCGATAGGCAGGCGGTGTCCGTAGCGAGAGCCTGGATACATAGCAGGCAGGCTGCGCTCGAACAGACGCTGTGTGGCAGAGTTTGACATAGCCCATTCTCCGTGAATCACTCCACGCTCCTTGTCAATCTCCTCAGTCTTCAGGAGAAGTCCGTTTGACCAGTCCTGTAGCGCGAGCAGACAAGAGTCGAGTGCTGTCTGGCGTGTGTTAGGCACATTATTGATATTATATACCGTCTCCTCGATAGATGTATATGCGTTAAGGTCGCGTCCGAATGCCACGCCGAGCGTACGCAGATACTCTATGAGCTCATTGCCCTTGAAGTGTGTAGAGCCGTTGAAAGCCATGTGCTCGAGGAAGTGCGCCAGTCCGCGCTGGCTATCCTCTTCCTGAATTGAGCCCACCCTCTGTGCTATATAGAAGTTGGCCACGTTGTCAGGATACTCGTTATGACGGATGTAGTATGTCAGTCCGTTCTCGAGCTTTCCAATGCGTGTTCCTGGATCGGTAGGCAACGGTTGGAGAGTCTGTGCCTGCACTGCTGTCACTACGACGAGCACAAGCATGCTAAAGATTTTTCTTAAATTTGCCATTGTTACTGTTTTGTTATGTTATTATATGCTTTTGATTCTTCTTTTTACCTTTTTTCTCTTCGTCATCAGCCTTCTACTGATGTATTGCCGCCTGCTCCCGTGGCTTGCGGGGCAGCTGCATGTCTGGCGGCGTATGCTGTTTCAGACAGCCTACACTATATAGAACGCTTCTGTATGCATGTTTGCTACAGGCTGTGACGTTAATTTTTATTAAAAGCATTAATAGAACCTACCTAAAGTATTCGTTTCGTCAGGTATCTCACAGGATAATATACTGACACGAAAGCCACTACAATCACTGTGGCGAAAATCACCGCCACATCCTCATAATGTACGCTGAGCGGATATGCATCGACTATGAATGTGCCGCTCGAACTGCCCATTTTCACCAGTCCGAACTCCTGTTGCAGCAGGCAGAGCAGCAGTCCCAGCAGCGTGCCTATCACTGCTCCGACCACCGAAATGAGGCTTCCCTCGATGAGGAAGATGCGCTCTATGAGCTTGTCTGACGCACCTAAATGGCGCAGGGTGACCACGTCGTTGCGCTTGTCTATCATCAGCATCGAGAGCGAACCTATGATATTGAAGCATGCAACGATAAGGATGAACGTAAGGAAGATATAGGCTATGACCTTCTCTATCTGCATGATGCGGAACGTGTCCTCCTGCTGTTCAAAGCGGTCCTTCACGAGATATTTCTCGCCAAGTATCTCCTTTATCTCCTCCTTGGTGCCGTCTACGCTGTGGCCAGGCTTCAGGCGCAGCGACAGGCTTGATATCTCGCCCTGCCGGAAGAACAGGTTTCGGGCGAAGGTTATGCTGGTAAGGATATACTGCTTGTCGTATTTTGCCTGCTGAACACAGAACACCGAGCCTGGCGAGAGCAGCGAGTCTACGCAGAATGCGCCCTCGGGATTGGTCATGTCAAACTGTCCGTCGCGGTGCGGGGCATATATCTTGAGGTATCCGCTCCATTCTGTACCGGTGCCAAGGTTTGCCGCCACGCGTATTCCTGGTATTCCGTACTCCACATCGGCACGGTGAAGCGTAAAGTCGCCGTTGCCATACAGTATGCTCCTTATGTTTGTCAGATACTGGAAATTATCCTCTACGCCCTTCACTCTGACCATCATCTGGCGTCCGTTATACACCGCCAGCGCCTGGTCCTCCACGCATTCCGTAGCCACATCTATCTGCGGCAGGCTCTTCACCTTCTGCAGCAGCGGGTCGTCGGCAGCCACGGTCTTGCCCTTTGCCGGAGTTATCTCTATGTGAGGGTCGAACGATGTGAAGAACGATGCTACGAGGTCATGAAAGCCGTTGAATACCGACAGGACGATGACAGGCGCCATCGTAGCCACCATCACCCCGACAACACTTATGCCTGAGATGATGTTTATGGCGTTGGTGCTCTTCTTGGCGAAGAGATAACGGCGTGCTATGGTAAGCGCTAACGACATGGCTTGCTGTTTTATGCTTTTCGGCTGACATGCTCACTACGGCTGCAGCGGCAACGGCCTTGCTGGCGGAACGGATTATTTCTTCAACAGTTCGTCAATACGGTCAATATAGTCGAGCGAGTCATCGATGAAGAATCGCAGTTCTGGGATGATTCGCAGCTGGTTTCTCACTCTCTGACCTAAATCGTAGCGTATTGTAGCCTGGTTCTTGTTTACGGCTGATATTATCTCCTCGCCCCTCTCTGAAGGGAAGACGCTGAGATATGCTGTGCAGATGCTCAGGTCTGGGCTGATTTTCACACGCGTAACACTCACCATCACGCCGTGCATCATGCGTGTCTGCGACTGGAAGATAAGGCTCAGTTCCTTCTGCAGGAGCCTTGAAATGCGGTTTTGTCTTGTTTCTTGCATATTGTATATGTATTTCAGGGGATGTCTGTGGTTTTTTACGTGACATTCTGCTATTTAGCAGACTATTATCATGCAAATTTACAACAAATTTACAATGTGTGCAATTTTTTTGCCTTAATTATCACATTTTTTACATCATTACGGTATAATACGCACGATTTGCAGCATTTATCCTGAAGTTTTCAGCCGCACAGCAGCATTAGATATACGGCGTGAGTTTTCTATCGAAATTGCCGCTCCATGCCGCCATTATCGCCCCCTGCTCTCTCATGGAGGCTCTGTTTTTGCCGTTCCGACAATAAAAAACAGCAAACTGCGGGCTGATTTTCTGTTTTTCTGATTGCCATCAAGTGCGCTGAACATGCCCATTCGCTACTTCTTGCATCGTCATCCGTAGCCTTTCAGCCTGTCAGATGCTGCCGTTTACACTGCCGCACATATCATTCCTTGCCACATTCTGCCGTAAACCGCTGTGCTGCAAGCATTTGTGTCAAGTGCGTTTTCCTTGCGTTTTCTCACTGCTCCGCTGCTTCCGAAATTCTACAGGCGATTCTCGTGCGTTAAAAAACGTAAAGTTTTCTTATTCTGAGCCTGCGTCCTTCCAGCCTAAGCGTGCGGCACGGACTGTATAACACGGACAAGGGGAGGCACGCCGCCGAAGCAGCATGTCTCCCCTATCCTATGTGTGCAGAGACCGACAGGCGTCTGCCTGACGTGTGCGTCCCTGCTGTTCATTCTCTAATCTTCGCGCCAGACTGATGCATGCACGCGTCAGCATGGTGCATGCGCTCGCATCTTGCTTACCAGACACGTGCGCGCTTCTTCTTCGGAATGTAAAGCTTGTCGCTCTTCTTCACGTTGAATGCGTCATACCATGCGTCGATATGAGGCAGCGCACCGTTCACACGGGCCACGTTTGGAGAGTGGACATCAATGTTGAGCAGCATGTCAAGATACTGTTCACGGTTGTTGCTTGCCCATATTCTGGCATATGCGAGGAAGAAACGCTGGTCGGCTGTAAACTTGTCATCCTTCATCATGACTGCTGTACCGTCAGCCATGGCGTTGTGCATAGCTCTGAGCGAGATGTTCAAACCGCCGTTGTCGCCGATGTTCTCACCAAGAGTCATCTTGCCGTTCACGCAGCGTCCGTTGACAATTTCTATGGTTGAGAAATGCTCCTCAAGCACCTTCGTGCGCTTGTCGAAGTTTGTCTTATCCTCTACTGTCCACCAGTTGCGCTGGTTGCCGGTCTTATCAAACTGGCATCCCTGGTCGTCGAAACCGTGGCTCATCTCGTGTCCGATTACCACACCTATCGCGCCGTAGTTGATGGCGTCGTCGGCATTAGCGTCGAAGAATGGCGGCTGAAGGATGCCGGCAGGGAAGCAGATTTCGTTTGTTGTAGGGTTGTAGTATGCGTTGATGGTCTGTGGCGACATGAACCACTCTGACTTGTCTACTGGCTTGTTGACTTTTCTGTTCAGACGGTCTATCCAGAAGAACTCTGCTATGTTCGCCATGTTCTCGTAGAGAGACAGCGAGTCGCTGATACAGAGTTTGTCATAGCTCCTCCATTTGTCAGGATAGCCTATCTTCACGGTGAAGTTGCTCAGCTTGTCCTTAGCCTCCGCCTTTGTAGCATCGCTCATCCAGGCAGCCTCATCAATGCGCTGTCCGAGAGCCACCTGCAGGTTTTTCACAAGCGTAAGCATGCGTTTCTTGCTTGACTCAGGGAAGTATTTCTCGCAGTACAGCTGTCCGATGGCGTCGCTGAGTATGCTGTTAACGAGGTTTGTGGCACGCTTCCACATCGGATCGTCCTGTGTCTGGCCTGACATAACCTGTGTATACTCGAACTGCGCCTTGCGGAAGTCCTGGCTGAGCACACCTGTTGCTCCTGAGATTATGCGCAGCTCGGCATAGCTCTTGAGGTCGTCGAGTGATGTCTCGGCAAGAATTTTCTCCACTTCGTGTATTGGCTCTGGCTGCGACACGTCAATCATGTCGAATGCAGGGAAGCCGCTCACCCACAGGATTGTAGGCCAGTCGATGCCTGGGAAGTCGCTGACGAGCTGTGAGTATGACATCTTGTGGTAGTTGGCGTTGATGTCACGGAGCTTCACACGATCGTAGCTTGCTGTCGCAATGCGCTTCTCTATGGCGTAGGCAGCCTCGGTCTTCTTCGCTGCTGTCGCTTCGTCATAGCCTACGAGAGTGAACATCTTGCGGCAGAATTTCTTGTATGCCTCACGTATGGCATTGGTCTGCGCATCGTCCTTCAGGTAGTAGTCACGCTGTGCCATGCCCAGTCCGCCCTGAGAGACGTACACAAGGTTCTGGTCGGCCTGCTGCTGGTCGGCTCCCACGCCCCATCCGAACATCATGGTGTTTTCTCCGCGGCGGTCGAGCTGTGCTGTCACAAGCTGATATTCCTTCACGCTCTTCACGCTGCGTATCTTCTCCAGATTTGCCATGATAGGCTTGCAGCCCTCGGCATCACGACGGGTTGAGTCCATCATGAGATTATACAGCGAACCAATCTTCTGACCGATAGAGCCTGCTGGCTGCTTGCCGTCAGCATACTGGAGTATGAGTTGCTGTATCTGCTTCTGATTCTGCTCGAACAGGTCGGTGAATGCACCGTTGGTTGTCTGGTCGGCACGCAGCGGATGCTGCTTCAGCCAGGCTCCTGTGGCATACTCTACAAAGTTGTTTCCTGGACGCACTGCGGTGTTCATGTTCTCTGCCGGATAGCCGTTGAGCGACTTTTCCTGAGCCGAGGCAGTGTTTCCGTTCATTCCTGCTGCCATTGCTATGGCGCAGCATGCGATTGTCTTGCTCAATAGTTTCATTGTTTTTTATGTTGTTATATTATTCTTTTCTGTCATCGACCGAAAGTTTCCGAATGCAAAGGTAAACATTATTTGGAAATTAGCAAGCACTTTGACTGAAAAAAAGATATAACGTATAATATTTTACAACTACCTGATAACAACGGCAGGCACAGCAGACAAACCGACAGGAAAACGCAGAAGCAGCAGAACACACAGCCAGTAACGGACACTGCGATAGCAACAACAGCCCCGACACACTACTACAAGATGCTTGTCTATACATTCGTAATGTCGCCATAAGTTATAATAATTACCCAAATATTTGTATATTCGAGTTATTTTCAATAATTTTGCACCCTGATAAAACAGAGGAATTTACAATGATGAAGACGAACTATAAGGTAATTGACAGAGATAGATACTATAGGAAGGGTGTCTTCCGTCACTTTTCTGAAGATTGTAAATGCTCTACTTCTATAACGGCGAGAATAGACGTAACAGAACTTGCTGCATATTCAAAGAAAACAGGAACGAAGTTCTATATCAACTTCCTGTATATTCTCTCTAAGGTGATGAATTCACGTGAAGACTACAGAATGGGATATCTCTGGCAGACGGATGAACTCATATGCTACGACGTGATAAATCCAACACAGTATGTTTTTCATGAAGATACAGAAACATGCACACCTGTTTATACAGAATACTTTGAGAACTATGAAAAGTTCTATGTTTCTGCTTTGCGAGATGTTGAAGAGGCAAAGAAAACAAGGGAATATGGACTAGATATGGCAAGCCACCCAAACTGGTTTGATGCATCGTTTATATCATGGCTCTCGTACGATTCTCTGAACATAGAACTGCCCGACGGACATCTGTATTTTGCGCCTATTGTTAATTGGGGGAAATACAGGAATGAAAACGGCAGACTTGTCATGCCAGTGACTGTTCGCCTGAATCATGCGATTGCTGATGGCTATCTTGTAGCAAATGTCTTCCGCCTCTTGGAGCATGAAATCAAATCCTTTGTCGTGCGGTAACGGGTAAATTCCTTTTTATAAATAGGTATATCGTTCAATCATCAATTGAAAAACAACCCATGAAGAAAGTTAAGATTACCATCCTCAAGACAATGCTCAATGAGGACTTGGCAAAGGAATATGGCATCTGCGGGCTGAAAGCATGTCCGATGATGAAAGTAGGTGATGTGTTCTATGCAGACTACGCAAAGCCTGAAGGGTTCTGCGACGAAGCGTGGAAGGCTATCTACCAGTATGTGTTTGCACTGGCTCATGGCGCAGACAAAGGGCTGTTCTACTATGGAGACTGGATTAAAGAACCCGGTGTGGCCATCGTGAGTTGCAATGATGGCTTGCGTCCTGTCATCATGAAGCTGGAGGCTACCGATGATGAAGCCAAAATTGAATATACACCAATAGACAGATAAAACAGAATGTAAGAATAAGAAAATGAAGCGAATAATATTATTAACCACTATTATCCTCTCGCTCACATGCGCCTCAACATGCTGCGCACAGCGGCTTTTCCACATCTCACGCAGCGTCAACCGCAACCTTGTATGCTATGACGTAAACCAGAAGGGCAATGTCCTTGACATGAAAAATCCTATTCATGTATACTGGCACAACCGCACCGACAACCCCGGACATGAGAATGAGCTGTCGTACATACAGCGCAAGATGGCTTACGGATATAACATTTTGTCGAAAGGAAAGAACGAGGTGGATGTGAAACTCACTGCTTATAAGAAACGCGCCATGACTGTTTGCCGCCATAAGGGAAAGTGGATAAGCAAGATAACTATAAACGGCAAGCCGAGCCAACTGACTGAAATACAGGTAAAGACAAAGGAGGGCAACCCGCTAAACGTGCTCTACGTGACACTCGTAGGCAAGGCTCTCGCTGACGGAACACCGCAGACGGAACGAATATATAATAAGTAGACAAGTTGTTTGTTTAGTTGACGAGTAGACAAGTGGACAAGTTGACGAGTTGATTGTTTAGTTGACAAGTTGACAAGTAGACAAGTTGATTGTTTAGTGGACGAGTGGACGAGTTGTTTGTTTAGTTGACGAGTAGACAAGTAGACAAGTAGACAAGTAGACAAGTAGACAAGTTGTTTGTCCCTTAAACTTTAACCCCTTAACCGTTAAACATTTTACCATTAAACCTTAACCGTTAAACATTAAACCTTAACCGTTAAACATTAAACCTTAAACCTTACTCTTTGCTCTCATAACCTAACAACCTGCAATATGGAAAAATACACTGCTGACAGCCGCCGATACGATGCGGAGACAATGAGATACAGACGCTGCGGACGCAGCGGAGTGATGCTGCCTGAGGTAAGCCTGGGATTCTGGCATAACTTCGGAGCGGTAAACAACTATGATGAATGCCGACGCATAGCACGCTATGCCTTCGACAACGGCATATGCCACTTCGACCTCGCTAACAACTACGGACCGCCGTACGGCACAGCAGAGGAGACTATGGGCCGACTGATGGACGATGATTTCCGCCCTTACCGCGACGAGCTATTCATATCAAGCAAGGCGGGATATGACATGTGGGACGGCCCGTACGGCAACTGGGGGTCGAGAAAATATCTCATGGCGAGCCTCGACCAGTCGCTCAAACGCATGCATCTGGACTATGTAGACCTGTTCTATAGCCACCGCTATGACCCAGAGACTCCTGTAGAGGAGACATTGCAGGCTCTCGTAGACATCGTGAGAAGCGGGAAGGCACTGTACATCGGTCTGTCTAACTGGCCGCTCGAACCTGCCCGATTCGCATTCAAGTATCTGCGTGAACGCGATGTGCCGTGTCTTATATATCAGGGGAAACTCAACAGGCTATACCAGAACCCTATGGAAGAGGGCATACTAAGCCTGTGTCATGAAGAGGGCGTGGGCTTCATAGCATTCTCTCCGCTGGCGCAAGGACTGCTGACCGACCGCTATCTGAACGGTATTCCTGCCGGTTCGCGCATGACGCAGAACCGTTTTCTGAAGGAGGAGATGCTGACTGACGAACTGCTCGCCAACCTTCGCCAATGGAATGCGGAGGCGCAGGAGCAAGGCATGACACTGGCTGAGAAGTCGCTCCGCTGGATACTGCAGCAGCAGGGTGTGACATCAGTGCTCGTAGGCGCAAGCAGTGTCAGACAGTTAGAGTGCAACCTGCGCTGCGCAAGATAGCCCTGAGACAGAGAATACAGGCTCTGCAGCCTATATACATACAGAAAAAGAGAAACATGCAGGAATGTCCCGCCGGATGTTCCTGCATGTTTCTTTTTGCACCTATTGCCGGCATATAGCAGGAAACATAGCCCACAAACAGCAAGTTTTTAAGCAAAATGGCAGTAATTTAAAATAAAATGTGTAATTTTGCGCAGTGTTTTGACTGATGTCAAACTTTATGTCCGCTTCAAAGCGGTGGCAGGATGACATTTCATATCGACATGCTTACTACACAACAAACTATTATTTATAATCAACAGAACTACAGAAAATGGTTAAACGTATTGTACTTTTCGCTGTAGCGCTGATTGCGCTGACACAGAATTCATGGGCACAGGACAAGGTAGAGGCATCTGTTTCTGCCGACATCGTAAGCAAATACATCTGGCGCGGCCAGGAATTGGGCGACGCTGCCATACAGCCTACGCTCGGCGTAAGCTACAAGGGATTCTCGCTCGAAGCATGGGGGAACTGCGGACTCGTCAACTCTGGCGAGGAGGAAATTGACCTTACACTGTCATACACTATAGGCAATTTCAACGTTGGCATAACAGACTACTACGTGGCTGGCGACGGTAAATATTTCGAGTATGCCGCACACAAGACGGCACACACCTTCGAGGCTAACATAGGCTATGACTTCGGAGTGTGCTCGCTGCAGTGGTTTACCAACTTTGCCGGTGCCGACGGAGTAAATAAGGATGGCGACCGCGCCTACTCTTCATACGTAGAGGTGTCGGCTCCGTTCAATCTCGGCGGCATGGAATGGAACGCCACAGTGGGTGCTGTGCCATTCGCAACTGACTATTACGACTGTGCTAACGGGTTTGCAGTGACTAACGTGTCGCTCCAGGCTACAAAGGAAATCAAGATAACAGATTCTTTCTCACTGCCTGTCTTCGCTAATATCAGCGCAAATCCGTCTACACAGAAAGCATATTTCGCCATCGGACTGACATTAGAGCCATAATGTCGCAGCATCAAACCGAGAATATGCATAACAGGAATAAAACGCATAACAAAACAACATAATGTCAAATCTACGTTTCAAAGCAGTCATCTCTGCTTCAAAGAAAAAGCCCCTTCATGTGGAGGCACCGTCGGAGCGTCCGTCTGAATATTACGGAAAATATGTCTTCAACCGTGCCAAGATGTATAAATACCTGCCGTCGAAGGTCTACGACCAGATGATTAACGTCATCGACAACGGCGCACCATTCGACCGCTCCATAGCTGACGCTGTGGCAGCCGGCATGAAGCAATGGGCTGAGGAGAATGGCGTGACTCACTACACTCACTGGTTTCAGCCGCTGACAGAGGGCACTGCAGAGAAACACGACGCCTTCATAGAGCATGACAACAAGGGCGGAATGATTGAAGAGTTTGAGGGCAAGCTGCTCATGCAGCAGGAGCCTGACGCTTCATCATTCCCGTCGGGAGGCATACGCGCCACATTCGAGGCGCGCGGATACTCTGCATGGGACCCGACATCGCCTGTCTTCATCATCGACGACACGCTGTGTATACCTACCATCTTCATATCATACACGGGCGAGGCGCTCGACTACAAGGCACCGGTGCTGCGCTCTATAGCCGCAGTAAACAAGGCGGCAACTGACGTATGCCACTATTTCTACCCTGACGTGAAGAAGGTTATATCTAACCTCGGATGGGAACAGGAATACTTCCTCGTAGACGAAGACCTCTATGACGCACGTCCTGACCTCGTAATGACTGGACGCACGCTCATGGGACACGACTCGGCTAAGAACCAGCAGATGGACGACCACTACTTCGGAACGATTCCAGAGCGTGTGTTGCAGTTCATGCGAGAACTTGAAATCAAGGCTCTTGAACTGGGCATTCCGTGCAAGACACGCCATAATGAGGTGGCTCCTAACCAGTTTGAGTTCGCTCCGATTTACGAGGAGACTAACCTTGCCATAGACCATAACATGCTGCTCATGTCGGTCATGAAGCGCGTGGCACGCAAGCACGGATTCCGTCTGCTGCTGCACGAGAAACCGTTCGCTGGCATCAACGGCTCGGGAAAGCATAACAACTGGTCGCTCGCTACTGACACTGGAATACTTCTGCACGGACCTGGCAAGACTCCGATGGACAACCTGCGATTCACGGTGTTCGTCGTAGAGACGCTCATGGCGGTATACAAGCATAACGGACTGCTTAAGGCGTCTATCATGTCGGCTACTAACGCTCACCGTCTCGGAGCAAACGAGGCTCCGCCGGCCATCGTATCGTCTTTCCTCGGAAAGCAGGTGTCTGACTTGCTCGATGCTCTTGAGAAGTCTGACTCAAAGGATGCCTTCAACCTTGAAGGAAAGCAGTCGCTGAAGCTCGACATACCGGTCATTCCGGAACTCATGATTGACAACACCGACCGTAACCGTACGTCGCCGTTCGCATTCACTGGAAACAGATTCGAGTTCCGCGCCGTAGGCTCTGAGGCTAACTGTGCATCGGCCATGATTGTGCTGAACACTGCTGTGGCTGAAGCGCTGACAAACTTCAAGCAACGTGTCGATGCGCTCATTGAGAACGGCGAAGAGAAATATGAGGCTATCGTCAAAGTGCTGCGCGAGGACATCGTGGAGTGCAAGCCTATCCACTTCGACGGCAACGGATACTCTGACGAATGGCGGAAAGAAGCGGAACGCCGCGGACTGGATGTAGAGACATCATGCCCGCTCATATTCGACCGCTACCTTGACCCTGAGAGCATAAAGATGTTCGAGTCAATGGACGTAATGCACAAGCACGAACTGGCAGCGCGCAACGAAGTGAAATGGGAGACATACGTCAAGAAGATTCAGATTGAGGCGCGTGTGCTGGGCGACCTCTCGCTCAATCATATCATACCTACAGCCACACGATACCAGACACAGCTGGCTGACAACGTGCGGGGCATGTGCTCTATATTCGGAGACGACGAGGCGGCAACGCTGACCAAACGCAACAGAGACATCATACGCGAAATAGCACAGCGCACAGAATGCATTGAGGCTGGCGTGGCCACACTCGTAGAGAACCGCAAGGTGGCTAACAGAATAGACTGCATACGCGAGAAAGCCATAGCATACCACGACACCGTGGCGCCGATAATGGAGGAGATACGCAGCGAGATAGACCATCTCGAACTCCTCGTCTCTGACGAGCTGTGGACTCTCCCTAAGTATCGCGAGCTGCTATTCATACGATAGCCCGGTAGGAGCAAGGAAACACATCCTCTCCCTTCCTATCGCATCCACTGATATCCTCTCACGTTCTCTCCCATCAGAACGACCGGAGCTTACGAAAGATTTATTTATAAGTATACACAAAACGTGCCTGGCGTAGCGGATGCTAAGCCAGGCACGTTTTTCCTCTGCCGTCCTCTAACAGCCTCAGCGCTCAAAGCGAGAACTACACTCATCTGCACACCATCTGCACAAAACAGACCCATTAACCCACAGCAAGTTTCCTTCGTCGTGCAGATGTGCAGACATTTCAAAAAAAACAATAATATAAGTACGAAATATTGGACATTTACATCTATATACCCATAAATATTTGCACACCCCAGCAATGCATTACAATACTAAATTTCTATTGTCTGCGGTATGTTTCGGACTCCTATAAATGCAGCATTTTCTATTAACAGCCTGCCTACAGCTGTACTTTTAAGTCATACTGCCGCTGATACTTCTTGCACATATATATCCCATAGACCACGCCGCCTGCAGATTGAAGCCGCCAGTGACGGCATCGACATCGAGCACTTCGCCCGCGAAATACAACTGCGGAAGCGCCTTGCTCTCAAGGGTGGAGATGCTGACATCAGCCAGTGACACACCACCGCAAGTAACAAACTCCTCCTTATACGCTCCCTTCCCGTCTATATGATAGATATCATTGGTCAAGAGCGATGCCAGACGCGTCATCTGCTTCGGTCCTGTCTCCTGCCATCGTTTGTCGTGAGGCAGTCCAGCCTTAGAGAGCAGATAGAGCCAATGCCGCTGTACGAACTGCTCGGGATAGACGCTCGACAATTGTTTCTGCGGATTATGTTCTGCGAACGAACGCAGCATATCAAGCACCTCGCACTCACGACAGTCGCCAATCCAATTGACTGACACATCCATCCTATAGTCATTCTCTGCCAGAAGGCGTGCGCCATACGACGACAGACGCAGTATGGCAGGCCCGGACAGTCCCCAATGTGTAATAAGCAGCGGTCCGTCGGCAGCATGCTTTGTTCCAGTAAGCTTCACGCTGACACCATTGACTACAGTGCCCATGAGCTGGCGGAGAGCCTCATCAGCCACACAGAATGTGAAGAGTGACGGCACCGGCGGCACAATATCCAACTGCAGAGCATCAAGAAAAGCCAGTCCGCCAAGCCGCGGACTGCCGCCTGTTGTGACAACGACAGCATCATAATGCTCACCGTCGACCATGTAGCCACCCTCCTCAACAGGAACAATGCTGCTGACACGAGCCGAGAGTCGCAGCACGACACCAAGCGAGCGCATCAGAGCAGTAAGCGTACCCACAATCTCCATAGCGTTCTGCGAAGCAGGAAAGACACATTCGTCGTCCTGCACGACAAGCCTCACGCCCTCATTCTCAAACCATGACATCGTATCCTCATGCGAGAAAACCTTCAGCGCACGCTTCATGAGCTTCTCTCCTCGCGGATAAACGCTCTTAACGCTGCGCACCAGACGGAACGAATTAGTCAGATTGCAGCGTCCGCCACCCGTCACCGCCACCTTAGCCAGCGGTTTCTTGCCACTTTCGTAGACAGTAATGTCCGCCTCAGGCATCATCCGCTTGAGGTTGACAGCACAAAAGCAGCCAGCAGCACCAGCACCGATAATCGCTACATTAGTCATGATTCAGGAAATACATATTATGGATAAGCAGAATAGGATATAAAGAGCAAAGTGCTGAGAATGAAGGATTACATAGCCCGTAATACCTCATTCCCAACACCATACATACTCTTTTACATTATATTATTTCTCTACAAAGTTCGTCACGTTAGCCTTTGTGATACGTTCGCCCTTGCTGTTCTCAATCTTTACGTTGTCGAATGTGATATTCTTCGCATAGTACATCTCCGCTCCCTTGTCGCTAACGAAGATAGAGTTCTTCATCTGGAGATTGTCGAGAGGCATCTCAGGCAAGCCGTTGAAGTAGATGGCACGAGCCGCACCCTGACATATCACGTTAGACACATAAAGATTTCTGAAGCATGGAGTCTCTTCAGTCACAGGAGGAACATCATCGGCAGACGACGAGTCCTTGTCAGGATTAACCACCGACTTGTTAGCATAGTAGAGGTCGAAGGTGAAGGCATCGCCTGCGATGTTCACCATGCGGATGTTGTTCATGTAGATATTCTCCACCACACCGCCACGTCCGCGTGTCGACTTCATGCGCAATCCAGTATCTGTTCCGTTGAAGACACAGTTGTTGATGTAAATATTACGCGCACCACTCGACATCTCCGAACCAATCACGAAACCGCCATGACCATGAAGAACCGTACAGCCTTCGATGATGACATTCTGGCAAGGCTTCTTCCATGAGCGTCCCTCAGCATTCTTGCCCGACTTGATGCAGATAGCATCGTCGCCCACATCGAATGTAGAATTACGGATGATGGCACGATTACAAGCCTCAAGATCAAGTCCGTCGCCATTCTGTGCATACCATGGATTGCGTATGTTGACATTGTCAAGCGTTACATCCTCACACTGCAGCGGGTGTACATTCCATGCCGCAGAGTTAGAGAAAGTAGCATCCTTGAGCAGCACACGCTGGCAGCGTGTGAACTCCAGCAATACAGGGCGGTGTGTCACACGGCGCATGTCAGGCTTGCCAGGCTTGCCAGCCTCAGCATCCTGTTTAGCGTCAGGATACCATACATCCTTCATCTCTATGCCCTGACCAGATGTAAGCTTCTTCCACTGGTTAGCAGTAAACTTCATTTTCTTTGACGGACGCCATGCTTCGCCCATGCCGTCGAAGGCGCCGAAGCCAGTGATAGCCACGTCATGCTTCTCGTAAGCCCACAGCGGCGACATCTTCTTATGAGCGGTGTTGCCCTCATATATAGACTTAACGAAAGGATATGCGTCATAGTCAGTTGTGAAGAGCACAAGCGCACCGCGGTCAAGATGTAGTTCTGTGCATGACTCAAACTGTATAGGACCAGTCAGCCACAGTCCTTCTGGCACAACCAGACGTCCTCCGCCCTTTGACGCAAGATGTTTCATAGCCTTGCTGAAGGCCTCAGTACAGAGAGTCTGTCCGTCGCCCACAGCACCGAAATCAGTCAATGCCACCTCGTAAGCAGGTATTTTTGGCTGTGCCACCTCTGGCATGTCAAACGGCACCTGAGCCGTTGCTACTATGCTTGCCAGCGAGAAAAGGCTGACAGCAAGACAAAAAAAGATTTTCCTCATGTTGTTAGTCGTTTTTATTATATTTGTTTATATGTTTCTTTCTTATAGGAGAGAGAATTGCAGAGTATGAAAGAGAACTGAAGATGATGTAAAAGGAAGATGGAGGACAGCTGTCCGTAAGCATCTACAGCAGCCGTATATCCTCATCCATTTATACGCTCCAGCTCTTCGCCATACGCAGGCAGAACCTACAGTTTGCGCAGTATAGTCAGACCATCGCGCAGCGGAAGGATGACACGCGACACCCGGCTGTCCCTCGCCACATAGTCATTGAAGTCTCTGATGCCCCTCGTCTGCGGGTCGCGCTGATACTCCTCGTCAATGACATGGCCGTCCCACAGCGTATTGTCGGCAAGGATATATCCGCCCTTTGCCATCGAAGGCAGCAGCGCCTCGTAGGTATCTATGTAGGTACGCTTGTCGCCGTCGACGAAAGCAAGATCGAACAGAATATCTTTCTCCTTAGCAAGCGCAGGAGCAGAAGCAGCGGCATCGCCTATGACAAACGTCACACGGTCAGCCCACGGCGAACCTTCAATCCATTTGCGGGTGAAGTCTTCCTGCTCGTCATTTATCTCGAAGGTATACAGATGCCCAGTGCTTAAATCGCCGCCATACACCTCCTGCAGGCCTTCAGCCATGCAGAGAGCCGAATAGCCGGAGAATGTGCCCACCTCAACTATATTCCTCGGGCGCACCATAGTCACAAACATCTTCAGCAGTCGGCCCTGAAGGTGTCCGCTCGCCATGCGTCCGTGAAGCAGATGGATGTTCGTTGCACGCCACAGACGGTAGAGATATTCCGGTTCAGCATCACTATGCGAGATGACATAGCGGTCGAGTTCCGCCTGTCCGTCGAGCGTTGTGTGGTTCGGGTCCTGAGTTTTTGATTTTGCCATAAGCCGTGTTGCTACTCCTTATTTATTGCGCATGACAGAGCGCATCGACAGCGAGCCTGTAGCTGTCAAGTCCGAATCCGCATATTACACCGCGGCATGCGGCAGATATCATAGAACGGTGGCGGAATTCCTCGCGTGTGTGTACGTTAGAGATATGCACCTCAATGACAGGGCACTTGATGGCACGGATGCAGTCATGCAGCGCCACCGACGTATGTGTGTATGCTCCAGCGTTGAGCACTATGCCGTCGTACGTGAACCCAACCTCCTGCATTTTGTTAATCATCTCTCCCTCCACATTGCTCTGATAGTATTCTATCACTGCATCAGGATATGCCGCCTGCAGTTCTGGCAGATAAGCCTCGAACGACGAAGAGCCGTATATTCCTGGCTCACGCTTGCCGAGCAGGTTGAGATTCGGGCCGTTGAGAATGAGTATTTTCATCTTTTATGGTTATTATTTTGCAGTATATGATTGTTCTGTTAATCGGTCTGGAGCGTATCACATTTTTGTTCTGATGACCATTGCTCCATTGTTCTGGATGGTAATCTTTACTTTCTGCGGATTCTTCACCTTCATGTCAGACATCACAGTCTCGCCATCCTTGCCGTCAGAGAACAGTGTTACGGTCTCGCCCTTGCTGAGCATAGGCAGACTGATCGTCAGCGTGAGCGGCTTGCCGGTGGCGTTGTTGCCCGCAATATACCATGTCTCACCACTTCTGCGTGCAATGACACAGTACTTGCCTGGATAGCCGTCGATGTGGCAGGTCTCATCCCAGACGGTCGGAACGGTGCGCATGAAGTCGAGGCAGACAGCCGGCGATGATTCCAGATTCTCCGGTGTGAGCGCAAAGAACTGCATGGCATTCTGGAACATGACCGCCTGTGCGAGTGAGTGACAGTCAGTTGTGCGGCGTGTGTTGCCGTTCTTGTTGCCGCGGCCTATAACCCTGTTGAGGAAAGAGCCGCCGAACTCCATGCACGCCACGGCATTTCTGATGTAGGCATGCGTGGCTGTATTCTCCGCCTCATGGTCGCAGTAGTGCTGGCTGAAATATAGGTTTTCGCTGGCAAGCACCGCCTCTGCTCCCACAAAATTAGGATACATGCGCTCCCATCCTCTCGGAAGTGTGCAGCCATGGAATATGACCATCAGCCCGTGGTCGTCAGCATCAGACAGTATATCCTCGTACAAGCGCATCGTCTCCTGCTTGTCTCCTCCGAAGAAATCCACCTTTATGCCCTTGACTCCTATCTTCCTGAGCCATCGCATCTGGCGTTTTCTTACAATGGAGTTGTCCATGAGGTTTATCGGTCCCTGCTCAATGTCGTTCCAGTAGCCGCTCGAACTATGCCAGAGGAAGACATCGACGCCCATGCTGTTAGCATATCTGACGAGCCGCTCCAGTCCGTCACGCCCGATATTCTTGTCCCACCAGTTGTCTATCAGCACATACTGGTATCCCATGGCCTTGGCGAGGCGGATGTACGCCACCTGGTCGTCATAGTTGATTGACGGGTCCTGCCATACTATCCAGCTCCATGTGCCTTTGCCGAACTTATAGTCGTGCTCTGTAGAATAGAGCGGGCTGACATGGTCCCACGCCACGGTGGTCTCCACGACAGGCTTCAGCGATGTGCCTACGGTAATGGTGCGCCACGGTGTACTGCCTGGCAGGGAAAATGCTGGCTCTACGGTTCCGTTGCCGTTATTCTCCTCCGGCATCGGGAAGTCGAGCATGTAGAGTCCCTCGCCCTTATAGTCGGAGAGATGGCTGGCGCAGTATTTAGAACTTACTCCTGTCTCGCTGACGAGTGTCCAGATGTTCTTTTCGCCGCATGGTGTTCTGAAAAGGCACGGGAAGGTGTAGCCCTTGCCAAACTTCGACTTGCTGTTCATCGGTGCATCGTATGCGTAGTCCTCCTCATAACTCGGCTTCGTGCGCTTCCATCCTATCATGGCTGTGCTCTGCGGGCAGAGGAATGTGGTGGTGTTCTCCACGAAACGGAAGCCGGTGGTCTCACGCATGATGCGCACGCTGCGCTTCTTGCCATGCTCAGGGTCAGGCATTGCCGGCAGTTCATAGCGGAAGGCGACGTCATTATCGCTCACGCAAAAACGCACGTCGAACTCGCGCTGCTGGTTGTTGCGCAGCGTCACGACAAGCGTATTGCAGTCTTTCTCCACTCGGCTCTGCTTGGTGCGCGTCATGCTGTAGGCTATATGCTGGCGTGAAGAGTCGGCACTGACAAACTGCAACTGCTCAGAGAAATCGCCCATCGAGGCGACAAAGCCCACTGGCGAGTCGGCCAGCACGCTCATTCCGTCGTATGTCAGGCTGTATGTGGCATGTCCGCCGCTGACCGTCGCCGTCAGTCTGAGGCGTCCGTCAGGACTGCTCACTGATGCTTCCTGGGCATGCAGGCATAACGAAAGCAGAGCCAGGACAAGCAAAGAAAATATCTTACGCATATATGTTTTAGTTATGAAGCGTCTGCCGCAAGGCGTACAGGCACGCACACGGCATTGTGTTATTTTCGTACAAAGATAGATATTTTTTTCTAAAAACGGCAGCAATATATTTGGATAAATAAGATTTTATACGTATTTTTGCACAAATGACCACCAATTCTGAAACAATAAAGCGATTCAGGCGATACCTGCGCCTTGAGCGCTCGTATTCTGACAACACGCTCGATGCCTATATGCGCGACATCGACAAGCTGCGTGTGTTCCTCTCGCAGCGCGACGACAGCCCACGATCGCTGCTCAACGTAAAGCTGGAAGACCTGCAGGAGTTTCTTGCAAGTCTCTTCGACCTGGGCATCTCGCCACGTTCGCAGGCGCGAATCGTAAGCGGACTGAGGACATACTACAAATTTCTGATGCTTGACGGATTCACCGAAACCGACCCTACCGAACTGCTTGAAAGCCCGAAACAGGGCGAACACCTGCCAGAAGTGCTGTCGGTGGAGGAGGTGGATGCCATGCTTAAAGCCATCGACCTGTCGAAACCGGAGGGCCAGCGTAATCATGCCATCATCGAAATGCTGTTCTCGTGCGGACTGCGGGTGTCGGAACTGGTCAACCTGAAACTGTCAAACCTCTACATTGACGAGGGTTTCATACGTGTGTTCGGCAAAGGAAGCAAGGAGCGGCTGGTGCCTATCTCACGCCGTGCGATAGAGGATTTAAAGTACTGGTTCATCGACCGGAACGCTCTGAGCATAAAGCCGGGCGAGCAGGACTATGTCTTTCTGAACCGAAGGGGCTCACACCTCACGCGTACCATGATTCTGATAATGATTAAGAACACGGCGGCTGATGCTGGCATAAAGAAGGTGGTGTCGCCTCATACGCTGCGCCACTCGTTTGCTACGGCTCTGCTCGAGGGCGGCGCCGACCTGCGCTCAATACAGGCGATGCTGGGACACGAGCGCATAGGGACAACGGAGATATATACGCATCTCGACATGTCGCACATCAGAGAGGACATACTGAACTGCCATCCGAGAAACATTGCATACGAAGAAAGCAAGCGATGACGGCTATGCAATGGGCTGCTGGCAATGCCGATACTGGGAGCGAGAAGCACGGAATACACAAAAAACGCCTGCACATCTCACGAATATGCAGGCGGAAAACTAATAACTAAATCAAAAACCTAACCTATGTACTCTTCTTTCATTATGAGTATTTTGTGCTTGTGTTGTCTTTTATGTTATCTGCGGTATACTACAGGGCGTGGTGCGCATACCGAGTGTGTTCTGTGATTATGATGTGCATGCTTGCGCATCATACGGTTGATTTGCTTCTTCGTCATCTTACACTTTACGCAGACATTATGGCGGTTGAACGCGTGCTTATGTCCTGGCTTCCATGCGTTGCGGCAGACATTGTGCTTTGCATTATGGCGATGCTTGCAGTGTGCTGCAGTGCATGCTGCCTTGCCACGATGGATGTCCTTATTCATTTTTGTTGCGCCGCTGGCTGATATCGTACCGATGACTGTCATTGCCATAATCATCATTGAGAGCATAAACTTTTTCATAATCTTCTAATTTTTATCGCCTCATAAGAGACGGGGGTTATACATATATTTTATATTAGAAAGAGTTGCAGCGCCTCAGCCTTGAGAATCTGTTCCTGCCGCCTCAGGCTTGCTGTTTCTTTTTCTGATGCAAAGATACGATGTTTTTCTTGCCCTGCAAAAGTGTTTTTCCTATATAGAGAGAGGATTTCCCTAAATGCAAAGGGAAATCCTCTCTCCTGTTATAATGAGCATCTGCTGTACTCATTGTCTTTATATGATGCTTCAACCTCCAATATCATGCGACAGAAGAAGCGGCAGAAGCGGTCACTGCGGCTATAAGAAAGCGATGGCAGAGACGGCAGAAGCGGTCACCATGTCTATCATTCCAAAAGGCTGTCTGCGACATTTTGGGCTGCGTTTGATGCTGGCATCGGGTGTTACAACCTGTCTACCACTATCTTGCTGTATTTATTTGCTTGCGGCCGCTGCTGATTATTATTCCGCGCGATGTGGCAGAAGCGGGCTGGCCTGAAAGGTTATAGATGCGTGTGTGGCTGTCCGCGCCACTCTCTACCGTATGTATTCCGTCAGCAACGGACGTTGTCACAGTAAGACTGGTGCTGCCTATGAATCTTGGGGAAAGTACGCTGTACGAACCGAAAGGGCGCAATTCGAGTATCACAGAGTATGTGCCTGCCTGCTGTGGAGCATTGAATGCGAACACGTCAGTAAACATATTGTTTGTCGGAACATCACGGAAAAACTTCTTCTTTCTTATCTCCGTGCGCACGCCATCCTCTGAAACAAGGTATGCCACGTAATTTCCAGAGGCGTCACGATAACCTCTGTTTGCTATCTCAACCCGTGCCGTGACACTTGCACCGCCGTCAACCTCAGACTGAGAAAATCTGAGTGTGAATTCGACAGGGCACTCCTCTGTCTGCTTTCCGTTGTCTGGCATTACGCCGGTAAGTATACGGCGAGTATTAGAAAAATGATAATCGTCGACCTGCAAGTTGTCTATATCATAGTATCCGTCATGTTCTCCGCCCCATCCCCATAGGATATGGTATGACGGGCTACTGCCAGAACCGACGCTATCAATGACGAAAGAATGCGCACCATACTGCGGGTCTTCGGCATACATTATGACGGGTCTGCCCTCGCCTATCTCTTTTTGCAGTAAAGCATGCCACTCCTCGTCAGTAAAGAACTCACGAGAATGCTGCCTCATGTCAGCATCATAGCCGAAATGCTCTACCAGCGCAGACATCTGATTGGCAACACTTGCCGTGCTATTCGCAACCTTATAGTCGGTCTTTGCCGCTGCACCGCACACGAAAAGCAGCTGCGCTACAGCAGCAGTGTCAGCGGACGACACCATATTATTAATACGGTTCCAGTCGAAAGAGCATTGGTCAAGTTCGGCAGAGACAAAGAGTTTATGCGTGGACGTAACGTAAGAGACACTACCCACCGGCTTCTCAGGGTAAGAATGCCTGCTCATGACATGCGCCATGGCCACCGCCACACAGCCAGGCTGTGCCGCCACGCCGTCAATCTTTGGGCATGACTGCGCATACTGCGCTGTCTGTCCGAACCCTGTTCTGTTTTGTGCGATGGATGTCGAGCAGATAGCGAGCAATAAAGCAGCTGTGAATAATCTGGATAAAATGTTTCTCATATAGAACTGATAAGACTGATGCCAGGACACATCTGTATGCCATTGGGCACAAGAGAAAGTGAGAGAGGAATGTGCAGGGGAAGATAGAGGAATACTGGGGAGCAGTTAGTAAAAAGGCGGAGCACATGAGTGTGCCCCGCCTTTTAGTATGTTAAGTAATTTGATTACTTGTTGATGAACTTCTTGCCACCCTTGATGATGATGCCCTTAGCAGACTCGTTAACACGCTGTCCAGCGATGTTGTATGCAGGAGCGTTAACGTCAGCCTCTACGTTCTCAACATTCTCGATGCCTGTAGCGCCACCGATTGCTGCGTCACCCTCAGATGGAGCAACTGTGAGGTCTGTGCCTGTGATGTTGAATCCAGTGATCTGAACGTCAGAAGAAGATGTCTTAGACTCAGAAACAACCTCAATCTTAATGTTGTAGCCGAGAGAAGGGTCAAGAGCGATAACAGCAACGTCAGAAGATGTGCCCTTTCCGTAGATCTTGCCTGGTGTAGAAGTAGCTGTAACAACCTTGCCACTGTTAGATGTAGCTGTCAGCTTGATAGCGATACCGTCAGTTTCCTTAGAAGAAGCAGAACCTGTAGCGTATACCTTGAACTGTGTAGCGTCCATTACGTTAACTTCCATCCACTTGTTCCAGTACTCAGAGATAACTGGTGACTCTACTGAGCCGTTCTTGCCTGTAGCCTGAATCCACTCGCCCTGAACACCTGTAGCAGGGTTGATGTCTGTCCAGCGGTTAGACTTCTGAGCCTCGTGCTGTCCGTTAGAGAGGATGTTCTTGTCATCACCACGAACGTAAGTAATCCAAGGATAAGCCTCTGTGTTGATACCTGGCTTAACGAGACCAATCTGGTCTTCGTTGCAGTTAGCCTGGAGTGTGAGGTTTGTGAGGTCGAGCATGTCAGGACCAAGAACTACCTCGTAGTTTGTACCAGGATACTTCTCGCCTGGAGCGTGGCATGCTGGGAATGGAGTTGTATCCTCGCCGATGATGTTGAAGCCTGTAATCTGAACGTCAGAAGAAGAAGTCTTAGTCTCAGAAACAACCTCAATCTTGATAGAGTAAGCAACTGCTGGGTTGAGGTCAATAGATACTACGTCAGAAGATGTGCCCTTACCGTAGATCTTACCTGGAGTAGAAGTAGCTGTCACTGTGCTGCCGTCAGTACCGTTAGCAGTAAGTTTCACTGCGATACCGTCAGTTTCCTTAGATGAAGCAGAACCAGTAGCGTATACCTTGAATGCCTTAGCACCCTTTACGTAAGCCTCCATCCACTTGTTCCAGTACTCAGAGATAACTGGAGACTTAACAGAACCGTTCTTGCCAGTAGCCTGAATCCACTCGCCCTGAACACCAGTAGTAGGGTTGATGTCTGTCCAGCGGTCAGAGTTCTGTGCCTCGTTCTGTCCGTTTGTAAGAACGTTCTTGCCATCACCACGAACGTAAGTAATCCAAGGATAAGCCTCTACATCGATACCAGGTTTTACAACACCTGTCTCAACGATAGAATACTTGTCAAGTGAGAGCATGTCAGGACCGAGAACTACCTCGTAGCCTGTGCCAGGAGTCTTAAGGATGCCAGTCTTGAAAGGAGTAGCCCAACGTGGGTCACCGAAGCCGTTAGCAGTAGCGTTAGTAGCGAATGCTGGAGCGAAGTTAGCCTTGAGAGCAGCAACGTTAGCGAAGTCGAGAGCTGTTGTAGGAACAGTTACAGCGATGTTCTCCTCTGTACCGAACTTCTTGAGGTCAGTACCGTCCTGAGCAGCACCTGTTGTGCTGAAGAGAACGTTGTCAGCAGCTGTGTGAACACACTCGTTGTTTGTACCAATCTTCTGGAGGCGTGTTACGTCGATGAAGATGTTCTTTGTCCAGTTGAGGAATACGAGTTTGCCCTTGTTAGGGAAGTTGTTAGCGAACTCCTTACATGGGTAAGCGATAGTGTTGTTAGTCATTGTGAACACTGAGTTACCCCATGATTCATCAGAACCCCAAATCTTCTGTGGCTGTGAGTTAGAAGCGTTTCCGTAGCGGATGAAACGGTTTGTTGTGTTAGGAGTGATGTTGTAGATAGTGTTGTTTGTCAGCACGATGTTCTTGATAGCACCTGGGTTTGTGCCATAGAAGTTGATAATACCATCACCGAGCTTGTCGCCTTCGAGCTGAACAACACAGTTGTGGAGTTTGAATGTGTGGAGAGCCCACTTCTGCTTGTTACCGTAGAAGAGCGATGTCTTCAGGTTAGCGAAGTTACACTTCTCGATAGAAACCACGTGAGAGTTCCAGTAAACCTTCTGGTTAGCACCCTCGTACTTGATAGCAGAACCTTCGTCGTTAATCAAGAGCGATGCATCAGCCTCCTTAGAGAGAGCGAAAGGAGCTACAGTAGCGCCAGAGCACTCGAGGTTAGCGTTACGGAACTGGAGGTAAGCCGATGTAGCGATCTGACCTTCGCCAGAAACTACGATAGTAGCACCACCACCCCATACGATTGCTCCACGTGTACCGAAGTCAACGTAAGAGTCGAGTTCGTAAGTCTTTGTTCCGTCGAGGAAAACAGGAACGATTTCATGCTTACATGTATCAAGAGTATTCTTGATTACGTCAGCAAGCTTCAGATTCTGCGCACCTGCGCCGAGGCATACGAGCACAGCAGAAATAAGAGTGAAAAGTTTTTTCATGTCAGTTTAATTTGTGTTATTTAGTTAATCTGTATTTCCCTAAGAATGTTTCACTTGCCTTACAGCAGTAATAATAAGTATTCTTCGTGCAAAGATAGCATATATTTTTTAGCGGTGCAAATAAAAACAAAAAAAGAGTCTGTTTAACACCGAAATTTGTCTATTTTTTTATTTTTATTAACTTTTGGATAATATTTGCATGCGCATAAAAACACGGATTTAATGATTTATGTCATTTCTCGTGTATTGTGAAAGCAGTATTTCTGAATCAGGAAGTGGAGTAACAAAAAGGGTGCATCAATGTTAAGAAAATACCAGCAACATGCCTGTTTTTAGTCATTCCGATACTATTTTGCACACAGATATTACTGGCAGAAAATCTCAGAAACAGGCATATACGAAGCGTTCTCCCATTGTTCGGCGCAGCATCCGATACAAATAGCAGCACCAAAGGCAGCGAATGGCGGAGCGAAAAGCGGTTTTTCAGACAGCGAAAGGCAGCAGATGACGTGGCAAAAGACTGCGAATGAGACCTCAAAACAGTGCCTTTGGCGTAGCAGGAAATGCCGTTTTTATAAAACATTTTTCCAAATCCGTTATATGTCAGGCAATTAGGAGAAATACATTTTCTGCCGATTTCTCCGAGAGGAATCCGGCATCTGGAAATTCCGCCAGATATTCATTGTCAGAAAAGTATTAGCCGAGCATATTATTCCCGTTGTCTGATACTTTTTTATCCGCTAACGTTTCACGGGCGATATCTGTACGGGCGCAACGGGCGCGAGCACGCATACGGCATTGGAAAGGCAAGACACGTACAGCGGCACAGAGAACAATGGCAGGCAGCAGCATGACAGACTGACGACAGCCAGTAAGCATACAGTCCATGTCTGACTAACGCCGCCATAAGAGAGGTCCGCCTCCATGCTCTGCCGAGACATAGAGGCGGACTTCAAAAGTTTACCAGCGAAGGTGTTTCCTGCCGTTTTTTATCACCAGTCCGCGAGCGTCCTTTCCCACGCGCTGCCCTGCGATGTTGTATGCCGCAGCATTATCCGGCATGCGTCCGGCATCAGGATGGACGATGCCCGTAGGCGTGCCGTTGCGACTGACCGTACCTGCAACAACAGCATTAAGGAATATCTCAACGTTAGTATACCCGTTGTCAGTAACCTTCGCACCGTCAGAAGAGTCATTAGGATTCAGTCCGTTAGCACTCTCATACTGGTCGGGCATGCCGTCGCCGTCAGAGTCTGTAAGGTCGTTCGTCTCGCCCGGATAGAGTCCGAGGAAAGGATAGTTTGAGTATGTCTTGCCTGCTGCGACGTAAGTGTCATGGTATATCGAGTCGGCATACCCAAGATTGTCAGGCGAGTCGATGATTCCGACATAAGAAGACTTGGTAGGGTTAGGCCTTGTCACCGGCACTTCGCCTGCCGCCTCAGCCAGCAGTCGTCTGTCACACGCATCGAGCCGGGGCAGATTTGCGCCAGCATTGGCTATCACATTGCTGAAAGCCTCATCGGCAGTCTCATAATCTTCGTATCTGTCATTCATTCCGAGGCCGTCTGCGGGGAAATCTCTGAGCATACGGCTGCTCAGACAGCATTTCAGACGCTGTGCCGAGAGATCGCGGAAGTTGAACGCCCTGCTGCCGTCAATTTTCTCCACTCCCCAGAAATTATCAGCGTTTACGCGTTCTATTGCCGTCTTGCTCCATCGGCTGTCAGATGAGACGTATGAGTATTTTGCTGTCGTGCTTATGTCAAACTTGTTGCCTTTCAGATACCATTCGCCGAATCCGTGCAGGTTAGTTGAGTCGCCCTGCACGAAATATCGTGTCTTCACATTGTTCTTTGTCGTCGGTCCTGGGCGGTAAAGATTGTTAATCATATACACACGATTGTACGACGGATTGACCTTGCTGTTGCCAGCATAGTTACATTCTCCACCGTATGCCGAATTAGCCTTTGCCCAGTTGAATATGACATTATTGGCAAATTCTGATATCACATGCTGGTCATGGGCGCCGCTTCCGTTCACCCCACCCTCTCGCGCACCATTGAATCGAGGTGCACGGCTTGCACAGTTGGTTATCAGACAATGGTGCATGGTAGAGTATTCACCGCCCCACTGCATGGCGTATGCGCGTTCGCCCTTGGCGTTCTTGCTGCTGTATAGGCCTTCGCCTATGATACACCATTGTATTGTCGTATTCTTCGAGTCGTATGCGGTAAGACACTCCTCCATCGACCATGTCATCGAACAATGGTCGAGAATGACATTGCGACAGTTCTCCATGTCAAGTCCTGTCATCGATCTTGACGGCACATCGCCTGCACGGAAGCGTATATAGCGTATGATTATATTGCGGTTGTTGATATACATATAGTGTCCTGCAAGACACACGCCTCCGCCTGGGGCTGTCTGTCCTAAGATGCTGACATTCGGATACTTGAAGCGAAGCACGGAATTCAGATATATCGTTCCGCTGACATTAAACAGGATGATGCGGGGCTTTCCGCCGTTGTCATGATTGAGCGCCCATCTGAGCGTTCCTTCCTTCAGATTGCTGTCGGTGCAGTCTTCTGTTGTGGTGACATAATACACCTCGCCGCCGCGACCGCCAGTGGTATATTTGCCGAATCCGTCGGCACCAGGAAATGCCAGAACGCCGTCGGCCGATTGTGCCGAGGCTGTGCCCAGTCCTGCAATCAGCAGGAGCATGGCTGTAAAAAACTTTTTCATCGTTGTGTGTAAATAAAAAAAATCCTGCCGGCAGACACTTTCTGCCAGCAGGAAATGCATATTGTTACTTGTTTACATATTTTCTTCCGTCGCGTATGATGATGCCCTTTGCTGAACCATTCACACGCTGTCCGGCAATATTATAGAGCGGACCGTTGCCGCCGGTGCTGTCAGCATCGACGTTAACAATGCCTGTAGTAGCATCGGCTGAAGGCGCTGAGAGTCCGCCCATCTGGTTGGCTACGCGTATAGCATACTTCGCTGCTGTGTCTGCGACTGTGTATGTCGTGGCAGTCGTGAAGTCTACAACCTTTCCGTTCTGCACGATGGCATAGCAAAGCGCTCCGCTGACAGGTTTCCATGCCAGCGTCTGACCGGTCAGGTCTGGCGTAGGAACGGTGAGCTGGGCTGCATGCTGCGCTGGTGTCCAGTCTGCCGCAATCTTCTTGAATACGTTCTCCACGGTATATGCCGCTGCCTGCTCGGCTGTCAGAACCGGAGCGTCAGAGCCTGCGGCTGGTGAGCATGCGTCGATAGAGCGTTTTGAAAGGTCGAGCGGATTGCCTGCAGCATCCTTTGAACCGTACTCATGGAACCGGAGCACGAGTCCGCCAGACATCTTTCCCCAACCGGCATCGGCTGGCAGCACCTGCATTGTGGTGTTGAGATATGTAGCGGCTGGCGAGTCGCCCCATGGCCTGCCGAGTCTGTAGCCTGCCACTCCGTCCTTCGCATCAGATATTTTCTCTATCACACAACCGTCGAACACGAGTCCCATATATCCTGTCTGGGTGTTCGGAGCGGTAATGCAAGCCGATGAAGACACTGGCTGCAGACGGCAGTTCTTGAAGTATGCGGTGCCGTCGCCGTAGATAAAGTCTACCTCTCCTGCCACTGTGCAGTCTTCCAGATATGCTGAAGCGTCGGCCTTATTTATATAATATGTATCCTGAACGCCCTGCATTGTGACATTCTTATATATCGCCCTCTTGCCTCTCTGGCGTATGGCTATGGCCTGTCCCTGTGATGTCTTGTCTGCCCAGTCGCGGCTTTGGCATATCGTCATGTCCTGAATGTACACATCATTCTGGTCAGGTGCGATAAACAGCACTGGCGTCTGGTTCTGGTAGTCGCTGACCGTTGCGCTCGGACAGTTCTTCACCAGCACTCCCTCCTGGCTCTCGCCGATGAGCGAGGTGTTCTTAGGTACGGCGGTGAGGGCTGTCGCGCCGAAGTCGTACGTGCCGTTCTTGAGGAAGATGTAGTAGCGTGGCTCTGTAGACTTGGCTGCGTCTGACAGTGCCTGCATCAACTCATCAACATTAGATACGACAGACTGGAATGGGCTGTCTGCAGGAGCATCTGGTTCTTCCGCCGCTCCTTTCTCATAGTCTCCGCTGATTATCACGCTGTTAAGCATGAGTCCTCTTCGCACGTTAATGCCATGGAAATATACACGATAGGTGTATTTCTTGCTTGAGAAGTCAGTATTCAGCTGTATGCTGTATGTTGAATTTTCCTGTGTGGCGTTAGCTGTATTTTGCAGAGAGACATTGAATATTTCTGTCTCTGTATTGTCAATAATCTCTGTCACACGCAGCTTTCCATTTGCAGTAGCCATGGCAGCAGCATACATGGAGAGATTCTGAGGCCGTATTTTGAATCCGTTGGCTGGTGTAATGCTAAATTCCACATACTGCTGCGGGTTCTCTTCTACTGTAGAAGAATAGAAGATTGCAGAATTAGATATTATGCCTGTTGAGCTCACACCGTCGCCTACACCGCTCGATGTACTCTTGAACACCGTGGCAGGAGCTGTGTTTGCTGCCTCTGTCAGCGCCTTTGTCCATTCCCATTCTGCGGTCATCATGCCGCTTGATGGTGTGCCTGAATCCTTGTCAAACAGCTTCACGGCGGTCACAACCATATCGTATCCCTGCACAGACGAGAACACCAGCATGTATGACTTGTCTGGATCGAGCTCCATATCAAACGACTCTGAGTAGTTAGGATACTTGTTCAGCACATGCTGATGCGTGGCCTTGAGTATGCCGGAATTATCTGTTGCGATGGCTGTCACCTGCACATAGTCGCCGTTAGAGTTTGAACCTGCGGCGTATGTGCGTATCTTTCCGCAGTCTTTCACATACATCACGGTGCGCTGCATGCCATCGCTATGCAGATAACTGCCCACCTGTATGCCGGCAAGCTGGAAACCGTCGCCGCCGCCATACTTCTTGGCGTAGTCGTCATAGGTGTAGTAGGCGAACTCATCTGTTGCGGGGTCGATGCTGTGACGGCTCTTTTCGGTCGGTGTGCCGCTCATGGTCACCCATTTCTCCGCAGCATACTTAGTCATATTGCTGAGGTTGGTGTATATCAGCTCGTAGCGTTGTCCGTCAGGAATGACAGGCGAACGGAACACCACGCCCTCTGGCACATTCAGCACGTAAGGCAGTTTCACGGCAATGCTTTGCACATCTGAGCCTACAGGAATATTCTCCAGCTTGCCGTTGGTGGCGTTTATTGTCTCCTTGCCCGTAGCGTATGTTATCGTTGCCACCGCCCCTTCGCATGACGGCAGAGTGATTTTTCCGCCGCTATACTTAAAGCGCACGTCCATCTCCTCGCCTTCTACAGCCTGCTTCAAGACGTAGATGCCTGTGCCGGAAAGGTCAGGTGCGTATGTCTGTTTCATATCCCAGCGCAGTGTGACAGCATCGAGACGTGCGTTAATGTCTGAGAGGTTCTTTGTGAAATGCGGCGTCAGAGTGACATCCTCGCCCACGGCATAGCTGCCACTGAATGCATACAGCATGTTGCCGTCTGTCCATCCGTCCATCGTGTGGCCCTCTTTGTATATGGTAGTGTTTCTGCCTTGAATGGTTATCTTGCCGCCATACGTCACAGAGACAGCAGCAGGTGCGCTGCCCTCTACCTCTGGATCATCGATTGCGAATGTAACGGTGACGGTCTGCGGACGTGTGGCTTGCCCTGGCTCTACGTATGTTGCAGAGGTCTGGTAGTCGGAGTTTTTAAGCGTAAAGTCTGCCAGTCCGTTCATGTAATTCTCCAGATTGGTGTATCCGTTGGCAGCCACTGCATTGCCGTCGGCAGCATCCTGCTTGTTGAATCCCTTTGCATCTTCGTATGCATCTGGCATTCCGTCGGCGTCAGAGTCTACAGCATACTTCTCTCCCGCCTTCAGCGCAAGCGTAGGACAATACGTATAGGTGTTTCCAGCGTTGGTTGTGAATGTGTCATAGCCATTCTGCAGCTTCACGTCATAAGGGTTGTCGATAATGCCGGGATGGCTGCTGGCATTCGTAGCGCGACTTCCCTGGTGGTAAGTCTTCACTCTTCCAGCCGCCTGATCTACCAGTCGCTGGTCTACTTCGTCGTATCTTGGAAGATTGGCGCCAGCACCTCGCACAGCGTCAGTGACCTCTGCAAACGCCTGCTCAGCACTGACTGGAGCGTAGCCTGACAGTGCGTAAGGTATCTCTGCCATGATATGGCTCTTGTATCCCTGGCCGAGATTGAGCGCACGGGCACTGTAGTTCTCGCCGGAAGCAAAGCCGTAGGTGTTGTCGTTGTTAACAATGTCGATATTAGAGTCGCTCCAGTATGTGCCTGAAGGCGTGAAAGTGCCGCTCTTCTCAAACTTGTTACCCTCGAGATACCATTCGCCTACCTGGTCTTCCGAGTCGCCTGAGGCATTGATGAAGTAGCGGTTGTTCCTGCCATTAATCTGTGTTGACGGTCCTGGACGGAAGTAGTTGCTGCGCATATAAACGCGGTTGTACGGCTTAACATCTGCCGGAGCGTTCGCAAAACGATACTTATATAGCTCTCCGCCATAGTAGCTGGTGCTTCCTCCGCCCCAGTTGTGGATGACATTATTGGCAAAATCGCCGTCAACTTCCATATCATGGGCGTGTGCCTTGCCCTCGCCTGGCAGCCAAGGCGATTCGCCTCTGACACCATTAAAGCGCGGAGCACGGCCGTTACAGTTAGTTATCAGCACATGATGCATATTCGATTTCTCACCGCCCCACTGCATTGCGAAGCCTCGACCGCTGCTTTCGCCTGAGGTCTTGACATTGTATGAGTGGTACAATCCCTCGCCGATGATGCAGTGCTGGACTGTGGTCACCTCGTTGTCAAACATTGTCAGACACTCCTCCATAGACCATGTGACTGAGCAATGATCAAGGAGTATCTCTGCTGCATTCTCTATGCCGAGCGCCGAGAAGCTCACATTGCCGTCGCTCTCAAGCGCAGGAACTTCTCCGGCACGGAAGCGTATGTAGCGTATGATGTAGTTTCTGTTCGTGATATTCACAGGGTATCCCGTGATGCAGATGCCTCCGCCAGGGGCCGACTGACCGAGAATCGACACGTTATCGTGATTCGTTTTCAACTTCGACTCTAAGTAAATGGTTCCGTTCACGGCAAAGAGGATGGTACGCGGGGTATTGTCGCCAGTGCGCAAAGCCCAGCGCAGTGTGCCAGGAACCAGATTGTCGTCTGCGCAGTCGTCGAGCGATGTGACGTAATATACCTTCCCTCCGCGTCCGCCGGTTATGTGCTTGGCATATCCGTCAGCACCAGGGAATGCAAGCTGCTGAGCCTGTGCGTCTGTAAATGAGGTGGCAAGAGCCAGCAATGCAATGATGATAATGTTGCAGATTCTGTTCATATATTATTCTGTTATTAGGTTTCTGCTGTTTGTCTTCTACAGTGCCGCCATTCCACCGAAGGCGGATTTCACCGCAATATTCTTCGACAAAATTAATAAAAAATACTGAAGAACAAACCAAAATCAGGCATCCTAGAATAGAATATGTACCAATTTTACTCCTTTTGCGGTGTTTTTTCTACCCTCGGATGCCTGATTTCGCTATTGTTCAGGCACTAAAGCCTATGTCGTGATGCCGTTACCAGCGTATGTTCTTCTTGCCGTTGCGTATGATAATACCCTTTGCTGAATCGCTGACACGCTGCCCGACGGTGTTGTATGCCGGCATATCAGCCTCTGCGGAAGTGTCAGTCACGCCGTCAATGCCTGTAGATGCGCCCGGCCAAAGCTTCACGGCATAAATCAGCATGTCGCCAGTTGAGCCTTCAATCTTTACTGCATATTTGTATTTTGAGTCCAGACGGAGAGCCACTGTGTTAGATTTCACATTCTTGCCAGGAGCCTCATTGCCTTCCATTGTCTCCACATCGCCAGTGTCCATGTTGGCTATTGTTATCTTGACATTTGTCGCTGCGCCTCCTGTTCCTGTATAATAGAACTGTATTCGCTGGCATCCCTGCAGATAATGCTCCATGTATTTCGTCGTACCAACTACATACGAGTAGGTGTTTCCGTCAGTTCCTCGCGGATAGAACCCACGCTCTACCGCAGCGTCTGTCTCTGGGTCGATAAATGCCGGCACACCTGTCTTGGCCTGCAGAGCATTGTCTGTAGGATTGTAATACTTCATCCACTCCTCGAATTCTGTTCTTACCTGCACCTTATCCTTATCGCCCTTCACTCCCTGTTTGTCTTGGAAGACGGCATTTGGAATCCAAATTAGCTGGTATGCCACACCGTTGTCAGCTACAGGCGTGTAATATGAGGTCTTTGTAGGCATACGCTTGTATATCCTTACAGCATAGAGTGAGCCTGCTGACGATGTCCTGTCGATAGCCACATCAATATTCTGCGTCACGTCATGTTCTGTCGTCACCTCTGTCTCCACTCCTGCTTCGTTACGATAAACAGCCTTCAGCATGACCGTCTGCTTAAGGTATAGCATGAGTTTCTCTTCTTTCAGCTCCACCCATCTGCAGTATTCGTCTCTCACTTGCGTCAAGCCTTTGTCACCTATAGTCCCAAGTGAGTCAGTAAACAGCATATCACTGACGCGCTGATATTCGCAATCATATCCTGGAGTTGACTTTGGTTCATGATATGCTTTGGATGGTCGCTGCACCTCAACGGTCTCGCTCTCAGTAGCGGTAAATATGACATAATCGAGTCGTGCGCGGCTTTCATATGTCCTTCCGTCTACGAGTCCGGATATGAAATCAAATCTTATATCATCTCCAGGCTTAAGGTATACCGTGTTACGTGTCTTTCTGGTTTCACGTATATCGCTTTCTGTAGATGACATCCATTTGTCTATAAGGACATCATTAACGGAGAATCCGTAGATGTTCGGGCCTAATGTCTGCGCCAAGACAGTAGTCTCTACAGCGTAACGTCCTTCTGGTCCAGCCCATACGCCTAACACTGAGCCCGGTCCTTGGTCGCCGGCGATGTCTTTTCTGCCTGCGGCTGAATAGTTTGTTTCGAGGAATGCGATGGCTGTAGGATAGAGTTTTTCCGCCTCATTTCTCCCTGCGATCCACTCAGATTTGGGCGAAGAGAACGACCACACGTTGCCCTTTACGACTGTACCGTCTGTTTTCACGACATCTACACGCCAGTAATAGGTATTGCCGACGAGGAGTGTTCCAGGATTAAATGCCAGTTCTGACGTTTCGCCTACGAAGGAATTGTCCAGTTGTGTCTCGTCAGTAGCAAGATACACTTGATATTTCTTTGCATCAGCAGCCTGTCGCCATTGCAGTGGAAGAGGCGAGCAGAAATCCGTTCCCGTTGCCGGCCATCTGAGCCATGGGTCTGTCATGCCGTCGGCAGGATAAGGGTTAGAGGCCTTCTCTGCTGCCGTCATGAATGTGTATACTGGCGAAGGATACTCCTTTCCGCCCACTGTTGCCACCACCTTCCAGTAGTATCGTGTGGCAGGTTGCAGCGTCACGCTCTCCGGTGTTGCCTCGCTCATGTTAGCAGCGTCTGTTCCGAAATACATCTTCATGCTTGTTGCGCCATCTACTTTTCCCCATGAAAGCTGCTGGCTAACAGGAATATCAATCGCGCCATTGCCAGGGCTGAGTATCGGTTCATACTGAATGCCGTCAATTGTTCCTACGCCTTTCACTGTGGTTGTGAGGACATCATCTGCCGAACATAAGTCAAAGGAATAGTCATAATATGTCTCTGGCGTATAGGAAATGTCAGTATAGGCGTGTGAATAGTTTTTTGAAGGTTCGCCATTAGCGAAATACGAGCCTCTGTCCGTCAGAAATCCGCAGTACGGAAGGACGTCGGAATACTGATTGTTGAATGGGTTTTTCGCAGAAGAAGAGAAATAATTATTCTCTGAAAGCACCTGCGCCTGCGAATGGAATCCTATGCAGTAAGAACTGATATTCTTCCAGTAGCAGTTGTAAATGTGCATCTTGCCGTATCCGATACGTGGGTTTCGCTGTACATTGTCTGCAAACATACAGTGTGCGAAAGTGATGTGGTTTTTGTTATAATCCTCGTAATGCGCAGTGCCCGAGTTTGTCAGACTGGTCTTGTCATGCTTTGTCAGTTTTGTCCACGATACTGTTATATAGTCTGATGCCTCATTGAAATCGAGCAATCCGTCGTATGACTCGGAGAAATCACAATGGTCTATCCAGATGTGCTGGCAGTTCTGAAACGACACTCCGTCTATTCTGCCCTTGCGCAGCTTTATGTTTCGCAAGATGATATTCTGTGCGTTCTTCGCCATGAGATTTATTCCGTTGAACATAACGCCAGTTCCTGCTCCGATAATTGTCTTGTTAGAAGCGACATGCAGTTCGTCTTGCAAATCGTTCACACCACCGCCCTCGATGTCATTGTCTACTATTATGACATACGGCTTGCTACTCATAGCGTAATTGGTAAACTCTGCACGCGACTTAACATGCACGACCTCACCGGCGCCACCGCCAGTAACACCACACCGGCCTAAATCGTTGAATGTAGCAAAACCTGTCAGGCCGTTCCAGTCCTGACCGCAGGAAGGTGTGCAGAATCCTATCAGAAGGACTGCAAGAAAGAGAATACGGATGATAGAAGTTTTCATAATAGAAAGGCTGTTAGTGTTTTTTGCATGTTGCGATTATTCTTTTGCAAATATACGAAAATTATTCTATAATATGTAACTTTTACTGAAAATATTTCATCTGGCATGCAAAAATCACTGACGGCGTGCTGATTCGGATGGCTGCATGCCGGAAATAGTTATGCCGGAAAACAATAATCCGCGCCAGACTATGCGCCTGGCACGGATTACTCGTATCTTGCAAGCATGCCTCCGCCACTGGATAGCGGCAGAAGGGTGATGCTATTAGAATGCGTTGAGGTTCTGTTCGTTCATTATCTTCTTGCCTTCAGCAGTGAAGAGGTAGTTGATACGCTCAGCGTATGCCTTCTCAATCTTGCCGCGAACCATCTTCATTGTACTGTTAATCATCTGGTTCTGCTCAGAGAAAGGCTCCTTCAGCACTGCGAAAGTGCTTGGCAGCCAGCGCTCTGGGAACATTCCTTCAAACTCGCCGCCCTTCTTATACTTGTTCAGCTCGCTCTCTATCTTCTCCACAGCTGCCTTGCGTCCCTCGTCGCTGTCAGGCTTCAGATTCATAGCTGCGAGCATGCGCTTGATTGAATCCATATTCGGAACAATAAGAGCGATAGTATATGGCGACTGGTTGTTGTAGAGCATAGCCTGCTCAATATACTTCGACTGACCTACAAGTGCTTCCTCTATGCCTTCTGGTGAATACTTCTCACCGTCGCTTGAGATAAGAAGACTCTTGAAACGGCCCTTCACATAGAGCAGTCCTTCTTCTGTCATATAGCCAAGGTCGCCAGTGTAGAGCCAGCCGTCTCTAACGGTCTCGGCTGTAGCCTCTGGATTCTTCCAGTAGCCCGCCATGACATTCTCGCCCTTAACAACTATCTCGCCTTGCTCGCCTAATGGCAGTTCCTTGCCCTCGCTGTCGCATATCTTCAGCTCGAGCGGCTTAACAAGCTTGCCGCTTGAACCGAAACGATACTTCTCCGGACCGTTTGAAGAGAGCACTGGTGTAGCCTCTGACAGGCCGTAGCCCTGGAACATAGGTATGCCGATGCCGATATAGAACTTCTGCAATGCCTTGTCGAGCAGCGCACCGCCACCGATGAAGAACTTCAGTTCGCCACCGAAATTCTCGCGTACCTTAGAGAATATCACCTTGTCGAAGAGCGCAACGAGCGGCTTCAGAATGATGCGCCAGCCCTTAGGGTCAAGGTTGCTGTCGCCAAAGTATATCTGGCGTACCTTCATGCCGAGGTTGAAGAGCTGCACAGTGGTCTTGCCCTTTGCACGGATGCCATTCTCTACGTTCTTCTTGAATGTCTTTGCGAGAGCCGGAACGCTAAGGATGAAGTGTGGCTTCACTTCCTTTATATTGAGCGGAATATTCTTCAGCGACTCAAGCGGAGTGCGACCTACCTGCACTGTAGCTGCTGTAGCGCCGCATGACATCATGATGTAGAAGCCTACGACATGGGCGAAACAGTGGTCGAGAGGAAGGATGATGAGCGTGCGCCATGTCTCGTCGATATCGACAAGAGTCAGCGACTGCTCCACGTTTGATGTGTAGTTGCGGTGTGTCAGCACTACTCCCTTAGGGTCGGCTGTGGTTCCGCTGGTGTATGTGATAGTAGCGTAGTCGTCGTTCTGGATTGACTGTGCCACGGAAAGGAACTCCTCCATGGTGTGTTCCGCAAGGAACTTCTCGCCCATAGCCATCACCTCGCTGAGCGCTATCTCACGCTCTTCGTATGACTCCTGCTCGTTCAGCACAATGATATGCTTCACCTCGGTCAGCTGCTCCTTGATAAGACGTATCTTCTTCAACTGAGTTCCTGACACCATGATATACTTCACATCGCCGTGAATAAGGCGGAACAGAAGGTCGTTGCTCTCCTCAAGCTTGATAGAGAGTGGCACATTGACAGCGCCGGCGTAGAACATAGAGAGCTCGCCGATAACCCACATATTGCAGCCCTCGCTCAGAAGAGCCATCGTCTCGCCCTTCTTGACCCCTAAAGCCTGAAGGCCTGCACCTAATTTATAAACTTTTTCCTTTACCTCTTCATAGGTAGTAGGCTCAAACTGCTTGCCTGTCTTTTCAAGGAGGAAGGTGTTTTTGGCATACTTCCTTACCGATTCCTCGAACAAATCTACTAAGGTTCTTTTCATTTTCTTCGTCTGTTGACTGTTAAAGTGGGGTCTGATAATTCCCACAGATTATTAATAACGGGAGGTTCCGCTATCGATTCGCTCATATCAGAATTGCAGAACCCACCTTAATATATTATTTTCTGTGCAAAGATAATAAATATTTATGATACTACTATACTATTGATTAATAAACTTTTACAAATAAGTGATATTTCATACGTTTCCGGATGTTTTGCACCTTTGTTGTTTACGCATCGTCAATTTTTCCGTTTAATTCTACCATATCAAACGAGAACAACACCGTAAGACTTCTGGCAGCATAACAACGTGCCGACCAAGACATATTATAATATTATATACTGCATAACCAAACACTGCTTTTTGTCTTGCAAAACATGGCTTCTTGTACTGTCACTCGCTACTTTTCACATCATAAAAAGCAGCTTCTTGCACCGTCACTCGCTACTTTTCACACGACAAACACGGCTTTGCGCATCATGGCTCGCTACTTTTCGCACAACAAACACGGCTTTGCGCATCACAGTTCGCTAATCCTCGCACGACAAACACGATTTTTCGCATCATGGCTCGCTAATCCTCGCACGACAAAACATGACTTTTCGCATCACAGTTCGCTAATCCTCGCACGACAAACACGGCTTTGCGCATCACAGTTCGCTAATCCTCGCACGACAAATCATGGATTTTTGCATGTCGTGGCTGCTATGGAAACAGCGGGATAATATGTTCTGTGGAACAGAAAAAGGGCTGCCCCTTTGACGGGACAGCCCTTTCTGCATATTATTTTCTGTTGTTCAGAAACCTGTTTTTAATTGTTCTCTTCAGTCTCCTTAATCTTTCTACCAAGTGTGAGGTATGCTACAGGAGCAGCCATGAAGATAGAAGAGAGTGTACCGAATACTACACCGAGAATCATCGCGAATGAGAAGCTGCGTATGCTGTTACCTCCGAGAATGAAGATACAGAGGAGTACGAGCAGTGTAGAGAGCGATGTATTCACTGTACGAGCAAGAGTCTGGTTGATAGATGAGTTGAATGTCACCTGCAGATCCTGCTTTGGATGCAGCTTGAGGTTCTCACGGATACGGTCGAATACAACCACCTTATCGTTGATAGAGTAACCTATCACTGTCAGGATAGCACCGATGAATGTCTGGTCAATCTCGAGTGAGAATGGCAGAATGTTGTAAAGCAGTGAGTAAAGGCCGATTACAACGAGTGCATCGAATGCAAGAGCTACTACAGAACCTACTGAGAACGCTACGTTGCGGAAGCGGAGCAGGATGTAGAGGAATATAGCGATGAGCGCTACAATTACAGAGATGATAGCTCCGTAAGTGATATCCTTAGCCACAGAAGGACCTACCTTTGTTGAAGAGATGATTGAACCGCCCTCGCGGAGGTCAGGGTTCTTGAATACATCAACGTTTGGCTGGTTAACGAGGTTTGCCTTCTTGAGTGCACTATAGAGTATTGTCTCTGCCTCATCGTCTACGTTAGGGTCGTTTGACTCTATCTTGTAGTTTGTTGAAATACGGATTGTCTTGCCGTCAGTTCCGAGAGCGAGTGCTGTAGCATTGTAGCCCTGGAATGCTCCAGCGAGAGCTTCGCGAACCTGCTCTGGCTCTACTGCCTTCTCGAATGTCACTACGTAGTTACGTCCACCAGTGAAGTCGATTGACTGAGAGAGGCCGCGTACGCAGAATGAAACGATGAATACGAGAGCTGCGATGCCGTAGATTGTGAAGCTACGCTTATAGATTGACATGAAGCGGTACTTAGTGTTCTGCAGCAAGTTCTTGCTCACGCCAGTCACGAATGTCAGGTTCATCCACTTGTTCTTGCCCAGGCGGCTCTCATAAACGAGACGTGTGAGGAACACGGCTGTGAAGAATGAGCAGAAGATACCGATGATCCATGTTGTAGCGAAGCCCTTGATAGGACCTGTACCGATGGTCAGAAGGATTACACCAGTAATGAGTGATGTGAGGTTTGAGTCGAAGATAGCAGAGAAGGCGTTGCTGTAGCCAGCACGGAGAGCCTCCTTCAGGTTCAGTCCTCTCTTCAGCTCTTCCTTTATACGCTCGTAGATAAGCACGTTAGCGTCAACCGCTGTACCGAGTGTAAGCACGATACCGGCTATACCAGGCATAGTGAGCGCTGACTGGAACGATGCGAGAATACCGCCTGTGAAGAACAGGTTGATAATCAGGGCGCTGTTAGCCATCATGCCAGGGATGAAGCCGTACATCATTATCATGTAGAGGCAGAGCAGTACAAAAGCGATTACGAATGATGTAAGACCCTGCTGGATAGACTGTGCACCGAGAGTTGGACCAACCACCTCTTCCTGAACGATACGTGCAGGAGCAGGCATACGGCCAGACTTCAGAGTGTTTGCCAAGTCTTTTGTATCCTCGATAGTGAAGTTACCAGAGATTTGTGAGTTGCCACCGTCAATCTCGCTGTTCACACGTGGTGCAGAGTAAACTACTCCGTCGAGCACGATAGCAACAGCCTTGCCTACGTTTGCCTTTGTCAGCTGTGCCCAGAGACGTGCTCCCTCGCCGTTCATCTGCATAGAAACACATGGACGTCCGAAGTTGTCAAACTCATCCTGAGCGTCTACGATTACGTCGCCCTCCAGCGGAGCACGTCCGTTTGCTGTTGTAACCTTGAGCGCATGGAGTTCGTAGATGTTCTTTGCGTCGATGCCGTCAGCTGGCTTTGCGCTCCAAAGGAGCTTGCAGTCAGATGGCAGAATCTGCTTAGCCTCAGGAGTATTGAGTATGCCGTTGATGTAAGCAGTATCACGTGCGTTAGCGTAAGCTACAAGAGAAAGGCTGCCAGCACCTGTTGGCTGGAGCACAGCGAAGAGAGGATTGCGCTTCTTAGCCTCTTCTATCTGCTCCTCTGTTGACTTGCTTGCCTTTGCAGCAACGCCTGCAGCGTTAGCCTCTTCCTTCTTAACCTGGAACTTAGGCTGTGCCTCTGCCTTTGCTGTATCTGCTGGCGCAGCCTCTGCAACCTCAGCCTTGGCTGTGTCAGCCTGCTCTGTTGAGTTGTTTGCTACGCGCTGGTCGATCTGTGAGAGGTAAGGGATAATCTCCTGAGAGTTGTATGTCTCCCAGAATTCAAGGTTTGCTGAGCCCTGGAGGAGCTTACGAACACGCTCTGGCTCACGTACACCTGGCATTTCAACCATGATACGTCCTTCCTGTCCCTCAAGCTTCTGGATGTTAGGCTGAACAACACCGAACTTGTCGATACGGTTACGTACGACATTGAATGAGTTGTCGATAGCAGCCTGCACTTCTGTACGGAGGGCTTCTTCTACCTCCTTGTCAGTGCTCTGTGTTGACACTTTACCCTTCAACTGCTGTGTTGCGAAGATTTCAGCCAGACGACGTTCTGGTGCATTCTTCTTGAAAGCGTTGATGAAAAGAGAGATGAAGTCAGACTGACTTGTCTCTTCTTCTTTCTTAGCCTCTGCCATTGACTTAGTGAAGGCAGCGTCTGTCTTGTGGTCAGCGAGCACCTCGATAACGTCTGGTACCGAGATTTCGAGTATCACGTTCATACCTCCCTTAAGGTCAAGACCGAGACCAATCTGTGTCTCGAGACACTTCTGGTAAGTGTAAACGCCAAGATACTTCACTGAATCCTTGTAGTCCTGCTGCGCAATTGGGTCTTCAATCTTGCTTGCCTTGCTGTCATAGTAGCTTGTAGCTACAGAAAACGAAAGGTAGAAGATGCTTGCCAGCGTCAGGAGGACTGCTGTGATGATTACAATTCCTTTGTTTTGCATTTTGGTTATTTATTATTTTTGTTTTTTTATCGGCATATTTATACACAATACGCGTGCAAAGTTAGTTATTTTTATTTAAATAAAAGAAAATTCAAGGTTATTTTTTCAAAATAGTAAGAAAAGGTGCTTTATTCTGCAAACATTTATGCTTTATTATGCAAACTTTTGTGTTTTAACTGGCAGAGTTATACGCCTTGTTCTGCAAACCCTTATGTTTCTTTTTGCGAACACTTATGCTTTAATCGGCAGAGTCTTGTGCTTTGAGATAGCAATAGATGGGGTAATGGTCAGACTCTCTTATGCTTTTGTCCACAACACAGGAGTATGGGGTGAAATGGTCTGAGCACATGATATGGTCAATGCGCACATACATGGAGTGATACTCAAAGGAGTAGCCTGGCATGAAGCCCGTCTCTCTGTAACAGTCAGTAAGGTTCTGCGATATTGTCCGGTGTACGTATGACAGCGGATGGTCGTTTATGTCGCCGCAGAATATTATCTGCTCGCCTTCATGCTGCTCTATATACTCGTTTATTCTGTCGGCTTGCGGCCCGCGAATCCTGGCAGACACCGCCAGTTTCTCCATCAGGTTGCGTGTCCTGCTCTTCATTCCGTCGCGGTCAGTCTGCCCGTGTACTATTTCGCTGAACTGTGTCTTTTCCTCCTTCGAGAGCCCGACTGTCTCAAGATGCGCATTGATGACATGCACAGGCTTGCCATTTATATCCACCGTAAACACGCCGAGCGTATTGCCGCGTGTAGTCATCTCAATGCGTTTCTTCTCTGTTATAGGATATTTACTGTAGACAGCGAGCCACGCACCGCCAGCAGATACGTATCCGTCAGACGCCATCAGCGCCTTGTGCGGGTATATTCTGTCCATCTCATTCAGCAGCGAGTCCTGTCCTTTCAGCTCGTAGTATTCCTGCAGGCAGATGATGTCAGCCTCTGAAGCTATAAGATATTTCAGTATGGGATTAGGGACATCAGACGGCAGATTGTCAGAGTTGAAATAGAGGACATTATACGACAGCACCTTCAGAGCACCCTCCGGAGGGTCCTGGCTGATGTTCACCGGAGCATAAGTCCTTACGGGCGAGTATGCGAGAAGCAGCCCCGCAACCGGCACAATGACGTAAAGCGGACGTATGATGACCCACGCTACGAGGAAGAATACGTTAGCGAGGAGGAATGCGGGGAAGGCAAATCCTATAAGCGAGAGATAAGGATGGTGTGCAGGATTGATGCATCCTGCATATCCCGTGACAAGCATCAACGCAATCAGGATGATGTTTGCACACACCAGCAAACGGTATATTATCTTCTTCATTCTGTTTTCTTAGCACATAATCCCCTGCGGGCGTATCTTCCATGGCTACATGCATCATCTGCGACTTATGCAAAAGGCTGCCCGGTTACATGCAGACTAAATATCAATGGCATATTTCCTGACACACAGAAAAGAAAGCATAACACGCTGTCCCTGTACATCAGACGCATCATCCTTGCATGCTGCATGCACAATACATATATATTTGAGGCGCCATCCCTGCATGTTCTATGCACGATGCAGGCGCATCAAGATTATCACGTGGCATCAATCAGCATTGTCGCGCAGGGGTATAGCGTGTATATGCGCGCACTCCGTACATATTAAAATACGCTGCCACTCTTCCAAAAACACGCCGTCAGCATTCCAAGAATATTCCATCAGCATTCCAAGACTATGCCGTCAGCATTCCAAAAACACGCCATCAGCATTCCATGATTATGCCATCAGTATTCCAAGAATATTCCATCGGCATATTAAGACTATGCCGTCAGCCATCCGTATATTTACTGCTGGCGCTACTTGCGGTCGAAGAGTTTGCTTCTTTCCTCAGGAGTCAGCGATTCGTATCCGCTTCGTTTGATTTTGTCAAGAATACGATCCATCTCCTGCTGACGTTCCTTTTCTTTCTGATTCTCGTCGTTCATCGGATTGTGGCGGTAGTCGTGCTGCTGTTTTTTGCGGCGTCGCTCCTCCTGCTGCTTATCCCACCATCCTCTGATTCTATCTACAAAACCTTTCTTCTCCTTGATTTCGTATCCGTCCCATCCTCTGAATGAGTTCTGATGAGCATACTGATACTTCCAGTAGCGGATGATGATGTAGCCCACAACCATGCCTCCGAGGTGTGCGATGTGCGCCACATTGTCAGACGAAGTGCCGAGAGCGGAGAACAGTTCGATAGCTGCATAGATGCATACGAACCATTTTCCCTTAATCGGAACAGGGAGGGGGAATATGAAAATTCTCTCCTCTGGGTATGTCATTCCGAATCCGAGGAGTATTCCGTAGACAGCACCTGAGAATCCGACGGTATTCCATTGGTTGAGGAACTGCTCCATCGGGATTATCATGCCCCCGATGTTCACGGAGTCATACGCTGCGAGTCCCTGCACGGCATACGACACAAACTGCGTTGCTTCCTGGAATATGCCAGCGCCTACGCCGCAAATCAGTGCGTAAGCGAGGAATCTCTGCGAGCCCCACGCCCTCTCGATGGTACATCCGAACATCCACAATGCGAACATATTGAAGAAGAGGTGGGTGAGGTTGGCGTGCATGAACATATACGTAAACAGCTGGTATATGTGGAAGTCAGGCGCCATAATAAAATGCAGGCCGAACATATCGTTCAAGCTTATGCCTCTTTGGCTCAGTACGATATGCGCCAGGAAGGCGAGTATATTGATGATAAGCAGATGCTTAGTGATAGGAGGTATTTGTCTGAACATAATAGTCTTTACGTTGAAATTAAGCGCAAAAGTACAAAAAAAGTCCCTAAATCCCCTATAATAAGCCGTAAAACGCAGTTTTTTCGTTGATTTTAATAACTTTTTTGACAATTTTGTTTGTTTTCTGAAAGTTTAGTGTTAAATTTGCGGATGAAAAGGTATTGACATACATAACTTATTAACACACATAAATTAAAGAGATTATGAACAAGTCAGAATTAGTAGACAAGATTTCAGCAATTGCTGGTCTCACAAAGGCAGACTCAAAGAAGGCTCTCGACGCTACACTCGTAGCAATCAAGGAGGCTCTTGCAGCAAACGACAAGGTTGCTCTTGTAGGTTTCGGAACATTCTCAGTTAGCGAGCGTCCTGCTCGTGAGGGCATCAACCCAGCAACAAAGGAGAAGATTCAGATTGAAGCAAAGAAGGTTGCTAAGTTTAAGGCAGGTGCCGATCTCAATGGCGCTCTCTAATTTGCATGATTATTTGACAAATGACATAAGGCGCTGTTCCAGGACCTGGAACAGCGCCTTATGTCATTTACCCGAATTGCTTTCGTTCTCCGCGCAGTATTCTGCGGCAGCATGAAGGCATGCGGAATAAAACATAAGAAACACCATGAACAAACTTTTTGACATCAAAGACTACGTTGTAGTCATCACAGGCGGCACAGGCATTCTCGGCCGCTGCATAGCCAAGTATCTTGCCCTTGAGGGCGCAAAAGTAATCATCGGCGGCCGCAAGGAGGCTGTCGGCGCAGAGATTGTGGCTGACGTGACAGCTGCGGGCGGCGCATGCGAGTTTGTAAAGATGGACGTCATGAACACCGAGCAGATGCAGGCGGCATGCGACTATATCGTTGAGAAGTACGGCCGTGTGGACACTCTGCTCAATGCGGCAGGAGGAAACATGCCTGGAGCGACAGTAGGTCCTGACCAGACATTCTTCGACCTCGCCCCAGAGCAGTTCCAGACAGTGCTTGACCTCAACCTCACTGGCACAGTAATCCCTACCCAGATATTCCTCAAGCCGATGGTAGCGCAGGGCAAGGGCTCTATCATAAACTTCTCTTCTATGTCTGCCTTCCGCCCTATCACACGTGTCTGCGGATACAGCGCAGCCAAGTCTGGCATTAACAGTTTCACAGGCTGGATGGCTCAGGAGGCGGCACGCAAGTTCGGCGAGGGCATCCGTGTCAACGCCATCGCACCAGGATTCTTCATCACAGAGCAGAACCGCACGCTGCTGACAAATCCTGACGGGACATACACCCAGCGCGGCAACGACGTCATACGCCAGACTCCGTTCGGAAGAATGGGCGAGCCTGACGAGCTCTGCGGCACTATCCACTACCTCATGTCTGACGCTGCGAAGTTCGTGACAGGCACAGTGGCGGTAGTAGACGGCGGATTCAACGTTACATGCATGTAATTCTTCTGCATAAAGAAATATAGAAAGAAACTATGGAAAGAACATGGAGATGGTTTGGCAAGAACGATAAGATTACGCTTGCCATGCTGAAACAGATAGGTGTCGAGGGCATCGTGACCGCCCTGCATGATGTGCCGTTAGGCGAAGTGTGGACACAGGATAAGATACGCGACCTGCGTGAGTATATTGAGTCATACGGCATGCGCTGGAGCGTGGTGGAGTCGCTGCCTGTAACTGAGGCGATAAAGTATGGCGGACCTGACCGTGAGCGCCAGATAGAGGTATACAAGGAGTCGCTGGAGAACCTTGGCAAGGAGGGCATACACTGCGTGTGCTACAACTTCATGCCTGTGCTCGACTGGGCACGCACTGACCTTCTGCACGAAAACCCTAACGGTTCGAGCAATCTATACTTCAACTGGGCGGAGTTTGCATACTTCGACATACACATACTGAAGCGCGAAGGCGCTGAGGAGGAGTGGATTGCATTCCAGAAGGAGCATGCCGACTGGCAGCGCGACATCCTGGCTGAGGTGGCGGAGATTAAGGCGAAGGCTACTCCGGCTTACGACCGCGACCTCGTGGAGAATATCGTTATCAAGACACAGGGATTCGTATCGGGCAACTTCAAGGAGGGCGACGAGCGTCCGGTGGAACTGTTCCGCGAACTGCTGGCGCTGTATGACGGTGTGACAAAGGAGCAGCTGCAGGACAACATGAAGACCTGGCTGGAGGCTATCATGCCTATATGCGACAAGTATGACATTGACATGTGCGTGCATCCTGACGACCCGCCGTTCCCAATACTCGGACTTCCGCGCATAGTCAACTGCGATGCTGACGTGCAGTGGTTCCTCGATGCTGTGCCTAACGTGCATAACGGACTGACATTCTGCGCCGGCTCACTATCGGCAGGAGGGCATAACGACATAACAGAACTGGCGAAGAAATATCACAACCGCACTCACTTCGTGCATCTGCGCTCATGCTATATCTTCCCGAACGGCGACTTTACCGAGGCGAGCCACTTAGGCGGACGTGCTGACATCATCGAGCTGACTCGCATATTCGAACAGGAGGAGCAGCGCCGCATTGCCGAGCGCAAGGACTCTGAGGCTGCCAAGACTAACGGACGCACAGCGGAGAAGCTGCGCCTGCCTATGCGTGTGGACCACGGCATGACCATGCTGGGCGACGAGACGAAGGGTTACAACGCCGGATACTCTTTCCTCGGACGCATGTTCGCTCTCGGACAGGTGCAGGGAATCATGGCGGCTGTCGACCGCGAACTGGGCATTGAGTTCACTCAGCCTGGCTTCTTCGGGTAATATCCGCGGCATAACAATCCGCAAACAACACTATATCACTGCGCTGGCGGCTCTGCTGGCGCAGTTTTTTTGTGCCCGTCTGTCCGCACAATGCTCTGCACTGGCAACAGCGGTGTGACACGTAACACTCTGAACACCGCAAACGAAAAAAAACGGGCGCGGCATTTCTGCGTGTCAGAAAAATTATGTAACTTTGCACCCGTATTACATTTACAGCATATTATTAACCCGCGGAGAGCACGGCTTGCCGCAAATTTCTTTTTATTATGGACAAGGTTACGGACAACCCTTTCAAAACCGGCAGGCAAGACAGACGCCTGGACAGCCATACGGCTCTGATGATTGTGACGGCACTCTTCGTCACGCTCTATCTGGTATCAAACATCATGGCGGTAAAAGTAATCGGACTTTTCGACCTTTTCTTCTTCGATGCCGGAACAATTACGTTTCCTTTCGCTTACATGCTGGGCGATGTGCTGACCGAAATATGGGGATTCCGCACAGCGCGCAAGGTCATCTGGATGACTTTTTTCTGCAATGTGCTCATGGTGGTCTGCACGGCTGTGGGCGTATGGCTGCCTTCGCCTGACTATCTGGCGGAGACGGCAGAGGCATACAACCATATCTTCACCTACGTGCCGCGCATCGTCGTAGGCTCGCTCACAGGATTCCTGCTGGGCGAAATGGCTAATGCGTGGTTTATGGAGAAGATTAAGGCGAAGACGAAGGGCAAGCGTCTGTGGGTGCGCACGATAGGCAGTTCAGCCATAGCATACTGGTTTGACAGTCTGCCGTTTGTGCTGATAGCGTTCCTCGGAGTGGTTTCTACTCACGACCTCCTCATGATGATAGCCTTCCAGTATGCGTCGAAACTGCTCATAGAGGCGGCTTTCGGCACACCGATGGCTTACGCTGCAATTCATACCATACGACGATACGTCAGATGACTGCCGCAGGAATGACAGGCAGCTGGCATAGGAATAGCAAACAACTGCCGTAGGGATGACTGATGACCAACGCAGGGATGGCAGACGGGTGGCATAGGAATAGCAAACAACTGCCGCAGGGATGACAGACGACCAACGCAGGAATAACAGACAGCTGCCGCAGATTTGAAAGATGGTTGCCGCAGGGATGGCAGACGACCAGCGCAAGGATGGCTGACGGGTGGCTTCCATCGGGTAGCGGCACAAGTTCTCGCTATACAGCGGCACACGGCATGCAAGTCTGTTGCGGGTATTCCGAAATATGCCATTTGTGGCAAAAAGAGATTCGCTTAGATAACGCCTTGACTGCCAGATACTTATATCCATGCCTGCGTTTCATAGCACTTAATCACGCAAAATACTGCCGATGACACGGCAAGATGCTGCTTCTTGCTGTGCCAGACAGAGCATCTTGCACAGCTGGGGGTTGCCAGTAAGCCGATTTCCTGAATTTACCATTCGCACTACTCGCCGCACGGCTGGCTGGAAGGCTGCGGGCAGGGCTGTGCGAGAGTACTCACCTTTCTTAACCGTAAATGATGAGCAACAATAGTTTTTCACGCTATTCGCTGATAGAGACAAAGATGCCGAGGGAGTTTATCCTGCTGCAGGGCACGGGCTGCCGCTGGCGCAGATGTGCGTTCTGCGACTATCACACTGACGTGAGCGCCGACCCGTTCGACACAAACCGCCAAGTGCTGGCACGTGTGACGGGCGAAATGGGGGTGCTCGACGTGATTAATTCGGGGTCGGCAATGGAACTGGACGAGCGCACGCTGGACATGATTGAGCGTGTGGTGAGGGAGAAAAATATTCACACGCTGTGGTTTGAGGCTCACTATATGTACCGCCACCGTCTGCAGGAGTTTGCCGCTCGCTTTGCCCCGACAGCAGTGAAGTTCCGCTGCGGCATAGAATCGTTCGACCCTCTTCTGCGCTCTGCATGGCGGAAAGGTGTGGCGGAGAGCGTGACGCCTGCCGATGTGGCTGAGTATTTCCAGGGCGTATGCCTGCTCTGCTGCACGCAGGGCGACTCAAAAGAGCGCATTCTGAACGACATTGCGCTGGCAAAGGAGCATTTTGAGTACTTCAGTCTGAACGTGTTCTGCAATAACTCTACCAGCATAAAGCAGGATGCCGCACTCGCAGCGTGGTTCAGAGAGCATGTCGTGCCGGCTGTCGCTGACGACGACAGAATCGAGGTGCTGATGGAGAATACTGACTTAGGGGTGGGATAGACGAACGGATGGCATATTCGAATATATTGGTGTCCGGTAAACGTTTGCAACTCACAGTAATTTAAGGGGCGTTCTAAAAAATACGTCGAGTAGATTTTTGTTTTTCTTTCGTATGTGCTTTTGTAAGTTGAAGAAGGAACATAGCGGGCTATGTGACTGATGAAGCTTGACAAAATGACATCGAAGGAGACGACAAAGCAACCGAAACTGAAACAATAGAATAAGTGAATACTTAAATTCGTAATTTATAGAACGTCCCTTAACCCATTTACCATGGGTCCCCTCCCCTCTTCTTGAAAAAACAATGCGGAACAAGCATCTTTATGATTTAAGGGCGTTGCCCCCTGGGAGTTCTTTTGCTCCTGCGGAGCGTTGAAAGACATGCCGTCTAATACATAGGGCGTTGCCCTATGCTGACATCTTTTGCCCCTCTGGGGTAAAGATTACCAGGTGTACTGACATTTTCTATGGCTTACCCGCTTGGACATAAATGGAGATTTGAAACTTTCGCCCTGAAACCGACGAACGAAGCAAGAGCAGAACCAAGCCGTTCCCGACTTACAGTCGCCTACCCCGTAGCCTTTGTTGGGGGTTTCGCCCTGAAAGGGCAGAAGACAATAGCCCAGGGCAAGCGAAGCGGCACCCTGGGTATCAATGAGCACAGCAAGCCAACGCCTCGAAGAGGCAAAAGAACTCCCAGGGGGCAACGCCCCACGAAATAGTTTTACCCGATACCAATATAAAAAACCAGCCTAAGACTGCTTAGACTGGTTTCCTTATTTTATAGTGTGTAACGTTTACTCTATGAATCTCACCTTGTCCATGTCGCGCGGCTTTGCCTCTGGCTCTTCGTCCGCATAGCCGAGACCTACGCACAGGCAGAGCTCGTAGCCTTCGCTGAAGGCGAGTTTCTCAAGAATCGGCTTGCACTCGTCGTTGTCGGTGAGGAACCTGACAGGGCTGCCAAGGCATATTGAGCCTACGCCCATAGACCATGCTGACAGCATGATGTTCTCTGCCATCAGACCGCAGTCGTAGGCTGAGAAGTCGTATGACAGGTCGCGGGCTATGAACACCATGACTGGCGCATCACGGAAACAGCCCTTCACACGCATTGCGTCGAGGTCTGGATGGCCCTTGGCCATAGCATCCTTTATCTCTTCCATGAGTTCTGGCTTGTCTACTACGCGCACCTCCCACGACTGTTTGTTCTGTCCGTTAGGCGCATTGATGCCGCACTGCATTATCATGTTCAACGTGTCGCGGCTTACAGGCACCTGCTTATATGCGCGGATGCTGCGGCGTGCCATGATATTCTCTATCACTGCATTGCTTCCTTCTGCCTTCTCGTCCTTGCATTCTGACTGCCCGCAGCACGATGCTACCATGGTCATGAATGCAGCGGCTAATAATAGTCTGGTCATTTTCATGATTTATCGATGTTAAGAGTTAATGATGCGTTGCCGGAAGATTATTACACAATAATGCATGTGCTGCTGCGGCAACTGTATATTTCTGGGTGTAAAGATACAGAAAATAGTGGAAATATGCAAGAAAATCTGCATAAAAACACATTTTCACGGGTTTATCGCTCCCCTTTTCCTTCTTTCCCCTCCTACCGCCGACCACTCATGACGCCCGCACCCTTAACCTGTAGCACAAAAAAAGCCTCGGAATAACCCGAGGATTTGACGCCTATTGCAGAATGATTTGGCGTTCTCCTCTCGCCACCGACCACTCCGACTGCCGCCGACCACTCCGACTACTCCGAGCACTCCAATTACTCCGATTACTCCGACCACTCATGACGCCCGCACCCTTAACCTGTAGCACAAAAAAAGCCCCGGAATAATCCGAGGCTTTAGTGTGTGTGGTTAAAAGATTGGGCTGCCCGTAGGCATGGCAGAGCACCTGCCGCACCATAGGCAGCCCTTTTGCGCAAAATATATAATTATTTAATAACCACCTTCTTACCGTTCTTGATAACGAGACCCTTATAGTCGTTGCCTACTATCTGACCTGCTACATTGTATACAGGAGCATTCTCGTTCTCAACAACTACGTTGTCAATGCCTGTAGAACCGCCTTCGCCTGTTGTACCCTTAACATAGAGGTATGGAAGACCGAAGAGACGTGAGTTCTTGCAGCAGAAGTATACGCGTACTGTGTTCTTGCCTGTCAGCTTCAGACCTGCTGGGAGTGGCTGGAACTTTCTAACTGGTGACTTGCCGTTTGTTGGATCCCAACCTGCTGCCTTCATCTTGTCTGCCTTCTCAAGAGTAACAGGAAGAGCAGTCTCACCAATAAAGTTGTCAAAATAACCTGCTGAAGAGTGCCATGACGCAGGCATGAAGTTGTAACCACCGAGAGGCTCTGATACTCCAGCTGCTGTGATGTCAGCAGAGAAGCCAAGGAGATTTGACTGCTTTGCTGCGTCTGTTGAGTTGAAGTTGTTCTGAGCCTGTGCTACCTTTGAGTCATAAAGAAGATCACCAGCCTCGTTGAAAACTGCAACTGACCAGTAGAAAGCATTACCACCACCAATTGCTACAGAGATTTCATCAACACTAAGAGCCTGACCTGCTGGCACCTCAATTGTCATACCTGTCCAGTAGTCTGGTGCCATCTCATAGAGATTCTTGCTGAAATAGTCAATCTTTGGCTGTGTCTCATCGTTATTCTCGTTCTCTGGCCAACGGCTTGAAGCATCAGCATCACTGCTTACGAAACCATCAGCTGTCTCGTCTGTACCATTCTGATAGCCTGTACATACGAGTACACCACCATCCATGAGTGACCATGTGGCACTAATAGCACCGTTAGCTATGTATGGTCTGTACTGGAAAGAGGCGGTGTTAAACGCATTCAAGAAGAAATTTGAACCGAATGTCTTCTCGAGTTCTGCGATGTACTTTGTGTCCTTACCGTTTGTGTAAGTAACCTTAACGTCACCTGCTGTTGTAACACCTGGTGTATAGCCGATAGCCTCTTCAGTTACACCCATGAGTGTACCAGTCTGACTTGTTTCATCCATAAAGATGCCATAAGTGTTCTGAGCATTAGCACTAAGTGCGAACACTGCCATTGCAATAAGAGTAAAGATTTTTTTCATAAAGGATTGTTTTAATTGTTATTTATATGCATGTCAATGAATTCTCATTAACCATTGCTTTCACCATGTGTGACACTCTTCACCACACATCATGCGACAAAGGTACAAATTATTTTTTTAATATGACCGTGTGTCTGTGATTTTATTATGTTAAAAAAATAATATCTATCGCTGCCGTATGACATTGCTGTTATACGGCAGCGATAGTTATATTATACTGTCATTGCTGACGCTACAGATTAGCGAACGAATGGTGTATAGCCTGGGTTCTGTCCGAATTCCTCAGCGTTCTGGAGCTTGTCAAGGAATGTGTTAGGGATAGGCCACAGTGTGTGATACTCCTGACGCTGGTCGTCGTCACCGCGCATTGATGGGTTGCGGCCTACGATTGTCTTAGCGAATGTGCCCTGAGGACCATATACACGCTTCATATCGAACCAGCGGAGCCACTCACCGCAAAGCTCACGTGCGCGCTCTTCCATAATCCAGTCGATTGTCATATCGCCAGCTGTAACCTGAACGTCTGAGAGCTTGTAGCCCTCACGAACTACACGCTGGTTGCGGATTTCCTTGTTGATGATGCTTGCAGCCTCTGACTGACGGCCAAGAGCGATGTAGCACTCTGCTGCGATAAGAGGCATCTCAGCGTAACGCATTACAGGAACGTCAGCAAAGCCCATCTGTCCGTTAGCTGCAGCGAGGAGGAATGTGCCGTTTGGATCGCGGTCCCAGATACGATACTTCATGAATCGTGGGAATGCCTCACCAATGTATGTAGTTGTCTCACCCTCTGTATAATCAGGATAGTTTACATTAGGGTTACGAACCTTCGCACCTCCGTAAGCTGTTACGTTCTCTGTCTTGTAGAGCTTGTCAATATCAACTGTTGCAATACCCTTAGCCTCGAATTCTGCCTCCTGTTCTGGAGTAAGGCTTTCCTTTGTGAAGTGAAGGACAGGAGCATCCTTTGCTACACGCTTGCCAACAACACCTGGTGACTTATACTTGTCAGCCTCTTCCTGCTTCCATGTGAATGCACGTACACCATTCATTGTGAATGTCTCCTGGAAGATAGCGTCGTAACGAGCATCCCATGGCTCCCAAAGCTTCATGAAGTAGTATGTAGGCATCATGAGGCGGCCTTCTGATGGGTATTCCCAAGACTCTGCGCTGTTAACGATACCTGCGTTACCTACGAGCTGTGGTGAGAAGTAACGGTAGAGGCGGTTTGGCTTGCCGTCAGGATTGAGTGATGAGTTGCTTGAGAATGTTGTCACCCAAAGGAACTCAGTGTTGTTCTTGTTGTTGCGAGCCTGCCAGATTTCGTCATAAGTGTCATAAAGCTTGATGCCGAGCGCTGACTTGGTGTTGATAACCTCGTTTGCAGCAGCGAGAGCCTTCTCGTAGAACGCCTTCTGCTCTGCTGAGCCCTGAGCCTCATACTGTGCACGAGTGAGGAGGACACGAGCGAGGAGAGCCTTGGCAGCCTTCTTTGTTGAGCGGCCTACGTTGCCCTTGTATGGCTGAACGTCGAGCATATCAGCAGCCATCTCTGCGTCAGGGATGATTACCTCGTCATAGATGACCTTGCGGTCTGTACGAACAGCTGTGAAGACAGCCTCCTGAGTCTCGTTAACACGCATTTCGATGTCACCGAAGAACTCTACGAGCCACCAGTAGCAGTAAGAGCGCATGAAGCGAGCCTCGCCCTCAAACACCTTAGCCTTGTCTTCTGAAAGGCCTACTACATTGCCAATACGACCGATGATGGCATTAGCGTCGTTGATGTTATCATACACACGGTTCCATACGTTAGCAATCTGACCGCGGTCGCCCTGAAGGTTGACGCAACGTGTCATCTGCATACCGTACTCATAGCTGTTTGTTCTGTTCTGCCAGATGTCAGCAGATCCTTCCATGTAAAGCACAGGATCCTCACGTCCGTAGTATTTCCAGCGGAAGTTATAGTACATCTGGTTAACAAGGCTCTCCATACCCTGTTCTGTTGCGAACACCTCGTCGGCACCTTCGCCTGATGGGTTGTACTCCTCGAGGTCGCAAGACTGGAGAGAGAATGCAGTTACTCCCATGAGCAACGCACCCACGATATATTTATTGAAAATCTTCATTGTCGTATCTTTTTAATTATTAGAAGTTAAGGTTCAGGCCGATTGTGATGCTGCGCTGGTTGCCTTCTGGGTCGTAACCCTTCTGGAAGTCGCTCTTAACCCAGTAGAGAGGGTCGTTTACAGTAGCGTATACGCGTGCTCTTGTCATGCCAGTTGCTTTAAGTACGCTCTTTGGCAGAGTGTATCCGAGAGTGATTCGCTTCAGCTTAATGAATGAGTTGTCAGCGAACCAGATTGACTGATAGCCTGTGTAGTCGAAGAAGTTACGTCCCTTGTATGCACCTGGGAGGAGTGCGTCTTCGTTTGTTCCAGCTACCCAGTAGTCCATGTTAACTCGGCTACCGCCGTTTGTTGGGGTGTAACCAGCCATGCGGTTCTCAGCCCACTGTCCGAAACGAGCGTAGAAGTAGATGTTAACGTCGAAGTTTCCGATTGTGAAGTCGTTGTTGAAACCAGCGAACCAGTTAGGTGATGTAGAGCCGATGTACTGGATGTCGTCGCTCTGTGAGATTGCGTAAGGATTATCCTTGGTGTACTGAACCATGTTTCCGTCAGCGTCAGCCTTCTGGTAAACGCCAGGACCCACCTTCTCCATTCCAGGAACTACGATTCTCACGTCACCTGGCTTCTGTCCGAATGCAGCAGCTTCGTCAGCCTCGCTTGTCTTCCAGATACCGTCATACTTGAATGTATTGAATGACTTGATTGGGTGACCAATCATAAGAGTCTGCTTTTCTCTTTCTGTACCGATTACGATGTCAGCGCCGTCAACGAGGTCGATGATTTTCTCACGGTTAGCAGAGAATGTGAGTGTAGAGTTCCACTGGAAGTTCTTCTTCACGATATTGCGTGAGTTGATAGTGAACTCGAAGCCAGTGTTGCGTGTCTTACCGATGTTTGTGTATGTAGCATACTTACCGTCCATACCTGCTGATGTTGGGAGTGAGCGGAGGAGGAGGATGTCGTCGGTAGTTGTTGTATACCAGTCGAATACTACGTTAACGCGGTTGTGGAAGAGAGAAGCGTCGAAACCGAGGTCGAATGTTGTAGACATCTCCCACTTAGTGTCCTTGTTAGCCACTACGTAGTAGCCAGAACCGTTGTTGTCGAGAGTACCGAGGATGTAGCGGTTAGCTGCGTCGTCCTGGAAAGCGAATGACCAGTTAGCGAATGTGATGCCAGACTTTGTGCCGTAAACGCCGATACCAGAGTTACCTGTCACACCGTATGTAGCGCGGAGCTTGAGGTCGTCGAGCCAGTTGCCCTTAACGTTTGTCATCCAAGCCTCGTCAGTGATACGCCATGCGAGGGCTGCAGATGGGAACCACTCCCACTTGTTGCCTTCAGCGAGTCGGCTTGCGCCGTCGCGACGGAGAGAAGCTGTGAAGAGATACTTGCTCTTATAGTCGTAAGAAACACGTCCTGCGTAAGAGAATGACTGGTACTGCTCGTAGTTGCTTGAGTGAGAGAGCGAACCGTCTTCACCGTCGTTGCTGCCGAGGTTCCACCAGAGGTTGCTTGCGAGAGTCTGTCCCACAGAAGAAGCAGAGAGGTAGTCGCTCTGTCCGCGGCTCCATGTTGTGAGCGCTGTGAGTGAGAGGTTGTGCTCCTTTGGAAGCATTGTGAACTTGTAGTTTACAATGTTGTTCCACTCGAGGTAGAGGCTTGAGCTCTTTGTGAAGTCAGCCTTGCTCTTCTTACCTGTTGTCTCGAGGTTAACAGACTGGTTTCCGTCGAGGTACTCGCCGCGTGTTGAGTTCTGTATGTGAGCATTGAGCTGTGAGCGGAAAGAGAATCCTTCGATTGGGTGGATGTCGAGGTAACCGTTAGCCACTACGTTTGTAGCGTAGTTCTGTGTCTTATAAAGGTTGTTTCCTTCTGCGTCGATGAGCGGGTTAACGTATTCGTCAGCAGCGAGAGGACGCTCTACGAGCTTGTCGCCGATAGAATAGCTTTCTGTCTCTGGGTCATATACGCCGTAAGGAGAACCGAGCTCTACGCCAGTTGTACCAGCCTTAGCGTATGGAGAGTTACCAGCGCGGTTGTGTGTGAGCTGGAAGTTAACGCCTGCAGATACCCAGTCGTACATGTCATGGTCGATGTTAGCGCGGAGGTTGAAGCGGTCAGAGCCTGGGCCCTTCTTCCACTTGTTACCGTTGCTTGCATATCCTGCAGAGAAGCGTGCAGATGTCTTGTCTGTACCACCTGCGAGAGTCACGGTGTGACGTGTGCTCCATGTAACGTCTCTGTAGAGGAGGTCCTCGTAGTCAGTCCATGCGTTAGCCTTGTATGCTGCGAATGCCTCGTTGCTGCTGAAGAGCTGGCGGTCGTCAGCATTGCTGCTCCACTGGCCAGCTGCGATAGCTGCCTGCTTAGCTGCATTATACCAGTTGTCGCCTGAGCGGAAGTCTGGCTCTGCTGCACGGAAGGCACCTGTTACAGAACCGTCGTAAGAGATGAGCATGCGGCCCTTCTCAGCTTTCTTTGTAGTGATGATGATAACACCGTTTGCACCCTGTGAACCATAGATGGCTGTAGATGACGCATCCTTCAAAACGTCGATAGACTCGATGTCCTGAGGGTTGATATCGCTCATTGAACCGCCCTGTACGCCGTCGATGATAACGAGAGGGTTGTTGCTACCGTTGATTGAGCGGTTACCACGGATACGGAGGTCGCCGTCGTTTACGTCAAGACCAGACACACGTCCCTGAAGAGCTGTTGCCACGTCAGATGTAGGTGCCTGCACGAGTGCTTCTGCCTTGATAGAAGAAACAGAACCGGTAACGTCGCGTTTCTTTACTGTACCGAAACCGATTACCACCACTTCTTCCATCATCTGTGAGTCTGGCTGCATCTGTATGCGCATGCCATTTGTGAGTTTCACGGTCTGTGTGAGATAGCCTACGTAAGAGAGTTCAATCTCTGCACCCTCGCTTGTATTAAGAGCGAAGTTACCGTCGATGTCGGTAATGCCTGCCACCTGCGCGCCCTTTACCTTGATGGTTACACCAATCATAGGCTCGCCGAATTCGTCAACGACAGTACCCTTGATCTGATTCTGCTGTGCTGCAGCTGCGTAGTTTGTAGTCTGAGCATCAGCAGCGAATGCCGATGTCGGGCACATAGCAGCAAAGAAGCCAGCAACCAACATTGCCTTCATAGCTTTGTTGACCAAAGTCTTGTTTTCTTGCATAATTTGTGTTTTTTAATATTTAGTTATTAAATTTTTCAGTTAAGATTTATGTGATAATAAGGATTATGCATGTTCGTAGTCTTTGCAAATGTACTAAAAAAAGGATGTAGTCATATTATTTTTTGTAAGTTTTTAGTAATCTTTAACACTTCAGGCAGATATTCATACTTAGAAAATGCTATATTCAGGCGGATGCTGCCGCACTGCCGACTATACATAATCATTCAGAAACACCCTGCATGCTCTTGCTTTACATGCAAAGCGAAACATTTCATGACATATTGTAAACAAAACGGGTGGTTTCGCTTACGCTTTCCGGGCAAAACATAAAGAAATGCAAGAAGCTACGAATGAGCGCGTCATTCGTAGCTTCTTGGCTGGTAAAAAACAGCGTTTTGGAAGGTCATTCGCAGCACTTACAAAGTGTAAGCAGAGCGAATGATTTTTCGGTATATTTGCCACCACTTGCTGACAAAAACACAAGTTCTTACTCAAGCACGCCAATCTCTCTCATCCATCCCTCGGCTATCTCCGGCCAGAGGGCTGTGGTGCCTGGCTGCGAGCGGAGCGATATGGCGTGCTTTCCCTGCGGGAAGATATGCAGCGATGAATGCTTTACGCCGGCACGCTGCAGCGCCTGGAACATCAGTATGGAGTTTTCGGGTGTCACGCCGGTGTCGTCGGCTGCATGTATGAAGAGCGTCGGCGGGTTCTGCGGCGTCACCATGCGGTCAACACGGTAGTCTTCGAGGAGCCGCTTCACGTCCTTGTCCACTCCGCTCGGCATATAGAGGCTGATGACGGGGCTGATGAGCATGCAGAAATTCGGGCGGAAGGAGTATTTGTCGAGCGAGTCGCCACACTGGCTTAGATCGTCGGTTATGCTGGAGATGCCTGCCGATACATGTCCGCCGGCGCTGCATCCGATTACTCCGATGCGGTCAGGGTCGATGCCGTATTCTGCGGCATGGGCTCTCACCCAGCGCACTGCACGCTGCGCATCCTGGAACGGCACGATGCTCTTGTCTGCCACATCGGGCTGGTTAGGCAGGCGATGGAGGAGCACGAAGGCGGTCACTCCGAACGTATTGAGCCATTTCGCCACTGACACTCCGGCTGTTTCGTATGCCTGCTTTATGTATCCGCCGCCCGGAATGACTACTACGGCTGTATTTCTTCGTTCCTCCAGACCAGGCACGTAGGCATACATGCGCGGCTGGTCGATGCGCCATGTACGGTTGCGCACGATGGAATCATAGTGTTGTGTGCCAATGCTGTTAGGCATTGCCGTGATGTCATAGAGATTGATGCGCGGATGACAGAAGAGGTCTGACTGCACGCTGCCATCATTCTGCGCACTGGCTGTGGCGGCTGCGAGGAGCAGCATGACTGCTGTGAATAATTGCTTCATATCGTATGTGTTTCTTTAGTCTGATGGTAGGAAAAGTATGTGGCAAAGGTACGAATATATCATCACGCACGCAAATATTTCCTTTAGAATTATTGCCAGTACACGATTTTCACCCTAACTTGAAACGTTTATACTCCTTCTGTTAGCTCCTTGTTCCCCGAAAGATGGCTATAACAAGCCGAAAACCGTTTGCATGGCTATTACAGCACACGCTGTCCAGATTGCACAAGCTGTCTCCTTATTCCCCAAAGACGGCTGTGACTGCAACAACTGCCGTCTATTCAACTATTATAACCTATGTTGTTCGAGTTGCACAAGTTGTATCCTTATTCCTCAAAGACGGCTATGACTATAACAACTGCCGTCTAATCGACTATTATAGCCTATGTTGTTCGAGTTGCACAAGTTGTATCCTTATTCCTCAAAGACGGCCATGACTGCAACAACTGCCGTCTAATCGACTATTATAACCTATGTTGTCCGAGCCGCACAAGTTGTATCCTTATTCCCCAAAGACAACTACGACAGCAACAACTGCCGTTTGTATGAGAGCGATGTTCTATTTCAGTATATGACAAACCGATACGTGAGCCACCGCCAACCTATACGCATGCTTACGCCAGACATAAAAAAAGACGAGGCAGACATTTCTGTCCGTCTCGTCTTGAAACGTTATCTTTTCGTAAGAGCCGAAGCTCTCAGAATGATTTACTTGCCAATACCCTCACGCCACTTGCTTGCACCGATGCCGCGCTTGTAGATCTCAGAGTTACGAACCTTATCAGTGTTCTGATAGTAGAGACCGTCAAGGTTGTCTGTGAAGTGCTCCTTGTGGTTAGAAATCTCAGTCACATAATACTTAGGATTTGGTGACTTGAAGAGTTCTGTAGCAGAAAGGTCGTCAACATGTACATCAAGTTCTTCTGTTCCGCTTGGGAAGATAGAAGATGAAAGGAACTTGCCAGGAGCATTTGACTTAGCAGAGAATGCACCCTTAGAGAAGATCTGACCTGATGTGAGGTTGTTGTTTGTTGACCAGTTGTTAGCGATGTCGAATGTTACGATACCTGAACCGTCACCGCCCTGGATTGTACGGATGTCACAGCCCTGGCAGTTGAGCACGCGGAGAGCGTCAGCCTCGTCCTTCGTCACTGTCCAGAAGTTGTTCTTGATAGTAAGAACAGAGCCGCCTGGCATGTAACGGAAGTTGAAGAATGGCACAGCTGAACGTGTACAGTGGTTTACGAATGTATTGTTTGTAACAGTGATATTCCAACGTACAGACTCGTCCCAAAGGAGGTTACGGTTGTTATCAGTGATGATTGAACCGTGAGGTGTGTTGCAGAATGTGTTGTTGTCGATAACAACTTTCTCAAGGATATTGCTCTTTGGCTTACCGTTGTGGTCAGCGAAGATGATGTTATAACCCTTACCGCCGTTGTCATAGAAACCTGTGTTGAGGAACTCACAGTTCTTCATTACGAGGCTGTGGATGTTGAAGTCGTTAGAACCCTGGATACGGAAGAAACCACGGATGAGACCCTGGAATGTACAACCGTTCCATTCGAGGTGAGTCACGTTGATACCCATACCGTTAGAGTACATGTTCATGAAGTAGTTACCTACAGCTGCACCGATCTTCTCCTGTGCATGACCGTAGTTCTCTGCCATAGGAACATTAACGTCAAGATCCATGAAGCGGAGTGTATCGATATCGATAGGAATAGATGAATTCTCACCTGGCTGTGGCTGACGGCCGAGCATGAAGTTACATGTGTTAACCGTTGTACCTGTTCTTGTCATACCGCTGAGGTAAAGCTTAGCCTTGCCCTTGCCTGCTGCGAGGTCTTCTGGGTTAGTACGCAGTGTGAGACCTTTGTATACAGAAGGGTTGCTTGTGAAGTGATAAGCCTTGCCACCCTCAAGGTAGAATACCTGGTTCTCTGCGAGGTCGTTTGTAGCACAGTAGCCGCTGATAATCCAGTCGAGCTTCATTGACTGATACTGTGAGATGTCGTAAACGTTTGTCCCACCGATTGTATCTGTTGCCCATGGCTCGTGTACGAGGAGGATTGGAGGACCTGCATCACCCTTAGTACGCTTCATCCAAGGATTGTAGCTTGCGTCTACCTTAACAGCGATATCCTCGTCCCATACCTCAATGTTATATACAGAGTTCTCAGAGAGGCCCTCTACGTCGATATATCCACGCTCCCAGTCAGCGTCAGTAAGCTTGTACTTCTTATACTGCTCAGGAACAACAGCGTTAGGTGAAGAGTTTGAAGGCTCAATTGTCATGTAGTCAACCTTGAATATATCGCCGAGGATTGTGAAGTGCTCAGCGAAGCCCATCAGCTGCTCCTCTGAGTAGCCTGCTGTGCTGCGGTTGAGGTTCACACGCATAGATGTCTTTGTGATGTCAGAAATCTGTGTGATTGAAGGCACCTCATAGCGTGCGCCTGTCTGGAGTCCAAGATACTCAGCCCATCCACGGCCGTCACCATGACCATACCACTCAGAGTTGAGAGGGTCATTGAGGTCCATAGAGTGGAGAGTACGAATAGCGAAACGGTAGTCAGTCTGATACTGAAGGTCCTTGATTACGCAGTCAAGTACGTCTGGTGGAAGGATTGTATCGCCTGAAAGCAGACCGAGAGAGTCTGTCTCATGCCATGCCTGTGCACCGCCAGACACATTTGGCTGGAGAGCCCAACGGATTTGATAACCTGCTGCACCCTCTACGCCGAACCAGTAAAGGTGAACGTCGTTGAGGTCGACTACAGTACAGTTGTATGGGTCGCCGTCGCCCTTGCCTGTATTGTTGTCGCAGCGGAACATTGTTCTGAACATGCGGTCAGATCCTGCTGGTATTTCGTCGTCATCAGAACATGAGACGAAAGACGAAGAAACTGCGAACATGCAGAGTGAATATAATAGAAATTTCTTCATTGTTCTGAATTTGTTAATTGAATTTGTTATTGTTCGTTTTATAGTCTGTCTGGCTGCCTGGCTCCTAAGACACTGGCTGATTCTTATCATGCTGCATCCGAAGATGCCAGTCAGCCATACAGATAAATGAACTTACTTGTGTCCGTACTTCTGTGTGTAAACACCGCCAGAGCGTGCAACAGCCTCTGCTGGCAATGGAAGAATGTAGCGAACTACAGGGAGGTTAGCAGCATCGTAGCTAACTGGGTCAATCTTTGTCTCCTTGCCGTCAACAACAAGCAAGATGTTGCTGTTGATATCACCGCGGATGAATCCGTAGAGTGAGTAGAGAACCTGTGCCTTTGGATAGCCGCCGTCCTCACACCAGTTGAAGAGTGTTGTCTCTGTCCAGCCGATTGTTGAGCTTGAAGACTCAAGACCTGTCACCTGACGCTCAGAGATTGGTGTGTAAGGAATCTCGTTAGCAATCATGTAGTTCTCAGGACCGAGCTGAGGAATTGTTGAAGGCTTGTAAGCGTTAACGATATAACGTACAGGCTGCTGTGTGTTTACGTAGTAGTTCTTGTCCACAGGGTTAGAGATGATACAAGAATACATTGAGTAAGGAAGAGTCTCCTGCCAAGCAATGTTGTCATACTCTGCAATCATATCATCGTATGGAGAAGATGTCTGAGCATTAACAGCTGCTGAGTAGTAGCGGATGAATGTGTAGTAAAGCTTCTCTGCATACTGGTTGTTACGTACGAGGTCCTTCCAGCGGCTGTTCTCGCCAGCAAGCTCCCATGCACGCTCGTCAAGCACTGCATCAAGGAAAGACTCCTTGTCGCCAGCCGCCTGAGCAACATAACCCTCAACTTTCTCTGCATAGTCGTCAGAAGAGAATGCACGGCGGCGTACTGCCTTGAGTGCGTCCTGAGCTGCCTGAGTAGGACCGTTGAGCTCGTTCTCAGCCTCTGCAAACATGAGGAGAACGTCAGCGTAGCGGATGTAAGGGAAGTTGATACCTGTAGCACCTGTTGTGTTAGCGCCAAGACCTATAGTGTTCCACAGCTTAGACCACTTATTATTATATGTAGTATAGCTGTTTACCACTGCTGGGAGGTTAGTAGATGTGTAGTACCAAAGAGCGTTCACGTAGTCACGGCGAAGGTCTTTCTCATCGAATCTGAAGCGATAGAAAGCCTCAAGCTGTGCACCGCCGTTTACTTCACCCCAGTTATGAGGTGTCACACCCTCTGTTGACTCAAGCTTAGCACCCTGATAGTATCCAACATAACCTGAGCTGCCCTCGCCGAATGGAAGTTCGAAGATAGGGTCGTCGCCTGTTGATGTGATAAGATTACACTCATCAACGAATACCTGCTGGAAAGACTTTGTGAGTGAGTGAGTGCCTGCCTGGATTACAGAGTCAGCATAGTTGCGTGCTATCTGATAGAACTCGTTGCTGTTAGCAGGGCGAGCCATCTTGCCGTAGCTTGATGTGTTGCCCTCTACAGGACGGAGAGAGTAACCGCCAGCCTGAAGAGCCATACGAGCGATCATAGCCCAGCAAGCCTCCTGAGAAACACGCTCAACACCGTCAGCCATAGTGCTTGATGATGACATGTAAGGAGCAATGGCCTTCAGGTCGTTGATAAGCTGCATGTAAACCTCGTCACGGCTTGTAACAGGGAGAACGAAGTTCTGTGTTACGTATGTTGGCTCGAGAGAGAATGGAATATCACCCCAGTAGCAAAGGAGCTCATGGTAGAACATGGCGCGCATTACCTTAGCCTCGCCCATCATCTGCTTGAGTTCCTCACCTTCCTTGGCAGTAGCAGGATTGTTGTACATCTCGCTATGCTCGAGGTTGTAGATGAACTCGTTAGCAGTTTCTACACCGCTGTAAAGTGCATTCCAGAATTTTTCTACTGTGCCTGACTCTGAAGTACAGTCAAAGCGTTTTGGCGCATTAGTCTGCGCTACCTCATTGCTGTTAGAAGCGAACTCAACGTCGCTGTTGAGCATGAGGTCATTGTATGCGTATCTACCGAAGGCGTTATCAGCAAGGACTTTGGCATAGATGCCATTAAGAGCCTGGCTTGCCTCAGAGGTAGATGAAAATACGAGCTCAGTGGTCTGCTTTGATGGCGCATCAACGTCAAGGTAATCGTTGCAGGCTGTCAGCGCCAGCATTCCAATTCCACCGATTAATATATTTCTAAGTTTCATATATATTTATTCTTTTGTTATGGTTTTTGGTTGTTTGGTTGTTATTCGGTCAATGCTCAGAACGACTTGTCTCTGTTCATTTTCCCGAAGCATCAATCCATCATACCATATTATTAGAATGTTACGTTAACACCGAGAGAGAACTGGCGGTTACGTGGGTAACGGTTGAAGTCCATTGAAGGAGTGAGACCAGACTGCACGTCAACTTCAGGGTCGAAGCCTGAGTAGTTGGTGATGATGAAGAGGTTAGAAGCTGAAGCGTAAACGCGGAGCTTGCTCATACCCCACTTCTGAGTCAGGCTACGTGGCAGTGTATAACCGATTGTTACGTCTGAACAGCGGAGGAAAGAGCCGTCTTCTACGAAGTTAGAAATCATAGCCTTTGTTACGAGGTCGGCTGGGTTCCAAAGAGTTGCTGAACTGTTCATGTTGATGTACTCGTCAAGAGCGTTGTCAAGATAGTAGTTCTTGTACATTGCCTCGCCAGAGAAGCGGCTGCCGTCGTTGATGTGAGTGTAACGCCAGCGGTTGTCAGCGAAGTCAGAGAGTACGTTGAAGAACTGGTACTGGCTTGTTGAAGAAGAAGAGAGTGTATACGCTGTAGCGTTGTATACATCAAATCCTACCATGTATGTGAAGTTGGCTGTGAAGTCGAAATCCTTCCACTGTCCTGAGAGGCCGAAACCGCCCTGGAACTCTGGGTTAGAGTTACCGATTACAGTCTTGTCGTTCTGGTCAACGATGCCGTCGCCGTTGAGGTCCTTCAGCTTGATCTTGCCAGGGAGAGTAGCCTCACCAGAGTTAGATCCTGCGAGTGCCATGTTGATTACGGTGTTAGGGAGACGGTTGCCGTCTGCGTCGTAACCTGGATACTCGTCAGAGTAAGGGATAGCAAGGAGGTTCTGTACTGGGTCGAAGAAGAATTCGTCAGCAGAGTAGATGCCGTCGTATACGTAACCGTAGAAGAGGCCGAGCTCGCCGCCTACCTCGAGTTTGTAGTCAGCCTCGTCAGCAGACTTCCAGTTTCCGGCTGTGTTGAAGAGGATCTTGTCAGTAGCGTTGAGCTTCTTGATAGTCATCTTGTTAAGGCCGAATGTGAGGTTAGCAGAGAGGACATAGTCCTTGCCGCGGAGGATGTCGCCGTTAACTGTGAGCTCGAAACCGTTGTTAGTAACCTCGCCGATGTTCTGCATCTGTGTTGTGTAACCAGAAACTGCAGGGATTGTAGAGTTGTAGAGGAGGTCACGTGTTGTGTTGAAGTAGAGCTCAGGAGTAACAGTAAGTCTGTTGTCGAAGAATGAGAGGTCGAACGCGAAGTTGCGTGTTATAGTTGTCTCCCACTTGATGTCCTTGTTAGGGAATGAGCCTGGGCCCTGGTAGAAGAGCTGTCCGTCCTTCACTGTTTCGCCGAATGCTGGTCCGCCCTTTGTGCCTACTGTATAGAGGTAGCGCCAGAGGTCGTCCTTGATCTGGTTGTTACCAGCGAGACCGTAAGCTGCACGGAACTTCAGCTGGTCGATCCACTCTACGTCCTTGAGGAAGTTCTCGCGCTTGATATCCCAGGCACCAGATACTGAAGGGAAGTAGCCCCACTGGTTTCCAGGTGCGAACTTGGTAGAACCGTCGGCACGGAATGTGAGCGAGAGGAGATACTTGTGGTCGTAGTTATAGTTAGCCTGACCGAAGAAAGAAGCCATGCGGTCTGGTGTAGAGAGCTCAGAGAGGAGTTCGTATGCTGTACCGAGACCCATGTTGTCCCATGCTGTCTGTGCGTCAACGCTACGAGCGAAGAGGTGAGCAGTCTGGTTCTTTGTACGAGTCTGTGAGTTGTGAAGCTCCTGACCGAGGAGGAATGAGAAGTTGTGGTAGTCCTTGTGTGTGAACGAATAGCTTGCTGTATTTGTCCATGTGTAAGACTCCTTGTGTGTATCCTTGATAGTTGCTACAGGGAGGCCCTGGTTGATAACCTTCTGTCCCTCGCCTGTAAGAGGTCCGTAGTACTGCATCTGGTCGCCCTTAGAGATAGAGTAGTTACCCTCTGAACGGAGCACGAGGCCTTCGATCGGAGTCCACTGGAGAGCGAACTGGTTGCTTACAGAGTAAGAGTGCTTCTTCTGCTGGTTTGTCTCGATGTCAGACTTAGGGTTAGTGTACTCGAAGTTCTTCTCCTCGTCTGGGTCAGCTACTTCAGGAGCCCAGAATGCAACCTCGCGGAGACCGTTTGTAGGACGGTAGCGGAGCACGTCAGCAAGACCGCCAGAACCGATACGAGAGCCACCGCCACCTACGTCACGACGATAAGTCATGCGTGGGTTGAAAGTGAGAGTAAGGTTCTTGGTAAGGTTAGCAGCGAGCTTGACGTTGAGGTTTGTACGACGTACGCCTGAGCCGAGGATGATACCCTTGTCTTCAGTCTGTGTGAGCGATACGTTGAACTTGAGCTTGTCGTTACCGCCGCCAACAGTTACGTTAGCAGAGTAGTTGATTGGATTCTCGCCGAGGATCTCGTCCTGCCAGTCGTGTGTTGGGAGACGGTGGTAGAGGTCGAGGTCGGTAGGGTTACCGAAGTTGTAGCGGAAAGACTTAGCCCATGAAGAGCGTGTGCCGTTAGCGGCAGCGCGGTCATACTGGTAGTCAGCGAACTGAGGAGTATCCATGAGGTCGAGCTTCTTAGAAACAGAAGCCACAGAGAGACGTCCGTTGAAACCAACCTGGATACGGCCTGCCTGAGCAGACTTTGTAGTAACCACGATTACACCGTTACCACCCTTCGCACCGTAGATAGCGGTGAGCGAAGCGTCCTTGAGGACGTCGATAGAAGCGATATCAGATGGTGGGATATCATTGATGTTAGCCTGCTGGAAACCGTCGACGATGTAGAGAGGCTCGTTTGACTGTGTCACAGACGTAGCGCCACGTACACGGATGTTGATGTCAGCACCTGGCTGACCGTCGACTGTAGTTACCTGCACACCGGCAATCTTACCAGCAAGAGCCTCAGCAGCAGATGCTACAGGGACAGCGGCAAGCTTAGCACCAGAGACAGAGCCTACAGAACCGGTGAGGTCGCGGCGTGCCTTTGATGTATAACCGATTACAACGACTTCGTCCATTGTGCTGGCGTCCTCCTGAAGA
>JAZUMR010000067.1:0-65189 GCA_045603685.1 Prevotella sp.
ACTCGTCAACTATATGATTTATGGCTTATTCAAACATGAAGATAGATGAAGATAGATGGAGGTAGAGGGAGATAAATGACATTTGTTTTGATGCAGAACACCAGCTTGCCAAAGTATCGTCCTCTATCTTCGACGCCGAAAGCGGCATATCTTCCTGTAACTTCCTATATCTTCTTAACATCCGAAACTCGTCTACTTGTCAACTCGTCTACTTGTCTACTTGTCAACTAAAACAATCAACTCGTCTACTTGTCTACTCGTCTACTCGTCAACTCACAAACCAACCCATTTATGAACGACTTACCTGTAATCCTGTTTCGCTAAGTGACATTTTTACGAAGCGTGCGTTAGCGTTAGGCTGGCAGTTAGTCAGCCGCTGCTTTATTATAGCCGCTGCCTCAGGGTCTTTTGCTACCATATATAGATAACCTCCTCCGCCTGCGCCAGGCAGTTTGTATCCCAAACACAGGTCGTCAATCATTTCTGTAATCTTTCTTACGCTCTCAGGGTTAGTTCCCTGGTCAATCATCTGGTTTTGCGTCCATGTCTTTCCGATAAGTTGACCTACCAGTTCAAAGTTATTGCTCTGGATAGCATCAAACATATCGTGTGCATGCTGCTTCATGTCACGCAGCAGTTGTATTTCCGCACCATGGTTAAGGAACATTTTCCGCACAATCTCTGCCAGCAATGTCTTTGCCGTGCGTGTTATTCCTGTATAGTACAGCAGATGGCAAGCTCTGTATTCAGAGTTTGTGAATATATTTGTCGGCAGCCATTTCGTTTGCGGATGCTGGTCGAATCCTCTGTGTGTTGTCAGTAGCTTCACGCCGGAGAGCAGACCGCCGAACTGGTCTTGCCATCCTCCTCCGGTTGTCAGCAACTGCTCCAGCACAAGTGTGCGCTGGCCTATCTCGTTCTTGTCCCAGTTAAGCGAACAAAAATCGCTGAGCGCACCAAGCACTGTTGCTGCCAGAATGCTGCTTGTGCCCAGTCCGCTTCCCGCAGGTATGGCAGATAGCAGCGTAACCTCGATACCGCATCCGAAGTCATCGAGTTGTTTCTCCAGCGTAGCGTAGTGTTCCTTTGAGAATCCCGGATTGAATCCACACAGCACCAGTGCAGCCTTCGGAATAGAGAAAGGTGAACCAACAAGACTGAAGTTTCGCAGTTCTTCATACGTTGTTATATATTCCGTCGCGCCGAGGTCTATGCTTCGCAGCACGATATGCCGTTCCTTGCATGGCCTGACATACGTTTGTATTGGCTGCTGTCCGTTAAGGTCGATAGCCATATTCACTACAGCGCCGCCTTCCATGAGACAATAGGGTGGAGTGTCGCTCCATCCGCCTGCAAGGTCAATACGTACAGGTGAGCGTCCCCATACAATCTGGTCGCTGTATACCGACATTCTCGGTGACTGGCGTTTGGTGAGCATTGGAGCAGTCAGTCCTTGCTGAAGCAGTTCGAATGCTTTCTTCTCCCATAGCTCACATTCCTGCATATCTCCCTGCTTCTGCCTTATCACCTCTGCTCGGAACATGGCATCATGAATCTGAGTCATTGTATTCGTGTCTTCACCCAGAGCTTCTGGCAGTATGATGCTTTGCTTCGCATACTGATATGCTGCATCATGAAGGTCTGTCTGATAGAATACCGAGTGGTTGTGATTCTTTGCTATTGCTCTCCAGTTCTCTTTCATGAAAGCATTGCGCTGTTCCGTCAGTCTCACCAGATTGGCATGCATGCATATTTCCTCTGCACTGAGTTTTTCCTTTGACGCATATATAGCTTCGCCCTCTTTATTCCCGTTGCTGTCAAGCATCCAGAGCAGGACTTTCCCCATTTCCTCAATGTCGTTTACAATAGGGAATCGTTTTTCCTGCTGTTCCTTACCAGCGAATTTATCGTAATATCCGTATGTTCTGACAACATATCCGTCAGCGCCCACAGGAACGATGTCTATACACTGCTGCGGTGCAAGCGCAATGCTCCAGTTGTTTTCTGGCACACCGGTTATCACGTTATCATTTGTCACGCCCCATCCGTTTCCGATGTGCGAGTTCTCCACCCATACGTTTTCGTTCTTGTCTGTGAATTTTATTCCGATATGGGCGTTCTGCACAAAGATAGACGGATGCGCCTTTCTGTCCCTATGTATTATCTCACGCTGGTCAACCACGATATTCTGTATTGCCAGTGTCGACGACAACAGCTCGTGTGTTGTTCCGTAGTGATAGAACTCGCCGCCAGGCAGTGGCAGTATAGCCACCGTCAGTTCAGACAGATTCTTGTTCGGGCGGGTAGGCGAGGTGCCTAATGCTCCGCCGAATTCTGAGTACAGGTCAAACTCCTCTATCTCTCCGTGCTCGTTCTTCGAGCATGCCTTCAGCATCTCCACAGCACGGTCAGAGAGAATCCATATACCTATGTCGACAAGCGTGTAGTGGTCCTTCTTTATCTCGTTCAGCTCTGCCGCCGACGGTTTCTGCAGCATGCACTTCAGTGTCTCGGGTGTCTCCCTTTCCGAAACGAAAACACCATGGTTCATGGCAATCTCGTCTTTCAGCCACAATCCGTAGCATACTACGTCAGCGTCAGGAATATCCTGCAGGGGCTTTGTTGCGCGTATGTATACGTCGCCGCTCACAATCATGGTGCGCTGTCTGTCGTTGGCTTTCTCCATTATCTGTTCATACAGCGGCACCTGCAACGAGAGCAGGTTCTGCGACAGTTTCTGACCGCGTTCCCAGCGGAACACCGGTATCGGTGTCAGAATCTTTCCTGACGGAGCATACGCTGGCAGTCGGCGGCTTTGTCCCCCGGCATGTATTATTATTTTCTTCTCGTTAGCAAAACTTTCAGGACATGCCTGCATAATCCATGTTGTTCCGCCTCCCGACCCGAGTTTTCTGTCTATAGGGTCATGCGTGCAGAACCATTCGTTTTTGTCGAGACCAGTAATCTCTTGAAAGCAACCTACAAGATTAGGTGGCAGGCTAAGTAATTTTTTCATATATTATTATGTGATATTTCCGAATTGACGCAAAATTACAACATTATTTCCTCTTAACCAAATTATAATACTAAAAAAACAAAAAACAGACATACTTAGACGCCTCATTTAATAAAAATAACTTAACTTTGCAGATAATAAAGAGAATCCAGAAAGGAAAAGCAGAAAGGGAATGCGTGATTATACTGAAGTACGGATGTACTTGAAACAGAGCATTCCATCCCCTGATTATAGCTGGGGAGTGAGTAAAGATGATAATAATTTCAACCTACTATTAATATGAAAGATACAAAAGACGGATTTTTAAGGGTTAACGGTGTGAGCATGCTTGTGCCGTTTATTCTTGTAACGGCATGTTTCGCCCTATGGGGCTTTGCCAATGACATCACCAACCCAATGGTGAAAGCTTTCTCAAAGATTTTTAGAATGAGTGTCACCGAGGGCGCACTTGTTCAAGTTGCTTTCTATGGTGGCTATTTCGCTATGGCATTCCCTGCTGCCATCTTCATTCGCCGCTTCTCTTACAAGGCTGGCGTGCTTATGGGACTCGGTCTCTATGCTTTAGGAGCATTCCTTTTCTGGCCAGCCAAGGAGATAGGTGTTTATGCCTTCTTCCTTATAGCCTATTTTATTCTTACCTGCGGACTCTCATTCCTTGAGACCAGCTGTAATCCGTATATCCTTGCTATGGGTTCGGAGAAGACTGCTACGCGCCGCCTCAATATGGCGCAGTGCTTTAATCCGTGCGGCTCTATCCTTGGTATGTTCGTGGCTATGAACTTCATTCAGGCACGCCTCGACCCTCGTGACAGTGATGCTCGTGCCTTGCTCTCTGATGCTGAGTTTGAGGCTGTCAAGCAGACAGACCTCTCTGTTCTTGTCACACCATATATTATTATAGGTATTGTCATCGCACTGATGTTCCTCGTTATCTATTTCTATAGAATGCCGAAGAACGGCGACCAGAGCCATGACATCAATTTCCTGCCTACGCTGCGTCGCATCTTCCGCCTCGACTACTACCGTGAAGGTGTCATTGCACAGTTCTTCTATGTAGGCGCACAAATCATGTGCTGGACATTCATCATCCAGTACGGCACACGCGTATTCATGAACGAAGGCATGGCAGAGCAGGATGCCGAAGTGCTATCTCAGCAGTTCAATATCTACGCCATGCTGCTCTTCATCTGCTCACGTTTCATCTGTACATATCTCATGAAGTGGCTCAATCCGGGCTTCATGCTCCTTCTCTTCGGCGTGCTTGCCATGATTCTCACAGCAGGTGTAATCTTCATTGATGGACGTATGGGTGTCTACTGCCTTGTTGGTATCAGCGGCTGCATGTCGCTCATGTTCCCAACCATCTACGGCATTGCGCTCGATGGATTGGGCGACGACGCCAAGTTCGGTGCTGCCGGACTTATCATGGCAATTCTTGGTGGCTCAGTTCTTCCTCCGCTGCAGGCCTCAATCATCGATATGGGCACATTATGGAACATGCCGGCAGTAAACGTAAGTTTCCTCCTGCCGCTCGTATGCTTCATCGTTGTCGCTGTATATGGCTATCGTATGTATCTCAAGACATCACAAGCAAAATAATCTGACACGTCCCGCCAGTTATTTTAGGCGGAAGATAATCCTATATAAATCCCTGTCGTAAATGGCAGGGATTTATTGTTTTACAGAGAACAAACACATGCAATATCGGACAACATAGTTTCGCAAAGGAAACAAATCTGAATAATGTGGGTAATTCTCCCACTAATAGAAATTAATAATATTAATGAAAGGAATTATTTTAATTATTCACATTGGTTTCTGTGGAGCAAAGGAAACGAATCTGAATAATGTGGGTAATCTTACCATTAATCCGATTAATATTAATGTAGGAATTATTTTTTGGTTTATATTAATTGCGTGAATAAAAAATATTTAGTACATTTGCAGACAGATTAGAGAAATCTAATTTCGACATATTGGTAAAAAAGAAGCGTTATGCTAATCTTGTAGTTGGAAACCTAGGAAATTTTCAAAGAATACAGGAGATGGTGTAATGTAACTCGCGCATATAGCGTGGGCTACTATTACTACATTCGTGTATTCGGGTTTTCCTAGGACCTCCAACTTAGAATGTAGCAAAGTGGGCCACGTTTTTTTTGTATATGTTTTAACTGGAAATGTGTATTGGTATAATTTCAGTATTTACGAATTGAAAAATAAACATTAATATTATAGTAATATGCGAAAAATCATTAAAAGGCTAATAATGTTCATTTTTGGAATATTATTTTTGACGCCATCTTACAGTCAGGTTTCCTTATATGTAGGAGACCGCACGTTCTTGGCAGCCCCGTCACCTCCGTCAAATTGTGCATTGTCACAGACGGCATGGGCAAGCCGACATTCTTCTGTCGATGTCCGTAAAGACGGATATGGCGCAGAGGTTCGTGTCACTTCATATTTTGAGGGTATTGCTCAGGTTCAGTGCGACTATTATTATTATTGGTATGATAATAGAGGGTATATGCATACCAATCATTCTACGAAATACTACAATATAACATGTCTGCCTGTAAATATCAATCTGAGGACAACATCATTAAATATTAATGTTGGTGGAGGAGCACAAATTGATTATAGCCTTTCACCATCTATCAGTCCGACACCTACCGTCCGTTTCTATTCATCAAACACTAATGTTGCTACCGTCAATTCAAATGGTTATGTGTTTGGCGAAGGGGCTGGTAATGCAGTGATTACGGTGAGTAGTGATGCAGGCCCAAGCAAAACTGTATATGTATCAGTCGTTTCCGTTGATCCCACTTCGCTTTCAATACCTTCATCGGTAACAGCATATGTTGGTGAAAGTTCGAACATGCCTGTGACGTTATACCCTTCTAACGCCCAGACAAGTTTATCGTGGTACTCCTCAAATAATAGTGTAGCGTATGTTAACTCTTCTAATCGAATAGTTGGTGTAGGTGAGGGAACTGCCACAATATATGCAGAAACATCCAACGGAATAAAATCCAATAATTGTAATGTGAAAGTTGAATACCGCAAGCCAACAAAAGTATCACTTTCTAATTCCAAACTTGTTATTCCTGTTGGTACAGAAAAGAACTTGGTGGCAACTGTTACCCCATCAAATGCAAAATATACGCTTACGTGGATATCAAGCAATGACGGTGTTGCGACGGTTAAAAATACAGGGCAGGTTATAGCATTAAAGACAGGTACTGCTAAAATTACAGTTAGGACAGATAATGGGTGTTCGGCAACGTGTAATATCGAGGTTCCGCCTCTGCCCAGTTCCGTTACTATCCCGTCAAAAATTCAGATGTTATGCAATAGCAACAGAAAACTGGATGCACGGTTTGTTCCATCAAATGCACAATCAAAGGTGTCGTGGTCATCATCAAATAAAGAAGTGGCAACTGTTGATGATACAGGAAATGTTATAGCCATCGGACCTGGCGTTGCTGATATTACAGTAACAACATCAAATAATAAGAAGGCAACATGTCGTGTGGAAGTTAAGGCGTTAAACTATAATTTCTATGTATGGACATTCTCTGGAGAGAAGATTTCATTCCCGCTTGATTCCCACCCCGCGGTTACATGTACAGGAGAAAATATTGTTGTAACTACATCTAAAACAATAGTTGAATATCCTGAAAATCAGGTACGCAAGTTTACTATGGAGGATAATACCGTAGAAGAACTTCCTGCAAGAATTTCATTGCCTTCCTCTCTTGTCTTGGATTATGGTGAAGAAACCACACTTGATTATAGGCTTTATCCGACAGACTATGATATAGAGACATCGTTGACGTGGAAATCAGATAATCCAAATGTAGTTCGTGTTGACAATAATGGTAAAGTCTCGGCTTGTGGAGTAGGTAAAGCCAATGTTACGGTCACAGCAAGAAATGGTTGTAAGGCTTCGTGTGGCATAGAGGTTTTGCCGCCAACTTATTATCTCCTGCTATGGCTGCGTGATGGTGGCAGAATGTCTTACCCATTTAATGAACGTCCCGTTATAACCCATAAAGATGCTCAGGTTTCTATATCGTCACATAAAGGCAGTGTGACATATTCTCATGCTAATGTGTGGAAATTTACATTAAGTGACAAGGAGATGCCAAATATAGACACATCTGTCGACAGAATAGTAAACGGCGAAGCTAACGGATTTATTGGTAACGATGTAATAACATTCTCTTTCTGTAATCCTGGTGACGCTGTTCGGATTTACAATACCTCAGGCGTGTTGATAAATACATATTATATTGACGAGAACGGATATTTGCAAATTCCGCTTTCGTATTTCAAAGCAGGTATATATATATTAAAAACAAGAAGTATAACATATAAATTTGTAAAGAAATGACAAAGCAAAACATTTTGAAAATCGGCATGTGCCTGATAATGGCACTATACGAACTGCCATTGATGGCACAAGGCGTTATTGTCTATAAGAAAGATGGTACAGAAGTTACATATCCTTATGAGACAATAGATAGTATCGTTACCTACAATTTTAACGAAAATGTAGATAACGGTAATAATAGTAATAATAGTAATGGAACCTTCACCGTCAACGGCGTTTCGTTTAACATGATAGCCGTCAAGGGCGGCACATTCACCATGGGTGCGACGGCAGAGCAGGGCGATGATGCATACAGTGGTGAGAAGCCAGCTCATCAGGTCACTCTGTCTGACTACTGCATCGGCGAGACAGAGGTAACCCAGGAGTTGTGGCAGGCAGTCATGGGCAGCAATCCTTCTTATTTTACTGGCAACCTTCAGCGACCTGTGGAGCGGGTTAGTTGGAATGACTGCCAGGAGTTTATCAAGAAACTGAACCAGCTGACTGGCAAGACATTCCGCTTGCCTACAGAGGCGGAGTGGGAGTATGCCGCTCGTGGTGGCAGCCAGTCACGCGGATATAAGTATGCAGGAAGTAATACCATTGGTGATGTGGCATGGTATACGAGCAACTCTTCATCAACCAGCCACCCAGTCAAACAGAAGCAGCCTAATGAATTAGGACTATACGACATGTCAGGCAACGTATGGGAGTGGTGTCAGGACTGGTATGGTTCATACTCATCTTCTTCTCAGACGAATCCTGCTGGTCCATCTTCGGGCTCTTATCGTGTGTACCGTGGCGGTGGCTGGAACTTCAATGCGAGGAACTGCCGTGTATCGAATCGCGGCAGCTACACGCCGTCCATCAGCTACAGCTACCTCGGCCTCCGTCTGGCTCTTTAGTTCCCTTCTTTTGCCAGACAGGAGCGGTTTCGCCAGCAGGGCAGCCGCCGGCACATAAAGCCGGCATGGCAAGCCCCTGCAGGGAGAAACCGCGGAAACAGAATAATGCCGCCGAAGGCGGCTCAAGAAAATTAATATGAGATAATAAAACGATGAATCATGCAAATTAAAATATTTAATATTCCAGTTTGTAATTCGTCAGACATGGAAACAGAGGCAAACAGATTCCTTCGCTCTCACAGAATTCTACAAGTTGAGAAACACTTTTCTGAAAACGATGGCGGATACTGGACATTGCTTGTAAGCTATATGGACACGGGCGAAACATTACCCAATGCAAATCCTGCTAACAGGAATAAAGAGAAAGAAGACCCTGCAAAAGGACTTACTGACGTACAGCGCAAACGTTTTGAATTGTTCAAGAGCATTCGCCTGAGTCTGGCAAAGGAGAATAATTTGCGTGCTTTTATGATTTTCACGGACAAAGAGCTTGCAGCCATGTCGCAAATAGATGACCTGACTCGCACTAAGATGCTTGAGATAAAAGGAATCGGTGAGAATAGAGTGTCGCAATATGGCGATTACATGATTGCAGGACTAAACAGCGTTATTATTGACGACAATGAAGAGAGCAGGCAATCTGATGTCTCGCATATGTGACTATGACAACATTAACGAGGCTTTCTTGCGAGCCGTGAAGGGTAAACGTGGCAAGCGCGAGGTTATAAGGTTCTGTGACAATATAGACAGCAACCTTCGTGAAATAGCGGAGAAACTGTATAGCGGCACATACGATTTCGGACACTATCACACATTCCATATCTATGACCCTAAGCCTCGCCAGATATGTGCAGCTCCATTTGCCGATCGTGTGGCATTTCATGCCATGATGCGGATATGCCATCCTGTGTTTGACAGATATCAGATACATGACAGCTATGCCAGCCGTGTGGATAAAGGGGTATATGCCGCTATAGAGCAGGCACAGAAATATGCCCGCCAGTATAAATGGTTTGTTAAGATTGATGTCTGTAAATACTTTGACTCTATACACCACGATGTCTTAAAACATCAGCTACATTGCCTTTTAAAGGATAAGGTGCTGCTGCATTTGTTTGATAATCTTATAGATACATATCATGTTGAAGAAAATAGAGGAGTGCCGATAGGGAATCTCACCAGCCAGTATTTTGCCAATCACTATCTTGCTTATGCAGACCACTTCCTGAAACAGCAGATGCACATAAGAGGCGCTGTAAGGTATATGGACGATTTGCTGATATTCGGAGATGACAATAAAGCAGTGTTGGAGTCATACAAGAAATACAAGTGTTTTCTGAATGAGAACCTGCAATTAGAAACGCATGAACCAGTTCTGAACAAAGTAGTATTCGGTATGCCATTTTTAGGATATGTTGTTTTTCCGCACAAATTAAATCTGACTACTCGCAGCAGACATCGCTTCCGTATAAAGCTTGCTAATTTTGAGAGACAATGGTATGCTGGAAAAATTTCTGATGCAGACTATCGTAAACATGTGCAGGCCCTCTATGCCTTTACGAGTAAAGCCTGTACTGAAAAATTCAATGCCAAGGTTATAAGAGAAAAAGGCATTTTCCCATAATTCGGGCTCTAATCGTGTGAACCGTGGCGGTAGCTGGAACAACAATGCGAGGAACTGCCGTGTATCGAATCGCAACAACAACACGCCGACCAACAGCAACAACAACCTCGGCCTCCGTCTGGCTCTTTAGCTCCGTCTGGCAAAAGAAGGAACATCGGGAAGTGTCCTGACCGTGTGTACGGCAAATGAAACTTTTGGCAAATACGCAGAACTTAGTAAGATATTCTCTATATGATTATTCTGAACAGTTCTGTGTATATTTTATTAAATCTTCCATGTAGGCGGGGAGCGCTCAGCCGTATTGTGATAAAACTTTTGTCAGGGATGAATGTAAACGTATAATTCTGTTTTTATTGTTTTTTACTGAGGGAATGTCTGGCAAGGCATTCCCTCAGTTGGTTATTGATGTTTTTGTTGAAATGATTATAAAAAAATCTGCCTGATCTGCGCCATCTGCGTGCTAAAGAATCTTACGTGCATTCAATGTTTTGTGTTTCATAGACGAACCCTTGGCAGCAAAATAAGAAAACTTTACGTTTTTTAACGCTGTAGAATCGTCTGTAGGAAATCGGAAACGGCTGATGCGGAAAATATCGCAAGGAAATTAAAGTTGAGTTAAGTATTTGGTGCTCAGTATGTTATGGTAGATAAAGAGCAAAAATGCAAAGTGTGGCTTAGCCGAAGGTATTGATTAGCGAGGTAAAAGGCTACTAATGGCGACGTAATTAGTAGCGAATGGAAATTTGATATAGACTAAATGACGTCATGATTTGGTGCTTTTCACCTCGTTATTTAATGGCCTTTGTTTTGGAAACAGCAAAATGGGAGGATGAAATTGGCTGGAATGTGGTTTTCTGAAGACAAGGAACGAAAATTTTCATAGAAAACTCATGCATGTCTTGACGTCAACGTTTACTAAAATTAACGAACACGGATAGCTCGGATTTACACGGATTTTCTTTAGCACGCAGATAGCGCAGATTACGCAGATTTTCAGTTTTCAGTTTTCACCTTTCAGTTTCTCCGCCCACGGATTGCTCGGATTTGCACGGATAGAAAAAAACAAGGAAGAACCACTTATAGGCGGATGCTCTGCGAGCATTATGATATGTGCAGACATCCATATGTAAACAAGTTTCCATTTGTCTATCTACACACATCATGTCTAACAAGCGCCTATAAGAAAAAACAATAAAAACATTTCGTTGATAAGTTTGGTTTTAACGTTGAATTATCGTGAATTATACGTTAATTTTAGACCACGGATTTCTATAACCAAAACCTGTAAAACTTCTAAAACTTTTTGTTTTGTTTGTTTTGAATGTTTTGTTTGTTAAGACGCCCACGGATTGCGTGGATTTGCACGGATAGAAAAAACATTAAAGAACCACTTATAGGCGGTTGCTCTGCGAGCATTATGATATGCGCAGATATTCATATGTAAACAAGTTATTTGTTTAGTTGACAAGTTGACGAGTAGACAAGTAAACGAGTAGACAAGTAAACGAGTTGACAAGTAAACGAGTTGATTGATACCATTAACCATTAAACTTTAGACATTACCCCATTTACAATCCATACATAGGGTTCTTTTATGTTTTTTCTTAGGGTAACCCCAGGCATGGATAGATATGATGTGACAAGTGAGCGACGCTCATATTGGCACAGAATATCTATACAGACATGATTGCAGAGCAATCAAAACCCTAAGTTGTTTTTATTGTTTTTGTAATACCAACGATAACGAGAATAGTTAAAGTATAAGTATCTCATCTACCTGGCAACTTGTCAACTCGTTTACTAAAAACAACTTGTCAACTCGTCAACTTGTCAACTTGTCAACTAAACAATCAACTCGTCAACTTGTCAACTAAACAATCAACTCGTCTACTCGTCAACTTGTCCACTTGTCAACTATACAATCTACTTATCCACCTTTATCCTATACCTATTAGTCTTCTTTGCCGGTCGTGGTGCGGCATCGTTGGTTATGGTCGGCTGTGTTGACGGTCCGGTGTATGTGCCTGGTGTGGTGGAGCGTGTGCGTCCTGGCCGTCCGCCGTATTCCGCCCAGCGGGCAATGATACGGTCGACGTAAGCCGATGTTTCCGTTCCGCGCATATATCCGTATTTCACCACAGGGTCAGTATAGTATTTTGCGTCAGTAAGTTTCAGGATGTACTGGCGCACGTCGCCCCAGTGTTGCGGGCTGTGTCCGTATTTCTTCGCCAGTGCCATAGCATCGCGTACATGGAAAGAGCCGCCGTTGTAGGATGCGAGTGCGAAGCACAGACGGTCGTGCTGCGTCGGTATGTCGCGGAACTCATGCATCAGCTGGTTCATATATTTTGCTGCTGCAGCGATATTCTTCTCCGGATGATAAATGTCAGCTTGCGCCAGTCCTAACTGCTTTGCTGTAGCAGGCATTATCTGCATCAGTCCGCATGCTCCCGCCCAAGAGCGTGCCTTGGGGTCGAAGCAAGACTCTTGATAGCACTGTGCTGCCAAAAGCCGCCAGTCGAGTCGTGCTGTAGGGGCATGCTTGCGGAAGAGATGGTCCCACTGTGATATGAGACCTTTCTGCCGGTTTATCATCGGAGCGTAGACACGTCGTGTGACACCGCCCGACGCAAGTAGTTGCTGCTGCTGCGTCTTAATCTTGCTGAGCAGATCTGGCGTATACCATTTCTTTACTTCTTCATATAATGAGGTATTGCTCTCCAATACAGCCCATTGCGGTCCGCAGCTATTGAGCGGAGACGAAGATTTTATTGGGCATGCTATAATGTCAGCGTCGCCATTGATAAGACGGCGTGTAAGTTCTGCTGTGTCGCGGCATTGCTCTACGCGAAGTTTCACACCGAGGCGTTGTGCGAAGTTCTCGCACAGCATAAAATGCAGTCCCATGCCATGGCCGTGGTAGTCGTAATAAGTCTCAGGGCCGTTGATAGTGAGCATGATGAGTTCGCCCTGTGCGATGATGTCGCTAAGGGAAATGGTGCTGTCAGCTGGCGGTGTTGTTTCGCCAGAAGGATGTTCGAGAGGAGTTCCCCACGGAGTATACTCCGGTTCGGAGCTTTTCTTCTTGCAAGAGGAAAGAGCAAAGAGTAAAGAGCAAAGAGCAAGGGTGAAAAGGAAAAGATGAAAAGGGGAAGCGGGGGACGAAAGGGTTAACAGAGAACGGAGAAAATGGGGCATGATGGTCGCTATCTTTTTCATTCCTTGAATTTCATTGTTTTTACGGGGTGGATGTGTGACACGAGGAAGCTCGGCACTACAAGAATCAGCGTGCATACTATCAGCGTGCATACGTTGAGCAGCAGCACTACGGGAATGCTGATTTCTACTGGTGCTTCGCTGACATAGTATGTCTGCGGGTCGAGTGTGATTAGTCCTGTGTATTTCTGAATAAGGCACAGCGCCAGTCCTGCTATATTGCCCCATACGATTCCTTTAATGATTATGAACGAGCCAAACCAGAGGAATGTGTGGCGGATAGTCTTGTCACGTGCGCCGAGCGCCTTTAGTGTGCCAATCATCGGAATGCGCTCGAGAATCACGATGAGCAGTCCGCTTATCATGGTTACTGACGCCACGCAAATCATGAGTGCGAGGATTATCCACACGTTAAGGTCGAGAAGGTCAAGCCAGGAGAAAATCTGCGGATTGGTTTCCTGTATTGTGGCAGAAGAATACGTCTGTCCGTATTTATCTGTTTTACGGTTTATTTGTTCTATGAGCCATTGTGCTGTGGTGTCTATTTTTGCGAAATCAGCCACGGTCATCTCGATGCCGCTGGTTTGGTCGGGCTGCCATGCATTAAGACGCTGCGCTGTGTATAGGTCGCAGAAGACAATGGCTTCGTCATATTTTGTCAGGTTGGTCTGATATATGCCGCTGATGGTGAATCGGCGTGTGCGCACCGAGCCGTCGCCAAGGAAATAGGCGAAAATCTTCTCGCCAACGCTGACATTAAGCTTGTCAGCCATGAGACGCGAGATAAGAATCTTGTTAGTGGATTTCTCGGAAGAGAATGCTGGCATTACACCTTCGTTCATGTTGGCGCTGATGAATGTGGTGCCCCAGTCTTCTCCTACGCCTTTAAGCATTACGCCGAGGAAGTCGGTGTCTGTTTTCAGCAGTCCCTGCTTCATGGCATATCGCTGTGTGTGTGTTACTCCCGGTGCTTTGCGGAGGAGGTTGATGATAGAGTCAGAGGTACATATAGGTGCTTGCTCCACATCCTGCATGGATGTGAAGTTGTTGACTACGAGATGACTGCCGAATCCTACAACCTTGTCGCGTATGGATTTCTTGAATCCCATCACTACCGCTACGGATACAATCATGACGGCAAGGCCTATCGCCATGCCTAAGGTGGCGATACGCACGGCTGGCAGTGATACTTTCTTCGTTTCACCCGAGTCGCTATATATTTTTTTTGCTAAGAAAAAACTAAGCATGCTTTTAAAGATGAAAGAGCAAAGAGGAGAGAGCAAAGATGAATTCTGCGAGTAAGTGAGAGCAGAGAGGAGCTTGTTCAATCTCTGCCGAGCATGAGCAGAATCATCGAAAGCTAAAGAGGAAAGCTAAAGATGAAAGAGCAAAGAGGAAAGCGGAGAGAGGAAATGTACCTTAACCTTTTAGTTGACGAGTTGATTTTTTAAGTTGACAAGTAGACAAGTAGACGAGTAGACAAGTTGCTTGTTTTAGTTGACAAGTTAGTTTTCAGCTTTCCGTTTTCAGCTTTCCGCTTGACGTTTGACGTTCGCTGCTCATGCTGACGAAGCTTCGCTTTAACCCTTAAACATTAACCTTTAACCTTCCTACTCCGTTCTACCAGGATATTCCTCCAACGCCTTGCGTAGCACAAGCAGTGCGCGCTCAAGGTCTTCCTTCTGAAGTACGTAGGCTATTCGCACCTGATTGATGCCTGCACCAGGTGTGGTGTAGAAACCAGATGCCGGAGCCATCATGACAGTCTCGCCCTCGTAATTGAATGATTCCAGACACCAGCGGCAGAACTTCTCTGAGTCGTCGACAGGCAGTTTCGCCACAGTATAGAATGCTCCCATAGGTATAGGAGAGTAGACACCCGGTATGCGGTTGAGTCCGTCGATGAGGCACTTGCGGCGCTCTACGTATTCGTCGTAAACATCACGCTGGTATTCCTCAGACGCATCGAGCGACGCCTCGGCAACAATCTGGCCGATGAGAGGAGGCGAAAGGCGGGCCTGGCAGAACTTCATGACAGCTGCGCGCACCTCCTTGTTCTTGGTTATGAGCGCTCCGATACGGATGCCGCACTCAGAATAACGCTTTGATACAGAGTCAATGAGTACGACGTTCTGCTCTATGCCCTCGAGATGGCATGCAGAGATGTATGGCGAACCAGTATAGATATACTCACGGTATACCTCATCAGAGAACAGATAAAGGTCGTATTTCTTTACGAGGTCGCGAATCTGATTCATCTCCCTGCGGGTATAGAGATAGCCCGTCGGATTGTTCGGGTTGCATATCATGATGGCTCTGGTGCGCTCATTGATAAGTTCCTCGAACTTCTCGACCTTCGGCAGCGAGAATCCTTCCTCTATTGTTGTGGCGATAGTGCGTATGCGTGCACCTGCCGATATGGCAAATGCCATGTAGTTGGCGTATGCTGGCTCTGGCACGATTATCTCATCGCCAGGATTAAGACAGGCGAGGAATGAGAACAGCACAGCCTCAGAACCGCCAGATGTTATGATAATATCATCGGCGGTGACGTTTATGTTGTATTTCTTGTAATAGTCGACTAACCGCTCACGGTATGACTGGTTGCCCTGCGACGGCGAGTACTCAAGAATCGTACGGTTGATATTCTTGAGAGCGTCAAGCCCTTCCTGCGGAGTAGGAAGGTCAGGCTGGCCGATATTGAGATGATAGACTTTCGTGCCGCGCTTTTTTGCAGCTAAAGCAAGCGGTGCAAGTTTGCGTATCGGAGACTCTGGCATCTCGTGGCCACGTGTTGAAATTTTAGGCATATATTGTAAAATTGGATTTCTATATTTTGTTAAACAGACCTTTCGCAGTGCGAAAAGAATGGTCTAATGAATGGCAAAGTTACACATTTTATATCATGCAGCCAAACTTTTTGTGCTTTTTTGTTTTCATTATAATAAAAAATGTGTAATAGTTTGCATATCTCGGAATTAATAAGTAAATTTGCGCTTTAATTTTAGTAAACAAACATTCTATACAATCAATAATGGCAAAGAAATTTGTAGAGCATAAGACTCTGAACCTTACCACTGTCAACAACGAAGTGCTTGAGACATGGAAGGAGAAAGATGTGTTTCATAAGTCGGTGGAAGAGAAGGAGGGATATCCTGAATTTATATTCTTTGAAGGTCCGCCGTCAGCAAACGGACATCCGGGAATTCATCATGTAATGGGAAGAACCATCAAGGATACTTTCCTCAGGTATAAGACAATGAAGGGATACCAGGTGAAGCGCAAGGCAGGATGGGATACACACGGACTGCCTGTGGAGCTTTCTGTTGAAAAGAATCTTGGTATTACAAAGGAGGATATCGGCAAGAAAATCAGTGTCGATGACTATAATGACGCATGCCGCAAGAACGTCATGATGTATACGGACGAGTGGGCTCAGCTTACAGACAAGATGGGCTACTGGGTCGATCTGGATAATCCGTATATCACATACGATAACAAATACATAGAGACACTCTGGTATCTGCTGAAGCAGTTGTATCAGAAGAACTTACTGTATAAGGGATATACCATCCAGCCGTATTCGCCAGCTGCTGGTACCGGACTGTCAAGCCACGAGCTTAATCAGCCGGGATGCTATCGTGACGTGAAGGACACAACAGTGACTGCACAGTTCTTTGTGGACAATGCGTGTCAGGTGCTTGGCGAGGCATTTAAGGACGAGAAGGTGTATGCTTTGGCATGGACAACAACTCCGTGGACATTGCCTTCAAATACTGCGCTGTGCGTAGGTCCGAAGATAGACTATGTAGCCGTAAGAGGTAACAATCCGTATACGAACGAAGCGGCTGTGTATATTCTTGCGGAGGCGTGTCTTAATGCGTATTTCCAGCAGGAGAAAGACGAAGAAGGCAATGTGGTGCCATTTGATATCATCTGGAAAGGCAAAGGCGCTGACATCGTGGGACTTCACTACAGACAACTGATGCCATGGGTGAAGCCATGTGCATTGGAGAACGGTGAAATAGTTGTGAAGGAAGACGAGGCGTTCCGTGTTATCCCAGGCGACTACGTTACGACAGAGGATGGTACAGGTATTGTTCATATCGCTCCGACGTTTGGTGCGGATGACGCCAAGGTGGCAAAGGATGCCGGCATACCTTCGCTCTTTATTCTTGACAAGGGCGGCGACACGCGTCCGATGGTTGACTTCCAGGGAAAATATTTTGAGAAGAACGATATCGACGAGAGCTTCCTTGAGAAATGTGTTAACGAGAGCTACTGGAAGCACAGCGGCGACTATGTAAAGAATGCATACGACCCGAAATATAATGTGGACGGAAAATACGACGAGAAGGCAGCGGCAAAGGAAATGGACCTTAACGTCGTGCTGTGTGTGGAAATGAAAGAGGAGGGCTCGGCTTTCAAGATAGAGAAGCATGTGCACAACTATCCGCACTGCTGGCGTACAGACAAGCCTGTATTGTACTATCCGCTTGACTCATGGTTCATTCGCTCTACTGCCTGCAAGGAAAGAATGTTCGAACTGAACAAGACCATCAACTGGAAACCGGAAGCGACAGGTACGGGACGTTTCGGCAAATGGCTTGAGAATCTGAATGACTGGAACCTCTCTCGCTCAAGATACTGGGGGACTCCGCTGCCAATATGGCGCAACCGTGACACGAAGGAGGAGATATGCATCGGTTCGCTTGAAGAACTCTATAACGAAATAGAAAAAGCGGTTGCTGCCGGCGTGATGTCAGAAAATCCACTTAAGGCTAAGGGATTCGTGCCAGGAGATATGAGCCAGGAGAATTATGACCGTATAGATATTCATCGTCCGTATGTTGACGATATAAAGCTTGTAAGCGAAACAGGCAATGTGCTTACACGCGAACTCGACCTTATCGATGTATGGTTTGATTCTGGTGCTATGCCATACGCTCAGATACATTATCCATTCGAGAATAAGGAACTGATAGACAACGGTACGGCTTATCCTGCTGACTTTATTGCTGAGGGTGTCGATCAGACACGAGGCTGGTTCTTTACGCTTCATGCCATTGCCACAATGGTATTTGACTCTGTAGCATACAAGAATGTTATATCTAACGGACTTGTACTTGACAAGAACGGCGTCAAGATGTCAAAGCGTCTCGGCAATGTCATCAATCCGTTTGAGTGTATCGCTCAGTACGGAACGGATGCTGTTCGCTGGTATATGATAACAAACTCTTCGCCATGGGACAACCTTTCGTTTGACCCGGACGGAGTAAAGGAGATTACATCATCGTTCTTTATCAAGCTGTATCAGGCGTATTCATTCTTTACATTGTACGCTAATGTTGACGGCTTCTGTTATGAGGAAGCAGATATTCCGTTTGCAGAACGTCCGGACTTCGACCGCTGGCTGTTGTCAGAACTTAACACGCTCGTTAAGAATGTCGATGCTTGCATGAATGACTATGAACCTACTCCAGCAGGACGACTTATACAGAATTTTGTCATTGACAAACTGTCAAATTGGTACATACGTCTTAATAAGAAACGTTTCTGGGGTGGAGGAATGACAGCAGATAAGTTGTCAGCATATCAGACACTTTACAAATGCCTTGACACATTGAGCAGACTGATAGCACCAGTTTCTCCGTTCTATGCTGACCGACTGTTCCTTGACCTTAATGATGTAACGGGGCTTGATAAGTCTGAAAGCGTGCATCTGGCAAAATATCCAGTAGCTAACGACGAACAAATCGATACTGAACTGGAGCAGGCTATGCAGGTTGCAATGCAGGTGACATCAATGGTTCTTTCGCTTCGTAAGAAGGTGAAGATACCTGTAATTCAGGCATTGCAGGCAATCTCTATTCCAGCAACAGATGTAGAAATGCGTCAGCGCATAGAGTTAATGGCTAATGTGATTCTTGCTGAGACAAACGTTAAGGAACTTACGTTCATTGACGGCGGTGCAGGCATTCTGGTGAAGAAGGTGAAATGTAATTTCCGCACTATGGGCAAGAAGTTCGGAAAGATGATGAAGAGTGTGAATGCAGCCGTTACGGCTTTCACTCAGGAGCAAATAGCCGAACTGGAACAGAACGCTGTTATCTCTATTGAGGTGGAAGGCCAACCTGTAAAGATTGAAATCGAGGATGTTGAGATTATCTCTGAGGACATCCCAGGATGGACTATTGCGCAGGAAGGCAAGTTTACAGTAGCACTTGACATTGAAATTACACCAGAACTCAAGCTTGAAGGTCTTTCTCGCCTTGTAATCAAGCGAATACAGGCACTACGTAAGGAAAGCGGTTTTGAAATCACAGACCGAATTGATGTTGTGATTGAGGATACGGCAGAACTGCATGAAGTCATCAAAACCTTCGGTGACCATATTTCTGCCCAGGTGCTTGCTAACACTATTGTAATGGGTGACGCTACTGCTGGCTCAGCACAAGACTTCGGTGATTTCACAGCCAAGGTTCTTGTAAGGAAGTCAATGGCATAACGAAGCACTTCGCATGAGAAATATAGCTCTCGCATTATCAGCTATTGCTGGTATTGCGAGAGAACTCTTCATACGAACATTGCAATATATACAATTTAGTGAACCTTTAATTTATATATTTATGGAAAAGAAACGTTATACCGACGAGGAGTTAGAGGAGTTCCGTCAGATAGTTCAGGAGAAACTTGACAATGCTGTATCAATTTACAACTCTATGATGGAGCAGTTGCAGAAGAGCAACCAGAATGATGACAGCGATACAGCTCCTACATATAAGGTGCTGGAGGAAGGGCTTGCTACTCAGTCGAAGGAAGAGCTGATACAGTTTGCCCAGCGTCAGCAGAAGTTTATTCAGGGTTTGAAGGGCGCCTTGCTGCGTATACAGAACAAGACATACGGCATAGACCGTCTTACTGGCGAGCTTATACCTAAGGAGCGTCTGCGCATAGTACCTCATGCTACTTTGAGCGTTGAATCAAAGAACGCCCGCAAGAATAGGAGCGTGTAAGAATATACATAGAGAGGGTAGGTGGCGATATATTCCATGCAGCAGTACGAACTCCATAGCATTGGGCGTTATGTTGCCAAACCTTAAGCGAACAGATTTTGTGTTATGTCATTATTATGGCATATTGTGAGCGTGTGCATGTATGTTTGTGTGTGTAACGTCAAGCTTAATCTTGCATGTGTAACGACAAATATCCTTTTATGTGCAGCGTTCATATAAACAGAATAGTATTAATAGAATAATTCCAATACGATTGAATAAGAAACAGTCCATATTTGCAATATCAATAATTGCATTGATAATACTAATTGACCAATGTATCAAGATATGGGTGAAAACAAATATGTCGCTTTATGAAAGTCATGAGGTGACGTCTTGGTTCTATATCTATTTCATTGAAAATAACGGCATGGCTTTTGGCATGTCATTCATCAACAAGACGGTTCTAAGCCTTTTCCGCTTAGTTGCAATAATTGCTATTGGCTATTATCTATATATCCAGATAAAGAAGGGTGCGCGCTGGCGTTTTGTTATTCTTCTATCCATGCTGCTGGCTGGAGCTGCCGGCAATCTTATAGATTGTATGTTTTATGGCTTGTGCTTTTCTCCTTCTGGCCCGCATTACGTTTCGCAGTGTGTACCTTTTGGCGAGGGCTATTCTTCATTCCTAAATGGTAGGGTGGTAGATATGTTCTATTTCCCTCTGATAGTGACAGATTTACCGTCGTGGCTGCCGTTTTGGGGCGGAGAGCGTTTTGTGTTTTTCTCTCCGATATTTAATTTTGCTGATGCCTCGGTCAGTGTTTCGGTAATATTATCCTTCTTCTTATGCCGTAAGGAATTAGCCGAGTTTGCCGTGTCGTCAGAAGAGAAACGCAATGATGAAGACGGTGAGGATTCTATCGGAAAGGGGGATGCGGTAGATGCTTCATAGACTGCTGTTCTGAAAAAATAGTTTGATGACAGAGTATGTGTCATTTCTGAGAAAAATTGTGATATAATATTATATTCTAAAAGATGAACCGTAAGCACATCATATACTTCATTGCCGTGCTCTGCACCTTGTTCTCGTGTACAAATACGCGTTCGAGGTATGTACTTGACAGCGATGAGATGGAGGACCTTTTGTATGATATACACAAGTCGCATTTCATACAGGAGTATAATGATGAGAATCGCAGGAATGGCGCCATGCAGTATGCCCTGCTTCATAATGTGCTGAAGCAGCATGGTGTGACCCGTGCGGAATATGATTCCTCGATTGTCTATTATACTCGTAATGCCGACGAACTGTCTAAGATATACGAGAGTCTGACAGACCGTCTCTCGTTTGAGGCCTCTGCCATGGGTGCAGGTGTGACCGAGATGGCGGATACTTCTGATGTGTGGTCGGCAGACAGACATATTCTGCTTATAAACGATGACCTCAATGCGTCATATCAATGGTCGCTGAATACCGACACCCTGCTTCAGCCAGGCGAGAAGGTCACGCTTAAGTTCCTTGGTATATTCTTGAACCGTGAAGCGCAGCGCCGTGCTACGGCAGTCCTTGTTTTACGATTGAAGAATGACAGTGTTATTGTTCGTCATCATGTGGCAAGCCAGACAGGTGTTCATTCGCTTAATCTTACTGATGTGAATGCAGAAGGCATAAAGTCACTCTCTGGTATGTTCGTACTTCATCATCCTGTTATGATGAAGGCTGATAGCAAACGTAATGAACTAAAGGACAGACAGATATTCTCTATATCAGAACTGAAACTTTTGCACGAGCCAAAGGTTCCGCTTGACAGTACATTCAAGAATATAGATACATCGAAGGTGGCAAAGGTTGATTCTGTTCTTTCTGCGCCATCAGACTCTATGCGTATAATAAATGAGAAGACACCGATTGCCATTGACAAGAAGACGGTAGTTACACGACCTCGCATGAAGAGTCTTGACTGATGCAATAATCCCGCCAAGAAAAAATATAAGAATGCAGCTATGGGTAGAAAATCTTCATCAATAGAGTATCGTAAAGATTTAAGAGTCAAGATACTGGACATTTCGGTTGAGATGTTCCGCGAGAAAGGATTCAGAGCAGTCAAGATGGACGATGTCGCACGTCATCTTTGTATATCTAAGCGTACGCTGTATGAAATTTATCCTAACAAGGAAGATCTTGTTTTCGAGGCTATCAGGAAAGGTGTGGTAAGAATGCATGAGCAGCTGAAGCAACGCATATTTGATGGCGGCGACACGATGGATGTACTCATTGAGTATTTCAAGATGCGCATAGAGGAAGCAGAGCGTATAAATCCTGCGATTATTGACGACGTCCGGGCATATCCGAAAATCAAGGAATTCTTTGAGCAGTATAAGCAGGAGAACTCCAATATAAGCATAGAGTTCCTCCGCCGAGGGCAGATGGAGGGATATTTTCGTAATGATGTCAATATTAATATAGTGAGTTATATTTATCGCGCCATCTCTGACAGTATGTCTATAAGCCAGTTCCATAAGCAATTTCCGCTCACGGAGCTGCTAAGGGTATTAGTCGTAATCTTCGCACGAGGGCTTTGTACCCCGGCAGGCATGGCGCGCATAGACGAAATGCTTGACTCCTGGGAGTTGAAAACAAACGAGATTACGGGTCTGAAGGATTAGTTATAAGGTTATGAGGTTATAAGGTTAATGGTTAAAAATCAACTTCTCTATTCGTCAACTAAATTTAATGGCTTAACTCCCCAGGCTCAAAGAGCCGACAACTTTTTAACCACATTAACTTCTGAAACTTGTGTATATAATTATAATGGCAAAGCCTAATACCGTTCTTGCAGAAAAAACTAAACACAGAAGAGTAAGACATGACAATGAGAGATATACGCTGGGGCTTCATAGGCTGCGGCCAGGCTGCCGAAAGTGCGCTGCCTGCATTTCTAATGATTGATGGCGTTTCAGTAGTTGCTGTCATGAGCCATTCAAAGAGCGAGGCACAAATGTTTTCACACAGGCATTCCATTAAGGAGTATTATACTGATGCCGCACAGCTTGTCAACGATCCTAATGTCGACGCCGTGTACATAGCCACGCCGCCATCCACACATCCTATCTATGCTATTATGGCAATGAATGCCCGCAAGCCAGTGCTTATTGAGACGCCTTTAGCAGCAAGCTATGACGATTGTGCCCGCATCAACCGAGTCGCGCAGACTACTGGCATGCCATGCTTCGTGGCATACTATCGCCGTTACAATCCATACTTCATGAAAGTAAGTGAACTGCTCGCCTCAAAAAGCATAGGTAAGGTGCAGAATCTACAGATACGCTTCTCTACTCCTCCGCACAGCCATGACCTTGACCCCGGAACGCAGTCGTGGCGCACTAATCCTGATATAGCAGGCGCAGGATATTTCTATCATGTGGCGGCAGAGCAGTTCGATATAATACAGCATAATCTTGGGGTGATAACCCACGCACGAGGCTATACCGCCAACAGGGCCAATCTATATACGGCAGAAGACAATGTCAGTGCATGCTTCCAATTGCATAATGGCATTCCTGGCAGCGGCTCCTGGACCTTCGTCGGGCATCATTCGCATAGCGACGACCGTATAGAAATATTGGGAACAGAAGGTACGCTATGCTTCTCGATGTACAGCTATTCTCCCATACATCTTCACACTAACAAAGGCATCGACAGCTTCGATATAGCAAAGCCTGACTATCCACAGCTGCCAATGCTGCAGAACGTCATGCAGGCACTGCGAGGAGAAACAGAGTGCCATGCTACATCGCTCTCCGCTACGCCAGTCAACTGGGTGTTAGACCGTATATTAAAGAAAATATAAGTTTAATGGTTTAATGGTTTAATGGTTAATGGTTAAGGGAATATGAAATCCATTCTGCTCTTCATGATGCTTATAGCAGTGACAGCTGTCTCTGCTACACCATCCGATACTGTAAAAACAGTACCGGCAGACAGCGTCGTGCAGATGAAAGATGAAAGAGGAGAGATGGAAGATGAAAGTGGAGAGATGAAAGATGAAAGAGCAAAGATGAAAGAGGGAAGAGGAATATTTCCTGCAATATTGCGCGGCCTTAGAAATTTCATCAACGAATTCAACACATACGACACACTCTACATTGAGCCCCAACACTACAAGTTCCAGGCCATGTGTCAGTTGACAAACACCTACGAACAGTTCCGCCTCCGCACGCCAGAAGATAGCCAGATATTTCTATCGCCAGAAGTACGAACAACCGTCGGCCCCTATGTCGGCTATTCGCTGTTATTCCTCGGGTACACCCTGCAATTGAACAATCTTTACATAGGCAACGCTAAGAAATCATTCAATCTTAGCCTCTATTCCTCCATCATCGGAATAGACCTCCACTATCACAACAACAACAGCTTCAAGATACATACCATCACACATGACGACACCGAAATTGAAGTCAACGCATACACCGACGCTCTCAACGTAAAGCGATGGGGATTCAATACATACTACATCTTCAACCACCGCCGCCTGTCCTATCCCGCAGCATACAATCAGAGCACATGCCAGCGACGCTCCGCAGGCTCTCCGTTGGCAGGCATAGGCTATAGCGATTACGACCTCAGCATCTCGTGGGATAAGATAAACCAAACAGCCCGCACCGCCAATGCCACACCGCAGCACATACAGTATCAGGCATACTCCGCTTACGGGGGATACGCATACAACTGGGTGTTTGCACGTAATCTGCTCCTCGGAGTCTCCGCAACACTAACACTCAGCTACAACAAGACAAAGGGCGAACAGTTCAGAATGCAGCACATATTCCGCGACTTCAAAATGCGCAACCTAAGCGTCGATGGACTCGGACGCCTCGGCATAGTCTGGAACAATACACGATTCTTCGCCGGAGCATCAGCACAGATACATTCATACACATACTCCAGACACCACCTCTCCATCAATAACACCTTCGGAAACCTGAACATATATGTCGGGATAAATTTCGGAAAGAAGAAACCATACAGAACTCCAGGCAAACTCTTTGAATTCTAACGTACACTCCGAATAGCACCATCCCTGATTTCTATGAGAGAGATTATAAAAAGACTATTCCGTACATTCCTCCCGCCAGTATGCTCCTGCTGCGGACAACGCCTTATAACAGAAGCGGGAGAGACACATGTGTGTGTGGAATGTCTGATGAAATGGCCAAGACCATCATACACCAGTGTCAGAGATAACGTAATGGCCCGTCGTTTTTGGGGCGTGTGTGCTATAGAAGGTGCGGCCTCGGCTTTTCTCTATACCCCAGGCGGAGTTATCTCACCCGTTATCAGCAAGATAAAATATCATGACAGGACAGCCTTGTGCCGCTATCTCGGAATTATCATGAGTTCTGAACCTCTCGTAGCGAAGCTCCTTGCCGACGCTGACGTCCTCTTGCCCGTCCCGCTAACTCCGCAACGACTTCGACAACGTGGATACAACCAGTGCCATGAACTGTGCCTCGGAATCAGTTCTCAGACAGGATTACCCGTAATCACAGATGCTATACAGCGAATATCGTTCCGAGAAAGTCAAACGAAAATAGGTGGGAATAGGAGAATAGAGAATGTTCGTGAAGCCTTTAAGTTAAAAGATATTGCTGCACTGAAGGGTAAGCATGTTGTTCTTGTCGATGACATTATGACTACGGGCTCTACGCTTATAGAGTGTCTTATGGTATTGCGTGATGTTCCTGATATTAGAATCAGTATTCTGACTTTGTGTCAGACGAAATCATAATTTGCGACAGAGAAATTACGTTTAAGCGAAAGTTTTATAAACTAATTTGTATAGAATTTAGATAGCAAAGAAAAAAGGATGCTTCTTTTGTCTACAGCAGAGTAAGTTTGTAGATGGTATTAATGTTTTCTTTATTTTTTGCTTTTTATTTTTTATTCTTGGACATATTTCTTAATATTGGTGTCCGATAAACATATTTATGTGCCTCTTTTTTACTCATTTTAGTGTTGGACAAGCCCATCCCTTGACATTTTTTACGGCAGTCCGCTAATGAATTCGTTCCCCACACGACATAAACTTAACCGTGGATGGCTATATGTGCAATTTAGAGGCGTATTCTGTCACCTTACAAACTTATATATCGGCTGTCTGGTAAAATAGAAGTCCCTGAAATCACCAAAGATTTTTAGCGGACACCAATAGTTTTTTTGATATTTGTTTGCAAAAGGGAGTGTTTTTGATGTGCAGATAATCTAGGGCTTCAATCCTGGTTCTTCCATAGAAGACTTACGTAGTAGTCTGCGCTATATATACTTCTCCTAACGCTCTATATGTAACAGAGCATAGTTTGGTCTGATTGAAATTAGAAACAGGGAGGGCAGAAAAGATTCTGCCGCAGCGTTCATAGTGTGTGTGCTGCGGCAGATAGTGCGTTATTCTCCGAATATCAGTTTTCGGTCACGCTTTATGGCGTTGTCCGTCCATTTCTTTGGTGCAAAATGCCAGTTGGCGTTCGGCTGGGGGCTGATGGTCTGCATCTGCTGTATCTGCATCATGAGATAGTGGCGCTGGTCGAGAGGGGTCTGCGAGATGATGCGCTGCGGCAGTTTGTCCTTCGGTATTCCGGCTCCGTGTGTCAGCAGCTGCCCTCCGCCATTGGCGCGGTAGGAATTCATGGCTACGCTGTAAGTCTTGTCTTCGAGGAATGGTGTCCCATCAGATTTCTGCAGTATGACGACGCGCTGCCCTGCGGGTTTTGTGACGTCGACGATATAGTCTATGCCGGCTGCGGAATCAAAGTCGAAGTACATATGCTGGAATACCGCTCGCTCGTGTGATGCTCTCTCTGTATTGAGGAGCATGATATGGTCGTCGGGCGATGTCATGGTGCTTACCCACTGTGCGTAGGACATTTCGAGGTGCTGGCGTATCTCCCTGCCAGTCATGCGAAGCACGCACAGGGTGTTCTCGTACTTATACAGCTTGAACATATCAGCCACGGTTATGCTGCCCTTGTGGAGTGTGGCGTTGAATGTGAGCGGTGCGGCAATGGATATATCGGCGCCAGTGATTTGCAGCTGTAGGTTGTGGATTAGGTCGGTGAATGCGCTTGGTCCGAAGAAGCAGTCGCGGGTGGTTATGGTGTGTGTTATATTGCCTATTCTGCGTGCCGCCCACTGCTTCACTTTTTCTATCTGTGCTGAGAAATGCCCCATGTATTCCTGGTCGGGCTGTTCGTTAGCCACATTTACGAGTCTTCCGCTTTTGCCGCTCACGCAGCCTTTCTCTATGGTCAGCGTGATTTCTGCTATCTGGCGTGCGGCATTGCCGGAATTGATGAGAAGGACATCGCCGTGGCTGGCATTGTGAACTGTTTCGCATGCGGGGCGATGGTCGTGGCCATATATGATGATATCGAAACCAGGTACTTGACGCGCAATCTCCTCGCAAGTGTTTTCACGGCATCCGGGCAACGTGATTCCCCCCTGGCGTCCGGAATGAAAGAGTCCGACGATGATGTCTGGCTGTTCCGTCTTTTTAACGTGGTCCGCCCACTGCTGTGCTGCGGTAGCCATGTCGGTGAACTGCAATCCCTGCCACACCTCTGGCATGAGCCAGTGTGGTATGGCGGGTGTGATGAGTCCGATGACTGCGATGCGTATGCCGTGACGTGTGATGACGGTGTATGGCTTGAGGTATGGCGTGCCGGTTGCGGTGTCAATTATATTTGCTCCGAGTGCGGGGCAGTTGAGGTTTTTGAAGAACTGCGTGTAGCATGGCGCGCCAGGCTCTATGTCGTGATTGCCGCAGGTGTGTGCATCGTAGTTCATGTAGTTGAGACACTGTGCGGCAATGTTAGGCTCGTCTGCCTCGATGAAGTTGTAGAAATAGTTTATGGGCTGTCCCTGAAGTATGTCTCCGTTGTCCAGAAGAATTACTCCGTCAGGGTTATTCTCCCTGGCGCGTCTGACATAGGAAGCGACACGTGCGAGCGAGCCGTTTAGCGGGCGCGCCTCAATGAAGTCGTAGGGGAAGAAGCTGCCGTGGACATCAGTGGTGGCGAATATCTTCACTTCCTTGCTTTCGGATGTGCTGTCAGCCATGACGTTTGCAGGTAAAAGCAGTGCTGCGGCAAGTGTGATTAATGCTGTTTTCATAGTCGTATCTTCTTCTTTGCTGCTTTGCCTTCGTTGTGTATGCGATTAAGCGCTGTTACAACGTATGTGTATTTAGTCTTGCCGTCGACATATGGGAGCGTGACAAATGTGTTTGACGTAACGGCTACGATGTTTCGTGCGCTCTTGATGTTGATTCTCTCGCCTTTCGCAAATGCGTAGACAACGTATTTTGTGGCTGTGTTCTGCCAATCCTTACCCTTTGGCGCAGTCCAGAAGAGCACATAGTTGTTGTCAATCCACATTGGCTTGACTCGCTTTACCTTCTTTGGAGCCTTTGAGGAAATAAACTTCATTTCAGGCTGCAGGGCAGGGTAGCGCCAGTATTTTTCTCTCAGCAGTGTTCCGTAGTTGCCGATATTGTCTACAGCGGCCTTGGCATACCAGAGCACGGTGCCTTTCACGTTGGGCAGCTTCTGATGCAGCAGCATCTTGGCGTTCATCTGATGGCGTGTGCGGTCGTTAGGGTCTGGATGCTTCACGGTGCGCTCTATATCTTCGCCGATGAATAGCGGGCGCTTGGCGCAGTAGCGGTTCCACCAGTGTATGAGCTCTTCATAGTCTGCTGCAGGATGTCCTATCTGCCAGTAGATCTGCGGCACGCAGTAGTCAATCCATCCGTTGTTGACCCATAGCAGGACATCGGCATACAGATCGTCGTAGTTCTGCAGACCGTTAGTGTCTGAGCCGTTTCTTGGGTCAGACTTCTTGTTGCGGTATATTCCGAATGGCGATATTCCGAACTTCACCCACGGCTTTATGCTGCGTATTTCCTGGCTCATCTGCTGCACGAAGAGATTGACGTTGTATCTGCGCCAGTCGTTTCTGTCGCGTATGCCGTTATTATACATGCGGAACTCGCGGTCGTCGGATATAGTCTGTCCTGCTGCCGGGTAAGGGTAGAAATAGTCGTCCATGTGGAGTCCGTCAATATCGTATCGTGTCACGATGTCTCGTACGACACGGCAGATATATTCGCGGTTTTCTGGCAGTGCGGGATTAAGTATGAGCTGTCCGTCGTATGAGAATACGCGCTCAGGATGCTTGATGGCTATGTGTGATGGTGCGAGGCGCTTTGTTGTCTTTGTCTTGGCACGGTAGGGGTTAATCCATGCGTGGAGCTCCATTCCGCGCTTGTGGCATTCTGTTATCATCCACTGCAGCGGGTCCCACAGTCTGTTTGGCGCCAGTCCTTGTTCTCCTGTGAGGAAGCGGCTCCAAGGCTCGATATTGCTGATGTACAGGGCGTCGCATTCAGGGCGTACCTGAAAGATGATGGCGTTGCATCCGTCTTTCTGCAGCTCGTTGAGCTGGTAGCGCAGTGTCTGCTGCATTTTTTCTGGTGTCATACCCTGGAATTGTCCGTTGACGCACTGTATCCATGCTCCTCTGAACTCGCGCTTCTGCTGGGCGGAAACGGTTGCTGCCAGCAGCGAAAGAAATGCTACAATAAAGGTTTTAAGTGTATTGTTCATATATGTATGTATAATTTTTGTTATTCTTCCCTTGTCTACATGTTCGTAAGCGTCGGAGTCTTGCGTTTCAGTACATCAAGAGCGAAATCCTTCCCGACGATAATACCATAGTTTCGCAGGACATGCTCAACAGTTTTGCGCGCCAGCTCTGGATGATTGTTCTCCTCTGACAGATGCGAGAGCCATACATGCTTGAGCTTTTGTGTGGCATTCTCGGCTATCGCTGTTCCGCACTCTACGTTTGAAAGGTGTCCTCTGCCGCTTACTATCCTATCCTTGAGATACTGCGGATATGGTCCGGTGATGAGTTTCTCATGTTCATAGTTGGCTTCCAGCACAAGATAGTCTGCTTGGCTTATGGCGTGTCTTATCTCGGGTGTTACGGTTCCCGCATCAGTGATTATGCAGAATGTGCTGCTGCCATGTCGTATAATGTAGCCCACGTTATCTGAGCTGTCATGCGGCACGGGAAACGGGATTATTTCAAAGCCTCCGATGGTTATCGGCTCATTATACGCTATGAAGCGTTCGTAGCCCGCCTTCACCTTTTTCCTGACGCAGTAATTCTGCACTATGCCGCGATGGACAGAAGGTGTTGCATAGACAGGCAGAAACCAGTCAGAGGAAATGGCGCCTACTGCTTTGATGTGGTCAGCATGGTCGTGGGTAACAAGTATTGCGCTTACAATGGAACTGTTTAGTCCGTAATCAGCGAAATATTTCTTTATGCTACGCACACCGATGCCCGCATCAATCAGAAGGCCTTCCGTTTCGGTATGTAGGAAATAGCAATTGCCGCTGCTTCCGCTTCCGAATGATATGAATTTTAGCATATTATGGTTTGATTGTTTTCTTCAGTTTTGGTAATGACAGAGCTTCTTTACTTCTCCTCTTTGTTAGGATTCATGTCCTCAGCTATGAACGACAGCGGCAGCAGGTCTTTTATGCTTTTGACTGCGTATACATGGCTTGTGCCGTACAACAGTACCCTGACATTGGTGGAGTAGCGTTGCTCGATTTCGAGTATCACCTGACGGCACGAGCCGCACGGGGTGACGGGCTTGTGTGTGAGTTCTCCAGAGGTGTCTCTTGCAGCTATCGCTATGGCGGTGATAGGAGTTTCGGGGTATTGAGATTGTGCGGCGAAAATTGCTGCTCGTTCGGCGCATAGCCCTACGGGATATGCTGCATTTTCTTGGTTTGCTCCTATTATCGTTTTGCCGTCTGCAAGCATCACGCATGCTCCCACACTGAAGTGAGAGTATGGAGAATATGAGTTCCGTGTTGCTTCGATGGCTTTGTCAACAAGTATTCTATCATTGCCTGTGAGTTCAGACTCTTTGTATTTCTCAATGATGATGTCGAGGTGTTTTTTTTCCATGATAGTTATATGAATGTTAGGGATTCTGCGCACTTGCCGTTACTTCTCGCTATCTTTCCTCTTTAGCTTTCGCTGATTCTGCCCATGCTCGGCAGAGATTGAGCAAGCTCCTCTCTGCTCTCACTTACTCGCAGAATTCCTCTTTGCTCTTTCCACTGCCTCATAGCATCCCATGTCGGGTTCGTCGTCACGTTTTGTGGCATTGCGGTCTGCTGGTAGCGATGTGCTTTTATCTGCAGAATTGATGGCTTTTGATATGTCAGATAGCTGGAAGTCGTATTGCAATAGCTCTGTATCAACGAGAATGAAGTTCTTGCTGCCCGTGGTCACCGTGTCTTCTGCGTTTTCCCATATTATATTGGCGCATTTCGTGGTGTCGTCAATTTCTGGTGTGCGTAGAATGCAATGGTCGAAAAGGAAATTTGATTCCGCAGTGTCGTCAAGGTATGCCATAACAACATCTTCTGCATATCCAGTGATTATGCTGTTTCGTACGGTGCAGGCTTCGAGGGGGTAGGCTGTTCCATTCTTGTTGTTAGCAAAGCTGAATGCTGCGCCTCTGTTGCCGTCGAAAGGATAGAATTGTGCAATGGTGCAGTGGTTTATGTTTGCTGCTCCTCCAACTATGGCGATACAGTCATTCAGAGAGTTGGAGACTTGAGTGTTATTTATTGAAATCTTGCAGTGCTCAGCGTAAATGCCGTATCCCTTGTTGTTGTGGATGGTGGAGTTCTCTATCCGTATTTTTTCTTTCACGGTTTCCGCAGAGTCGCAGCAAATGGCAGTATTTGCACCATGTATGTCTGTATGGCGTATTATATTGCCGTAGCTCTCGCTGTATATGCGTATTCCTCCCCATTGGCCGCTTACCCCATCGTAGGGAAGGTAGTCGAACATGTTGTCAAGCCTGTCGCCGCGAAGTACGACCTCATTGCCTGGAGCACCTTCGCATACAAGCCTTCCATGTACGTTTATCATGGCTTCATTATGCATGTAAAGGGTTTTTCCTGGAGCGAGAGTAAGTGTTGCGCCTTCCTCTATGTCTATAGAGTTGCGAATAACGAGTGGCTTATGAGAGGAGAGGACGGTGTCAGATGAAATTGTGAGTCTGCTGATAATTTCTGCATCCCATGCATACGCCTCAAGCCTCACTTCCTGTCGCACTCCGCTTTCAAGCATGAATACAAGGTGGTCCTTGATATGCTGCGGCTCAGGCATGCCGTTATCAGGAGGGGTTATTTCTACAAATACGCGTATGCTGTCTTTATTTCGTATCTCCTCGTTGTACATCTGAAACCCCTGTTCTTTCCCAAGGTATATTCCATTGACGTTTACTCTGAATCCTGTTTGGTTTCCATTCTCCAGCCGTATGTTTGAGCATCTTATGTTTTTCCCAGAATTGTTATATATCCAGAATGTACGTGTTGATGATGGCACACGCGAGAATAGTGTATCGAAGTCAATACTGTCTGTGGAGAATGTAAGGGTCTTCGATGGAGAGGTGGTGAAAGAGTCGTCTTCAGCACATGCTGAAATCAGCAGTGCTATCAGAGGCATTATATATATGATAGTCTTTTTAAGCATATTATAATGTTCGTGTGTATATTATGTATAACGCAGACGAACGATATTTATTGTCTTTTCTGTTATTCTGTTAGTATTATTTATGCGTTGTCCTGCTATCCATACGATTTTTCCGCTTGCATCAGTGACGCATAGCTGCTTTCTTTTCTGTATGATAGACAGCTTCCTGTCCGTCAGGAAATCGCTGACAAGTTTTCTGCCTTTCATTCCGAGCGGTATAAACGAGTCTTTCTGTTCCACTCTTCTGATGACCAGGGGGAACATGATGGTTTCAGCATCGAGCAATGCGGTGTCAGCAGATTTATCCATCTGAAAATCCGCTGTCATGTTCTCTTTGCTGATGGCTATCTTATGTCCGTTGCTCAAGATGTATGTGCCCTCCATAGGCATGATACATTCGCGGAAATCCTTTTCCTGCTTTTCAATGATGAGTTTCCCTCGGTCAATGGCGATGACATAGTCTTTTGTTTCCCATGTTTTACCTGTCTGAGCTTCTATGTTTTTCGAAATCTGGTTTATCATTGCAGCAGGAATGCCGTATTTGCTTAGAAATGCATACAGAACATATTGCGGTGCTGCCGACTGTTGCAGTTTCTCCAGGTATATAGCTTCAGACTCAGAGTTTTGCTTGTATGTATCTGTGTTTACATAAATCTCGTCAAGACATCGTGCCACGCCATCTTCTATCAGAGGCATGACCTGCTGTATATGCTCTGCAGTATTTGCCAGCGCTTCTGTCACAGAAGGGTTTATCTCAGCAAGCTTTGGCATAATGTCCAAACGAATCTTATTCCTGAGCACATCATTTACAAGATTGCTGCTGTCTGTAACGTAATCCTGCTGCATTTCTTTCAGATACTTAATGATTTCATCGCGGCTAATACATAGTAGCGGACGGATTATCTTCCCGTTCTTTGGGCGTATGGCAGTCAGTCCTGTCACTCCCGTTCCGCGGATGATATTCATCAAAAGTGTCTCTGCGCAGTCGTTCCTATGGTGTGCAACGCATATGCTTTCAGCCTGAATGTCGTGCAGTAGCTGATGGAAGTATGCATAGCGCAAGGTTCTTGCACCCATTTCTATGCTGACGTGATTAAGCCTGCAATATTCTTTTGTATCGAAATGTGTAATGTGTAGATTTATGCCATGCTTTTTACATAGATCTACGCAGAACATTTCGTCTCTGTCGCTCTCTTCTCCTCTCAGGTAAAAATTGCAATGTGTTGCTTCAATGTTATATCCTAATTGCTTGAGAATCAGAAGAAGTGCAACACTATCTGCACCTCCGGATAATGCCACAAGATACTTGCCTCCTTTTGTGAGAAGGTTATGGTCTGCTATGTATGTCTGTATTCTTTTCAGCATTTTGTCAAAGAGAGGGAAGGGGAGAGAGAAATAATCTTATATTCTTTCGACCTTAATCCTTATTCTACGTACAGTACAAGCCCTTTCAAGTATTCGCCCTCGGGATGGTATATGTTAATCGGATGGTCGGCAGGCTGGTGCAGTTGGTGTAGTATGCGTACCGAACGGCCAGCCTGTGCAGCAGCAGTGAATACAGCGTTGCGGAAGTTGTCTTTTGTCACTACCTGAGAGCATGAGAACGTAAACAGTATTCCCCCTTTCTTTATATGTTCAAAAGCTTTTACGTTAAGGCGCGTGTATCCTTTGAGAGCATTACGGAGTGCTGCACGGTGCTTGGCGAATGCTGGCGGGTCAAGCACGATGATGTCATATTTCTCACCCTCATGTTCCAAGAACTTGAAGGCATCCTCGCAGAAAGCCTTATGCCTACTGTCTCCAGGGAAATTCAGTTCTACATTGGCGTTTGTCAGTTCAATGGCTTTCGCCGAACTGTCTACAGAGTGTACGGCAGTAGCACCGCCTCTCATGGCATAGAATGAGAATCCGCCAGTATAACAGAACATGTTCAGCACACTTTTCCCCTTGGAATATCTCTCTAATAGCGCACGGTTCTCGCGCTGGTCGATGAAGAATCCTGTCTTTTGTCCTCTGAGCCAGTCTACATGAAATTTCAGCCCGTTCTCTATAGCAGTGTTTTCGTCGCTTCCGCCATACAGGAACCCGTTTTTCAGTCCATCGGCCTCCTCTGCCTCGTTTTGCCCGATGTCCGCTTTGAAAGGCAGTGTTGTCTCGCTCTTATAGTAGATATTCTCTATTCTGCTGCCCATGACGCACTTCAGCGTCTCCGCTATTTCTTTTCGGCAATAGTGCATGCCGACGGAGTGCGCCTGCAATACGGCAGTCTTTCCGTAGCAGTCGACTATGAGTCCTGGCAGTCCGTCGCCCTCACCGTGTACGAGGCGGTATGTGTTGTTCTCCGGATTATCAGCTATGCCGATGCTTTGTCGCATAGCCAGCGCAGATGCAAGACGCTCCTCCCAATATGCGCTGCCAATCTCTTGTTCCTTGAACGACAGTACTCTGACAGCTATGCTGCCTATCTGATAGTGTCCTACGGCAATAAACTCTCCGCTGTTTGTCATGACACGGACAATATCGCCTTCCCCTATGCCATTATCTATATGCTGAATAGCTCCTGAGAACACCCATGGGTGAAATCTTCGGAGCGACTCCTCCTTACCCTTTTTCAGATGTATTGTCCTGTACATTATTTGTTTGTTCTGTTTCGTTCTCTATTTTAATCAATTTATAATCGCCCGATTCCATCAGAAGCATGTATTCCTCGAAAAGCTTTATACACGCCCAGGCATCCGTGGCTGCATATTTCTTCTGCTTCTCGCTGAGCACATCTGCCTCCCAGTTTGAAAGCTGCTCGCGCTTTGATATTCTCTGTCCGAAGATATTTGCATATAGCTTGGCAAGACTCATATCCTCTATACCAAGATTCTTCATGATGTCCTGCAGATCGACAAACCATCCTTTCTTGAATAGAATGCGCTTGCTGAGCGAATTGATGTCGTCATGCAGAGAGAGTCCTATTTTTGGCACAGATTCGTCCTCCAGAAGCCGTTTTATGGCAGGCGAGTCTCCAATATGGTTCAGCCTGAAAAGGAAGCATGTGTCATGTGTTGCCGCCTGTAGCAGAGCTACCTTGTAATGTCGCCCCTTCGTAAAGCACGGGCGCGTCTCTGTGTCTATGCCTATGATGTCCTGCGATAGCAGATAGTCGACAGCCTTCTCCGCCACGCTTTCTGATACCACCACGACGATTCTCCCCTCGAACACTACACGAGGAAGAGACGGCAGCATCTTCTTGTCAAATCTGTTTACTATTTGTCTTTTCATTCTAAATGCTAAAATATTCTGCAAAGTTAATAAAAAATACAGAACAAATGTTCTTTTCTACTTTTTTTAACGTGAGGTCAGTGTCAGAATTTGTATAGAGTTTTCTCTGTTTTTTTAGATTAAGCCGTGGTACTTTGCTTCCAGAGTATTTGGTGTAATTGTATTTTGTTGTTAGGACAATGGAAATTGTCAAACAACCAACAGGTTTGTTGCATATAATTAAGTCTGCAGGTGCATCTTGTTATATCATACGCTACTTCTTGCATTGTCATTCGCAGCTTTTTAGTTTGCCAAATATAGTGTTTGGCAGTACCTTGTTCACTGTTGAGGCTATGAATTATTCATAACTATCTATACTACAGGTGTTTGTCTTTGGTTCGATTTCTTTGCGTTATTTTGCGTTCCTGCTACACCTGAGATATTTTAGAGGAATCTGGCGCGTTAATAAATGTAAAGTTTTCTTAATGCGAAAAATCCGTTCTGTCATTGTGTCCGACGTTTGCAGGGCAGGTTTCTTTCCATGCTGTCGCATCCTTTTGTGGCTTCCGACGTATTGCATTATAGTGGTCGCTTTGCGTTTTTCTGTCTGCCTTGTTTCATGTTGTAGTGTGATTTAGTGTGGTGTCTACGTTAAAAAAGCAGAAATTCTATACGGTTATGGATTTTTTTTCTTACTTTTGCACTTTATAATATTACATTTGCAAGGATGGTAAAACAAAAGAAACAAAGCAGACAGGGCGTGAAGTCGCAGAAGAAGGGGCGTGTATCGTATGCCGAGGCGCTCGGAATGGACAAGGTGGCAGGCAATGAGAAAGTAGATTTTGTTGCTGGCTTTATTCTGTTCTGTCTATCGATATATATGTTCTGTTCGATGGTAAGTTATTTTTCAACGGGTGGCGCTGACCAAAGCATGGTACAGCAATTGCGTCCGGAGGAATTGATTTCGTCGAGCTCTGAGTTTAAAAATATATGCGGCTCGCTGGGTGCATTACTCAGCCATGTGCTCATCTGCCGCTGGTTTGGCTTGGCGTCATTCCTGATTCCCGCCTTCCTGCTGTTCTGGAGCCTTCGGGCTATGGGTGCATACCGTGTGAACCTGACTGCATGGTTCTTCGGCACAATGCTAACGATGTTCTGGCTGTCAGTGACGTTTGCCAAGTTTCTCACCCCGATACTCGGGTCGCAGGTGTATAATCCTGGTGGCGGCCATGGCGAACGGTGCTGCCAGTTCCTGGAGGGAGTAATAGGCTCGCCGGGTCTGATAGCCGTATTGGGCATCATAGCTATTGCCTTCCTTACTTACCTGTCAGCAGAAACCATTTCTTTCATACGTCATTTGCTTAATCCTGTGGGCTATATTTCAAGCAAGGTGAAGTTCACATTCTCGGAAGGAAGAGGAGAGGACTTGTTCACTTATGATAAGGGAGACGGGATGCCTGTGGAGCATACAGACCCTGCAGCGCAGACAGTGACCTTTGATAACGGTGTGGCGACATTTGACCAGCCTGACAATACAGAGGATAAGGATAACCGCATTGCTATAGATGAATTGACAGGCGAGGAAATCGTAGAGGATAGAGCTGAGAGCAGAGAGGAAAGAGGAAAGAGCAGAGAGCAAGGAGCGGAGAATGTCGGTTTAGAGATAGTAGAGGCTAAGGATGAGGAGGCTGCCTGCGGCAGAAAGGTGGCTGCGCATTATGACATGAATACTCCGATTAATCCTCGTGAGCCATACACTAACTATCAGTTTCCCGCCCTTTCCTTGCTGAAGAAGTACGACAATGACAGCAAGCCTCACATTGACCGTGAGGAACTGATAGCAAACAAGCAGCGTATTGTCGAGGTGCTTAATTCTTTCAGCGTGCAGATACGTGAGATAAAGGCCACGGTAGGACCAACCATCACACTGTATGAGATTACCCCGGCAGAGGGCGTGCGAATCTCCAAGATACGCAACCTTGAGGATGATATAGCCCTGTCGCTTGCTGCTCTTGGAATACGTATCATCGCCCCGATACCAGGCAAGGGCACTATTGGTATAGAGGTGCCTAATGCCAAACCGTCTATCGTGTCAATGGAGTCAATCCTTAACTCAAAGAAATTCCAGGAGACCACCATGGAGCTGCCTATAGCGCTTGGCAAGACTATCACCAACGAGGTGTTTATGGTAGACTTGGCAAAGCAACCGCATCTGCTCGTGGCTGGTGCGACTGGCCAAGGAAAGTCTGTCGGATTGAACGCTATTATCACATCGCTCCTCTATAAGAAGCATCCTAACGAACTGAAGATTGTCTTGGTCGACCCGAAGAAGGTGGAGTTCTCGGTTTATGCCCCTATAGCGGAGCATTTCATGGCAACAGTTGACGAAGACGAGGATCCAATCATAACTGATGTTACGAAAGTGGTGCGTACGCTGAAATCACTCTGCGCATTGATGGACCATCGTTATGACCTGTTGAAGATAGCTGGCGCAAGAAATATTAAGGAGTACAACCAGAAATTCCTCAGCCATCAGTTGAATCCGGAACGCGGCCACGAATATATGCCGTATGTCGTGGTGGTAATAGATGAGTTTGGCGACCTTATCATGACAGCCGGCAAGGAGGTGGAACTGCCTATAGCGCGTATAGCACAGCTGGCTCGAGCAGTTGGCATACACATGATTATTGCCACACAGCGTCCGACGACAACCATCATCACAGGTAATATCAAGGCCAACTTCCCAGGACGTATTGCGTTCCGTGTGGGCGCTATGATTGACTCAAGGACAATACTTGACCGCCCTGGCGCCAACCAGCTTGTCGGCAGAGGCGATATGCTCTTCCTTAATGGCAATGAACCTGTGCGTGTGCAATGTGCATTTGTAGATACACCAGAGGTGGAGAATATTACAAAGTACATAGCAGAGCAGCCTGGACCGCTTCATCCGTTAGAACTGCCTGAGCCAGTAAGCGACGGTGATGGCGCTGGCGGAGGAATCGGCGATTCCAGCATTGCGGATCTTGACCCTCTGTTTGAGGAGGCGTCACGCTTCATCGTGCTATCAAACCAGGGCTCTACATCAGCCATACAGCGTAAGTTCTCTATAGGATATAACAGAGCTGGCAGACTTATGGACCAGATAGAGCGTGTGGGCATTGTAGGTGCGGCGCAGGGCTCTAAGCCAAGAGAAGTCTTGATAAATGACGAAAGCTCGCTGAACGAGATTATCAACAGGCTAAGGCAGTAGCAGGCTTTATCCCCGTAATGCCGTGATGGCAACAGGGACGTGACAGGGCAGATGGATGAAGGCCTTCCTCTTCTGCCACCTGTTATGGCAAGGAACGAAGCAGAGCACACAAGCTTTATTATTTTATTCACACATACACAAAAAGACATGAAGATGAAAAGAGTAGTATTATTCCTTATAGCAACATTGTCGTCTTTCGGCATCATGCATGCAGACAATGCGTCAGAAGCTCGCAGAATACTTGATAAAGCTGCATCTGTCGTCTCACGTAAAAGCGGAGCACAGGCCTCGTTTGTGCTGACAGGCAATGGGGCAGGCAGGCAGACAGGCAGCATATCAATCAAGGGACAGAAGTTTCATATTGACGCGAAGGAAACCGTCATGTGGTATAACGGAAAGACCCTGTGGACCTACATTAAGGCTAACGAAGAGGTGAATGTTACAACGCCTACAGCGCAGCAACGTGCAGCCATTAATCCTTATTCGTTCATTACGTTATATAAGAAAGGCTACAGCCTCTCTTATACTAAGAAAGGGCAGGCTTATCAGGTGCGTATGGTTGCACAGAAGCCTACGAATGTAAAGGAGATGTATGTCGTGGTTAATGCCAAGTACGTGCCGACACAGGTGCGTATGAATCAGAACGGCAGATGGATTACCATAAATATATCTGGCTTTATCGCAAAGAGTCAGCCAGACAGCAGGTTCGTGTTCAACCCTAAGCAATACCCTTCGGCAGAGATTATTGATTTAAGGGATTAGTTATAACTTCCATAAGCAGATAGTTAATTATATAAAGTAATCAAGACAAGACAGAAAGGATGGGGAGGATGTGCCATGTCCTGCGCCAGATTCCTGTAATTGCTTTCATACAGTAAGATGATATATCCGAGCAATTTCGAGAAAAAGATAGGTTTTGATGATGTCAGGCGTATGCTTGACAGATATTGCTTATGTGGCTTAGGCAGGAAGAAGGTTGAGGATATGACATTCTCAACTGACGCTTCTGAGATAAGCCAGTGGCTCTGCCAGATACGTGAGTTTCGCAGACTAATGGAGGAGTCGGAGGATTTTCCTTTAGATAATTTCTATGATATGCGTGAGCAGATTGCGCATCTCCGTCTTGAAGGGATATATCTGGAGGAGGAGGAATTGTGGAACCTGCAACGCTCATTAAGTACGATTCATAGAATAATTGTTTTCCTGTCACGTGACAGCGAGGAAGCTGCAGACGGCAATTTCACATATAGGTATCCCGCTCTGCAGAGGCTGACAGATGGTGTGTGCATATTCCCTAATATTATAGGGCGCATAGAGCAGATGCTTGACAAATACGGACATATAAAGGATACAGCATCAATAGAGCTTGCGCGGATACGCTATGAGCTGCAGAAGACGCAGGGCAGCATTTCCCGTACTCTCAATGCTATTCTCAATACAGTGAAGCATGAAGGGCTTGTGGATAAGGATGTCTCACCGACATTGCGTGACGGACGTCTCGTCATTCCTGTCGTTCCTTCTATGAAGCGCAGGATACGCGGCATTGTTCATGACGAATCGGCATCAGGCAAGACAGTATATATCGAGCCTGCAGAGGTGGTGGAGACGAACAACAGAATACGGGAACTGGAGAACGAGGAACGGCGTGAGATAATACGCATATTAAAAGATGTGGCATCCCTGATACGTCCTTATATCCGTGAAATAAGTGAGTCGTATCATCTTTTGGCTAACATCGACTTCATACGTTCGAAATCGTTGCTGGCTGAACTGCTAAACTGTTATGAGCCAGAAATTAGCAGTGAGCCCGTTGTCGACTGGATTCATGCCCGTCACCCGCTATTGCAGCTGTCATTAGATAGATATGCGACGGAGCGTGTGCCGGAAGACACATCGCCAGTGAAGAAGATAGTGCCGCTTGACATCGTTCTTACGCCAGAGAAGCGCATGCTGATTATTTCAGGTCCGAATGCCGGTGGAAAGTCTGTCTGCTTGAAAACGGTAGGTCTGTTGCAGTATATGCTGCAATGTGGCTTGTCAATACCTGTAGCCGACAGGTCGCAGGTAGGAGTATTCAGCAGCATAATGATAGATATCGGTGATGAGCAGAGCATCTCAGACGACCTTTCAACGTATTCCAGCCATTTGCTAAATATGAAGCATATGCTGCGTAATGCAGATGAGCGCACGCTGATATTGATTGACGAATTCGGAACAGGAACGGAGCCTCAGATTGGCGGAGCCATAGCGGAGAGTGTCCTGGAGCATCTGTGCAGGAAAAATGTATGGGGCATTGTCACTACGCACTATCAGAATCTGAAGGAGTTTGCTGATGACCATAACGGTGTTGCCAATGGTGCGATGCTATATGACAGACATGAGATGCGCCCGCTCTTCCAGCTTGCGATAGGGCGCCCCGGCTCTTCCTTCGCAATAGAAATTGCTCGCAAGATAGGCTTGCCGGAAACAGTCATACAGGCAGCCACAGACATAGTAGGACAGGATTATATACAGAGCGACAAGTATCTTCAGGACATTGTCCGTGACAAACGATACTGGGAGGTGAAGCGTCAGAATATCCATCAGCGTGAGAAGGATATGGAGAAGACAATCCTGCAGTATCAGGCAGAGGTGGAGCGTCTGGAATCAGAACGCAAGAGCATTCTTGCCCGTGCTAAAACAGAGGCGCAGGAGCTGCTCGCAGAGAGTAACAGACGCATTGAGCATGCTATAAAGGAAATACGTGAATCTCAGGCAGAGAAGGAAGAGACGAAGCGTATTCGTGAGGAATTGCGTGCATTTGAACAGGATGTCAATGAAATAGATGTCAAGCAGAAGGACGAGGCTATACAGCGTAAGATAGAGCAGATACAGCAGCGTCAGCAGCGCAGGGAGGAGCGTCGCAGGAATAAGGCGTCGGGGAAAGTGTCGGAGGCAGAGCAGAAAGCTGCCGCTATCCTGCGTGAGGCAGCGCAGCGTGTTGACAAGGCGCGTCCCGTTGCTCTTGGTGATACCGTAAGGATAAAGGGTACGCAGAGTGTAGGCACAGTAGAGGCTATTAACGGCAAAATTGCGACAGTTATATTCAGTGGCGGCATGCGTTCCAAATTGAAGTCAGAACGGTTAGAGCACGCACGGAAGGAGGCTACGGCAGCTGTTCAACCGAATACTTCCGTAGCAAATCAGAACGCACTCCGAGGCGGTCTGTCAAATATAGCAGCGGCATTGCTTGCTGATCAAGGCAAGGTTTCCCGTATGACACGTGAAACGATGGATAGCCATCAGAAGAATTTCAAGCATGATCTTGATGTTCGCGGCATGCGTGGCGATGAAGCACTTAATGCTGTGCAGTATTATATAGATGACGCCATACTGGTAGGTGTGCAGCAAGTGCGTATTCTCCACGGAAAAGGTAATGGCATCTTACGTCAGCTGATTCGGCAGTATCTTGGCACTGTGCCAAATGTTATAAGGTATCATGATGAAGATATACGCTTTGGCGGAACAGGCATTACGGTTGCGGAGTTTTAATGCTCAGAAGATATTGATTCATATATACTTAAAGAGATAAGGCAAAGAATTTATTCAATTATTTATTAACTTAAATTCATATCCAATTATGACAAAGATGAAATTTATGGCAGCGGCACTTTCTGTTCTTATGCTTCTGCCAAGTTGTGGTACAGCAACAAAGAATGGTGCATTAATCGGTGGCGGCAGCGGTGCTGCAGTTGGTGCGCTTGTAGGTCGCCTTATTGGCAAGAATACAGCAGGCACACTTATCGGTGCTGGTGTAGGAGCAGCAGTAGGCACAGGTGCTGGTTTGCTTATCGGCAAGAAGATGGATAAGGCTAAGGCAGCTGCGCAGCAGGTAAGCAATGCGACAGTAGAGACTGTAAAGGATGCTAACGGACTTGACGCTATTAAGGTTTCTTTCGACAACGGCATTCTCTTCCAGACAGGCAAGTCTGCTCTTCAGGCTACAGCTCAGAACTCTCTGAAGCAGTTCGCCCAGAATGTTCTTAACGTTTACACAGACTGTGACTGCTCTGTATACGGTTTTGCATCTTCTGACGGTTCAGACCAGCTCAATCTCAACCTTTCACAGCAGCGTGCTAATGCCGTGGCAAACTATCTCAAGAACAGCTGCGCAGTATCAAACGCTCAGATTAAGTATATCCAAGGCTTTGGTGAGGATGCTCAGTATCTCGTATACAATGCTGACGGTTCAGAGAATCGTGAGGCAAGCCGTCGTGTAGAGGTTTATCTCTATGCTTCTGAGAGCATGATTAAGGCAGCAGAGGCTGGCACACTGAAATAAATACATCTATTCATCTGGTCAGTTCGGACAGGGCATACCCTCTCTGTCCTTACTGGCTGGTGATATGCAATTTCGCATTATTCTTTATACAGAATACAGATAATGAATATTCTTAATTTCTTTACATTAGGAATGTTGAAGAGAGTCATACGATGGATATTGGCTCTCTTCTTTGCATCTACGTTAATAGCGGTGCTGATATACAAGTATTTGCCTGTATATGTCACGCCATTGATGATTATCCGTTCTGTAGAGCAGATAAGAAACAAGGAAGATTTTGCCTTGTATCATCAATGGATTCCTATTGAGAAAATGTCTAAGCATATGCCTGTTGCAGTCATGGCGAGTGAGGACCAGCGTTTTCTTCTGCATCATGGCTTTGATTTTGATGCCATACAGAAAGCAGTCAAGCACAATCGCAAGGGCGGGACCCAGCATGGCGCGTCAACCATTTCGCAGCAGACCGCTAAGAATGTATTCCTTTGGCCAGGCCGCAGTTGGGTAAGAAAGGGGCTGGAAATGTATTTCACGTTTCTTATAGAGATGCTATGGTCAAAGCAACGAATAATGGAGGTCTATCTTAATTCCATCGAGATGGGTCCCGGCATATATGGGGTGTCGGCAGTAGCTAAGCATCATTTTGATAATATCCCAGCCTCAGAGCTTACTAGAGCCGACTGTGCGCTTATTGCTGCCACGCTCCCAAATCCCTTGCGTTTCTCCTCGCTTAAGCCAAGCAAGTATATAAGGCAGCGGCAGAACCGTATACAGCACGAGATGCGGTTCATCCCTTCATTTCCGAGAGAAGGCGAGGATGTGAATCCTAATACCGTTTCTGGCGGTATATATAAAAAATGATTTTCTAAAAAAAGCAGAATAGAATACTGATATGCACGATACTTTCTCAAGAGAACTCAATCAGGCTCAGCTTGATGCCGTAAAATATATTGACGGGCCGTCGCTTGTTATTGCTGGTGCCGGGTCGGGCAAGACTCGTGTGCTTACATATAAGATTGCATATCTCTTGTGCAATGGCTATATGCCGTGGAATATTCTTGCGCTCACATTTACTAATAAGGCGGCAAATGAGATGAAGGAACGTATTGCTGCGCTTGTGGGCGAGGAGAAAGCGCGTATGCTTAATATGGGTACGTTCCATTCTGTCTTTTCCCGCATATTACGTATAGAGGCGGCAAGCATAGGCTATACTCCGCAGTTTACGATATACGACGAGTCAGACTCGCGCTCTCTGCTAAAGACTATTGTGAAGGAGATGGAACTTGATGATAAGTCTTATAAATCTGCGGAAGTGCACAAACGTATATCTTTGGCAAAGAACAGGATAGAGAAACCTGCCGACTACGAGCGGTCAGAGGCTTATCGTTCGTATGACTCTGCTTCTGGCATGGAGAAGATGCCTGAGATATATGCTCGTTATCAGGCCCGTCTTCATCAGGCTAACGCAATGGACTTTGATGATATCCTTCTCTATACGTATATTCTGTTGTATAATAATGTTGAGTTGCAGCGGAAATATGGTGAACGGTTTAAGTTCGTGCTTGTCGATGAGTATCAGGACACTAATGCCGTACAGCAGAAAATTGTGAATATGATAGTCGGGAGTCATAACAAGATATGTGTTGTAGGCGATGACGCACAGTCCATATATGGTTTCCGTGGCGCAGACATAGATAACATTCTTTCATTCCAGCGTGTTTTCTCTAAGATGAAGATGCCAGAAGGTGGATATATCGACACTCCGGTGCGACTGTTTAAGCTGGAGCAGAATTATCGTTCTACGCAGAATATAGTCAATGCTGCCAATAGTCTCATTCTTTATAACTCTGCCCAGATACGCAAGACTGTTTTTTCGGACAATGAACAGGGAGACAGGCTGAATATGAAGTATTGTTATAGCGACCGTGAGGAGGCTATAATTGTATCAAATGACATACGCAGAATGGTGCGCAATGGCGAAATGCGCTACAGTGATTTCGCTATATTATACCGTACAAACTCTCAAAGCCGTAGTCTTGAGGAACAGTTACGTAAGGATATGATGCCATACCGTATTGTTGGCGGACTATCGTTTTATCAGCGCAAAGAAATAAAGGATGTTGTGGCATACCTGCGACTTGTTGTCAATCAGCATGATGAAGAGGCGCTACGACGCATAATTAACTACCCTGTTCGTGGTATTGGCGCAACAACAGTCAGCAAGGTCATGGAGCATTCTATATGTCTCGGTGTCTCGCCCTGGCAGGTTGTGTCTCAGCCAGTCGTTACTGGTCTTGAGGTTAGTAAGGCTACTGCTGCGAAACTGACAAAGTTTGCCGGATTGATAACTGATTTTGCAGAACGTGCCTCATGTGAAGATGTTCTTACGTTAGGTCAGCGCATAATTCAGGAGACAGGCATCTCGGCTGAGATTTTCCAGCATAACGATCCTGATGACATTGCACGTCAGGAGAATATACAGGAACTTGTTAACAGTATGCGTGAGTTTGTTGATATGCAGCGAGAGGAGGGAAACGGCAACGAGGTATATCTGACAGATTTCCTCCAGCAGATTTCTCTTATGTCAGATATTGATAGCGTAGAGGAAACAGATGAGCGTATTATGCTTATGACGGTACATTCGTCTAAGGGTCTTGAATTTCCTGCAGTTTATGTTGTTGGTATGGATGAGGGAATCTTCCCGTCTTCAATGTCTATGGATACAAAAAAAGCGATAGAGGAAGAACGCCGTCTGTTATATGTTGCCATAACACGTGCCGGCAAATACTGCACGCTTACATCTGCTAAAAACCGATATCGTTTTGGCAAGCAGGAAACGTTTATGCCTTCCCGCTTCATCTCAGAGATTGACCATTCTCTTCTGCATGTGTCACGCAGCGGAGATTCTTTGCCGTTTGCTTCAGAGCGTAAAGCACAGGGTGTTGATTACGGATTAGAGAATAGGTTTTATCGAGCACAGGAAAAATCCAGAGTAGAGAGAACGACAGACTCATCCATATTCGCTTCTAAACCTTCATACGGCACACAATATAATAATTCATCGTCTGCTATGCGCCGATTGACACGCATTCCGTCGGGAAAGCCATCATCATTACCGTCAGCAAGTGGCAGTGCTTTGTCATTCAATGTAGGTGATAGGGTAGAGCATGAGCGTTTTGGCATAGGACAGATATTGAGTATAGAGGGTACTGGTGAGAATGTAAAGGCGCAAGTTGAGTTTGCCAATGTTGGCAGAAAGCAGTTGCTTTTGAAATTTGCTCGTTTGAAAAAGGTCTGACATTTAAGATAACGTCTGTTCCGACCAAGGATATCTCAGATTCATCCGGATTCTTCTGTTGACGAAAGCATTAATGAATGACGAAAACAGAAAACATAAAGCGGTTCGGAAGGAAACGGATCTGCATAAGGATAATCATACCACAAATTCAATTAATATTAATGAAAGAAAGTTGTCTCCTGTTGTCATATTTTTCTTAAATATATAAGAAGACAACACGGACAATTTCAGACAATCTTGTATCTAGAAGAAATTGTCCCTTGTTGTCTATAGAAAATAAAGACAATGCTGACAACTTAGGACAATGACTTAATTGTCTGCTATTGTCCCCTGTTGTCCGAGAGAAAGAAAGACAATGCTGACAATTTAGGACAATGAAATTGTATTATCGTGGTAGCAGAATAAGAAAACTTTACGTTTTTTAACGCTGTAGAATCGCCTGTAGGAAATCGGAGACGGCTGATGCGGGAAATATCGCAAGGAAATTAAGTTTTGTTTAAATAATTGGTGCTCAGTATGTTATGGCAAATAATGGGCACAACTACTAGCTCTGGCTTAGCCGGAGGTATTGATTACCGAGGTAAAAGGCTACTAATGGCGACGTGATTAGTAGCGAATGTAAATTTGATGTAGACTAAATGACGTCGTGATTTGGAGCTTTTCACCTCGTTATTTGATGACTTCTATTTTGGAAACGGCAAATAGAGGGATCAGAACATGCAGTTATGCGATAATCAGAGGATAGGAATCGAAAATTTTCAATGAAAACTCATGTCGGTTTGATAGATAATGATGAAGAAAAAAAGGGTAATAGTTAAATGATTTAGAGTTGACCTGCATCAATTATTTATGGTATATTTAACACTCGATAATAAAAAGTCTGCGAAAAGTTTTCGTATTTGGGAAAAAAGTAATACCTTTGCACTCGCTTTCAGAAAAGCATTGATGCACTCTTAGCTCAGTTGGTAGAGCAACTGACTCTTAATCAGTGGGTCTAGGGTTCGAGCCCCTAAGAGTGTACTCTTTCTTATGATGAGAGTTTTAGCTTTCATCATACGCACTCTTAGCTCAGTTGGTAGAGCAACTGACTCTTAATCAGTGGGTCTAGGGTTCGAGCCCCTAAGAGTGTACTATGCCAGACAAGAAATTGTCTGGCTTTTTTGTTTGTAGGGGGTGTAAATTCGATTCGTAGATAAATCAGAACTCAGCCGAAGTATTTTTGTTATCAGTAGAGAGTGTGTGGCGTATGGCTCATCTTACTTCCATTGCCAATTACAGGTTCTCTGCATATGAATTAGTAGCAATATGTGGTTTTCGCTTATTTATAAGAAATATTTACAAATATTTTACCTTGAGAATCCCCTCTGCAGGCTCCCCCTTTATTGAATCATGAAAATATTGACGGACTTCGGAGTCGTGTGTTACTCGTCGTGCCTGAATACGTTGACAACAGGGGGGGCTGTAGACGTAAAAGCCATGAAAAGGGTGCTGCGAATGATGTTGCTGCCTGCAGCATCCTGTGTGTTGCATACTGCCCATATTTGTATTCCAAATACAGATTATGTGCCGCTAATGTGTTATATGCTCATTCCTGTAACGACTGTTTATGCAGGTTTCCCCTGCATCCACTCTCCATTTCCGCACATCATGCAGGGGGAGGGGCAGGAACACTATGTGCTTTTACGGTGGAATATAGTCTGTGAAGATTCACGTGTGTGTGAGAGAAAACAGATGCCTTCATCTCTTGCTTACGGGGCTTTCGCTCGCTCCGCCCGTTTTAGGTAATATATGTCAGGGGCTGCCTGCGCTCGTAGCGTGGTGATGGCTCTGCGCTCGTAGCGTGGTGATGGCTCTGCGCTCATAGCGTACGTGTATGTATAAAAAAAAGACATAGGGTGTGCCCTATGTCTTTCTGTGTGAGGTGCGTGGCGGAGTCGAACCGCCCTAGCTGGTTTTGCAGACCAGAGACTAAACCGCTCATCCAACGCACCGTGTCTTGGACAGGTGTCACCCTGCGGTTTCTTCTTTGCGGGTGCAAAGGTAGTAAGATTTTTTGAGATAGAAGAATGTTGGTATGCGAAAATGCGGTAATTTAAGATGTATTAACAATACGGCATATGGCGGGCTGGCTGTCTTACGGATTTTCGGAATCATGTATATCGTTCCATATCCTTTCGAAGCATGTCCTCAGCTCTTCTGCTGACGATATAATGCTGCGTATGGTTCTGAGGTGCTGCTCGTTTTCAGAGCCTGATATCCATAGGCGTATGTATCCGCGGGTGGAATATTTTTCCTCGAGGTGCTGTGTGAACCTTGCGTAATGCTCCTCCTTGGTGAGATGGGGGTAATGGTCGATGCCGTATTCTATTGTTCTGCGCATTACGGTGTCGGGTGCCAGTTCTCTGTCAGCCTCAGCCACTATCCTGCCGTAAACGGAGCGTGGTGCTTTTGATGCAGAGGCACGATGGTCTTCCACCGCTTCACGCATGATATTTATCTGTTCTTTTGAAAACCATTTCTTCAGTCGGCTGTCAGCCTGCAGTATTCTGCCGCTTGTAATATGGTGTATGGCGCGCGGCCCTTCGAGCCCCAGGTCGTGGTAGGCGGCTATTACGTATGCCATATTCTCGTCGGCACCAATTCTTGCTGCCAGCTTCAGTGAGCTGGCTATGACGCTGTTGGCGTGCCGCAGAGAGTGTGCCTTGTCGAATGCGTTATATCGTGGCAGGATATTCTGCTCGACGAATTGCATGATTTCGAGATTTACCATACAGAATAGGATAGAGAGTAGTGGTAGGCGAGGAATGGAGGATGTGTTTCGAGCGTACCCGCATGCTCCATTCTTCTATGGTGTTTTTTTTAATTATAGAAATTCCAGTTGAGTCCGATGCGCAGGACGCGTCCGTTGATCGGGTGGTGCGGAGTAAGGAAATAGTTGCCCTTCCCGCTGCAGTTGACGTGGCTCATCATTATGTAGAAGCGGCATGTCTTCAGCTGGAAATTGGCGTATACGTTGCAGATAGGGTAGTTTCCTACCCTTGTTCTGACGGCATCGTTCTCCTGGATTACATAAGACTGCATCTGCGGGCTGTATTCCGGAGCGTCGTATTCGGTGAAATATCTTACGTCGGCACCTAAGTCGGTGTTCAATACGCGTGCAATCCTGAATCGCAGGTAGAGATTAGAGTAGATATTAAAGTCGGGCAGCGGCAGTGCTTTCTTGTCTGTTGTCTTCTGGTATGTCAGGATATTGTCCCAATGGAGTATTCCGAACTTGAGATTCTGATATAGCTGGGCTGTTATGACCTGCACGTCAGAAGCCTGTAGCGGTGTAATGTCTGTGGCGCTTCTGTTATACTCCTCGTCAATGTTGTATGTTGTTGCGAGATACGTATAGTTGGTGATATTGTCTACAGCGATTCTTAGTCTGCTTCCTGTCTTTGGGATATTCAGGTTTCCTTCAATGTGCAGGCGTGTCTCCTTGTGGAAATTGTCCTGTATGTTCCACTGGAAATGTCGTGACTGGAACTGTCTGTAGAAGGTGTAGGGGTTGAGGAGATGGAAGTGTGCCTTAGCATCTAACGTTACCGTATCGCCAAAGAGAGGCAGATTGAGGTCGGCGCCTCCGTTTATGCGTATCTGCCCAGAATTCGCCCCAGCAACGTATATCTCGCCAAGGGCATTGAAGTGCAGCGCTTTTCCCTGTCGTTTCGACAGTTCTCCTCCCACGATGATGCTGTTTTCGTTCCATGTTTCAAACTTGTCATTGACAAGCGGCAGGGCGTAGTGTTTCAGCTCGTGTGCGGCAAAAAGTTTTATGCCTGCCTTAGCCCATTTGTTAAATCCTTCAAGGAGCGACACTCCGATATTGTTTCGCATAAAGGTGTATCTCGTTTTATCAGATATGGAGTCAGTAGACAGTGCGTAGTAGTCGTTGAGATACAGTCCTGCTGGCGAGTCGTATGCGAGGTACGCTCTTCTATAGTGGTTGAGCTCGAGTGTATGGAAGAAACTTGTTACAGGTACGTATTCGTCCTTCATGAATAGGTCGTCCTCTGTTTTCGCCTTCTCCGCTTTCAGGCTGTCCTTAGCCTGCTCGGCTGTCATTGATATGCGTGTGCTGTCAGCTGACGGTTTGTCTGCCGCAGGCTCTATTCCTGCAATCTTTGCATTTTTTGGTCTGCCTGCTGTAATGTTGTTGCCTTCGTTCTCTTCGTCAGGATTATATGTGCCGTCCTTTATGGCCTTGTCTCTTTTCTCCTTCTCCTCTTTTTCTTTTTGAGACTCCATGGCAAACTTTTTTGCTTTTATCTCTTGCTCCGTCATAGGAACCTTTCTGTTGAATCCTATGCTGTAGCGCTGTGTGAAGAATATGTGCTGGTTGTCGTTCTTGTTCCAGTTTGACTCCAGGACGGTAGGGATTTCGTTTGATGTGTAGTTGTCAGAAAACGATTCTGGATGTGTTATATACTCATCGTTGGTAATGCCGCCGTTTTCAGACTGCTTCTGATGGAATGTGCTGAAAAGCAGGTGTGCCTGGTATCTGTCGCCATGGTAGCTTCCCCACATGTTGTAATTGAAATGGGCGATATTCTGATTGGCGTAGTATCCACGTGCATACAGATAGTTGAACTGAAAGCCGAACCCGAGCTTCTTTGACGCATTTACTGCAAAGGTGGCTTTCAGATGGTCTTCACCGTTGGTTTTGTTTCCGCAGGAGTTGTATGTCAGGTTGGTGATAGGCGAGTAGGTGTTAGTAAAATGGAATTTGTTTGGAGGTGTCATGACCTGCGAATATCCATTGGTGAAGATGAACTCGTCTCCCTCTTCACGGTCGATGAATATTCTGTTCAGCCTTGGAGAGCCGTTGTTGCCAATGGTGTTGTATTGTCCATATAGTCCGGAAGAGAATACGCGGTTCATCTGCATGTATGACATCGTATCAGGTATGGCAGGTATGCAGTCGCCTGATATACGGTCGACAGTCCATACATTTAATCCACGAGGGATTTCTTTGTTCTTTGTGGTGTCACGTGTTGCTGCATTCCTTCCGTCAGGCATGATGTTCATGCTTCCGTCTTCGGAAGACAGCTGTTCAAACTGAGCCATCAATGCTGTAGTGGTCAGCATGGCAACACAGAGTGTTATTATTCTTTTCAGCATTTATTGATATTTTTCCCCTGCTTTTTAATTACAATGTTTCTCTTTATCGCTTGTAGCGAAGTACGCATTCTGCCATCTTAAAGAACATTGCAGTCATAATGATTAGTATGCCGAGCGTCGGTTCAGGTTCTGTCCAGTAGAATATAGCTCCAGCAATAGCGCCAATAATGAATATGATGTTCAGAATCTGCCGTATTATAAAGATACGGTTTCTTGGATTCTCGTCCTTTATTTCTTTATGTTCCATAGTAGTGCTGTTTTATAGATTCTTGCGTATTTTTGTAATGCCTGAATAAAACATGATTATTCTGCAGGAGATGTTATTCTGCTCTTGAAAAACGAGAACAGCTCGTCCTTGCGGTCAATCGTTTTCATGCGGAACTTGCCATTCAACCGAAACATCTTTGTTCCTTTCTTGTTTATTGCCTGCTTGTCGGTAATGAGCTCCTCTGCTGTGTAGCTCTCCTCTTCAGGGCGTCCGACATCGTATTTGTATGTCATGCGGCACAGCTTCACATTCACTGCATTGTCTTTGCATTCTGCAATGATGCTGTATCTGAAATGTGTAAAATCTTTTGCAAAAGAGGAAGTGGCGAAAACCATCTCCTCCTCCATGTTCGCGGCAATAATCTTTTCTTGCCTGTTGACGGCAGAAATGCGGCTCCTCTCCGTCTGCTGCTTCCCCTTTATGAGAAGAGATATTGCTTCTAATGTTCTGTTGTATAGGGTTTCAGCGTCTGTGTTTGGTACGCTGAAAGTCTCCTCCCATTCTACTTTGCCGTTTATCTCAGGTACAGCCCCGACATTGTATCGTGGCAGGATGGCTTTCTTTGCTTTTCTCGTTGACTCACCCTTTGTATCCTCAACGCTCTGCTTCTTCTCGAAATCGGGAATCTCCCATTCTGATTGTGCCCAGGAAAGCGCTGGAATGAGGAGCATTGCCAATAGTAAATACTTTTTCATGCCTATAATTTTTATTACTCATTCATAAGAAACGCCTTAAAGTCAGCAAAATTCTTGCTCATAGGTATGCTTCTCTTTTCTCCTTTCATGAAGGCCTGAAGGCGCTCTGGTATGTTGATGTTGGTATTCAGAATACTGTCTACGGTGTCCTTGAATTTCGCTGGGTGTGCAGTTTCGCAGAACACACCAATCTCCCCGTCTTGCAGTGTATCGGTCAGAGCTTGGAATCCGCATGCGCCGTGAGGGTCAAGCACGTATCCCGTTTGCTGGTAGCAGGCTTTCATTGTCTCTGCTATTTCTGCGTCAGAATATGTCGCACCGCTAATGTCCTTGCTGATTTCTGCATGCGAACCGTTGTAAAGGTCGTATATTCGGGCGAAGTTTGACGGGTCGCCTACATCCATGGCGTTTGCTATTGTCTGGACAGAAGCCATAGGCTCGTAGACTCCGTTTTGCAAATACTTGAAGAATACATCGTTAGCATTATTTGCCGCAACAAAGCGTTTAACTGGCAGTCCCATTCTTTTTCCGAATAGGGCAGAGCAGATATTTCCGAAGTTGCCAGAAGGCACACACATGACAAGATTTTCCTCAAGACCCAGTTCCTTCATTCTTGCATAGGCGTTAAAGTAATAGAACGCCTGTGGCAGGAATCTTGCCACGTTGATGGAGTTTGCTGACGTCAGTTTCATGTGTGCATTTAGTTCCTCGTCCATGAATGCATTCTTGACCAATGCCTGGCAGTCGTCAAACACACCGTCCACCTCGATTGCCGTAATGTTTCTGCCGAGTGTTGTGAACTGGCATTCCTGTATAGGTGAAACTTTTCCTTTTGGATAAAGCACGTAGACATGTATTCCGTCGACTCCGAGAAATCCGTTTGCCACGGCAGAACCTGTATCGCCAGATGTTGCTACTAATACATTGACGTTTCTGTTCTTTGTGCTATTGCTGCTTGCTGCGTATTCTCCGCCCTTATTGAGGAAATATTGCAGCAGGCGAGCCATAAAGCGTGCGCCGACATCCTTGAATGCAAGTGTCGGGCCGTGGAACAGCTCTAAAGTATATATGTTTTCTGTTACCTTTACTACTGGGCAGTCGAACTGCAGAGTGTCATATACAATTCTCTTTAATGACTCTGCGTCGACATCCTCCCCAAAGAAGCAGTCTGCAACATTATATGCAATCTCCTGAAATGTTAGCTTTTCTATATTGTTGTAGAAATTCTTTGAGAGAGGCTTGATTCTTTCTGGCATGTAAAGCCCCTTGTCTTCTGCAAGTCCTTTCACAACTGCCTTTTCGAGAGTTGCTTCTGGTGATTTCCTATTTGTTGAGTAGTATTTCATTGTTTTGCTTATGATTGTGTTGTTTATATTAAAGTTTTCTATGGATTATATGCAACAATTTGATTCTGCAGGAAACAGACGAATATTTCTGTTCATGAATACAGATGAATATTACAGTTCATGAATAGAGGTGCTTGACGAGCCGTATCCTATTTTACATTCATGAACGCCCTGATGAACTCATCTTTTTCTAAGAGACCGTAATATCCGTGTCTGCACGAATCTTCGTCGTATGTCCCGATATCGTCGGCTGATAGTCCTGGAGCGTAAATGAGGAATGGCACAGGTTCATTGGTGTGAGTCCTATGCCTCACCGGGGTAGGGTGGTCAGGCAATACAGCAATGGCAACGGGTTCCTCGGAATCCTTTAACGCCTCGTATATAGGCTTGACTATTTTCTCGTCAAAGTCTTCTATTGTTTTTATTTTTAGCGACATATCGCCCTCATGCCCTGCTTCGTCGCACGCTTCCACATGCAGATAGACAAAATCGTCGCCATTTTTCAGAGCCTGTATTGCCGCCTGCGCCTTGCCTTCATAGTTTGTGTTATATAATCCTGTGACACCCTCTACGTCTATGCATTTCAATCCGGCATACGTTCCTATTCCGCGAATCAAATCGACTGCAGTAATGACAGCACCTCTTTTTATTTCGGGAAATATTTCAGTAAGAGTCTTCATGTATGGCCTGTATCCTCCAGCCCATGGCCAAATGCTATTTGCTGGGTCTTGCCCGTTATTTTTCCGCTTTATGTTTACAGGATGCTCGCTGAGAATCTCCTGTGACTTTATTATAAGCATGTTTAGCAGGTCGGCAGTTTCTTGACACGTGAGCTGCGTATTTCTTGAGGCGTGGTTTCTGACATCTGCCTTCACCATGAGCGGCATCCACTCTTGTCCTGGCACGTCATGCGGCGGAGTGCATTTAATGTGTTTGCTGCCACCTTTTATAACCAGCAGATGCCTGTATTGTATGCCAGTGTAGAATGAGAACCGCCCTGCTCCGAATCTTTCGGTTATTTCCTTGTCGGCGGAGAGCCTTTCCTGCAGACATTTTATCAGCGTGTCAGCCTCTTTTGTGTCCAGATGTCCGCAAGAGTGGTTCTTTATTTTATTGTCCTCGATGCAGATAAGATTGCATCTTATAGCCATGTCGTCGTCCTGCAGGTCAACCCCGATGGATGCTGCTTCCAGCGGACCACGTCCTTCGTAGACTTCCGTCTGGTCATATCCGAGAATAGCAGAATTAGCAACCTCCGAGCCAGGATGGAATCCGTTCTGGATAGTCTTCAGCATGCCCGTCCGTCCGTGCTTAGCCAGCAGATCCATATACGGTGTGTCAGCATATTGCAGCAGTGTCTTTCCGTGGAGCTCCTCATTATGCCAGTCGGCCATGCCGTCGCCTAAGAGAATAATATGTTTCATGTGTGTGTTCTCTGTGTGTAGGATTGAATGTAGCTGGTCTTTAGCTAAATGTTAGCTATAGATATGATGTTTGCGAAAACTCCAGCGGCTGTAACAGATGCTCCTGCGCCGTATCCCTGTATAAGCATAGGATATTCCATGTATCTTTCAGTATTCAGGAGTACGATATTGTTTGAACCTTCAAGGTCATAGAAAGGGTGTCGCATATCTACGGTCTGCAAAGATACAGACGTCCTGCCATTTTCCAGTTTCGCTACAAATCTCCATTTCTTGTTCTCGCTCTCAAGCACTTTCCTGCGTGCCTCGAAGTCAGCGTCCAGTTGTGGCAGCTTGCGCCAGAAATCCTCTACAGAGCCCTCGAAGTATTCATCTGGTACAAACAGATGCTTTTCCACATCATTCTGCTCAACCTGGTATCCAGCCTCGCGTGCAAGGATAACGAGTTTTCTTACTACATCCATGCCGGACAGGTCAATTCTGGGGTCAGGCTCGGAGTATCCTTGCTCTTTAGCTCGTCTTACGGCTTCAGAGAATGGTACGTCTTCCGCTATTTCGTTGAAGATGAAATTAAGCGTGCCTGACAAAACCGCCTCGATTTTCAGAATGTTGTCTCCGGAATGAATAAGGTCGTTAATTGTTCCTATAATAGGCAGCCCGGCTCCGACGTTCGTTTCGAATCTGAACTTCACTCCATGCTTCAGTGCCGTCTTCTTAAGTTTTTGGTAGTCAGCATATTCTGATGATGCTGCAATTTTATTGCATGCCACTACTGATACGTTATGCTCAAGTAGCGGCTGGTATAGTTTCGCTACGTCAGCAGAGGCGGTACAGTCGACGAAGACGCTATTGAAGATATTCATTTTGAGGATGCCGTCGAGCATTTTCTCTGCGTTGCTTTCCTCTGATTCTTCAAGCAGTTTCTTATAGTCATGAAGGTCTATGCCCTCTCTTGAGAAAATAGCCTTCTTTGATGATGCTATTCCTACAACATTCAGGTTGAGACGGTTCTCGCTTTTAAGTATCTCCTGCTGGTCTCTTATCTGTTCTATGAGTTTTCCGCCTACGGTGCCGACACCACAGATAAAGATATTCAGCACCTTGTATTCGGAGAGGAAGAAGGAGTCGTGAATTACGTTAAGTGATTTTCTCAGATATTTTTCCTGCACCACGAACGAGATGTTTGTCTCTGATGCACCTTGCGCGCATGCTATGATAGAAATGCCTGATCGCCCCAGCGCACCGAAAAGCTTTCCTGCTATGCCAGGAGTGTGCTTCATGTTTTCTCCCACAATAGCTATTGTAGCCAGTCCGGACTCAGCTGCCATTGGGTACATGGCGCCTGTAGCAATTTCTTTCTGGAATTCTTTGTTCAAGACGTCGATAGCAGCCTTGGCATCATCATCTTTTACACCTATTGATGTTGAATTTTCTGAAGATGCCTGTGATACGAGGAATACAGAGATGCCGTTGTCGGCGAGTGCTGTGAAGATTCGTCTGTTTACACCAATCACGCCAACCATGGACAAGCCTGTCACAGTTATGAGTGTAGTGCCCTTTATGCTTGAAATGCCTTTGATAGGCTTGTTGTCATCGTCAACTTTCTCTTTGATGAGAGTTCCGGGGTGCTCTGGGTTGAATGTGTTTTTCACCCTTATAGGTATGTTCTTTATGCATACAGGATATATTGTCGGCGGGTATATGACTTTTGCGCCGAAATTGCATAATTCCATCGCCTCGATAAACGACAACTGGTTTATGGTGTATGCGGCAGGTATGACCTTTGGGTCAGCAGTCATAAATCCGTCTACGTCAGTCCATATTTCAAGAATCTCAGCGTTAAGCGCAGCAGCAATGATAGCAGCAGTGTAGTCAGACCCACCTCGTCCAAGATTTGTTGTCTCTCCGTTATTCTTGTCTTTTGAAATAAAACCAGGGACGAGAGAAATGCGTGGCAGGTCAGCGAAAGTTTTTTTCACCAGCTGATACGTCAGTTCTGAATCGAGCGTATGTTTTGAGTTCTTATTCTCTGTTTTTATGAATTTCCTTGCGTCAAACCATTTTGCGCCATCTATTAGTGTGGCTACGATTAATGACGACAGCCTCTCTCCATAGCTAACGATGGCATCGAGTGTCTTTGGCGACAGATCATGAATAAGATAAACTCCGAAATATATAGAGCGCAGCTGCTCAAACATGGCATCTACGCTGTTAAATAAGTTCTCTCTTTTTTTATTATCGGTGATAATGGTGTCTATCATTTTATGATGACGCTCCACCATGCTGTCAAATTCCTGACGCCATTCTTCCTTCCCTTCTACAGCCAATGTCGAGGTGTTGATAAGTTTGTCTGTTATTCCGCCTAATGCGCTTACAACAATTACTACGTGGTTGTCCTTAGCCTCCTTCTCTACTATCTGTTTCAGGCTGAGGATGCTTTCTACGGAACCGACACTTGTTCCACCGAATTTCAGTACTTTCATTTTGGATTATAATATGATTTTGTTCTACGCCAACACCCCGCCATTACGAGAGGGGGGATATTGTCATGTGTTAAACAACTGTGACCCCCGCCCATGACATGTGTCCTCGTGCGAATCCTCATTACGGCAGAGGCTATCTCATCGTAAGACGCGCATATCACGTGCGAATATCTTTTTTCGATTGCAAATTTACAATATTTTTCTCAAAACTAATGTTTTTTCCTTTTATTTCTGTAATTTTGCATCAAAAAATAACATATCTTTATTTTCTGAGCAGGAAAGTGGGGAGAAATGTATTATAAAACTGAGAATTTCATTCATACAATGATGTCTTGAGAGGGGCGGAATCCCGACTTTGAGCAGCAGTACCCTCATTAGGAATATTCGTTTTGCATTATGATAAAAGAGTTTCAGATAAGAGTGACGCCTGACGTAGCATATCAGCAATCTGCGCTGACGGACTATCTGGTAAGAGAAAAGGGCGTTGCGCGTCCTCGCCTCCGCCATGTTGCTATCATCAAGCGTTCCATTGATGCCCGGCAGCGGCAGGTTTATGTCAATCTGACGGTCAGGCTGTATATTGATGAAGAACCGTCAGATGTCACGTTTGAGAAAATTGTCTATCCGGACGTCTCTTCTGCCCCTGCCGCTATTGTAGTAGGAGCAGGTCCTGGCGGACTGTTTGCAGCTCTTCGCCTTGTTGAACTCGGGTTCCGCCCGATTGTGTTAGAGCGTGGCAAGAATGTACATGACAGGAAGAGAGACCTTGCCCAGATTTCGCGCACGCAGACGGTCGATCCTGAGTCAAACTATTGTTTCGGGGAAGGCGGCGCTGGAGCATATTCAGACGGCAAGCTGTATACTCGCTCAAAGAAACGCGGGTCTGTTGAAAGAATACTGCGTGTTTTCTGTCAGCATGGGGCACCGCTTTCTATACTTGCAGATGCTCATCCGCATATTGGCACAGATAAACTGCCTGGTGTAATCGAGGCCATGCGTAATACCATTATGTCAGCAGGAGGAGAGGTGCTGTTCCAGACTAAAATGACACATCTTGTCATGCAGAATGGTAGCGTATGTGGAGTGATTGCCGGTGGCAGAGAGTTCCTTGGACCTGTCATTCTTGCTACTGGCCATAGCGCACGCGATGTCTATCGTTATCTCCATGCCACAGGTATTCAGATGGAGGCAAAAGGCATCGCTGTAGGTGTACGTCTCGAACATCCTTCCCACCTTATTGACCAAATTCAGTATCATTCTAAAGATGGGCGCGGCCGTTTCCTGCCTGCAGCAGAATATGGTTTCGTGTGTCAGGTTGATGGACGAGGGGTATATTCTTTTTGTATGTGTCCTGGCGGGTTTATCATACCTGCGGCTACAGACAGCCAGCAATTGGTGGTCAATGGCATGTCTCCAAGTTCGCGTGGCGGACGATGGTCTAATAGCGGCATGGTCGTGGAGGTTCGTCCAGAGGACATTCCTGCCATTCTTTCAGATAATCTATCTGTCCAGGACAATCCTCTTGGAATGATGCATCTACAGGAGAAACTGGAGCATCTGTGCTGGATGGAGGCAGGCAAGACACAGCGTGCTCCAGCACAGCGAATGGCGGATTTCGTGCGCTCAGCCAATAGCACTACGCTTCCTCAGACGTCTTATGCTCCAGGCGTGACGGCCTCTTCTCTTCATCAGTGGATGCCACAGCATATTGCACGGCGTTTGCAGCAGGGATTTGCTGTGTTTGGACAGCGTTCGCGTGGGTTTCTCACTAACGAAGCCATGATGATAGCTATAGAGACAAGAACATCTGCACCTGTAAGAATAGTACGAGACGGCATTACTTTGCAGCATATAAATTATCCTGGATTATATCCATGTGGGGAAGGCGCAGGCTATGCTGGCGGCATCGTCTCTGCTGCTATAGATGGCGAACGATGTGCAGAGATGCTGGCGGAGAAGTACGCTGAGGTTGCAAGGTTATGAGGTGTGAGGTTTAAGAGCGCAGATTAAAATTACCAATCAACTCGTCATCTAAATAAGATATGATAATTTTATCGAATATAACAGGCTAGTCTTGCTATAAAATCATAAAAGAAGCGACCTTATAACCAACGAAACTGAAGCTAGTGATAGTTGAGTTTATATTATTAATGGAAGAAATTATTCTTATTATTCCCATTTGTTTCGGTTTTGATAAGGAAACAAATAATACGAAGGAAGAGTGAAGAATGAAGAATATTAAGAATTAATTATTCTTATTATGCATATTTGTTTCAGTTCTTCAAAGGAAACAAATCTGAATAATGTGGATAATCCTGCCATTAATAGGAATTAATAGTAATTCTTCATTATTCATTCTTCACTATTTAGTACTGAGTTTTCATTGAATTTCGACTTGACGAAGCGAATTTTATCATTTTCAATGAGAGAAAATGTAGAAAAAAGTACCAGATTTGCCGTTTAAGAAACAAACATACACCAAATAGCCAGCTAATTTGGAGCAAGTGAAAATTTCATTTAGAGTAGTTTGAAATTCGAAAGGCTACGAATGACGCAGCCATTCGTAGCCTTTCACTTGAAATGATTATGTACCTGATTGTGTATATTTGTGCAACTGTCTACGTCACAATAAGTTAGATGTAACTCAATTTCCTTGCGATATTTTCCGACTTCTTCACTCCTGAAATTCTACAGGCGATTCTCGCACGTTAAAAAATGTAAAGTTTTCTAATGCCGAGGTTGTTTTCCGAAGAAAGAAAGGTAAACTCGTGAAATGAAATGCTATGCGATTGGCACGCACAGAAACAAATGCTGCATACCGCCTTGCTGACCAAGACCGATGGCAGCGCATGGAATTTGGCGGTATATTGCGGGTGTTCGTGGCTTGTGCTGCCTGCAGGGTGCCCCCCTCCCTCCTCCTTATCAGCTTACCTCTTCTCCCCAAGCCTTTTGTAATACTTCGGGGTATTCTGCGTGTGGCAGTGCCTGTGTGTCATTGCCTCCTGCACAGTGTATACTGTTTCTGCTGACATTGTGTGTTTTCGGAAACGAAGAGAGAGAGGTACGGCACTCCGCCGTACCTCTCTCTCTGTATCGCTGGAAAGAAAAATATGTCTGCAACGGCATGGGCTGTTAGTAGTCCTCGTCATCAAGGTCGTCGACGGTGATGTCGAGGTCTTCAGGGTTCTGCTCAATGGTTGTGCGATAGCTCTCTGCTGTCAGTTCGTCTTCATCGAGGTCGTCGTCTTCGTCGTCCTTGCCGTAGGTGTCTGCTGGGAGGTCATCATCGTCGAGGTCTTCGTCGAGTTCGTCATACTGTTTGTCAAAGGCGCTGGCACTTGCGTTTCTCTCTACCAACGGTTTGTTCTTGGCGAATATTGCCTCTACCCATGCCCCTTTTGCTATTTCGAGCACTTCAAACCCATCGTTAACTTTCATTTCGTATATACCGCCCGGTTTCTTGAGGCGCTCCTTAGGCAGCGTGGTGGTGCTGATGTCGAAGCCCGACTCTATAATGTCACGTATTGACTGTGAAAGAGATTCCCATCCTCCGCCGAAGTTGCGGTCGATGACTTCGAGTAGTTTTGCAGCAGAAATATGCTGTATGTTTTCATATGTAAGATCTGTTACACGTACTATAGGGCGTTTCTTTATGGCCCATTTGTGTGTGGCATTACCGTATGGCAATGTAGCGATACGCATACCACGTGCTTCGTATTTCTTTATTATCTCAGGCTTGTCAATTTTGAGTTCTTCAATTTCGAAAGCAGTCTTGACTATATCTATGTAGCGGCTGCCGTTTTCCTGTATGTTCTGTTCCTTCTCTGCTGCCTGCCATAGACGTATCACGTCGTTCTCCTGCAGGTCCCATACCATACTTTTTGTTACGTTTGATATGGAGAATACTCCGTCGGTGTAGTCTTTAGTCTTTGTCTTCATATATAATTGTTTATTGTTCTGTTCATGGTGCCGCTGCCAGAAGCAAAGGCGTGGGGGATGATTTTGGTTGCAAAGTTAAGACTTTATCTTTATATTACAATATATTTTACCTATTTTTTTGTGAATGTCGGTTAAATTTATTAATTTTGCATCGTGCAAATGTGCAGGAGTCTGCCTTGGACAATATGGTTGCAAAGATTACCATATGGTCATTCCTTTCGCACGAAATGGGGCTCCCGCTGCTTTGCCGTATGGAGAAGAGGGATATAGTCCTTTACGAATAAAACTTGTAATTTTGCAGATAACATGAGTCAGCCATTGGCAGAGCGTATGCGGCCACGTACGCTTGATGATTATATAGGTCAGAAACATTTAGTGGGTGAGGGTGCGGTGTTGCGCAATATGATTGAGGCGCGCCGTGTCCCTTCGTTCATCTTGTGGGGACCGCCAGGTGTCGGCAAGACAACGCTGGCGCAGATTGTTGCACACAGTTTGGAGGTGCCATTCTATACTTTGTCTGCAGTAACAAGTGGAGTGAAAGATGTGAGGGATGTTATCCAGAAAGCAGAGAACAATCGTTTCTTTTCATCTGCCAGTCCGATACTGTTCATTGATGAGATTCATCGTTTCTCTAAATCTCAGCAGGACTCTCTGCTGGGTGCTGTGGAGAAGGGTACTGTAACACTTATCGGTGCGACAACAGAAAATCCGTCGTTCGAGGTGATACGGCCTTTGCTGTCGCGTTGCCAATTGTATGTATTGAAATCCTTAGAAAAAGAGGACTTGCTGCAACTTGTACAGTATGCGTTAACAAAAGACACTGTGCTTCAGAAACGTAATGTCGAGGTAAGACAGACTGATGCATTGCTGAGGTATAGTGGGGGCGATGCCAGGAAGTTACTTAATATTCTGGAACTTGTAGTTGAGGCATCGCCTGTAGGAGATGCCGTTATTACAGACGAACTGGTTGTGGCTTGTTTGCAGCAGAATCCATTGGCGTACGATAAGGATGGAGAGATGCACTATGATGTGATTTCTGCTTTTATAAAATCGATTCGCGGTTCTGATCCTGATGCTGCATTGTATTGGCTTGCACGCATGATTGAGGGTGGGGAAGACCCGAAATTCATTGCGCGACGCTTAGTCATTTCGGCTTCAGAGGATATTGGACTTGCTAATCCGAATGCTTTACTGCTCGCCAATGCTGCATTTGATGCTGTCACGAAGATAGGATGGCCGGAAGGTCGCATACCGTTGGCAGAGGCTACAGTTTATCTTGCTGCGTCACCGAAGAGTAATTCGGCGTATAATGGAATAAATGCAGCATTGCAATTGGTGAAGGAGACGGGCAATCTTCCTGTGCCGTTGCATCTTCGCAATGCACCTACAAAACTTATGTCAGAGCTGGGATATGCTGATGGATATAAATATTCTCATGACTATCCAGATCATTTTGTCAAGCAGCAGTTTTTGCCTGATAATATAGAACATGTGAGACTATGGAATGCACAGCACACTCCTAATGAAGACAAACTGCATAACTATATACAAAAATGTTGGGGAGAGGATAAATAAGCCGTGTGGTTAACGACGTGGTTTATGGTGAGTGCCAAGAGGCAAGTTTGTACAAACTGTTAGGTTCCCTGTTGGCGTTTTAGTTCTTCACCATTTTTTCCATGCGTATAAATTTTTGATGCAGCCTGTATAGGTGATATTCAGCTTTTGTCTTTTGGAAATTTGAAAACTTTCAATTACCTTATGAAAATAACCGTTCTTGATGGATTCACTACATCGCAAAACGATTTGTCGTGGGATGGGTTGTCTGCTTGTGGAGACGTGACGATTTATGATAACACGAAAGCAGAGGATGTTGTTTCCCGCTTGATTGATAGTGATATAGCACTTACCAATAAAGTAGTGGTTGATAGGCAGATTATGGCTCAGTTGCCGAAACTGCGCTATATTGGCGTGCTTGCCACGGGGTATAATGTGGTGGATGTAGAGGCAGCGCACGAATATGGAATTACTGTAACAAATGTTCCTGCATATAGCACGGATAGTGTTGCGCAGATGGTGTTTGCTCATCTGCTGAATGTTTCGAATGGTGTCCATGCTTATGCCTGTGATAATCGTATGGGTATATGGAGCCGTCAGGAGAATTTTTGTTATATAAATGCTCCACAGCGTGAAATCGCATCAATGTCTATTGGTGTAATCGGGTTAGGCAATATAGGAATTAAGGTTGCTGAAATAGCTCATGCTTTTGGTATGAAAGTGTATGCTGTCACAAGCAAATCAGTAGACGATTTGCCGAGTTATATATGCAAGTCGAGCAGAGAGCATGTTTTTTCAACCGTAGATGTGATTTCGTTGCATTGTCCTTGCTATGCAGATACGGCTGGGATGATTAATGCTGATAGCATATCAATGATGAAGGACGGAGTTATTATCATTAATACAGGGCGTGGCCCCCTTGTTGTTGAGCGAGATGTTGCCATTGCGTTGGAGAACGGAAAGATTGGAGCGTACTGTGCTGATGTGATGTCCCAGGAACCACCTCCCGCTGATAATGTTTTACTTGCAAACAAAAATGTTTATACAACACCCCATATAGCGTGGGCAACATCAGAAGCACGCCAAAGGTTAATGAATACAGCAATAGATAATGTGAAAGCTTTTATTAATGGTTATCCAGTTAATGTTTTGTAATATAGGGGGATATACTGTATGTGATTTCTTGTTGGTCGTATGTGTTGCTATGTTGCTTAAGGTTGTCGCATGTTTTAGGAGTCTGTAGCAAGAAAGAGGTTTAGGATATTTCCTTCGCCTCCTGCTTTTGGAATTTTATTAAATGCTATATATCACTACTGTCCCGTTAAAGTGGACTAATTGTTCTTTGAAATCGCTGAAATAAAGTCTTTTACGAGTAGTTTTAAGGGTGCACGGATTTGAATTTGTACTTTTGCAGTCAAATTGAAAGGCTGCAAGATGAACAAAGACAAA
>JAZUMR010000068.1:0-9924 GCA_045603685.1 Prevotella sp.
ATTTTCAAGGATCCATATGAAATAATACAATATATTAAACAAAATTCAAACAAAACATGTCGAATCGCACGGGATTAATCAGAGACAAAGTGTAAACGAACTCCTGATACAAAAGTGTAAACGAACTCCTGATACACGGCACTTAACCCTTAAACATTAACCCTTTAACCATTAAACATTAAACAATTAACCCTTAACCGTTAAACATTAAACCTTAAACTTTCAATTTTCACCTTTTCCATTCACTGTTATCATGTAAAATGCTATGAGTGTGCGAATTAGGTGCGTGAAGGCAGACGGTTCTGCCTTCACGCACCTACACTTCTATCTACTACACATGATGTCTTTCGGGGTTGTCAAGCGAGGCTTCGTTCAGAGAAGAATTTGAAGCCCAATATGTTAGACTTTTCTTCAAGGAACAGCTAAGTTAGTTTTTTGCTATAGCGTCAGAGTTTACAAGTCTACAGAATAGGCAAGCAGAATTTCTCTTGGACGCAGTCGAGTCGCTGCAAAGGATTGTACTGTTGTGCTTATATATTCCCTTTCATATACCGAGGTGCCTATTATGTTGTTAGCCTTTAATTCTAATTCCCATCGCTTAGCCTTATAACTTACCGATACATCAAGGAAGCTATTTGTCGGAGAGTTCTCGTTGTTGCTGTGGAATATTGTGTTCTTCAAGCCAATCAGCCAGTTCTTGTATGGGAATACATATACGCTTAGTTTGTGCTGCCATGTTTTAACGGCAGATGTGTTCAGTGCTGTGTTGTCTTTGTTTTCCTGTTTGCTTACATTAAATTTTGTGCGTCCCTCGATTGAGAGTTGCTGTATAGGTTTCATTGATGCAGACAGCTCGCAACCGTATGTCAGCATCTCGCAGTCGTTTATGTCCTTGCCCAAGAGCATCGGGTAGTCAGATTTCATTGCGTTGCCCTTGATTGTTATGTTGCTCATCGCCCAATAGAATGACTTTGAGAATTCTGTGTTAAGCATCAGCGATGTCATGGAATACTCCTTGTCAGTAGCCACACTGATGTATACATCATCCTTTATGGTCGAAGCATACATCATGTTTCCTGATGTACGCATTATGCTTGGCATGATAATGAAGAATATTCCTTTGAACGGATGTATGAATCTATATGACATGCCTGCCGACTGCCGGTATGTTATGTCTGTTTCTCCTCTGTTTTGTCTCTGGCTGCGATATGATGTGAATATCGGAGTGTCATATAAGGCGGCAGCCGAGCGCGGTGATGCAGAGAGTCCGGCATTCATGTTAAGTTCAGACAGCGAGGTCATCTGCCATTTCCATGTGACATGCGGTTCTGCCCACACATTGTCAGACTTCGACTGCTTGTATGTGTGATGCAAATATTTTACAGCAGACGAGAAAGTCAGATAATGGTCTTTAAGATTAAGCTTAAGCGACGGAGTCCAATACACGGTGGTCGCCTGATATGTATTTTCTGTCTCTGGCGCGTTAGGTATTGTGTCGAGCGATGCAGTTATCTGCTGCCTGTCGTATATTACGCCAGCCGTATTGTCGAGGTATAGTTTGCCTAACTTCAGTCCGAACTTAGTATAGTTCTCTGTATTAAAGTATTGCAGTGTCACTCTCTGCGTATTGTCCCCAATGGTCAGCAGCTGTCCAGGCTGATAGTTGTATTGTGTCAGCGACGCGATGTTCACTACATTCCCTTTCTTTGTCGTGTGTGAGTATTCAAGATCCTCCGATACAAAACGTTTATGTGGTTTTACCGCCTGTCGTGTCTCTCTTCCGTTCACAGATATCAGACCGCTGCCTTCGTTCCAGTCAGCATATCCGCGTGTATTGCTCCTGATGTAAGTCTTGTCGCTGTTATATTCGTATGTTATCTCGCCCTTTGTCTCTCTTCTCTTGTTCTCGGTGTTCTGGTCTTCAATGATTACGGGCATTCCCTCGACGTTCAGATATGTCGTGCTGGTCTCCCTTGATATTTTATCCTTTTCCAGCAGGGCATTGCCTTGTAAGCGCAGCTGCGAATCCTTATTAAGCTTCCACAGCCAGTTGCCGGCAAAGAGGTGGCTATCGTTGAATGTATACTGTCTTTGCTCCAGCTCGTGTACGCTGATGCCCGGCATGTTCAGTATTCCGCCGTATGGTTTTGTGTCACGCTTTCTTGATAATGCGTATCTTACCTCTCCGCCAATATCATCACCGATATTGTTGCCCTTATACATCATCAGCGTCTGGAAGGTCTTGTTAAACCGCATGGCCATGACTCTTGGGTCATACAGCATCTCTGCGCTTCCTTCCTGCGGTGCAGACATTCCGCCGCTAAGTTTCGCCGTTGCCACCCATACCGCTTTCGCATCATCATTCAGCACAATATTCAGCGCAGCTTTATCATTGAATTTTATTCCTCGCAATGATTTTATTGGCTGATGGTTTCTCAGCACCTGCACGCTTCTCACCTTGTCAGCAGGAATGTTGTTGCTTGCTATGCCATACTGTCCTCCCATCAGATTCAGCCCTTCTATCTTAAATTCTGATATAGTCTCGCCTTGATACAGCACGGTGCCGTTAGGCAGCACCTCCAGTCCTGGCATTTTCTTGATGACATCAGCAATGCTTCTGTCCTGAAAGTGCTTGAACTTGTTCACGCTGTACGTCAGAGTGTCGCCATTCTCTCTTACCATAGCCGGACGCACACTGACAGTCTTCAGCTCCATCATTCCTTCGGTCATGACAATCTTCATGCCGTCAGCCATCTGCTCAGCCGGTATCACCTTTTTCTCATAACCCATGAATGTGACCGTCACGGTAGCGGCTTTCTTCCCTTCAGGAATAGCCAGACGGAAACTGCCTTTCGAGTCTGTTACAGCGTATGCAGCGATTTTCTTTTCCACAGTTCTCGCCACGACATTAGCCTTGGCTATTCCCTCGCCATTTTCCTTTACGACTTTTCCTGTGTACGTCTGTGCATAAAGCACAGGTGACAATAGAAATAGCAGCAGAAGTAATATGGTTGTTTTGTTCATTGTCATGTACTATTTTGATTTGCTTAGATGAAATATGAAGGTTTTATCCCCATTCCTATCCACGTTAATATGTTGTTTCTGAATATATCTGCACAAGTGCACAAGAGATGTAACTCCTTGATATTTTGTAAGTTTTGTATGGGGCAGATAGTGTGCATATGAGTGCGGCATAGTGTTTCAGAATATAGAGAGAGTTTCCCTTTGCATCAGTTCCATATAAACACGTCTCTACTCATACTTCTCCATGAATATCGGAGTTTTTGACGGTCGATTTTTAGTTTCTAAATTCAGGGGCTTAGGCAGTCCGCTACGGTCGCAGTAAGCATCAAAATTTGTGAACTTCAAAGCATTTAATTCTTGTATTTCCTTTGCTGTGCTTTTTATTGGTTTCTTTTCATCTTGATGAAACATTGCCAGTCCTTCGCATCTGCCCAGTTCTATCGCTTCATACTTGAAATATCCGCTGTCATGCTCTGCATACAGAATAAGCCCTGGCAGTCCTCGCAGTTTCCACGGGCCGTATTCCATTGGCACGTCGGGAGTGAACCATACCGTCCACTTATGTCCTCTGAACATTCCCTCTGCCTTCAGACAGTCATGTCCTAATATTACGCTGTCGCCGTCAAGATATTTCCAGTCTATAGGCTCGATTCTTTCTTCGCATTCAAAGATGTTGAATGCGTGGTATGTTGTTGTGGTTACTCCCTTTTCTGGATAGTCTGTATAAAATGAGTAAAATGTTCTTGACCTTGGCATATTTGCTGTCCTTGCAAGCTGCTGGTCTGTTGTCTCATGTCTGTGCTGCTGATATATCCTGCTGCGCTCAACCCTCCATCTGCTGTGGAATGCGGTATACTGTCTTCCAATCTCAAGCACCATTTCGTCTGTTCCGCTTTTACGTTCCTTCGCATTCTTGAATGTATATATATAATTCACCTTAAACACGATGGAATCGTTTGCAGTTATAGCAGTGGCGCTTATAAGTAAGAGGAGCAGGATAATGATTTTTTTCATAAACAAGTATGGTTCTTAGTATGTTAATGCTTTGCAAATGTAAACATAAAAGCGTGAATGTGCAAGAAATTCTTTGTCTTTTTGCTTATGCCTTACTCATACTTCTCCATGAATATCGGGGTTTCTGATGGTAGTTTCTTAATGTCTATATTCAGAGGCTTATGCAGTCCGCTGCGGTCACAGAAAGCATCAAAATTTGTGTACTCCAAAGCATTTAGTGCTTGTATCTCCTTTGCTGTGCTTTTTATTGGTTTCTTGTCATCTTTGTGAAACATAGATAGTCCTTCGCATTTGCCCAGTTCTATCGCTTCATACTTGAAGTATCCGCTGTCATGCTCTGCATACAGAATAAGTCCTGGCAGTCCTCGCAGTTTCCACGGGCCGTATTCCATAGGTACGTCGGGCGTGAACCATACCGTCCACTTATGTCCTCTGAACATTCCCTCTGCCTTCAGACAGTCATGCCCTAATATTACGCTGTCGCCGTCAAGATATTTCCAGTCTATAGGCTCAATTCTTTCTTCGCATTCAAAGATGTTGAATGCATAGTATGATGTTGTGGTTACTCCCTTTTCTGGATAGTCTGTATAAAATGAGTAAAATGTTCTTGACCTTGGCATATTTGCTGTCCTTGCAAGCTGTTTGTCTCTTGGTTCGTGTCTGTATTGCTGATATATCCTGCTGCGTTCAACCCTCCATCTACTGTGAAATGCGGTATACTGCTTTCCAATTTCAAGTACCATTTCGTCCGTTCCGCTTTTGCGTTCTTTGGCGTTCTTGAATGTGTATATATAATTCACCTTAAATATGATAGAGTCATTGGCAGAAATAACAGTGGTGCTTATAAGTAAGAGGAACAGGATAATGATTTTTTTCATAATAGGTATGGTTCTTAGTATGTTAATGCTTTGCAAATGTAAACATAAAAGCGTGAATGTGCAAGAAATTCTTTGTCTTTTTGCTTATGCCTTACTCATACTTCTCCATGAATATCGGAGTTCTTGACGGTAGTTTCTTAAGATCTATATTCAGTGGTTTTGGCATTCCGCAACGTTCGAAGAATGCATTTGGATTTGTGTATGATAGAGCATCCAATTCCTGTATTTCCTTTGCTGTACTTTTTATTGGCTTCTTGTCATTTTGATGAAACATTGCCAACCCTTCGCATTTGCCCAGTTCTATCGCTTCATATTTAAAGAATCCGCTGTCATGCTCTGCATACAGAATAAGTCCTGGCAGTCCTCGCAGTTTCCATGGTCCGTATTCCATAGGCACGTCAGGCGTAAACCATACCGTCCACTTATGTCCTCTGAACATTCCCTCTGCTTTCAGACAGTCATGTCCTAATATTACGCTGTCGCCGTCAAGATACTTCCAGTCTATAGGTTCGATTCTTTCTTCGCATTCGTAGAAATGAAACGCTTGGTATGTTGTTGTTGTTATTCCCTTTTCTGGATAGTCTGTATAGAATGAGTAAAATGTTCTTGACCTTGGCATATTTGCTGTCCTTGCCATCTGTTTGTCTCTTGGTTCGTGTCTGTATTGCTGATATATCCTGCTGCGTTCAACCTTCCATCTGCTGTGAAATGCGGCGTATTGCGTTCCAATTTCAAGCACCATTTCGTCAGTATCGCTTTTATATTCTTTAGCATCCTTGAATGTATATATATAATTCACCTTAAACACGATGGAATCGTTAGCAGAAATAGCAGTGGTGCTTATAAGTAAGAGGAACAGGATAATGATTTTTTTCATAATAGGTATGGTTGTTAGTATGTTAATGCTTTGCAAATGTAATCATAATAATGTGAATCAGCAAGGATTTTTTATATTTTTTTTGTTCTTATAATAAACATAAAAATGTCATGCATTGCTATATGAATGCTCCATGCTTCTGTGGATAGAAGCATGGAGGGTTCTTGTTTAAGGTAATAATGGACCGTCAGCTGATTGGTTGCAATATATTTTTGTATAATAGGTTATCCAATAATCAATTTCATCTTGAGTATATTCGCGATTTGGTATTTGTACCTGTATGCCACACTCTGTAATTATCGCCATAGCATCAATTGGAAGTTCTGGTATCTCATCTGAGAAAGACACGGTAGAAGCACATAACATGCATAAAGAAATGAATAGTTTCTTCATAATTGTAATTAGTTTTTAGTTATTATTAAATTTCCGTGACAAGTCACGCCTTTTACCCAGGGTGGTCTGCTATATGTATCGCGCTTAGAACGTCACGCCAACGCCGATTGACAGGGAGTGACGTATGCTGTTAGTTTTGTAATGATGACTTTGATAGTTTTCATCTACAGTATACATGTCAACGCCACGGAAGTCCTTCAGGTCGTAGCCGACAGTGAGATTTATCGTCGACTTAGTTCCCAGCTTCCATCTGTAGCCCATGCCTATGCCGCCTGTGAAACCAGCATAGCTGTCTGATGTGAACTTCACCGAGTAGCCCAAATCAGCGTATGCGAAGATGCGCTCCTTGTTCTTGAATGGCTTATACTGAAGTGTAGCATATACCGGGAACGTGTTGAAATTCGGTTCAGTGTAGCGTGACGAACCTATTCCGACACCGGCAGACAGACGGGGCGTGGCATCATATCTTACTGCAAAACGCAACGCCTTTCCCCACATCGTGTAGTCGTTACGGTTGAATGTGTTGCCTTCCAGCGTTTGCGCCAGTCCCATATTCAAGTTAAAGTTCAGGTCAAAATGCAACTTGCTGCGAATACTGCCGCTCTGCTGTTCTGCTGTCTGTTCGTTCTTTTCATCTGCTGATGCCATAAGCGGTAGGAGCAGGAACAAGGATACAAGTAATTTCTTCATGATTAATAATTAACTACGTTTGATATTCTATATTACTCAACTAACAATATAACAATGACTATTCTTTGTAAAAACGGACTCCCCTCCATTCTCCTTCATAGAACGCAGCTCCAAAGACATCAATTTTCTTTATGTCAAATTCTGAAGGCAGGAAGCCAGACACACATCCATTATTAAACGAAAAGCCGAAAGACCTATCAAATATTACAGATTTTGATTCACGATTAGTATATTCCTTTACACCAGTAATAAACGGACGCTCCCTTTCAAAAACTTCACAACTCTTTCCATAAACCAGGTAAGCCATCATAGGGTCTTCTGGGGTGATACGTTTCTGAATCGGGCCATATATATATTTGCCCTCTAATGATTTTAATTGCTGTGATATATAGGATGCAGGAAGATCATAGAGCTTGTTTCCAACTCTAGACCACCAGTTTGTATCACCAAGAGGAATCTCTGGCATTAAGCATATAATCTGGTCTGTCCAGTCTTCAATGAAGTCCAAATCGTTATATATACCGAATATAAAGTTTGACTGAATGCCGTTTAGTGTGCCTGTAAAGCTTCCCCATTTGCTACTAGGACTAGGGATGATAGAAGAGTAGTGGCGTGGATCGCTATACTCCATGACACCCTCTACCATATTAAAACCGAGAACAAGTTTTTCTGCCTCCGTCTGTTTCCAATATGGAATTCCAAGGAATTTTTTTCTTTTCTGCATCTTCACTTTTACACCCGCACTTGCATAGAATGCGTAATTAACATCAAACACACTTACCTGAACTCGTCTGTTCTTATTAAATTTGTTTTCTCTAGATACATCTTTTCCTTTTAAGGAATCAAGGAATTTTTGTAACAAACTATTGTTTTCCCACTTGTACGATTGAGTATTATATCCAGAATGGAATGTATTCCTTACCGTTGTCTCTGACTGTGTGGCATTATTATCTGCAACAGGACCTGATGGAAACAAATTTACATTTGCTTGTACATTCGCCTGAGAGAAAGAATTCGTAAATGTCACATCTTCATTTATTTTTGTGGACTCTCCTACAGGTACTTCATATACAAGTTCCTTGTCAAATTCTTCAATTGTTGTTTCTATCTTTTCTGCATCCTTTATATCTACAGAAAAAGTTCCATATTCGGTTATTTTATACAATCTGTTTTCTACGCAGATTCTTAATGTGGTATCCACCATATGTGACATGATATTATCAAATATCAAATTCTCCGCCTTCATAAGGTTAAATTCGTCCTCAGACATTTCCTCTAAATCGGAAAGGTCATCTACAGATTCATCATAATTAGAAATATCGATTGCGCGAGTCTTGGTCTCCTCTATCTTCTTGCTGAGGTCTGCTAATGATTCAAAACCTTTTGTAGAATTAGCTCTTGTAGAGTTGACGTTAATAATAGTTGGAGTCTTCCCATTGGAAATATCCTCAACAAAAGATTGCAGACTTTGAGATGACGGAAATACCAGATATCCTTCGTCAGAAACAGTGGCAACAGAATCCTGATACTGCAACATACTGTCTTCGTTACTTACATTAAAATAATCGTCAGAAGAACAAGACAAGATTAAAGTTGCGATGGGTAACAATAAAAACTTATTCATTTTTTCCTATTGAATTAAAGATTTGTAATTAATACATTATAAATAAAATATGATATAATGTCCTTTTCGCAGTGTGGTCTTCAATATATTGTTGCGCAAAATATATTTCTGGTTAGATAGTTATCTCTCCCATATACACCATATCACCGAGATACATGACGATGGTGAATGTGCCAGAAAGAGTCTCGGGTATTGATACAGACGACTCCATACCGCTTAAAGGCTGTGAGAAGACCACAGTTCCGTCTTCTGCAAGCAACTCTATGCCGCAGAATGAGAACTGGCTGCCCCACGAAAACCTATGTCCGTCAATATGGAGAGTGACAGGAGGAGCGAAAAACGTTGTACGTTTTTTACCAAAAACTGCAGATGAATCTTCCGTTTCATCTGGTATTAATACTGTTGTCTGTTTGTCTGCGTAAGCGTTAAGAAATGTCAGACAAAACAGAAATGCTGATAAAATGATTTTCTTCATGTGTTACTTTTGTTTGATTAAAGTGGTTGCAAATTTAAGCAAAGATTTCTATTAATGCCAAATAAAATGATTACACTTTTTACACTCAATCAAATTCTACTACACACAAAGCACTGGTTATAAGATAGATATGATAGATTTTACATTTTTTACACAAAACTATTTATCAAGCGCAATAAGATTCCTGTTAAGTGTTTTTGCACTTTTATCATTAAATAGTTTTATGTTTATAGCTTGACGAATATTGGTAATTCTTTGTGCAGACATATCCAGCAAGATTGCAATTTCTGATGGAATAAATCTCAGACGACACAGAATACAAACGAGGTATTCTGTCTCAGAAAGAGCGTCTGACTTAGACTTGATTTCTGCTACAAACAGGGGAATGATTTCTGCTACATATTCCATTAGTTCTTTTGTTTCCTTCTGCGTTATACTTTCTCCCCTTTGAGCAATTTTGTGCAGATGCTGAACGATAACGCTTGTATATAAATTCCGTTCAATATCCCATTTTTCTAATGAAACCTCATGTCCGTAATCTCTCAATTGCAATTTCAGATTATCAATCTCACGCTCTTTCTGGTTAATGTAATTTTGATTGTCACACATCAATGTTTCATAATCCTGCTGAGACTGATTAAGTTTCTCTATGATAGAATTGTATTTTTTTGCATTTTCTAATTTTACCTGCAGACTTCTATGTTTCATTCTCTTATATAGAGCATAAGCAATATATAAAGCTAAAATAATAAAGAAACAAAGAATTACAAGCATAAGCTTGAATTTATAATTCTGTGCTTCAGCCTCGGCCATCTTCCTTTGTATGGCGTCATACCTGTATATTGAGTGCATACGGTTGATTTCTGAAGAGGACCTCCGCAGGGCGAAAGTATCTTTCACAATACAGTATTTTACAGCATAATCGCTGGCTTTTGCATATTCTTTGCGT
>JAZUMR010000069.1:0-58286 GCA_045603685.1 Prevotella sp.
CCACTATGCTTCAGACTGCGGAGCAAAGGTACAAACTCTCAGATAAATTAACAAGAAAACAGCGAATAAAGTCATCCTGCAATTTGAGCTATTGAATACCTACTACTCAAATTTATCCTGCAAAATGAGCCATACGCCTAAAAATATTTGGTGATTTCAGGGACTTCTATTTTCTCGGACAGCCATTATCACCTCTTAAGAGGGAGCTTGTCTGTTGCCCAAACCTGTATAATTCGACACTAAAGCATGTTTAGCGGACAGTAATATTAAACTATCAGAAATATCCGACAAGCGATACAGTTATCTCGTGCAGATTCTCTTTCTCAGGCAACAACGGCTCTATGCTCTTATTGTTGTACTTCATAGTTCGGCGTGTGGTGTTGATGTCGAATGTGGAGAAGTTATAGCCTACTGTGAAGCAGAGATTCTTATGCACGTGAATATTCAGACCTGTTTTTACATTGAAGAAAGCCCAGTTGCCGCCATTGCTGCTCATGTGTCTGTCTTCGTGTTTCGGATATGGCATGCTGTGGTCTTCGTAATTGATTCTTTCGTGTGGTATTGTCAGCATCAGACCAGGCTCAGCATACAGGCCGATGCCTATTTTCCCGATTTTCACAATGGAAGGAAGATCGAAATGAATGGAAGGCGCGAGGTAAAAGTGTGAAGGACGCTGAGAATCCTCGTCGACAAACCAGCCATCGCCGCCGCTGAAATCTTCTAATCCCTGAATACGTCCTATCGAACCGCCGAAACCGTAGTATGGCGAGAGCATGTAATGATATGAGAACTCGGTGCGCCAGGCGTCGCCTGATATTGCACCTTCCCATGAGATTCTGTTCGTGGTTTTCTCTTCGTTGTTTGTTGATGCCAGACATGTTGCCTGAAAACATAGTACGCTTAAAAGCAGATAGATTTTTAATTTCATGTTTGGTTGTTGTTTAATGTGTTATTTGTGTGAAAAAACATGAAGCCGAGAAGACGGGCTTCTCCGCTTCATGTGTATGATAGGAGTTATTCTATGCTTATTTTATCAGTCCTCTATTCTTCAGCAGTGCGTCAATCTTTGGCTCTGAACCGCGGAAGTTACGATACATAGTCATACCATCGTCGATGCCGCCAGGTGTGAGGACATACTTGCGGAATCGCTCTGTCACCTCCTGGTTGAATATGTCGCCTGTCTCCTTGAATGCCTCGAAGCCGTCAGCATCGAGCACCTCAGCCCAGATATAGCTGTAATAGCCGGCTGTGTATCCGCCGCCCATGGTGTGAGAGAAGTTTGTCACACGGTAGCGTGGCTGTATCTGACGTGGTATGCCGCGCTCTGCCAGTTTCTTTTCCTCGAACTTCATTACTTCAAGGTCTGCTGGTACGGATGTCAGCACATGGAGGTCCATGTCGACGTATGATGCTGCGAGATATTCTACAGTGGCAAAGCCCTGACCGTACTGGCTGGCAGCATTGTACTTGTCGAGCAGTTCTTGTGGAAGAGGCTCGCCGGTCTTGTAGTGCTTAGCGTAGACTGCCAGCACCTCAGGCTCGAATGCCCAGTGCTCGTTAATCTGTGATGGCAGTTCGACGAAGTCACGCTCTACGCCGCCTACGCTGCTGTAGTGTACGTCGCGCATGAAGCTGTGGATGGCATGACCGAACTCATGGAACATTGTCTTTACGTTGTCAATAGACTGCAGGGCAGGGCGGTCAGCGCTGGCTGGCGTCATGCTGCATACGTTGACCACAACTGGCTCAATTCGCTTGCCGTTCTCGTATGACTGTGAACGGAAGCTTGTGCACCATGCTCCGGCGCGCTTGCCATCGCGTGGATAGTAGTCGCTGTAGAATATGGCGAGCAAGGTAGAGTCGCGGTCGTATACCTCCCATGCCTGGGCTGTAGGCTCGTAGGCTGGCACTTCAGATGTTATCTCCTTGAATGTGATGCCGTAGAGTTTTGTGGCAGTATAGAACACACCTTTGAGCACATTGTTTATCTCAAGGTATTCTGAGAGCTGGTTCTCGTCGAAATTGAACTTTGCCTTGCGTGCACGCTCAGAATAGAAACGGTAGTCCCATCCTTCTGGTTCGCAGGTCAGACCGTCTTTCTGCATCTCCTTACGTATATCATCAAGCTCCTCGTTAGCCTTCGCTACAGCAGGAGTCCAGATCTGGTCAAGCAGATTATAGACAGCCTCAGGTGTCTTTGCCATGCGTGTGTCGAGAATCTGCTCTGCGGCATTCTTGAATCCCATAAGGTTGGCACGCTCAAGACGCAGGCGCACAAGTTTTGCGCATATCTCACGGCTGTCATACTGGTTGCCCTGGTAGCCGCGATTGCAGTATGCTTCGTATACACGGCGGCGCAGGTCGCGGTTTGTGCAGTACTGGAGCACAGGGTTGCATGATGCGCGCTGCATATTGAACATCCATTTGTCTGGCTGTCCCTGAGCTGCTGCCATGGCTGATGCACGCTCGATGTCAGACTGTGGCAGTCCGTCAAGGTCTGAAAGCTTGTCTACTACGACGTATGTGTTGTTAGTCTCGTAGAGCAGGTTCTGATTGAACTGGAGCTGCAGGGCTGAGATTTCCTGATTCAGCTGGCGCAGTTTCTCCTTGTCGGCATCAGAGAGGTTGGCTCCGCTTCGCTCGAAACGCTTGTATATGTTTTCAAGAGTCTTCAGCTCCTCCTTATTTAATTTAGTGCTGTCTGCCTCATCATACACCTGCTTCACACGCTTGAAGAGTTCAGGATTCATGTAGATGTCGTCACTGTGAGCAGAGAGAATAGGCGATATCTCCTTATCAAGAGCCTGGAGGTCCTTGTTGGAATTGCTGCTTGACAGTGGTGAGAATGTTCCTATGGCACGTGAGAGAGCCTCGCCGCTCTTGTCGAGTGCGGCGATAGTGTTCTGGAATGTAGGTGCTGCAGAATTCTCTGTTATAGCCTTGATGTTTGCCTTCTGCTGTGCAACACCTTCGTTGATAGCCTCACGGTAGTCGTTGATGGTAATTTTGTCGAACGATTCAATAGCATGTTTGTTCTCGCTTTTCTTGAGCAGCGAGTTCTGTGTGGATAATTGTTCGATGCTTGCTGCTGTCTCTGTCACGCCTTGTGACTTACATCCTGTGTTAAGGACTGTGGCAGCGATGATTGCGGTCATTGTCAGTGTCTTTTTCATTGTATGTATTGTATGATTGTTATGGAATTCTTTTACCTTGGCTATTGGGAGTGCGGCATGGACAATTTACTGTTTTGGAGTAATTGTCACTCCTCCCTTGGCAGTCTTGCGGAAGACGAAGGTCTGTTTCTTCAGCCAGCGGTTCTTGTGATCGATAATCTTTGCAGAGTCGAAGGGACGTCCGTTGCATTTCACTTCAAAATGAACATGCTCTGTGGTTGCACGTCCTGTACGCCCCACGATACCTATCTGCTGGCCTGCCTTCACCCAGTCGCCTACCTTCACCATGTTCTTCGACTGATGGCTGTAGAGAGTTTCAAGACCGTTGGCATGGCGGATAACAATGCACAGACCGTAGCCGTAATGCCTGCCAGAGAGCGTGACCTTGCCCTCGAATGCCGCATATACAGGGTCGCCAGCTTTTGTCTTGATGTCTGTTCCGGCATGGCGTCGCTTGCCTCCGAACGAACTGATGACGCGGCCGCCTTTCATAGGATAGCAGAAATCGTCTTCTCCGTATTCGGCAAAGTTGATAGAAAACTCATTGCTGTTCTTGAATGGTGGCTGTATTTCTTTTTCAAAAGCGATAGACTGAAACTCGTCAATATCCAGCGGCTCGTTATCGTCTTGCAGTTTTGCATGGTGTTCTGAGTTCTTGGCGTACTTGCTATTGGCTGTTTCCTGCAATTTAGCTTTCGCTCCCTTGCCCGTCACTTTCTGCTCTTCGTTCACTACCGTAATCTTTACTCCGGTGTTCTGCTTCTCGAATAGCAGGGTGTGACGGCGCAGACGGTGGCTCTTTGTGTCGATGAGTGTTTCGGGATTCATGCGTGCTCCATTGACCATGACAGCAAATTCAGAATATGTCTTCTCCTGTCTTGTGCCTACAATGGCTATGCTCTCACCTGCTTTAACACGCTGTCCGACACTGACAAGGTTCTGTGCATTATTGCCGTAGACAGTCTCCAGTCCGTTGTCATGACGTATAACTACGGTGTTGCCCCATTGTGGCAGATTGCGTGAGAGTCGCACCGTTCCGTTAAACATTGCTTTTACAGCATCGCCTTTTGTCGTACTGATAAGCATGTTGCCGTTTTTGCGTGTGCCTAATACTTTGCCTACAGGTAGAGGAAATGAGTAGTCTTTTGCATTAATCTGCCCGAAGTCTACGCTGAATGCTTCGGAACGATTGAATAATCCTGGCGTTTCGCAGCTTATGGACTGCTGCTCGCGTGGTGAGAATATGCTGTTCTGAGCCTGCATGTGTATGCTTGAGAGCACCACGAAGGCTACGGCAATGTATCGTAGTATGGCGTTTAGTGTTTCTTTCATTGCGTATCTGGTGTTTGTTCTTGCGGCTTGCATTGGATTATCTGAGTATTATTCCCGAAAGCATTCGTCCTGTGTCAGCCCCTTCACGGCGTGCGCTGAAGAATCGGTCGTCTGTCATGGTGTCTATGTCTGTCATTATTATATTCTCAGACTGCACCCCGAGTGACAAGAGCTGCATTCTGTTGCACTCCTTGATGTCTATGTGCCATTTCAATAGGGTATCTCTGCCAGTGCTTCCTGGTGCTGTCATGTGTGTGGCTGGCATCTGCATGGCAATTTGTTCCATAGGAAAACCTTTCTCTGCAAATGCATAATACACTTCATCACCAACCTCAAAAGACTCTAATGATATGCCTGGTCCGATGAGACAATGCAAGTCTGAGGCCTCTGTGCCATAGGTCTTGTGCATCTGTTCTATGGCACGTATGACAATACGTTCTACTGTTCCGCGCCATCCTGCGTGTATTGTGGCAGCGCAGTGATGCTTGCTGTCATAGCATAACACAGGGATGCAGTCAGCAGTAGATATGCCGATGCATGCATTGCGGACATCGTATATCACGGCATCAACACCGCTGAGCAGCATGGTGCGTATATGTTCGGGCAGTGAGAAGAACTCTTCTGCTATCTGGCGTACTGTCGTTCCATGCACCTGATGCGGACGAGCAAAGCGTGATAACTCAGTGCCAAGCTCGGTGCATAGTTTTTCTGGGTCACGGCCGATGACCTTTGTTGTTGTGAATGCTTCGGCTGAAGGCATGCCTAATGCAGAAACCTGATTGCCCAGTTGGTATCGCAGTATGCCTGAAGAGTCTGCGGAATGCTTATTTGTCATTATCGTCGAAATCCTCTATTTCGTAATCCTCAAGTTCTTCTATCTCATAATCGTCAATGTCTTCTGCTTCATCGAAGAAAACAACATTGTCTTCTCCTTCTGCAGCCATCTCAGCATTGAAGCGTGACATGTCCTTGTCGCGATGTACGAGGGTTTCGTCTTTTGTGATGTTCTGGAGTTTGTTGCTCTCTGAATTCAGTTTCTGCCATAGCACATCCTTCAACTGTGCTATTCCTTGTCCTGTCACGCTTGATATAAAGACAACAGTGACATCGTCCGGGGTAGTCTCGCGAAGCATCTCGCACAGTTCATCGTCAAGCAGGTCGCACTTAGTTACAGCAAGCACACGCTGCTTGTCGAGCATCTCAGGATTGAAGTTTTCGAGTTCACGTAAGAGCAGCTCGTATTCTGCCTTAATATCTTCGGTGTCGCCTGGCACCATGAATAACAGCAGCGAATTGCGTTCTATATGACGGAGGAAGCGCAGTCCGAGGCCTTTGCCTTCAGATGCACCTTCGATGATTCCTGGTATATCAGCCATGACGAACGACTGATGGTCGTGGTATGAAACGATTCCCAGCGACGGCTCAAGTGTTGTGAAAGGATAGTTTGCTATTTTCGGACGTGCAGATGATACAGCGCTCAGCAGCGTAGACTTGCCGGCATTAGGCAGTCCGACAAGTCCGACGTCAGCCAGCAGTTTTAGTTCCATGATTATTGTCAGTTCCTGCATTGGCTCACCAGGCTGTGCATAGCGCGGAGCCTGGTTGGTAGATGTACGGAACTGGAAGTTGCCCAGTCCGCCACGTCCGCCTTTGAGCAGCATTACTTCCTGCCCGTCGTATGTTACGTCGCAGATGTATTTTCCTGTCTCTGCATTGTACACTACTGTTCCGCAAGGCACATCGATATATATGTTCTTGCCGTTTGTGCCATGGCATTTGTCACGTCCTCCGTTTCCTCCATGCTCAGCGAAGAAGTGCCGCTGATATTTCAGATGCAGCAGAGTCCAGTAGTTATGATTGCCTCGCAGTATGATGCTACCTCCGTTTCCTCCGTCACCTCCGTCAGGCCCGCCGTTTGGATTATACTTAACGTGTCGGAGGTGCATTGATCCTCGTCCGCCCTTTCCCGAGCGGCACTGTATCTTTACATAATCAACGAAGTTTGATTCCATATATTAATTTGTTATGCCCGTCTTTACTCCTTTTGCGAGGAGTAAGGACGGGCTTTTTGTGTTTTAAATATTTGCCGTATGGTGACTTATGCTTTTATTGCTGCAGAAATATTTGCATAGATGTCATCGATGCATCCTACACCATTGATTTTCGCATATTTGCCTTGTGCGATGTAGAAGTCTTTCAGTGGCAGTGTTTGCCCGTAGTATGTGTTGAGTCGTTTCTTGGCTGTCTCGATGTTGTCGTCAGCGCGTCCGCTTGTTTTTCCGCGTGATACGATGCGCTTGATGAGCTCCTCGTCATCTACTTCCAGTCCGATTACGACATTTACTTTCTGTCCTCTTTCTTCCAGCATTGAGTCAAGTGCTTCGGCTTGTGCTATTGTGCGAGGGAACCCGTCGAATATCACGCCGTTGATGTCTTTGCCTTTTTTGTCGAGAGTTGCTGCGAGCATGTCTATAATAAGTGCGTCAGGCACAAGCTTGCCGTCGTTTATATACAATGCTGCAGTTTTACCCAGTTCTGTATTTGCTGCTATTTCAGCACGCAGAACATCACCAGTTGAGATGTGTTCTACTCCAAATTCTGCGATAATCTTATCGCTCTGTGTGCCCTTTCCTGAACCTGGGGCACCGAAAATCACGATGTTATTCATCTTTTCTTTGTCTTTTTACCTACTTTTTACTTAAATAGTATGTGTTTGTGTTTGTCCTGTTGTATCTTTGTATGAGAAAGACGGAGGCGTAAGGATGTATTCCTTGGGGCTTCCGGCTGACAGGCGTATAGCCTTAGCCGTATCTTTCTTCTTTGCTCATTGTTTTTTATACGATGGTGTATATGTCACGGAGATTGCGTCCTAACTGGTCGTAGTCGAGCCCGTAGCCTACGATGAAATCGTCAGGTATTACGATTGCGGCATAGTCTACATTTATTTTCTCCTCAAGTTTCGAGGGTTTGAAGAATAGCGTGCATACTTTTACAGATGCAGGATGCCGATTTGCGAGCGAATCAATCATCTGCTGTATGGTTCTTCCTGATTCAACAATATCTTCTATGATAATTATGTCTCTTCCTGAAAGGTCTTCGTTTATTCCTATCACCTCATGCACCTTTCCTGTAGACATAGTGCCTTGGTATGATGCCAATTTCACGAAGCTGATTTCACAGTCTATCTCTATCTCTTTCATAAGGTCGCTTGCGAACATGAATGCTCCGTTTAATACGGCGAGGAATAGCGGGCGGCGGCCTGCATATTCCTTATTTATCTGTTGCGCGACGGCCTTAACTTTGCAGAGAATCTCTTCTTCCTGCATAGAGAGTCTGAAGACCTTGCCGTTTAGTTTTATTTCCTTCATTCTATCAGGTTTTGTTGTGAATCGTGTCTTAAATTCACAATTTTGCTACAAAATTAATAAAAATATAGCAATTAATGCCACTTTATTTGTATAATTTTTGTATTTTTGCAGTGTCAGACGTTTTTTTATGCAAAAATGAAGATATTCACCAGCAAGCAGATACACGAACTTGATACTTATACGATAGAGCACGAACCGATATCATCGATTAATCTGATGGAGCGCGCAGCCAGGGTTCTGGCGTGTGAAATCATGAATCGATGGAGTAGAGATGTGCCGGTTGTTGTATTTGCAGGCCCAGGAAACAATGGCGGCGATGCACTTGCTGTAGCACGTATGCTTGCAGATAAGCAGTACAGTGTGTCCGCCTTCCTTTTCAATATAAAGAATAATCTGAGCGATGACTGCTATTCCAACAAGCTGCGCCTGCGTGATTCAAAGCGCATAAAGGAGTTTGTAGAGGTGACAGCGGAATTTGATCCTCCTGCGCTGACCTGCGACACGCTTGTCATAGACGGGCTTTTCGGCTCGGGGCTGAATAAGCCTCTCGGCGGAGGATTTGCTTCGTTGGTGAAATATATAAACTCTTCTGGCAGCACAGTGGTAAGCATAGACTTGCCGTCAGGTTTGATGTCTGAGGATAATACGTATAATATAGCGAATAATATTGTGCGTGCAGACTTCACTTTCACGTTCCAGATGAAGAAGCTGTGCATGTATTTCGCTGACTGCCAGCAATATCTCGGCGAGGTGAAGGTGCTGGATATACAGCTGTCGGAGGAATGGATTAGGACGACAGACTCTTACATGAGCATAATAGAGCGCGATCAAGTCATGTCTTTAATGCGCGACCGCAGCGTCTTTGCGCATAAGGGTTCCATGGGACATGCACTTATCATAGCCGGCAGTTACGGCATGGCAGGAGCGGCAACTCTTGCCACCCGTGCATGCCTGCGCTCCGGAGTGGGCAAGGTGACGGCACACATACCGCAGTGCAACTATACTATCATGCAGATATCTGTGCCAGAAGCGATAGTCCAGATAGATCGTGACGATTGCTGTTTCTCTGAGGCTGTGGATTCTTCTATGTATGATGCCGTAGCCATAGGTCCGGGACTGGGACAGCGAGAGACAACAGGCACAGCACTGATTTCGCAGATCAGACGCACACAGTGCCCAATAATTCTCGATGCAGACGCTCTGAATATCCTCGGAAGCCGCATGGCATGGATGCAGCAGCTGCCTAAAGGCATACTGATGACTCCCCATCCGAAGGAGTTCGACCGCATGGACGGAGAAAGCAGCAGTGACTACGAACGCTTGTCAAAGGCACGTGAAATGGCACAGCGCATGCAGGCCTATATCCTTCTGAAAGGGCATTACTCCGCTTTATGCCAGCCTGACGGAACCGTAATCTTCAATTCTACGGGTAATGCAGGAATGGCTACAGCCGGCACTGGCGATGTGCTGACAGGCATTATCGTAGGCCTGATGTCGCGTGGATACCCCCAAGCTGCCGCCGCACTTGTAGGCTGTTATATACACGGTCTTGCCGGTGACATCGCCGCTGCGGAGAAGGGCGAGGAGAGCCTGATAGCGTCTGATATCATAGAGGCTCTGCCTTTGGCGTTCAGAGAATTATCACAAGTGTAACAAACAGTAAAAACATATAGAATATAAATGTACAGAAAAATCCTTACTTCGTGCGCTATACTGCTTGCTTCAGTTGCTGCGCATGCTCAGGAGGCTACTTACCATCTGCCTAAGACAGCAGTGAAGGTGTCAGTGCTCATAGAGAAAACAACATTCACACCTGGCGACCTCGCTGTCTATTCGCAGCGATATCTGAAGAAAAAAGCCGAGATGACAGCTGCAGAGAGCTACCGTATAGTAGACGCAAAACTGTCGCTGGCTGCAGTGCCTGACACATCTCGCATATATAAAGCACGCCTTGAGAATAAATTGAATATACAGAAGTTCGACCTGTCTGACGATAACATACTGCTTGCAATCAACGCTGAGGGCAGACGTGCAGAGCAGCCAGAACCGTTTGAGGCTGCCCCACAGGCTCCAGCATTAGACCCATACAAATACTTAGACCGAGACATACTCTCAGTAGGCAGCAAGCTCAAGATGGCGGAGATGTGTGCCGACGAGATTTACGAAATACGTGACAGCCGCAACGAGCTTACCCGCGGACAGGCAGACTATATGCCTAAGGACGGCGAGCAGCTGAGCATCATGCTTTCAAACCTTGAGACACAGGAGAGAGCCATCCGTCAGTTGTTTGAGGGAGTGACGCTTCGTGACACCACACAGGTGGTTCTGACATACGTGCCGGAGAAGGGTAGGGAGCGTGAAATCCTGTTCCGCTTCTCAGAACATTACGGATTAGTGGATGCAGACGACCTTTCTGGCGACCCTTACTACATGGTTGTGGAAGACCTGAAGAGTATGCCGGAGCGTATCGTCGAGCAAGGCAAGAAAGCTCCGAAGGACGAGACAGGCATTTGGATTACGCTTCCTTGCAAGGTGCGTGTCAGCATGGAGGATATGACAAAGCAGCTCTCTGCCATAGAATTCAGTGCGGCACAGTTCGGAGAAGTAGAGAATCTTAACGAACCGCTGTTCTCAAAGAAAGTGGAGACACGCCTTGTGCTTAATCCGTACAATGGCGGAATCGAAAGCATAGAGAGCCAGCCGATAAAGTAGACTGAGCGATTTGTATTGCCGGAGAGTGCCGGCATCGCATGAAAAATATTAGGCTTGATTTGCAAAGGACGATAAATGTCCCGTGCAAATCAAGCCTTTTTTTGTTTTAAATGCTATTATCAGTATGTAATATTTGGTGTTTTGTAATAAATTATTTAATTTTGCAGAACATAAACATTAAAACATTATAGCCTATGAAGCATAGCGTATAGTAATTATACGCACATTTTAAGACATATTGGAAAAGCGTTTTAGCTTTATTCTGCTGCTCAGGAAGTTTGGCGACTAATAGGACAGAAGAGAATAACAGTTGAAATGCTCGTGCCTTACGGTGCGGGCTTTTGGTTATATTATTCTGTCAGGTTACGCCAAACACCTCTGAGCGGAAATATACTAAAGGTTCCGCGCTTTTTTATGTGCGTATATCAGAAGATATGGAGGAACGACGGAGTAACCCGAAACGCCGTGAAGTGAGTAGGGGGAAAGGACTTGTGGAAAGAACACAGAAATGAAAAAATATCTTATAATAATACTGTTTAGCATATTGGCAACATCTTCATTTGCACAGAATAAGGTAACACTAAAAGCGGGTACAATCATTCCATTGCAGTCAGTAAACCAGGTAAAGGCTGCTGACGTTAATGAAGGGGAAATGGTTGATTTCCGAGTTGTTAATGATATTACTGTAGATAATCATGTTGTTATTTCAAAAGGCACAATTGTAAAGGGTGTTGTAAATGAGGCACGTAAGAGTACTATTGCAGGAACAAAGGGTCGGTTGGTAATTAATATAAGTAATATTACTCTTCCATCGGGCGAACAGATTTATTGTTCTAACTCTGCAGTGAGAGTTTACGGCAAAAACAGAACACCGTTAGCGGTTGTTACAGGTTTGTTCGTTTGGCCGTGTATCTTCATTCCTGGCACAAAGGCGGTTATGCCTGAGGGATATGAAACACGTGCTTATGTCGCTGCAAATACAGAAATCTCAGTCAAGTGATTTGACGTTATATTTCTACTAATATAATGCAGACGGCAGCAAAGCAAATTGAATGCTTTTGCTGTCGTTTTTTTTGAAAAGATTACAATTAGCCAATACCGTTTACTATATATATTATTTATTTTTAAAAAAGTGCACATCTGCACTATTGTTATAAGATATTGAATTCCAGAGGGTTCCCTATGTGCAGATAGCGTGCAGATGGTGTGCAGATGGTGTGCGGATAAAAAGTTACATAAACGCATAGAAAATAGTTGTTTTTCTTATATCTGTGGTTCTGGAGTAGTTTTAATATATACTAGTTGTTCTGCTGGATATTAATAGCTATATATGCAGGAAGAAGAAAAAGTTTGAATGTTATCAGCATGAAATAAGTGTGAAATAAGGTATAATAGAGATATGCAAGCGTCTCTCATTTTATGTGTAACCTATAGAGATTCCTGCGGTATCTATATAGGATACCAATGTAATCTCCTTAAAGTTACATCCCAAGAGGCACATTCATCATGGCAAAATGATGAAAACCTATTATACTATCTAATATGAAGGAATATTAGTCAGCTATAAGGGCGAGCACTGTTGTCAGATGGAAAAAGGGATAATAGGCCTGTAGAATGATAGCAAAGAAATATGCGCAGTGCAAAAGATTATAAGGATGCCACTTCCTGCTCTGTAGAGTTAATGTCATAGGTTCGTTTCTGTGGCAAAACTGGGGTGGAATGTTAATTGTGACGAGACAATCAAGCGCAGAAGAGAATTTGTTCGTAAGCGTGAATAAGAACACATCTACACCATATCTGCATTGTGAATAACTTGCTAAAATACAGAATGTTATACACCTTTGTGCAGATGTGCAGATTTTTTAAAAATCAAAAAAATAATAGAGAGTTGGAACGTTTGTGAGTGTAGAGGACGAAACAGACTTTTTGTAGGCAGCAATGACTTAGGGGTCATATGACTATACTTCAAATAAAGCAGACGGCAACAAGTGGCGTAATAATGCATTGCTGTCTTCTGTTTATTTGTGTCTCTTCTACTATTATGCTCTATCTCTTTGCAGACTATCTCTTATATATAGAGTCTGTCTGCCATTCCATGAGAGTGCCGATGCTGTCCGCTTCGGTAAAGCCAAATTCTATTGTCGGCAGCTTGTTGTCCTTCGGTTCCAGCGGAATGATATTCTCCTTAATCTCTTCCACCTCAACGGGCACAATGCCTGCGCTCAGCATGCCTATCTCGCGTGCAGCGCCGTAAGAGAGGTCGATGATTCTTCCGCGCACGAATGGGCCGCGGTCGTTGACCCTCACAACAACTGTCTTGTTGTTTTTCAGGTTTGTAACTTTAAGCAGTGTGCCGAAAGGATACCTTTTGTGTGCGCATGTCAGGCTGTCGTGGTGCAGCCGTTCTCCGTTTGCTGTGCGTGCTCCTGTTGCTCGTTTAGCATAATACGAGGCTTTGCCTCGCTGCTGTGCGTGCAGCGGGGCAAAACCCAAAATTAGCGATATGAGCAGAATTGTTAACTTTTCGATAATCTGATGTTTTAGGTTAGTAGATATTATTTTATGTTCTTATTATGTCTTAGTCTGATTCCGATAATACCTTTCAGTTATGATTCCTACACTACACCCTGCGCCATCATGGCCTTAGCCACCTTCATGAAGCCTGCGATATTGGCACCCTTCACGTAGTCGATGTATCCGTCAGGCTGCTTGCCGTATTCTACGCATGCGTCGTGGATAGACGACATGATGTAGTGAAGCTTCTCGTCGACCTCTTTTTCTGACCATCCCAGACGCATTGAGTTCTGGGTCATCTCAAGTCCGGATGTCGCTACGCCGCCTGCATTGACAGCCTTTCCAGGAGCATATATTGCTTTCTGCTCCACGAAATACTCAGCTGCTTCAGCCGTGCATCCCATGTTTGACACCTCAGCCACACAAGTCACGCCGTTAGCTATGAGCATGCGGGCGTCCTCACCGTTGAGTTCGTTCTGCGTAGCACATGGCAGTGCTATGTCGCACTTCACCTCCCAAGGTTTCTTTCCTGGGAAGAATGTAGCCTCAGGGAATTCCTCTGCGTATGGTTCGCATATGTCGTTGCCAGATGCGCGCAGCTCGAGCATATAGTCGATCTTCTCTCCGCTGATGCCGGTTGGGTCGTATATGTATCCGTCAGGTCCGCTGATGGTAATTACCTTCGCTCCTAATTCCGTAGCTTTCAGTGCTGCGCCCCATGCCACATTGCCGAATCCTGATATAGCGACAGTCTTGCCTGCTATGTCTATGCCGTGGGTTTTAAGCATCTGGTTAGTGAAATACAGCGCGCCGAAACCTGTAGCCTCAGGGCGTATGCGTGAGCCGCCCCATTCCAGTCCCTTACCAGTCAGGACACCCTCGAAGCGGTGTGTCAGTTTCTTATACATTCCGAAGAGATAGCCAATCTCGCGTGCGCCCACTCCGATGTCGCCTGCCGGCACGTCTTCGTCAGGTCCGATGTTCTTCACCAGCTCTGTCATGAATGCTTGACAGAAGCGCATCACCTCGTTATCGCTCCTTCCGCGGATAGAGAAGTCTGAGCCTCCCTTGCCTCCGCCCATTGGCAGAGTGGTCAGCGCATTCTTGAATGTCTGCTCAAAGCCGAGGAATTTCAGTATTGAGAGGTTTACTGAAGGATGGAAACGCAGTCCGCCTTTATACGGACCGATAGCAGAGTTAAACTGCACGCGGTAGCCGATGTTCACCTGCACCTCGCCTTTGTCGTCTACCCATGGCACACGGAATGTGATGATACGCTCTGGTTCGACAAGCCGTTCGATGAGTTTCGCTTTCTCAAATTCCGGATGCTGGTTGTAAACGTCTTCGATTGACAGCAGCACTTCCTTCACTGCCTGAAGGTATTCTTTCTCCCCTGGGTGTTTCTTCTCCAGGTCGAACATGATTTTCTGTACTTCCATAGAGTAGGTTTAGATGTATTAGATGGTTAGATTCTTGTTTTTTAGTTATGTGATTTCGTATTGCAAAGATAGGGATTTATTATGAATCAGGCAAAGAAAAATGTCAATAAAATGTGCAAAATTAACATTTTGTTATCTTTGGGTGCAGAAAATAGGATTTATTAAACATTCGCGCTTACATATTGATAGTATTTATGGGGATTGCCTTTGTGCCATTCTGTGTTGCAAATGGCGATTCTTAGCCAAATCGGTGCATAAAAAATAAGCGTGAAGACATAGATGCGGGGTAATCTGTTCCGCATGTTACGTCTTCACGCTTCCAGCGTTTATGTTCTATTTATGTTTTCTGTTAGCACGCTCTTTGCGGTATTTCGCTTTCTGCATGGCAGAGCCTGAGCCGTGTGCGCCAGTGATGTATTTCTTCTTTTTGGCCTTCGTCTTGACCTTCCCGTCCTGGTTAGGACGTTCGCCGCCTCTGCCGAAGTTAATGCCGTTCTGAAGAATGAGGTCGAAATCGTCCATTCTGATTGATGATTTGTTGTCGTTTGAATATTTTAGCAGGCAGCCGGAATTGATGCTTTTGTTGTCGGTTGAATAGTTTGTCTGGCAACTTGATTCAATGCTGGGGCTTGCCTGTGTGCTGTCGTCAGAGGATTCTGCTCTGCAGTGACAAGGCTTTTGCGTGGCAGTCTGCTGCCCCCTTCCCGCTTTTAGTGGTGGAAGAGACGCACACCAGTAAATGCCATGGTGATGCCATACTTGTCGCAGGTCTCTATGACATTGTCATCGCGAACGGAACCTCCTGCCTGTGCAATGTATTCCACGCCAGACTTGTGTGCTCGCTCGATATTGTCACCGAATGGGAAGAATGCGTCTGAGCCCAGTGCCACGCCTGTGTTCTGTGCTATCCATGCCTTCTTCTCCTCACGTGTCAGAGGCTCTGGCTTTTCTGAGAAGAACATCTGCCATGTTCCTTCAGCAAGAACGTCCTCGTAATCGTCAGAGATGTATACATCGATAGTGTTGTCTCTGTCAGCGCGGCGGATACCATCTTTCCATGGCAGATTCATCACCTTAGGACACTGGCGAAGCCACCATATGTCGGCTTTGTTGCCTGCAAGGCGTGTGCAGTGTATGCGGCTCTGCTGTCCGGCACCGATGCCGATGGCCTGACCATCCTTTACATAGCATACAGAGTTTGACTGTGTGTATTTCAGAGTGATGAGTGCTATGATGAGATCGCGCTTTGCTGCCTCAGTGAAAGTCTTCGCCTGGGTAGGTATGTTCTCGAAGAGAGCATCGTCAGCGAGGTTTATCTCGTTTCTTCCCTGCTCAAAAGTGATGCCGTAGCACTGCTTTGTCTCAATTGGCTCTGGCACGTATGAAGGGTCAATCTTGATGACGTTGTATGTTCCCTTGCGCTTTTCCTGAAGAATCTTCAGTGCTTCTGGTGTGTAGTCAGGTGCTATCACGCCGTCAGAAACTTCGCGTTTGATGATAAGGGCGGTAGCTTCGTCGCATGTGTCAGACAGTGCAATGAAGTCTCCGTATGATGACATGCGGTCTGCACCGCGTGCTGCTGCGTATGCTGAAGCTATCGGTGTGAGTGGCACTTTGATGTCATCGACGAAGTAAACCTTCTTCAGTGTGTCAGATAGCGGCAATCCTACGGCAGCTCCAGCAGGGCTTACATGCTTGAAACTTGCAGCGGCAGGCAGTCCTGTGGCAGCCTTCAGCTCTTTCACAAGTTGCCATGAGTTGAGTGCGTCAAGAAAGTTGATATAGCCAGGGCGGCCATTAAGAACCTCGATAGGCAGTTCGCCTTCCTTCATATAGATGCGTGAAGGTTTCTGATTCGGATTACATCCGTACTTAAGTTGCAGTTCGTTCATGTTTTATTTGTTATCTTTTGTTATGTCTTTCTTTATTGGCGGATAGCCGTGAATGTGCTTGCAGCATAATATCTTGCCATTGTCATGGCAGCCTCTTGCTGGTGATGTGTGTGTTTGCCACTGCGGATTATGATGCTTGCGGCACATTATCGGTACAAAGTTACAAAAAAACTTTCATATAATCCTATATTGCTGGCTAAATTAACGTTAACAGACAGAAATCTGTAGCAAAGCGGGTGAAGACCGTAGCGTGCTGTTATGACTGACTTGATATTGTGCACTGTTCTGTATCTAAATGCAGGCTGGTTATGTGTTGGAAGGGTTGACTGGCTTTTAGTCTTTGTGATTAAGACGTTTGTTATGCCATTTGATGTGGTTATGGCTATTCCTTATTACTATGCGTCAGGCATAACCAGTAGTTATTGCACTGATAAAAGAAACTATAACGGCTATGATTTGCGTCATGAAATACATTATGACACCTATCAGCACGCATAGGACAGCAATCATGATGCCTGTGATTATAGCCTTGCGGTTTACTTCCCGGATTATGTTGGCGTCGTTATCCACGAAGCCTTCTATTAGTCTCAGGTTCTTTGAGTTTGCTTTGTTAGCCGCGTCAATGATGTCTGCAAGAAGAAACGGGAACATGCCTATGACAGCATCTGCCAGCACATTGTATATTATAGCAAGCGTCAGGGGCACCGACTTCAGTTTCACTGCGCTCATCCAGAAGGCAGGAATGGCAAGCAACGAAGAAAGTATATCGCCTGCTCCTGGTATAATCAGACCTATGATTGGGTCGAGATACCACTGGTCCCAGTACTTCGCTATCTTCTTTGACATTTTGAACGAAGCGGTCTCCTTAAGTTTCTGCTTTCTTTCCATGTCAGCTTCAGAATGCTTCTTATTGGAGTTCGTGCCCTGTCCGTTATTTCTCTTGCCGTCTTCTTGCATGTGTCAGCTGTTTTGGGTCTGATGGTTAGAATGGCTCAGGGCATCCGTTTCAGAACGTACCCATAAGATGTAGTCATGGTTATCGGTGCGTCTGAAGTGGATGCCCTGAATCGTTAGTATTCTGTTATTGCTTTTCCTTTATTACGGAAATCTTCTGCCAGTCCTTGTTAGCGCTGTAGAGCTGCTTGCAGCCCTTAGGTATTATGAATGTACATCCTGCCACATCCTTGAATGTGCTCTTAGATATTGAAGGAGGAGCAGGGCTGTTTACTATAACCTCACGCAGAGAAGGACACTTCGCGAATGCAGAGCCGCCAATTTTCTTCAGGGCGACAGAGAGTTCCACATTAGCCAGCATAGTGCACTCCTGGAATGCGTCTGTGCCGATACTTGTCACTGCTGCCGGAATCTTCACGCTTGTCAGGTTGCTGCACTTCTCGAATGCATCGTCGCCAATCTGAGCGAGAGCCACTGGCAGAACCACGCTCTGGAGTGATGTACACTCTTGGAATGCCTTAGTGCCGATTTTCTTTACCGATGTAGGCAGTGTTATGCTGCGCAGTGCGCTGCATTTTTCGAATGTACTGCTCTCTATCTCTGCCACAAGTCCGCCTATCACTACGCTGTCCAAAGCAACACATGCTTCGAAGGCACTGCTGCCGATGCTCTTGACCATATTAGGCAAGATGGCTGCTGTGAGGCTTGTACATCCCTTGAAAGCGCTAGAGCCTACCTTTGTCAAAGCCGTCGGCATGTCAATGCTTGAAAGGCTCTGACACTTCTCAAACGCACTGCTTCCGATTTTCTCTACCGTTGCGGGGATGGTTATGCTGCTGAGGCTTGAGCAGTCAAGGAATGTATTTGAGTTGATTTCGTCAAGTTTTCCGCTGAGGCTGACAGTGCTGAGCGATGCACAGTTCTTAAATGCTCCGCTTCCAATCTTGCTTACGTTGTCCAGTGTGACAGAAGAGAGGCTCTTGCAATCCTCAAAGGCGTTGCTGCCAACTTTCTGCACGTATGCCATTGAGATGCTGCTGAGTGCCTGGCAATCCTCAAATACAGAATTGCCGATTTCCTCTGTTGCGTCAGGCAGTTCGATGCTTGTCAGCGCCTTGCATCCGCGGAATACATCGTTGCCGATAGTCTTTACGCTTGCAGGAAGGGTGATGCTGCTGAGGCTTTCGCATCCCTGGAAGGTAGAGTTGCCCAGTTTCTTGATGTTGCCGTATATGTTAACGGTAGTCAGCGCCTTACATCCGTTGAATGCGTCAGCACCGAGTTCTGTAACGCTCTGCGGTATTTCGATAGTTGAAAGAGACTTACAGTCTTTGAAGGCGTCAACGCCTATTTCGGTAACATACTGCGGAATGACCATCACGGCAAGCTTTTCGCATCCCTGGAACGCATTATTTCCGATGACAGTTACGTTCTCCGGAATCTGCATTTCGAGTAGTTCAGAGCATCCAGAGAAGCAGTCCTTGCTGATGTTGACGATGTTCTTAGGCAGCACAGCCTTAAGGAGATGCTTTGCACCAGAAAACATTCCGTTAGGCAGAGTGTTCGCAACAGTCTTCATGCCTTCCTTTCCGGCTTCGATAGTAGCCTCAGAGAGGTCTACAGTAACTACAGGACATTCGCCCTTCTTCTTGCTGAATTTAGTGCGGTTTACTATTTCCTGCAGCAGTTTGATGTCCTTTCCGTTGAGCGGTCCGCTGACTTTCAGTTCGGAAATCTTTGTTCTTACGCTCTCTTCGATTTTTGTTTCGAGTTGTCCGACAGAGTCGACAGTCACGTTCAACTGTTCCTGTGCCATGGCTATCATAGGCAGTAAAGCCAGGACAAAAGTTAGTAGTTTCTTCATGATTTTGGTAATTTAATATGTAATCTTTATTTCTGTGTTGTTATTTGTTCTGTGAAACGCTTACTTAGCCTTATCGAGCGAGCTGCGCTTGTCCCGTCGGTATGAGCGGTAGTCGTCCAGTTCTATCTCCACATCCGGTTCTTCCAGCACGGCATTGTGCGGCAGGCGGAATTTCATATACTTGATGTTGAGCCCGCGTTCCAGCCACATCTTCTCGTAGTAAGTCTGTATGGCGAGAATCTTCCTTGTCTCATCGTCAAGTCCGTCATGATTATACAGGTCAGTGGTATGGAACAGCAGAGGCAGTGCATTGCGCTCAACCATGTATGAGGTGTATGTGAAGAGGAAGTTAGAGTCAGTCTTCAGATGCACCACACCGTTGTCGATGAGGAATCGGCGGTAGCGTTCCATGAAGTAAGTCGATGTCAGTCGTTTGCGTGGATTCTTCATCTGAGGGTCAGAGAATGTTAGCCATATCTCCTGCACCTCGTCTTTTGAGAAGAAGCGGTCGATTATTTCGATGCTTGTACGCAAGAAAGCCACATTTTTGAGTCCTTCGTTCAGTGCCATCGTTGCACCAGTCCACATGCGTGCGCCTTTGATGTCCACGCCGATGAAGTTGACATCAGGATAGAGTTTTGCCAGTTCTACGGTGTATTCGCCTTTGCCGCATCCGAGTTCAAGCACTATAGGGTTTGAGTTATGAAAGAACTGCTCGCGCCATAGGCCTTTCATCTCAAACGGCACATTGTCTACTACAGAATACGGATACTGGAACACATTCTCGTATCGTTCCATATCAGCGAACTTCGCCAGTTTTCCTTTTGACATATTCAGTTTGCGGTTGTTGTATGTTGTTGTCTTGCCAGCCGCCTACTGTCCGGCTGGTGTTTGCTGTGCTATGCCGTTCTTCGTGCCTTTGGCATCAGAGCCGTTCAGCTCATGCCAGCCATGACACTACGTGCATAACCAAAAATAACAGCGACCCGCTTTCCGCCTGTGTGCATGCAGACGGAGAGCGAATCGCTTTGCGGGTTTTTATGTTTCGTTATTTTGATGCTTGGTTTTCAAATTGTCAGTTGTTGTCAATGTTTGCGCATCAATGTTTACTCTTCAATCTTTATTACGACCTCTTCAGTCTGTCCAGCCTCCAGTTCTGCCTTCAGGTCCTCATAGAATGCAGCACGTGCTGTGTACATATAAGGCATCAACAGGAGGAATCCCAAGCCGAATGTGAGGATTGCGAGGATTATCCAGCCGATGAACGAGAGGTCGAGGAGGAAGAGTTTCATCTTCTTGCCCTGCATCATGGCCATGCTCTTCTCTATCGCAGCGTTGTTAGAGATAGTCTGGTCGTCCTTCATGATGTATTCTGTCATTGCGTAAGAGTAAGACTTGATGATGCCCGGAATGATGAGCAGGAGTGTCCACAGTATTGTGTAAATGCCCTTGAGCAACATGGTTGTCCATACACGTCCTTCCTTATAGTAAGCGAAAAGATATGCCACGCCAACAGTCTCCTTGCGGAATATCTTGAGGAAAGCCACTATTATCGCAAAAGACATAGGAAGCATGACGAGTGCGATGAGGTTGCTTATGATTGCTCCCGCTTCTCCAAGAGGCTTGCAAATAAACGCTCCGCCCCATGATACAGCCATTGTTATGACATAAAATACGATTATTAGTATAACACTTGTACCCCAGTTGCCTTCCAAGGCATTGAGAGCCTCTTTTCTAAATACGCTGTTCTGTTTCATGATTTTTCTTGTAATGATATGTTAGTAATAATTTATGCTGTTGCAGAATGCTGCGTGCAAACTCATCCTTTACTGTTTTGTGTAGCCCGTATTCTCGGTCTTGAAATCGTAATTGACAGGACTTTCGTTTGCAGCCAGCGGCTTGTCCTCTGTGTCAGGATTAAGTTCTGCCTTCAGATTCTCATAGAATGCGGCACGTGTGGTGTACCAGTAAGGAATCAGGAAAAAGAATCCTATGCCAAGAGTCAGCACACCCAGTATAGCCCAGCCGATGAACGAGAGGTCAAGCATGAAGAGTTTCTCTTTCTTTCCCTGCATCATTCTCATGCTCATCTCAATAGCTTCGTTGTTCTTTATTTCCAGATTGTCCGTCATGATGTATTCCGTCATGCTGTATGAATAATACTTCACGTAGTACGGAATCATTGCCAGGAACACTATGACGATAGTGATGCACGTCATGGTGATTTCGCTCATCGGGCAGAAATATGCCATCAGCAGAATGATGGCGACAGCAGCAATCAGTCCGGGCAGCACCCACAGCATCATGTATAGATACTTCAGAATCATGGTGGTCCATACCGGCATCTCGTCATAATACTTATACAGCATCTTAATCTCCAGCTTGTTCTCCTTGCGCATGCTGTAGAACGCCACGGTAAATCCGAAGACGAGCGGCAGCAGAATGATGTTGGCAAACAGCGAGACTAATGTTATCACCTCCTCGCCAAGCGGAGTGAAGACTCCGACGATAAAGAAAGTGATGGCATAGACGGAAATATAGAATACGAATGTCAGCAATGCCGCTGTCAGCCATTTCGCTTCCAGTACGGCCAGTGCCTGGTTTTTAAGTTCTCCGTTTCTTACCATGATGATGTCAGTATTATATTATTATATGTATATGCGTGATTACTCTCGTTCATCCCGGTGCGCCATGCGTTACGCAGCGTATTATCCGATGACCACGCGGGTCCATCCGTGTACGTCCTCCTCTATGCCGTACTGAATGTTGCGCAGCTTGTTGTAAAGCTTTTCGCTTATCGGACCCGGTTTGTCGCCAAAGACGTATGACTTGCCGGTCTCCACATCGTCGATGCGTGAGATAGGCGAGATAACCGCAGCCGTACCGCATGCACCAGCCTCCTCAAATGTCTCGAGCTCCTCCTCTGGTATCTGACGGCGCTCTACAGTCATGCCGAGGTCTTCAGCCAGCTGCATGAGCGACTTGTTGGTTATTGAAGGAAGTATAGACGATGATTTCGGAGTGACGTAGGTGTTGTTCTTGATACCAAAGAAATTAGCCGCGCCACACTCGTCGATGTATTTCTTCTCCTTGGCATCGAGGTAGAACTCGCAAGCGTATCCCAGCTTATGAGCCTTGTCGTTAGCCTGAAGCGAAGCTGCATAGTTGCCGCCCACCTTGTATATGCCCGTTCCGAGCGGAGCCGCACGGTCGTGGTCGCGCATTATGACGTAAGGGTTTGTAGAGAATCCGCCCTTGAAGTATGGTCCCACTGGTGTGACGAAGATGAGGAACATATATTCTGTGGCAGGATGTACGCCCACCTGTGCAGACATGCCCACGAGCAGCGGACGCACATAAAGCGTTGCTCCGCTTTCGTAAGTAGGGATATATTCCTGGTTGAGCAGAATGGCCTTATCCACCATGGCGTTGAAGAGTTCCGTAGGAACCTCAGGCATCAGTATGCCACGGCATGTCGACTGCAGGCGTGCGGCATTCTCGTCAGTGCGGAACACTCTTACCTTTCCGTCCGGACAGCGGTATGCCTTGAGCCCTTCAAACGCCTCCTGTCCGTAGTGGAGGCAGGTGGCAGCCATGTGCATATTGACATATTCGTCAGACGAAATTTCTATTTCGCCCCATTTTCCGTCGCGATAGAAGCAGCGAACATTATAGTTTGTCTTGTGATAACCGAATCCTAAATTTGACCAATCTAAATCCTTCATGACTTTGTTTTTTATCTTTTGTTTTATTTCATTTGTTTAATGAAATCGTTAAATATGTTGCAAAATTACACTAAATTCCTTAAACAACCAAGGATTTTGTAAGAAAATTACTTCTTTGTCTGTAGAATCTTCTGTATCTCAGCGTCAGTCTTGGTCAGCCGGTCGTTACATTGTTTAATGAGCAGCTGTGCTCTTTTCAGTTTTGTGGTCAGTTCGTCGAGGTTCAGTTCGCCGTCTTCCATCTGTCCGACAATCTGTTCCAGTTCGGCCATAGCCTCTTCGTAGTTTATCTGTGCCATATTTTCTGTTGTTCTTTGTTGTGTTTATATGAGTGTTATGTTTTGACTTTTGGGATGCTGCTGCTGTCTGCAAGAAAGTATCAGCATAGGGGGGTGAAATGCTGTGGACTGACACTTTGCGTACTTGAAAATTTTGCTTTGCGAGTCAGCGGCTGTATTTTGACTGAAAAATATCGAGAAAATTACAATTTTTGTAACCGTCTGTCAGTCAGCGTTTTGTGGATCCTTATTCTCCCTCTGGTAGTTTCCGTTTTTGCTAAAAGCTACGAGTGGGGAGACAAGAAGTAGCGAATGACGCGCTCATTGGCAGTTTTTTGGTAGGCGAAATACTGCTTTTCGGTTGGTGAAAAGCTACGAATGATGTGCCTATTTGCTGTGTCAGACCATATGAAAGGCAGATTTTGATGCTTCAAGGAGCCATTTTCGTGACTTTGACAAGCATTCTCTTCGTGTTAAGAAAGTATCATCTGCTGTAGCTGGCTTATACTTTCTTGCCAGCTATGATTATGCCCCTACGGTCTTATTCCTTACGGTCGGCAGGTATGACACGTGAGAGTACAGTGCCGTTTGCCAGCCTTGTCTCCATAATATCGCCGTTCTTCATTTGTGAAGCGTCGGTTACGAACTGTCCGTTGCACAGTGTCATAGAGAATCCGCGGCGGAGTATGGCGGCGGGGTCGAGAGCCGCTGTGCGCTGAGTGAGCATTTGCAGACGGTGCTGCTCCTGCTGCATTGTGCGCTGTGTGGCGGGAGCGAGACGCTGTGCCGCTATCTGCAGCTGATGCTGCCGCTGCCTGATGTTCTGTTGTACGGCAGCCGTCATGCGCTGTGTCAGCGAGTCGATGATGCTGAGCTGCCGTGTCTTGGTCAGCGAGAACAGTATCGGGATTCTTGTGGAAAGTGCGGTCAGTCTTATTCGCTCATACTCCAGCTTCTCCTGCACGCAGCGTGTGATGCTGCTGGTTGCCGCTGTTATGCGCTCTGACACGTTCAGCAGACGTTCTATGAGAAAGGCTGCGGCTGCGGTAGGTGTCTTCACTTGCATGAACGAAATCATATCGATGATGCTCTCGTCGCGGTCGTGTCCTATGCCGGTGATTATCGGCAGCGGGAAGTTTGCCACATTCTCTGCTAACAGCAGGGTGTTGAATCCCGACATGTCGACAGTGGCTCCTCCGCCACGTATTATCACCACGCAGTCGAAATCGTCAATTCTTGAGTTGATAGAGTCAAGCGCACTGATTACGGTCGGCTCCACCTGCTCGCCCTGCATGATGGCGGGGAACAGCTCTACGGCAAAATGAAAGCCGTAGTCGTTATGCTGCAGATGGTTGCAGAAGTCGCCGAATCCTGCTGCTGTCGCACTCGATATGACTGCTATGCGCTGGCAGAACATGGGCAGGGTTAGTTCCCGCTGCATGTCGAACACACCGTCGCGCTTCAGCCGGTCTATTATCTCCTGCCGCTGCCGCTGCATGTCGCCGAGGGTATAGGTAGGGTCGATGTCGGTCACAATCCATGAGAAACCGTATGCCTGATGGAACTGCGGATAGACACGCAGCAGCACCTTCATGCCTGCCGTGAGCCGTTGGCGTGTCGTGCGCTCAAACCTTGGGCGGACACTTGCCCACACCGAAGCCCAGCAGCGTGCTGAGGCACGTGCTATGGGGGTGGCGGAATGCTCGTCCTTCTGCACCAGATCGAGGTACAGATGGCCGCGTCGTTCGGTGGCATCCGCCAGTTCTGCCTCGACCCAGAACTGCTGTGTGAAGGTCAGTTCTATCGTTTCCTTGACGAGGCTGTTCAGTTCGTATAGTGTCAGTCTGTCCAATGTGAGTGTTGATATTTATGTCTGCTATGCTCTGTGTTGAACATATTAATATGCAAAAGTAGCAAAAAAGACGGTAATAAACATATTTTATTGAATATTTTTTGTAATTTTGCATTTTGAAGAGGTGTGTTTGTGCATTTTCAGGTAGTGCGGATGCCTCGTATAAAGATATGACAGACAAGAAACAGACAACATTAGAACTGGGCACAAAGCCTGTGGGCAAACTACTCACGCAATATGCATTGCCATCGATTATTGCGATGGTAGCGAGTTCATTGTATAATATGGTCGACTCTATATTCATCGGTCAGGGAGTCGGCCCGATGGCCATTGCCGGACTTGCCATAACCTTTCCGTTCATGAATCTTTCCGGAGCTTTCGGTGCGGCTATAGGCGTTGGTGCGTCTACGCTTATCAGTGTGCGTCTCGGACAGAAACGTTATAGCGATGCACAGAATATCCTGGGCAACTGCGTGACGCTGAATGTGCTCATCGGAGTGGTGTTCGCAGTGGTCTGCCTGCTGTTCCTCGACCCTGTGCTGCGATTCTTTGGCGCATCAGACCAGACGCTGCCGTATGCCCGTGAATATATGGAGGTGATACTGCTGGGTAACGTTATCACACACATGTACTTCGGCATGAACGCCATTCTGCGTGCGGCATCGAAACCGCGGCAGGCCATGTATGCCACGATGTTCACCGTATTGATGAACACTGCGCTCGACCCGCTGTTCATATACACCTTCGATATGGGCATTCGCGGTGCTGCCATAGCTACCATCCTGTCGCAGTTTATGGCCATGTGCTGGCAGTTGTGGCTCATGAGTGACAAGAACGAGCTGCTGCATCTGCGGCGCGGAATATACTCGCTGAGGAAGAAGATAGCGCGCGAAATTATAGGCATAGGCATCTCGCCATTCGCCATGAATGCCTGCGCATGTCTTGTGGTCATATTCATAAACAACGCCCTTGTGAAGTACGGAGGCGACCTTGCTGTGGGAGCATACGGCATTGGCAACCGTATTGTTTTCATCTTCGTGATGATAAATATGGGCATCAATCAGGGAATGCAGCCTATTGCGGGATATAACTTTGGCGCAAAACGCTACGACCGAATGATGCAGGCTGTCAAGTATGCTGTCGTTGCCGCAACGGTTGTCATGACTATAGGATGGCTGGTGTGCCAGTTTATGCCGGGACTCTGCGTGAGTCTGTTTACAAAGGATAAGGAACTCCACGACATTGCGGTGCATGGCCTGCGCATTAATTCTGCTGTACTGCCTATAATAGGCTATCAGATGGTTATCACAAACTTCTTCCAGAGCATCGGAAAGGCGAAAATCAGCATCTTCCTGTCGCTTTCCCGCCAGCTGCTTTTCCTCATCCCGCTGCTCGTGATACTCTCAAATCTCATCGGTGTGAACGGCGTATGGCTCGCTCTTCCTGCCAGCGACCTTATTGCGGCTATCGTGGCGGCATGGTTTATGATAGTCTATATGAAACGATTCCGCATCAGCAAGAATCAGGAAACTAAGGCTATGCAGGTCGTGGAGGTAGCGCAGACCGAGGAGAAATTCCATCGAAGCTACAGCTACTATACGCCTCGAAGTGGTGCAGCGCCGCGTGGCATGGCTCCGCAGGCAGGTGCGTCGCAGATGATTGACGAGGAAGACGAGGAGAAACAGTCCTGACGCAGGGATAATCGCTGTGCTGTCAGGCGCTGACGTCTGCGGCATACGGAGTATAAACATAAAACATATTGTCACGATGAGCAAGGTCTTATTTTGGGTTATCAAGTTTATGGTGCTTCTAATCATGTTTACTGGCATGATAATTCTGACGCATTACGCCTGCAGCGTTTTGGGCATTACGGTTCTGGAAACGCCATTGGGAAGAATATTCTTCTATGGCATATTACTGATTGTATACAGCCAATGCATTGACTATCGACTTAGCAAATTCATATATCATATATTGGAAAAATTTAATAAATAGCGATGAAGAATATTGTTATTACAGGCGGAGCAGGCTTCATTGGGTCGCACGTCGTTCGTCTTTTCGTAAATAAGTACCCTGAGTACCGCATTATCAATCTCGACAAACTGACATACGCAGGCAATCTCGCTAATCTGAAGGATGTGGAGGATAAGCCGAACTACAGGTTTGTGAAGATGGATATATGTGATTTCGACGCATTCTACAAGTTGATGCAGGACGAACAGATTGACGGCATTATTCATCTTGCTGCCGAAAGCCATGTCGACCGTAGCATTAAAGACCCGTTCACGTTCGCACGCACGAATGTCATGGGTACGCTGTCGCTGCTGCAAGCTGCCAAGCTATATTGGGAGTCGCTGCCTGAGAAATATGAAGGCAAACGCTTCTATCATATTTCTACAGACGAAGTATATGGCGCGCTGGAGATGACACACCCTGAAGGAATCGCTTCACCGTTCACTACCGTGGCGTCAAGCGCAGACCATCATGCCGCATACGGTGAGGAGTTCTTCCTCGAAACAACGAAGTATAATCCGCATTCACCGTATTCTGCGTCAAAGGCAAGTTCTGATCATTTCGTCAGAGCCTATCATGACACATACGGAATGCCGACAATTGTGACCAACTGCTCAAACAACTACGGGCCATATCAGTTTCCGGAGAAACTCATTCCGCTGTTCATCAATAATATACGCAACCGTAAGCCGCTCCCTGTATACGGCAAGGGCGAGAACGTTCGTGACTGGCTTTATGTTGTAGACCATGCCCGTGCTATCGATGTTATATTCCATCAGGGAAAGATAGCTGAGACTTATAATATCGGAGGATTCAACGAATGGAAGAACATCGACATCATCAAGGTTGTCATAAACACTGTCGACCGTCTGCTCGGACGTGAGGAAGGCGAGGACATTAACCTTATCACGTACGTCACAGACCGTCTCGGACATGACGCACGCTATGCCATTGACAGTCGGAAACTGCAGGCAGAACTCGGTTGGGAACCTTCGCTGCAGTTTGAGGAGGGTATAGAGAAGACTGTTAAGTGGTATCTTGACAATGAGGAATGGCTTGAGAATATCACTTCAGGTGAGTACGAGAAATATTACGAAGAAATGTATAAGGGGCGATAATGTTTGAAGCTTGAGGAGTTAAGCGTTTGAGACTTGAGGAGTTAGGCGTTTGAGACTTGAGGAGTTAAGCGTTTGAGAAGTTAAGAAGTTATTGCTTCGTTCGTCCTTCGGACAGAAGTTAAGCCATTACTACTCGTCTATTTGTCTACTTGTTCACTTGTCAACTTGTCTACTCGTCAACTCGTTAACTTGTCAACTAAATCAATCAACTCGTCAACTTGTCTACTTGTCAACTCGTCTACTTGTCAACTCGTTTACTCGTCAACTAAACAATCAACTTGTCTACTCGTCAACTTGTCAACTTGTCTACTAGAATTAAAATATATATTCAATGATTGTATGCATTGCCGAGAAGCCGAGCGTGGCGCGTGATATAGCTCATGTCATCGGAGCGACACAAGCCAAGCAGGGCTACATAGAAGGCAACGGCTATCAGGTGACATGGACTTACGGTCACTTGTGTACGCTGAAAGAGCCTAACGATTATAACGAACAATGGAAACATTGGGCGCTTTCGGCGTTGCCTATGATTCCACAGCGATTTGGAATAAAACTCATCGACGAGGAACATATAACCAAGCAGTTTGCTGTAGTAGAGAAGCTGATGAAGAATGCTGACAGCATTATCAACTGCGGTGATGCTGGACAGGAAGGTGAACTCATACAGCGATGGGTTATGCAGAAGGCTGGTGCCAGGTGCCCGGTAAAGCGTCTGTGGATTAGTTCGCTTACAGAAGACTCCATACGTGAGGGCTTCGCTAATCTAAAAGACCAGAAAGAGTATGAGTCGCTGTATCTCGCAGGACTCTCAAGAGCCATCGGCGACTGGCTGCTCGGCATGAATGCCACACGTCTTTACACCATAAAGTACGGACAGAACCGACAGGTGCTATCCGTAGGACGTGTGCAGACTCCTACGCTCGCCCTCATTGTCAACCGTCAGCGTGAGATAGAGAACTTTGTTCCGCGGCAGTCGTGGGTGCTCTCAACCATATATCGTGACACAAAGTTCACTGCCATAGCGCGCGATGAAGATGCAGAGGCTGAGGAAGCGGCAGAGATACAGAAGGCGGCGGAGCAGGGCAAGACAATGAAGTCTAAGGGTCCAATCTACCGCACTATAGAGTATGCCACAGAAGAAGAGGGGCTCAGAATGCTTGAGGCAATAAAGGACGAACCGCTCCGTATAATATCCATAACAAAGAAAAAAGGCAGCGAGGCACCTCCGAAACTATATGACCTGACATCATTACAGGTGGAATGCAACAAGAAATTCTCTTATTCGGCTGACATGACACTGAAGACAGTCCAGTCGCTTTATGAGAAGAAATTCACTACATATCCGCGTGTGGACACCACATACCTCTCTGATGATATCTATCCAAAATGTCCCGCCACGCTCAACGGGCTCTTCAAGACCACTTTTGCTGGGCAGGCTGTATATGCAGACCTTGTGAAACCGCTTGGCGGAAAGCCACTGAAGAAAAGCAAGAAGGTATTCGACTCGTCGAAGGTGACCGACCACCATGCCATAATTCCTACAGGCGTGCCACCGCAGTATCTCACCGATGCAGAGCGCAATGTGTTCGATCTCATAGCCAGAGCATTCATAGCTGTATTCTATGACGACTGCAAGTTTGAGACAACGACAGTCATGGGCGAGTCAGGACGTGAGGGAGGAGAGTGTGTCACATTCCGCACCTCAGGCAAGGTCATAACTGACGAGGGCTGGCGTGTGGTTTTCAAGGAAAACGGAAAGGAGAAAACTGAAAACGGAAAGGTGAAAGGGGGGAAGGATGAAGCCATGCTGCCTGTCTTTGTGAAGGGAGAGCAGGGACCGCATGACCCTGTGTTATCAGAGAAATGGACGCAGCCGCCTAAGCCATATACAGAGGCTACACTGCTACGTGCTATGGAGACAGCAGGCCGTTTCGTGGAAGACGAGACGCTGCGTGCAGCACTGAAAGAGAACGGCATCGGTCGTCCGTCGTCGAGAGCAGGGATAATCGAAACACTTTTCAAGAGGAAATACATTCGTCGTGAGCGTAAGAATCTTGTTGCAACGCCTACAGGCATCGACCTGATAGACATCATACACGAGGAACTGCTTAAGTCGTGCGAACTGACTGGTATATGGGAGAAGAAGCTTCGCGATATAGAATACCACAAATATGACGCCGCACAGTTTATTGCTGAATTGAAACAGCAGGCCTATGATATTGTCATGCAGGTGCTCAACGATAATTCTAACAGAAGAATCAGCATCAGCGAGGAAAACGGAAAACTGAAAACTGAAAACGGAAAGGTGAAAGCGAATGCTGGCAAAGGGGAAAGCGGAAAGGTGAAAGCGAAGCTTCGTCAGCATGAGCAGCGAACGTCAAACGAAGTACGGACGCAGCTCGTACCGTCTGATGCGCGAACAGCGAATGCTGGCAAAGGGGAAAACGGCAGCCCTGTTAAGGAAGGCGACACTTGTCCTGCGTGCGGGCAGGGGGTAGTCATCAGAGGGAAGACTGCTCTTGGCTGTTCACGGTGGAAAGAAGGGTGCACCTTCCGGCAGATGCTTGATTAGAAAGTAAATAGTGATAAAGGTGAAACGGATGTCGTATAGATTGTCCGTTTCACCTTTTTTATTTACAAGGAGTAGGGTGGTGTTTTGCAGTCGTGTAGGTGATAATGCGCATAAACATACGTTCGGGATACCCAGTGTTAGGCCGACACATTGTTTGTATATACAGACAAAGGTGCGGATGTGTAGATTCTGGCAGTGCGGATAAAGATTAAGAGGGGCGGCAAACTTGCTGGTTTGTCACCCCTCTTGTCTATGTAATTGCTTCTGTAGTGTCATTTTATGCGCTTGCTAACTCTCAAGCGACGAACTTCTGCAGAGAATCAGGCTGCCGTATGTACGACCTTAATTAAGTTTCTGCTTATTGTTGCCCTTGCAGAGCGTATAATCATACTGTCGTATGTGCGACCTTAATCCTCCAGTTCAAATCCGATGTCGCTTAGCGAACTTGCTAGAGCCTCACGTGTTGCTGTGCCTGTGATGCGTGCTTCGCGTGTTGCAAGGTCTATACTTACGCTTGTTACGCCTTCCGTACGCTCTAAAGCACCATGTGCAGCAGCGCGGCAGTGGTTGCATGTCATACCTTTTATATGATATATACGCACGCTATTCTCACCGTTGTGGTCGTGGCAGTGGCAGTCTTCCTCCTCATGATGATGTCCGCATCCGCACGCCTCGTCGTGGCTGTGGTCGTGGCAGTGGCAGTCTTCCTCCTCATGATGATGTCCGCATCCGCACGCCTTGTCGTGTCCATGGTCATGGCAGTGGCATCCAGCAGATTTTCTAAGACCGATTTTCGGCAGGACAAGAGCATATATGAGCATAAGAGTGAGCGCAGCAGTACACAGCCATGAGAACCATGAAGTATGTTCTGTGCAGCATGCCTCCTGCGAAGTGATGCCCGACATGAAGTTTATTACGCCATTGAAATGCAGATAGTCAGTCAGCCATCCGAAGAATACCGACCCTACGACTATAGAGCCTATATACGCCACCAGCGTACGCGTGCCCATCACCTTGCGCACTATGAGCATGCTTGCCAGATTGCATGCCGGTCCAGCAATGAGCAGCAGCAGTCCTGCGCCAGGTGTCAGCCCCTTCATCATCAGCGCTACAGCGATAGGAATAGAACCAGTAGCACACAGATACATAGGCAGCACCAGACACATAACGAGCAGCATAGACGCCCAGGTGTTGCCCTGAAAGGCTACAAAGAAAGAGTCAGGCACGAACACTGTTATCAATCCAGCCACAACGAGTCCTACGACGAGCCATTTGCCGATGTCCTCCATCATGTCAACGAAAGCATAGCGCAGCGCCACGCCCATCTTCTGCCAGAATGTCCCGTGTGGCTCCTTGTGTTGCTCGCTGCTGCGTGCTGTGGCGACAGCCTCCGTTTGCCTGTCAACCATATTTACAACCGTTCCGCCAGCTATGGCCATAACGAAGGCCGCAATCGGACGCATGATAGCAAAGGGCCATCCCATCAGGCTTGCTGTGGCTATGATTGAGTCGACACCAGTCTGCGGCGTGCATATCAGAAATGCAGCCACAGAACCCTTCGATGCACCTTCCTTGCGCAGCGACATGGCTGTAGGAATCACACCGCATGAGCATAGCGGCAGCGGGATACCGATGAGTGATGCGTTGAGAACAGAGCGGAATGTGGGGCGTGAGAGATATTCCGTATAGTATCGTCCTGGAATGAAAGCGTGCATTACGCCTGCGAGGAAGAAACCCAGCAACAGGAAGGGCGACATTTCATTGATAAGATGTATTATTTCCTCCATGTTTATTTGTTTTCTGTAAGCCTTGTTTTTAGTGATATTCTTGTTTTCTGTTGCAAAGTTAGCAATTTATTCATGCATAGGCAAGAATGTCCCCACCTTTTTATATTATTTAGTAACTCTTTTTGAGATATATGAAGAAGACAGACAATAAAAAAGATGATGGAGCATGAAAAAATGAACTCTTAGGTTTCAAGAAAAAGATTGGTCGATAAACAGATGTTAATTTTTCGTGAGTCAGACAGTGATGGATAAGCCTGAGTTTTCTATGAAAAAACGAGAATGACCATGTTGGAATCCGCCTTCAGAGCTTTTGAAACAGTTCTTTTTGCCGTTATGGCAATAAAAAATAGCGGTTGACGGACTGATTTGTCATGAATCAGAAGTTCAAAAGTAACAAATCATGATGCCAACCGCTACTTCTTGCGTTGTCATTCGTAGCTTTTTAGCTGGTAAAAAGCTACTTTTAGCGGTACAATTTATACCGCATGCACCCTATTTCTGCTATAACTGTTTGTATTACAGGGTGTTGCTTGTAAGCTGTTTTCTGCGCGATATTTCAGAGCTTTACAGCTTTTGAAATCCCACAGACGATTCTCGTGCGTTAAAAAACGTAAAGTTTTCTTTTGCCAGAATCCTGTTATCAGCTATTCACAGCCTGCCAGCGGGCACGGCATCATGTTAGTGCGGGCATGCCGCTTGCCATTCGGTACAGCCTGTTCCGCTTCATGCTTTTCTTCTGACCCCTTCCGCCAGCAGGCGTGATGCATGCAGATGCAGCGGCAGCCTACAACTTTATTCTCACTCCGAGATACGCCATTGCACCGTCAATAGGGGCGTATATCATGGTTGGGTCGAATGTGTCAGACCATGGGTTGTTGGCAGAGATGATGGCATTCTCCTGTGTGCAGCCCGTCAGGTTCTCGCCTCCGAGATATATTTCGAAATGCTTGAATCTGCGTGTAGCCTGTGCTGAGAGCAGTCCGAACGCATCGTACTCCTCCTGCCACATCTTTGCCTCGCCAGGATTAGGCATGCGTCCGCCGCCGTTCAGCTGATACGTCACGTCAAACTGCCAGTTTTTATCGGGTGTCTCGTATGATGCTGTTGCCAGGGCCTTATACGAACTGGTCAGCGGTTTCTCCATCATGACGCCGCCATAAGAGCAGCGTATGTGGTTCATGCGATATGCTGCCGTGAGTGTGAAACCCTTGAAGAACGGGTATGTAGCGTCTACCTGCACCACGTGGCTGTATGAGTCGCCGTCGAGGTCGGAGATGATAATCTTGTTAGGGTCAGAATCGAAGTCAATCACAGCCTGGTTCTCGAAGGTGGTATAGTAATACTCCGCATTCACCTTCAGTGTTTTCTCCGCTATTGGAATATTGAAAGCCAGCGATGCACCAAGGTTCCATGCCTCCTCCTGTGACAGGTCGTCTATCACGAGAGAGCGTCCTGCAGCCAGCAGATTGTTGTTCTCTGCCATGGCATGGACAGTGCGGTAGCCCTTTCCCGCTGAGAGACGGAAACTGAACACATCCCACGGCTGGTATTTAATGTGCGCGCGTGGTGTGATGAATCCGCCATGCACAGAGCTGTGGTCATAGCGTATGCCCGCCATGGCAGTCAGCCTGTGATGCAAATCGAATGTATACTGTGCGTATGCGCCGGGTGTTGTCTCGCTCACACCGCCCGTCTGCTTTGTTCCAAGGCGGTATCCCTCTGGAGCCAGCGAACGCTCTTTGAAGTAGTCATGATAGAGGCTCAGTCCGGCAGATAGCGAGTGATGATGTCCGAACTTTGTTTCATAAACCAGTTGTGCGTTCAGGTTCTTCTCGTTGACGGTGTATTTTTTCCAGTCTTCACTGCCGTACACAGCTTTCTGCTGGTGCAGCGATGCGTTGGCAATGAGCGCAACGTTAGAGCCGCTCTCATGGTCGAAGATGTACGCATGCTTCATAAACGCCTCGTAGCGGTCAGTCTCTATGCCAATCTTGTATTGTGGCATTCCGCCTGGTCCCATGCTTTTGTGAGCGTCTTCCGTCTGTCCAGAGTTACGCTCTTCCTTCAGAATCTGCCATCCTCCGTGGAAGATGTAGTGATGATTGGCATAGTGCCAGCGGTTAGTAAGGTTGTACTGCTCCACCTTCGGCATGTCCTGGAATCCGTCGTCGTTAGCATCATGGCTGCCCCAGCGGTTCTCGTAGTGTCCCAAGACGTTTCCGCTCCATCCCTTGCCAAGCCCGAAGTTCGTATCGAAATTCGCCTCGAAGCGGCTCTGCATGTCGCCATACAGATTGACATTCACGGCAGGAGTGTCCTCTGGTTTCAGATAGTCAATGTCTATCTGGCCGGTGATTGACTCATAGCCGTTCTTTACAGAAGCAGCGCCTTTCGACACGTTGATGCCCTTCATCCATGTTCCTGGCACATATCCCAGAGAGAACGGAGCGGCTGCGCCACGGAATGACGGCATGCCCTCCACCATCATCTGTACGTAGGTGCCGGAGAGTCCGAGCAGTTTTATCTGCTTTGCACCGGTGGCAGCATCGGTATACGACACATCGACAGCCGGATTCGTTGTGAAACTCTCGCCCAGATTGCAGCAGGCAGCACGCAGCAGTTCGTTCTGTCCTATGCGCATGCCGTTCACTGCTCCGCCCAGGCGGCGTGTGTTGCTCTTGCTCCTGACGTGCACCTCATGCAGTTCGTGCTCTGAGTGTATGGTGTCGTTTCCGCTGTGTGTGTGGCTATGCTGTGCCGCCGCTGTCATTGTGGCGAGCATGAGCAGGCCTGTTGCTATTGCTTTCATTTGTCGTGAGATTAAGTTTTATGTCTTGAGTCAAGGCTCTTGCCGCCTCCAGGCATTCTGTTGTGTGCCCATGGCTGGCGAACCTTTTGTTATTTCGGTTGCAAAGTTACAGATTATATTTTGCAATTCAGTTGCAAAGTTATCCTTCTGCCATGCGGATGGCAAGTAATGGAGCATTTCCTTATTGTTGTACCCCTGATTTCCTCTTATATAATCAAACTTGTTATAAATCAGTAAAATAATACTATGAAAATTTCAAGTTTTGCCGTATATTCTTGCTTACTATCAAATTTTTTATGTAACTTTGTACCTCGAAATCTACAAAATCTATATTAATGAAGAAAATTCTGTTACTTGGCTCAGGTGAACTGGGCAAAGAGTTCGTTATTGCCGCAAAGCGTAAGGGCGTCTATGTTGTGGCATGTGATAAGTATGACAATGCGCCAGCCATGCAGGTGGCTGATGAGCGAGAAGTGTTCTCTATGCTCGATGGCGATAAACTGGCGGAAGTTGTTGCCAAGCATCAGCCAGACATTATCGTGCCAGAGATTGAGGCAATACGCACAGAGCGCCTTTTCGACTTTGAAAAGCAGGGTATTAAGGTCGTACCTTCTGCACGTGCGGTGAACTACACCATGAACCGCCAGGCCATACGTGACCTCGCTGCAAAGGAACTTGGCCTTCGTACAGCAAAATACTTCTATGCCAAGACATACGACGAACTGCTTGAGGCAAGCAAGGAGATTGGTTTCCCTTGTGTCATCAAACCGCTCATGTCATCTTCAGGACACGGACAGAGCACAGTGAAGTGTGCAGAGGAGCTGCGTCCGGCATTCGATGCTGCAATGGCAGGTGCACGCGGTGACGTGAAAGAAGTGATTATAGAAGAGTTCATACACTTCACATCAGAGTTCACGCTCCTCACAGTGACACAGCAGAATGGCCCTACACTCTTCTGCCCTCCTATCGGACACGTGCAGATTAGTGGCGACTATCGTGAGTCATGGCAGCCATATCAGATTTCAGAAAAGGACCTTAAGGACGCTCAGGATATGGCAGAGAAGGTTACTGCATCGCTCACAGGCGCTGGCATCTGGGGCGTAGAGTTCTTCCTGACAGACACAGGCGTGGTCTTCTCAGAGCTTTCTCCACGTCCACACGATACTGGCATGGTGACGCTCTCTCACTCTACAAACCTTTCAGAGTTTGAGCTTCATCTGCGTGCAGTGCTCGGATTGCCTATCAATAGCATCAAGCTCGAGCACGCCGGAGCATCAGCAGTGGTGCTGGCAGACCGTGACTACGACTGTCCTCCAGAGTATAATCTCAATGATGTGCTTGCAGAGGAGAATTCACGCATCCGCATCTTCGGCAAGCCTGACGCACACAAGGGACGCCGCATGGCTGTCGTGCTGACTTACGGACCGCTTGAAGAAGGTACTGATGTGCTGCGTGACAAGGCTAAGCGCCTTTCAGAGACAGTGCTGTAATTATTATCTGATTCAATTTTCGCAAGCTCTGCTTGTCTTGTAGATAGAGGGAGGTTGAGGTAGAAGGAGATAAAGGGAGGTAGATGAAGATAGAGGGAGATAAAAGACATTAGTCTTGATACAGAACACCCGCTTGCCAAAGTATCGTCTTCTATCTTCGCCGCTGAAAGCGGCATATCTTCCTTTAACTTCATATATCTTCTTGACATACGAAGGAGATAGAGGGAGATAGGTGAAGATAGAGGAAGATAAAGGACAATAGTTTTGCTACAGAACACCCATGGACAAAAAACTAATGTCCTTTATCTTCTTCTGCCTTCCTCTACCTTCTTCTATCTTCTTCTGTCTGTCTGCCGCTCTCGCAGCTGTCTGGACTCGGTGATTATGCCAGACGTTAGCATGCGGGACAGGACATACAGCCGTCAGACAGGCAACTGAATTACTATTATAATGTAAACATATAAATAACAATGGAGAAGGTGACGCTATATCCAAAACTAATCACTGACGCGCTGGCAACAGTCATGTATGCCGGCACGAAGAAAAATCTCATCGAGAGCGAGATGCTTGTTGACGATGTGCGAATCAACGGAATGTCGGTGACGTTCACTCTGCTATTTCCTAAGGAGACCGACCCATTCCTCAAATCTACGCTTAAGGCTGCCGAGGCTGCCATACACTACTATGTCAGCAAGGACGTCGATGTCACGATAAAGACAGAATTCAAGACTAAGCCGCGCCCGAAAGACGAGCCGATGCTGCCGCAGGTGAAAAACATCATTGCGGTAAGTTCTGGAAAGGGCGGTGTGGGAAAGTCTACGGTTTCCGCAAATCTGGCAGTGTCACTTGCACGCTTGGGATATAGCGTCGGGCTTCTTGATACAGACATCTTCGGTCCGTCTATGCCTAAGATGTTCGGATGTGAGGATGCACGCCCTTATGCGTCAGAGATTGACGGCCGCCAGCTTATCGAACCTATCGAGGCTTACGGCGTGAAGCTCCTTTCCATTGGATTCTTCGTGTCTCCAGAGACAGCCACACTGTGGCGAGGAGGCATGGCATGCTCAGCTCTGAAGCAGCTTATTGCTGATGCAAACTGGGGAGAACTCGACTTTCTCATCCTTGATACGCCTCCTGGAACAAGCGACATACACCTCTCACTCCTGCAGCTGCTCAAGATTACGGGTGCTGTAATAGTGTCTACACCGCAGGCGGTGGCGCTGGCAGATGCCCGCAAAGGCATTGATATGTACCAGAATGACAAGGTGCGTGTGCCTATTCTCGGACTCATAGAGAATATGGCATATTTCACACCGGCAGAGCTTCCAGAGAACAAATACTATATTTTTGGCAAGGACGGCTGCAAGAATCTTGCAGAACAGCTCGGTCTTCCGCTTCTTGCACAGCTGCCTCTCGTACAGAGCATCTGTGAGAATGGCGACAGCGGACGCCCTGCTGCCATGGATGTGGCGTCGCCTACCGGACAGGCATTCCTTGCTCTTGCACAGGCCATAGCGTCAAAGACGCGTCTGCTCAGGGAAGAGTAGGAGGCGCAGGCATTATGCCTGGGAATACAGCCAGCCGCATTATAGGAAACAAGCGTGCCAGCATAGTCAATATGCCGGCACGCTTGTTTTGTTTATACCATGCTGTTTTCAGTATCTGACCATTATCCGGTGTGTTACAGGAATATCCTTTACCTCCATGTTTGCGATGGTCCTGAACTCGCCGTTGATACATGCCATGATTGTCACCATCTCATTTGGCTTTGATGTGGCGCCAGAGATGTTCAGTATTTGTGCAAAGGCAGCATCGTTAATCTTGTTTACATCGAGCATGCGGGTGCCGTAGTCGTTTGTCTGATTGAGTGAAGACGCCTTGCCGTATACGATGTCCCATCCGTATCCAGAGTCGCTCTTCTTGATTGTTGTTGCCTTGTTCGCCTCGTTGTATTGTGCCACTAAAGGAAAGTTATGCGTAAAAACGATAAATCCGTCATGCAGATGTCCAAGCAAGAAACCGTCAGTCTCGAATCCGCCGATGTCGAGAAGGACGAATCCGCGGTATTTCCCTTCGCTCACGCCAGGAACCTGCAGGTTGTCATAGCCGAAGTAGCCGGCAGTCCTAAGTTTCTCCGGAGTGATGTCAGTCTTTGCCACCTCCTTCGTAAACTGCTTTGAGATGTATGCCATCATGCCGTTGACCGATATGCCATACCATCCCGCCACCTCTTTAATCACGAGGTATGTCTCGCCTTGCGGAGCATAGATGGGGCTGCTTGTCTGTCCTCTCTGCAGGCGCACATCGCTCCAGGTGTTCCAGCATTCGTCAGTCTCGTCGATGCAGACATTCACCAGACGTGGCGCAGAAGGGTTAGGAGCCTTGCGCATGTTCACACCGCTTTTCGTCACGGTAACCATTTTGCTGACTTTAGGCATGGTAAATTCATAGCCTGTTTTCTGGGCGAAAGCTGCTGGTGAAGATAAGAGGAGCATGACAGCAAGCGCTGTACGCATAATGATTGATAATGTTTTCATGTTATTATAGGTAAATGTTAGGATTATGTTAGTCTTTGCGCTGCGGCTTGAGACACTGTCTGGAATGTACCTTCTGGCATGTCTGCATCAGCATACGTTGTTCTGCAAAGATACATAATATATATTACAAAGCAAAGAAAAAAGACGGAAAAAAGATGTTCGCCAGTTTTTTATGCGTATTTTCCCATAAAATCAGCGTGGGGCAGTGCAAAAAAAACGAGATGCAGATGTCTGCATCCCGCCATTTCTTATATAGTCTCTCGTCATTCTGCCAGCAGCGCCTCAGCTTTCTGCTTAAGTGCTCCGTATGACATGGCGCCCACCTGACGCTCTATCTCTCCGTCTTTCGAGATGAAGAATAGGGTAGGGATAGACTGAATCCTTGCAGCCTCAGCCAGCGCAGTGTTCTTGTCTACATCCACTTTCAGAACCTTCACACGTCCCTCGTATTCATCAGCCAGCTGCTCAATGAGTGGCGAGAGCGAACGGCATGGGCCGCACCATGTAGCGTAAAAGTCTATTACCACAGGCATCTTGCCCGTATAGTCATATCCACGTAGGAATTGCTGATAATCTTTAATGTTAGCCATAGTTGTGTTGTTTTTAGTTTGTTGATAATTCTATTGTCTTCAGCGGGCATGCCATTGCGCATTTCCCGCATTTTATGCAGTCGGGGTGTACATATCCGTTTTCGTTTCCTCGGCCCTCGTATGGTGTCAGCTGCATAGGGCATACCCTCGCACACATCTTGCATTTCAGATTACACGAATCGCCCACTTTCACCACCTTCATCTTCTCTATCCTGCTGCCAGACTTCGGTGTCGCCCATGCAGAGAGCGTGCCCATCGGGCAGAACGAACACCAAGTGCGCGGAGCGAATATGAAGGAGAGAACTACTCCGACGACGGTAGTCAGCAGTATAATCCTCCAGAATACGCGTCCCATCTCGCCGATGTCGCCCCAGGCGTGATACATCTGTATGCCGAACACCGTGAATATCACTGCGAGCATCAGTGTGCGGAAAGCTTTTGTGCGCACTATCTGAGGAATAGGTCGGTGAGGGGAGTATTTCGACAGCACCCTATCGTAGAGGCTGCCCCTCGGACATGCATTGCCACACCACCATCGTCCCCGTTTCACTGCCATCGCCACAGGAGCTATCATGCATATAAGCGCCAGCAGTCCTATGACAGGAAAGAAGTATCCGGCTATGAGATAAACGATGATAATCCAGTAGAGCGGAATACCTTTCGTTGCGAAATGTCTATGAAATCTGTGTGCTGCCATGTCCTTTTATGTTTATTTTCTGTTTTCTGATGCAAAAATAGTGATAATTTTATTGTTGTACAAATCATTTTTACTATCTTTGCATAAATAAAATCTATCGTTATGACGTTACAGCAATTGAAATACATTATTGCTATAGACCGCTATCGCAGTTTTGCCAAGGCATCTGAGGCGTGCAAAGTGTCACAGCCGACGCTAAGCGCCATGCTCCAGAAACTTGAGGAGGAGCTGGATGTGCGGATATTCGAGCGTAGCAATAAGAGTGTCACACCGACGCCAATAGGCGAGAAAATCATACGTCAGGCAGAGCGCGCCATTGCCGAGAGCAGTCGTATAGAGGAGCTGGTAAGCGAGAACAAGGGTGTCATTTCTGGCGCACTGACACTCTCTGTCGGCCCTACCATAGCCCCGTATATTCTTCCGCAGTTCATCCGCAACTATGTCGAACGCTATCCGTTTGTAGAGCTAAGCGTCAGAGAACTTAAGGCGAAGGACATGATAGCGTCGCTGCTGCGCGGAGAGATTGATGCTGGCATCGCCATCAGCGGCAACGGCACATCTGACATCTATGAGATTCCGCTATATACAGAAGCTTTCTGGGTTTATCTTGCTGAGAGCTGCTGGCGCAAGCTGCCAGTGTTTAAGCCAGAGAATCTGGAGCATGAGAACATGTGGATAATGAAGGATGCGCAGTGTCTGCGTGACAGTGCTTTCAGCTTTTGCAAGGCACGCAACAAGGGACGCCGCATATACGAGGCGGGCAGCATAGATACGCTTGTGCGCATAGTCGATGAGAATGGCGGGTTTACCATCATTCCCGAGATGCATCTGCCGCTGCTCAGCGAGCACCAGCGTGCCAATGTCCGGCGCATAGAAGGTGACTATCTGTCGCAGCGCCGTGTGTCGCTCTACATCAAAGGCGACTTTATCCGTGAGCGTATGCTCAATACCGTGACCGACACCCTGAAGCTCTTCATGCCGGAGAAGATGATGGAGGAGCGCATAAAGAAATACGGCGTGAAACTGTAGGTGGATAGTGTAAGCAGACCACATGCTACGGCTGACAAAATGAAAGGTAGCTTTTTGTGTTCCCAAAAGCAGCTTCTTGCCATCCCATTCGCTACTTTTTACAAGACAAGACGCTACTTTTGGGAAGACTGGGCGCGTATTTAAACTTGTTAACAATTTGTGTAAGCAAAAGTTGGAATAATCTGACAATGTGTCAGGAGACGCCGTTGCGTAAAGAATGACATTATGATTCATCTTTCAGCAGATGGTTTTCAGAAATATGTCTGAAAACCACCTTATTTGTTACAAAAAACGTTATAAGGTTTAAATTGTCACAAAGAAACTAATCAGATGCAAATAAATGCTTTGCCAATTAAATATTTTTGAATAATTTTGCAGCAGAATTAAAAAAGAAACAAACAATTAATACACAATGAATAAAAAAGTTATTATCCCGATTTTCGCTGCCGTCTTGCTGATTATGGCAGGTGTAGTGGCTTATCTTACACAGAGCCTTAACGAGCAGAAGACTATAAATGCAGAAATGCAGGAGTTGGCAGAACTCGACAAGAAGGAGATGGAGAACGAGTACCAGCAGTTTGCTGACCAGTACTCAGAGATGAAGACAAGAATCAATAACGATTCGCTCGTGGCGCAGTTGACAAAGGAACAGTTGCGCACACAGGAGCTTCTGAAGGAGCTGAAGCAGGTGAAGAGCAGCGATGCGCGTGAGATAGCACGTCTCAAGAAGGAGCTGGCTACATGCCGCGCCGTAATCCGCAGCTACATCATCGAGATTGACTCGCTCAACCGCCTTAATCAGAATCTGCGTGCTGAGAATACTCAGATCAGAGGACAATATGAGGAGGCAAGCCGTCAGATAGAGGGCCTGAACACAGAGAAGGCTTCGCTGTCAGAGAAAGTGGCTATCGCTGCACAGCTTGACGCTACTGCAATAAATCTGCAGATGCAGACAAACAAGGGCAAGGCGGCAAAGAAGCTGAAGAAGTGCCGCCAGTTCCTCGTGACATTCAATGTGGCGAAGAACGTGACAGCACAGCCTGGCAACAAGACTGTATATGTGCAGATAAAGACACCTACAGGCACTACGCTCGCTGTAGCAGGCACTACTGCATACGAGAACCGAGACATCCAGTATTCTGCAAAAAGAACAATTGAATATACAGGACAGGAGACACCGGTTACTCTCTACTGCCAGGTGGGCGAGGCGCTTATTGCTGGCACATACCGTGTGAGCATATTCTGCGACGGCAGCCTGATAGGTTCTCGCAGCTTCACACTGAAGTAATTTCCGCGCATAGTGTCCGGAGCACCTTTCCGTGCTGGCAGACCATTTCCATGCCCCTGCTTGTAGTCTCATGCTAATCTTTCATTCGCTATGGCAAGAAGAATATACATATGCTTGATGCTCTTGTGCTGTATGCTTGGTTCAGCAGCACAGACACTGACGCTCGACAGCTGCCGGGCCATGGCTTTGCGCAATAACCATGACATAGCAACAGAAAGAGTGAAGCAGGATATCGCACGGAACATTCGGAAGTCTGCACGGACAAAATATCTGCCACGAGTGACCATGCTCGGAGGATACGAGCTCATGAGCCGTGAAATATCGCTGTTGAGCGGTGCGCATCAGTCGTTGCTGTCATCCATTGGCACAACCGCAGTCACAGGACTCTCCGGCATTCTGACAGAAGAAATCACCTCGTTTGTCCAGCAGGGCATGATGTCGCCCGAAACAGCTGCGGCGCTGCAGCAGGGACTGGCGGAGCATGGAGGAGAAATAGCGCGTCAGGGCAACGAGATGGGTAATAGCATTGTCGACGCTCTGCATACGGACACACGTCAGGTGTTTGCCGCATCGGTCATGGTGACACAGCCTGTATACATGGGTGGTGCCATAACGGCCGCCAACAGGATAGCATCGCTGCAGGAGGATATAACGAGCAATAATTATGAGAAACAGAAGCGTGAAACGCTCTACAGCATCGATCATACCTATTGGCTCGTTGTCTCGCTCACACACAAGATGAGGCTGGCGGAGAATTACAACAAACTCGTGGCGCAACTTGATGCTGACGTAAAGAAGATGATAGAGGAGGGAGTGGCGACACGTGCCGATGGACTAAAGGTGGCAGTGAAGCTGAACGAGAGCGAAATGAAGCTGGCTGAGGCAAGAAATGGAGTGTCGCTGGCGAAAATGCTGCTATGTCAGCAGTGCGGACTGCCGCTTGAAAGTGACATAATCCTTGCTGATGAGAATACGGAGAATATCTCGGTCATGATGCCTGAAGTGGCATGCTTCTCTGATGATGAGGCAATAACCAGCAGGCCTGAGACCAGACTGCTCGAAAACACTGTAAGCATTACGCGTGAGGCTGCCCGCCTGACACGTGCGGCATTCCTGCCGCAGGTGGCGCTGACAGGAGGATATGTCCTCACCAATCCTAATATATATGACGGATACAAGCGAAGCTTCGCCGGAATGTGGAATGTCGGCATCGTAATGCGCCTGCCGGTGTGGAACTGGATGGAGGGCTCTTATAAGGTGAGAGCGGCAAAAGCTGTGACAAGAATAGCCGAATACAAGCTGGTAGATGCAAAAGAGAAAATGAAACTGCAGATACATCAGGAACAGTTCAGAATGCGTGAGGCGGAGAGAAAACTCGCCACAGCGCAGAAGAACATAAGCAGTGCGCAGGAAAATCTGCGCTGCGCTAATATAGGATTCAAAGAGGGAGTAATCAGTAGCACAGATGTTATTGGTGCGCAGACAGCGTGGCATCAGGCGCAAAGCCAGTTGATTGATGCCAAAATAGACCTGCGCATGAGCCGTCTTGCACTCGACAAGGCGTTAGGAAGATAGAAAAGAAAAGAATACATTTTAATTATCATTGGCTTATGACAGTCGCATGGATATGCGGACTGCAGGCCTTAGCACAGACACGCAAAAATTTTCAAAACCAATAACAACGAGTATGAAGGAGAAAGAACAGAATAAAGGTATCATATATGCTGTCATCGGCATATTGATCGTAGTGCTTGCAGTTGGCGTTATTGGTATGCTGACTATCGGCACAGACCACGAAGAAATACAAGGGGAAATCGAAGTAGAGCAATATCGGGTTTCGAGCAAGATTCCAGGGCGAATACTTGAGATTTGCGTTAAGGAAGGCGACTACGTTAATGCAGGAGACACGCTTGCCATACTAAGTAGCCCAGAGGTGGAAGCAAAACGCCAGCAGGCTGACGGCGTGAAGGACGCAGCGCAGGCTATGGCGCAAATGGCTGCCAGAGGGGCAAGGCAGGAGCAGGTGAACAGCGCATACGAGATGTGGCAGCAGGCGCTTGCTGGAGCTGAAGTGGCAAAGAAGAGCTACGAGAGAATTGAACGATTGTTCAAGGAAGGAGTCGTGACCGCGCAGAAGCGTGACGAAACCTATGCCACATACAAGGCCATGGAAGCGCAGGAACGTGCAGCGAAAAACCAGTATGAAATGGCGAAAAACGGGGCGAGGCGTGAAGAGCGCATGGCTGCCCAGGCTCAGTTGGAAAGTGCTGAGGGTGCCGTTAAGGAGGTCAGTGCATATATGGAGGAGACGGTGCAGTTAGCGCAGAAAGCTGGCGAGGTAAGCGAGATTTACGTCATGGAGGGTGAACTCGTCGGTACAGGCTCGCCTATCATGACTGTATCGGTCATGAGTGACATTTACACCACATTCAATGTGCGCGAGGATATGCTCAGAGGCATGAAGGTAGGCGATAGATTCTCAGCCTTCTGTCCGGCATTTAACAAGAATCTTGAACTAAAGGTGTACTACATGAAGGACCAAGGGTCGTATGCCGCATGGAAGGCTACTAAGTCTACAGGAGATTACGATCTGAAGACTTTTGAGGTGCGTGCGCATCTCGTGAGACCTTTTGATGGACTGCGTCCAGGTATGACGGTCGTGGTTAAAAAGGAGTAAGTGGCATCTGTCGCAATGCCGTCAGGAATATGAAGGATGGCGCAGAGATGGTGAATGTTGATTTTTAAGCAGTGCTGTAATGCAGAATAGGATATTCGACATAATGCTGCGTGAGTGTGAGGCAATCAGAAGGAACACAATGTATCTGTTCTCTCTGATTGTCTTTCCTGTATTTGTCATCGTGTTTTTCACAACGATGATGGATGCAGGACAGCCGCAGGAGATGCCCATGGCTGTCGTAGATAACGACCAGACGGCCATAACGCGCAGCATCATACGCCGGCTTGATGCTATGCAGACATCTGATGTCGTACAGCACTATGCCACGTCGGGCGAGGCGAGACATGCTATCCAGCGCGGCGAAATATACGCCTTCCTGTATATTCCGGAGGGAACGACAGGGCAGCTCATGGCGCAGCGGCAGCCGAAGATATCCTATTACTATTCTGGCACATCGCTCCTCGCCGGGGCACTGATGTTTCGTGACTTGAAGACTGTTACTACGCTGGCCAATGCCGCTGTGGGACAGCAGGTGCTGATGGCTAAGGGCTTGACGGAAAGACAGAGCATGGCGGTGTTGCAGCCTGTAGCGCTTGATGTGCATCCACTGAATAATCCGTGGGTCAGCTATAATCAATATCTGTCTACAATGATTATTCCTGCATGTCTGCTCCTATTCCTCATGCTGCTGACGGCTTACACGCTGGGCATGGAACTGAAACTGGGCACGGGAGCAGAACTCATGTCAAGGGCTGGGGGAGACACTGTTATAGCGCTGTTGGGGAAGCTGCTGCCGCAGACCATGGTATTCTCTGTGCTTATGTGGGCACACATGTTCTATCTCTATGGAGTGCTCGGATTCTCTCATCTTGGCGGAGTAGGATGGATGCTCGGGCTGGGCGTGCTCTCTGTCGTTGCCACCCAGGGATTCGCTGTAATGATATTTGCTCTGCTGCCTTCTATGCGTCTCTCCATGAGTATATGCTCGCTATGGAGCGTGCTGAGCTTCTCTATGGTGGGAGCGGCATTTCCTGCGTTCTCCATGGATGCACCGTTGCAGGCGCTGGCATGGCTTTTCCCTATGCGGCATTACTGGCTTATATACTCGCTGAATATATTCAACGGATATTCGATGGCAGAGACATGGCCGAATATCGCTATGCTGCTGCTCTTTGCTTCGCTGCCGCTGTTCTTCCTTAGAAAAATCAAACGAGTAATGAATACATACGTCTATGTGGCGTAACACGTACAAGATGTACGTACATATATAATATATCAGCAGAGACAGTTCTGCTGCAGAAATAACGAAACGCTTCCTCCTGATGGGAATATTCATAGCACATATTAGAAAGATATGCACAGCCTGGCTCGACGAGATACGGCTGATGGCAAAAGACGAGGGAATACTGCTCTTCTGTATTCTTCTGCCTCTGGCATATCCTGTGCTCTATTCATGGATATACAATAATGAGGTGGCGCATGATGTTCCTGTCGTTATTGTCGACCGTAGCCAGTCATCTTTGAGCCGTAAGTTTGTCCGCATGGTCGATGCTTCTTCTGAGGTGGAGGTGGCATGTTACGCACACAATCTTGATGAGGCAAAGGAATTGATAGGAAGACAGAAGGCTTACGGCATATTGTATTTCCCGAAGGATTTCTCTATAAGGGCGGCACGCATGGAGCAGGCTACTGTCGGAGTTTATTGCGATATGTCGCTTATGCTGGCATATAAGAATATTTATCTCACAGCCATAAATGTTAGCACTGAGATAGGGAACAGGATCAAGGCGGAGATTATAGCGACGCAGACATCGCATGAAGAGAGTGTGGCTGAAGCCCCGATGCTCGTCGATGAGATAGCCATATTCAATACAACAGGAGGCTACGGCAACTTTATTCTGCCTGGTGTGCTCGTGCTTATCCTTCAGCAGACACTCCTCCTTGCCATCGGACTGACTGAGGGTACGAGGCGAGAGAGACTGTGCCGAAGAGCGAATGCAGGGGAGGGCAGACGGAACTCCTTACCTGACTCTTATCGAAGCAGTTGCGTTGCGTCTGCCGTAGAACGGTGGTCTGATAGCGAGAACTCAGATGGAGGAGTTCTTGCTGAAAATGAACGCATTGTCACGCAGCTGCCAGCGTCTTACGGACTTTTCCATCGCATAGCGGGCAAAGCCATGGCTTATCTGATGCTCTATATGCTGCTGTCTGCATATGTCCTGCTTGTAGTGAAACATATCTTCGGCTTCACCAGTCTTATCAGCATGAGCGGCTATATGGTCTTTGTCCTGTCGTACATCACAGCCTGCATTTTCTTCGCTATGGCAGCCATGAGTTTCATGCGCCGTCGTGAGGATGTGCTGCTTGCTGTCGTATTCACCAGTATCATCATGCTTTTCGTTTCAGGTATATCATGGCCTGAGAGCGCTATCCCCGCTGTATGGAAATACATGGGGTGGCTTTTCCCGAGTACATTTGGCGTGAAATCGTTCATCGCCTTAGGTTCTATGGGCGCAAGCCTGACGGAAATCATGCCATACCTTTACGCCCTATGGACACAGACGGCAGTGTATCTTATCATTACTGTTGTCGTATACACTAAGCGAAGAGCCTCATTGTAGTAGCCGATGTGAAGAAATGTATGCTAATGTACAATCTTCAGTCCTATAACGGATGCAATAAGTGTGAATGTAAAGAACAGTCGCCAGAATGAAGCCGGTTCTTTGAAAATAATAATGCCAATCATCACAGTGCCTACAGCCCCTATGCCTGTCCATACAGGGTATGCTGTGCCAAGTGGAATTGTCCTTGTCGCTTTGGTTAGAAGAACCATGCTTAGGATGCAAAGAATAGCAAAGGCAGTATACCAGAACATCGATTTGTTCCCCGTAGAGAGATTGCCTTTGCCAAGACAGAATGCAAAGCCTGTTTCACATAGCCCTGCAATAATAAGAATTAACCAATTCATATAAACTATAATTCCTTCCTGAGGGCTGCAGAAATACCTGGCGTCTCCTTCTGAAGGAACTGCAAAGGTAAACATTTATTCTGAATATTTCAAACGCTTAACTATTATTCGCATTAAAATTAGTATCTTTGCACCATAATAAACAGCCGTGGGATAAGGAAGAAGAGGTAAATATGCGTTGTGAATTGCATTAAAATTAGTATCTTTGCACCATAATAAACAGCTATGTGCTTCATTACGATAACCGCTGGATAGTTGTGAATTGCATTAAAATTAGTATCTTTGCACCATAATAAACAGCGTAAAAAGTAGCACTCTTAACATCTGGAGGTTGTGAATTGCATTAAAATTAGTATCTTTGCACCATAATAAACAGCTCAGTGCACTGCTTGACACTTGGATGCGTGGTTGTGAATTGCATTAAAATTAGTATCTTTGCACCATAATAAACAGCAGTCAAGACGTCCAATGTGGAGGTTCTCAGTTGTGAATTGCATTAAAATTAGTATCTTTGCACCATAATAAACAGCGTACCTGCAAGATAATCACTGTATTCCTTGGTTGTGAATTGCATTAAAATTAGTATCTTTGCACCATAATAAACAGCAGACACTCTGAACACTTGCCGCAGGGGACAAGTTGTGAATTGCATTAAAATTAGTATCTTTGCACCATAATAAACAGCCCTTTGAATATTACTTTTTATTTCATCTTGTTGTGAATTGCATTAAAATTAGTATCTTTGCACCATAATAAACAGCTGAATTTCCTTAATTTCCTCGGCTGTCTTTGTTGTGAATTGCATTAAAATTAGTATCTTTGCACCATAATAAACAGCTGAAAGAGCAGATGAAATGGTCTACGTCTGTTGTGAATTGCATTAAAATTAGTATCTTTGCACCATAATAAACAGCAAAGACAGACCACATTACAGCAAGATTATAGTTGTGAATTGCATTAAAATTAGTATCTTTGCACCATAATAAACAGCTTCTCTGGCAAGGGGTTACATTGGTGTTAGTTGTGAATTGCATTAAAATTAGTATCTTTGCACCATAATAAACAGCAGAAGTCTTTTTTGTATCTTTGCGGTGACAGTTGTGAATTGCATTAAAATTAGTATCTTTGCACCATAATAAACAGCCGTCACGTCAACGACCATCACAGGGGGATGGTTGTGAATTGCATTAAAATTAGTATCTTTGCACCATAATAAACAGCTCTCGGCCTTTTCCAGCGTAGCTGGGTATAGTTGTGAATTGCATTAAAATTAGTATCTTTGCACCATAATAAACAGCAAGATTCGGCTGGCTGCATGCTGGTTGGAGTTGTGAATTGCATTAAAATTAGTATCTTTGCACCATAATAAACAGCACTACCTTTTGACATAATAACAATTAATTTGTTGTGAATTGCATTAAAATTAGTATCTTTGCACCATAATAAACAGCAGGGTGGGAGGGTTTACCTCTCACCCTAAGGTTGTGAATTGCATTAAAATTAGTATCTTTGCACCATAATAAACAGCGACAACTGTTGCACAGCTGGCTACTTCGCGTTGTGAATTGCATTAAAATTAGTATCTTTGCACCATAATAAACAGCATCTCGGCTTGCATCTTCATCATCTGGAGTGTTGTGAATTGCATTAAAATTAGTATCTTTGCACCATAATAAACAGCCACAAAGAATAACACAAGCAACATTTACAAGTTGTGAATTGCATTAAAATTAGTATCTTTGCACCATAATAAACAGCTGCACTCCTGATACTCATAGTATGCTCGTGTTGTGAATTGCATTAAAATTAGTATCTTTGCACCATAATAAACAGCTTATGACAAAAGAACAATTACTTAGCTTGTGTTGTGAATTGCATTAAAATTAGTATCTTTGCACCATAATAAACAGCTTTATGACTCCAGATAGCTACACCCTCGAGGTTGTGAATTGCATTAAAATTAGTATCTTTGCACCATAATAAACAGCGTTTCTACATCAAGAATGCGGAATGCCTGTGTTGTGAATTGCATTAAAATTAGTATCTTTGCACCATAATAAACAGCAGTCGTTGTTGAAAGTGAACATCGTTCAGTGTTGTGAATTGCATTAAAATTAGTATCTTTGCACCATAATAAACAGCAGACTTTGCATAAAGTCCTGAGAACCAAAGAGGTGCATGAAAATTCAGAAAATAAAAATCGGTGCAAATGATAATCCCTGAGCCACTGAGGTTCAGGGATTTTCTTTTCTATTATTAGACTGCATTAAAATAACTCAAGTTGTTGACCTGGCGCATTAGGCTTGTGTGGCTTCTGTCCAAAGAATAGCCTTATGTCTCCAAATTGCTTGTCGGTAATGCCTAATACTCCAACCTTCCCTAATTCGGGCACAAACCGTTCTACTCGTTTCATGTGTACCTCCATGTTCTCTCGGCTGGCGCAATGACGTATGTATATAGAGAACTGAAACATGGTGAATCCGTCCTTTATTAGGTTATTGCGAAAAAGTGTGGCAGCCTTGCGCTCTTTCTTCGTTTCGGTTGGGAGATCGAAAAATACAAGTATCCACATAACTCTATATTGGCTTAGTCGTGACAGATCTGTATACATAAAAGTCTAACTGCAGTGATTAATACTGTGGGTATATAATATTGCGAGATTCTCCACTATAGCACCTGTATAGTGAGGCGGTGGTTTGTGATGCGGCTATCATCAGCGGACTGCGTTTGCCGCCAATATACACATCCATGACAGGAATCTCCAGCAGTCTGGTCTTTATGTCTTTGGTCAATTGACTATAGTCGTCTACGCTCTCGACGATATTTATAACGAGTTCATCAACAAAGGGACGATAAGGCTCCATGATGTCGTCGGCAAGACAGTAGGCATTATAGCGGTTGTGGTGATGTATACCGAGTGTGGGTAATAACCCCGTTGATACTAATGCGCGTGCAATGACAGCACGCAGAATGGCATAGCCATAATTCAGCAGATTATTGGGTGGCGCGTCGTCTCGGCCTCTGACAAAGTCGGGCAGGTCAATGAAAATATTCTTCCAGTAGTATGCGGCTGCTTGTGCCTCACGGTTATCTGTATCTCCGCTTTTCACATCAGCAGCCCATGCATGCATGCACTTGGTTTCGGCTTTGCCATAACGACCGAGCACTTCTGCCTGGTTTATTATCTTCTGTCTGATGGTCTGTTGCCATAGTTGTTTGCGTAATGGCAGAGAAGCATTTATTTGGTCGTGAAACCGTTCGCTTTGCAGAGTGTTGCAGGCGAGCGGCAGGAACAGGCCTGATGGCATGCTGCGCTCATTGCATGTGATGACAGCACTATTGTTGCAGACAAGAGCATCCATCAGTCCTGATGTTATAGTCACGCGCTTGTTGTCGATAACCACCACACCAATATCTTCAATAGGTATAGTGTGCACCGCCTCTTTCTTGAAGCTGTCTGTTAGGGCATCAGAGTTTTCTACCTCAGGCAGCCGGATTGTAAGCTGCCCGTTTCGCAATGAGAGGTAAGCGGGATTTCCGAAATAAAGAGTCTTTTTAATCATAGGCAACAGGCATGTGATACTATATTATTTCTTTAGTCTCTTGCTTTCCTTTTCAAAGTTTTCGATAAAATGAATTTCTACTGGGGATAGCCTTTCCTGACTTCTTTTCTGGAATTTATTGTACTCGGTATCTGCCTTCAGTTTTGCAACTTCCGCAGAAATGCTTCCTGTGTGATTCAGTAATTCTTTTCCTGATAGTTTCAAAAAATCATCCAGCTTCTGAACCCAATCTTTCATATACATTGGAGTATGGCTCTTGGCCTGCAATTCTGCAAAATCGAGGAAAAGGTTCACTATGCGGTTTAATATATCCAGTTCTTCTCCCGTAAGATAATTCTTTGCATATTCTGCATCCGTTTTCTTCGGAAGCATACCTGTCCAAGTAGTTAAGCCCATAAAATCTTTTTCAGCATCTGCTCGATTGTATATCACTTCAGCCGCTGTATGCCCATGAACAGAATAATGCATTTTATTCTGCACAGTAGCAAAGAATTGCTTAGTTGCTTCTGTTCGTGGGTCATAGTCAATGCTAAGTGCATAGATTTCTAATACTTTCCGATAGAATATCTTTTCTGAAGAACGAATGTCCCGAATTCGTGCCAGCAATTCATCAAAATAGTTGCCACCGCCAGCATTTTTCAATAATTCGTCGTTCAGTGCAAATCCTTTTATCAGATACTCCTTCAGAACCTGTGTTGCCCAAATACGGAATTGTACACCCCGATATGATTTGACACGATAACCTACGCTTATTATCATGTCGAGGTTATAAAAGTCCACTAAATGAGTTTGTATTTTACCCTCAATAGCACCATGCTGAGTGGTTATTGCAAATTTTGCAACAACCACTTCTTTGTTCAGCTCACCTTCTTCAAACACATTCTTTATATGTCTTGAAATGGTTGATTTGTTGCGCTGACACAACTCTGCCATTTGGTCTGCTGATAACCATACGGTTTCATTGGCAAGTGTTACTTCTATCTTGCTTTCCCCGTCTTGTGTCTGATAGAGGATAATTTGGCCCTTGTCTTTATCCATTACTGTAAATTGTAAAAATGAATGTTTCCTAAATCATCAACATAAAAGTCTCTATTCTCTATGAGAAAATCTAATTTGGAAATACCAAAATCCTTGATATTTTCATCCACATGTCCATCTATATGGAGTTTTAAGTATAGACGGTCTGAACCTACAGAGTTAAATTTTTTCACAACATACAGTCGTTTGCTAAGTTCTTGTGTAGACAAATTAAATAACTCTTCTGGATTCTTTTCCCATTTTATCATTCGTGTACCGTACTTTATAATACATGATAAATTGTATACAATACCCTTTTCTTCTATTCTGTTGAAATATGGTTCTCGTAATAGGTCAGTAAGATTCTTTATAATATAATTACCATCATTAGTCTTTTCTTGTCTTAGCAAGGCTATTTCATAGTAGTTGATAATTCTTGATTTACGTACTACTTTATTTTTCTTAATCCCTTCATACAATAAACAGAGATAATTGTCGTTATTTTGTGCATATATTTTTTCTTTATGTGTTCTGTCTTCTAAGTGTGTTAGATTCTTTGTTGAAATACATGTGTGTGTCCTTATTGGAAGTGAAGAGTTATAGGTCATATATCCTCTACCAGCTTTTACCTTACATCTGACGTGTCGAATTGGTGATAATCTATGTCCTTTTTTATCAACTCTTATTTCTTCTCCTTCTTTGTTTAGCATCCAGAATTCTCCTTTTATAGCTTTGTCGTATGCCATTCCTTCAGCCATTCTTCTCTCTAATATTGTTTGTATAGATTTTCTTACATGTGGGTCAATAATAATCTTGTCTATATCTTCCTTTTTAATTTTCTCTATTGGAATTCTCATAACGATTAATGGATCACTTTCGTCATATATAAATTTTCCATTTTCTGTTATTGGTATTCCGTTTTCTGTTATTGGATATTTAATAGCACCATAATAAGACTCTTGATGTAATGAACCACGAATACAATCTCCTGTAGAAACATGAGAATGAAGACTTCCATCATTGTGCTTAAATATTACTACCTTCCCACGTTTGCGAATGGTCTTTTTTGCAGGAACGAGAGTCTTATCAGAAGAATGATGATTAACTAAAATATTAGATTCAATGAATGATATAATCTTTCCAATATTTCCATTAATATGACAATCACGAATTTCTCTTTCTAATTCATTAATATAGAATTCTCTTTCTTGCCCATATGTTTCTTCCTTTTGAAAGAATAATTTAAGCATGCGTTCACGCTTAGCAGGAACAGGTATCATAGTTAACACAAATGCATCAATAGCATGGTGAGACAATTTACTTCTGTCTTTCTCTGGTAAACCAAATATATTTCTGAAAGTAGATGTTACTTCTCCTTTTTGTACATCAACCGTTCTAAAAAGACTTTTCAGATAAATTGTAGTATGTTTTGTGAGAATTCCAGTATCGACTAACTGACGATTTCTGAAACCATCAGTTACCTCGGTCTGAGTGAAATGTAATAATTTGGTTTGCCAATAATCAAGTTCCATTTGCCACAGGTGCATTTGTCTGATGCAATGGTCTTTACGATTTTTATCAATCGCTTTTCTTGCACGTGCCTTCCATGCTGAGACATTTGATTGTAAACGTGTAACAATTTGTTTCCATGTATTCAAACGTGGTTCTATTGCACTATATCTAATTCCCTTAATTTCTTCATCGTTGTTGTAATTTGGTAATTCTGTGGGGAATTTGTTATTTTTTATTACATTGTTGTAATGAGATTCACATATGGTTAGGTTTGCAAGCGAATTATCAAAGGAAATACTACGTGGGATAGTATGCTCTATTTGAAAAATATTTTCGTTAAAAAGGTTTGTTAAATTTATGGGACGGCCTGTATACATACAAACTCCCCCTTGTTCTTTCCATAATCTGTATTTCGTAATGTCTTTTATCTTACCCTTTGTGTTATAAATAGAATCGTAATTTGCATTTTGTTCAAATAGTGAAATGGCTTTGTTGATATCTGTATTTGATATTTCTATACCCGAGTTAAATTCTCTAATGATATTTTTAATTTCTTTGTGTTCCTCTTCTCTGTTCTTTTGATATTTATTTATGGCCCAACGCATATTTGCATCATTGAAGTTTCTTGTAGTTTCAATGACAACTCTGGTGGTTTCTGGGTCAATAATGCCATTAAGAATTAATGCATTTACTTTCTTCCTGATTATGTGTAGTGTGCGTAATGCAACAGGATTTTTGATTGCACCAATATTTGGAGTTCCTAATAATTGTGAATTGTTTGAAGATATGGTAGGATATGGTGATAAATTTGAATGATGGTATAGCTTGTCAAAATTATGTTTACCATATATATCATTAAACCTTTCTACAATCTTTTCAGTTATACGATTACTACGAATGTATTCACGTTTTTTATCATGGAAAAAACATTGATATAATTGGGTGACTTCTGTTATATAATATTGCTTTTCTTCATCATTTTTTTTATTCCAGGTATTTTCTCCAAAATGTTGTATTACCGCATTCTGAATATCATTATGGTCATCGCTTGTTAAGGTGTATTCATAATCCTTGTATGCAAAACATCCAGTTTCAACACCGAGTGATTTGTAATTAGCAATAAGCCTATTCGTGATATTACATATATTTTTTTGTTTTTCTTCTTCCTGCTTAGTTTTTGAAAGAGCATCAATTGCTATTTTTTGTAATTCCTCTTCTTTGTTCCAACGTTCATGTCCAATAATGTCTGGCAGTTTTGCAAGCAATACGGCATCAGAATATTTCAGACCTTTGCGTAAGAAATAGTTTATGTTTACTAATGCTTTTTTGCTGAGCATTGCATAACCTTCTCTTATGTCATTCCATAAGCGAAGCAACTGATTACATCTGTCATCAGTCCACCCTAATTTGTCTTCTGCAAAAAGCATTATATCAGACTCTTCTTCAGAGAAATAGCATATGTGCCAAATGTCTTCTGAAGTATATTTCGTAATATGTTTTGTCGGATTTTTACTATGACTATATCGTTCTTTCTTTCCAATTTGTTCGTATGCCTCCCAATTATCACCAAGCATTTTGGCAAGTCTGGATGTAATAGGACATCCAGATACAGTTAAGTTGTCTTTGTAATTTATTGTGCGAACGTCTTCCTCACAAATGAGAGTGATTCCTAAGCGAGTTTCAATCCATTTTCGTATATCTCGGAAAGAAAAATCTTGTCGCACTTTGGATATAAAAATATCATGGTATAATGCAGTCTTGTCTTCTATTGATAGTTCTTTCCAATTTTCTGTAGGATCTGTTTTGTATCTAATGTTGTTTATAAAACACCAAGCACGGAATTCTTCAAACTTAGGATGGCTTATCGGACACCTTGTTTTATTTGGCTCTAAGGTGCATTTTCCTACTAATCCCTTTTGAGACTTTAATGGCCTTTTGTAAAAAATTGTGCCTTCTCCCTTTTTCTCACTGATTAAGCGATTTAGTAATGTGGTTTCGTTTATAAGATTCTTTTGGTAATTAAATATCTGTATTATTTCGTCTTTGTACTGTGAGCGTACAGCTTGATATATACTATTTCTAATACGCACACCTCTGTCTTCTAAATGTGCAAATGCGCATCCAATGGTCGGGAGATTATTATCTTGCATATACTGAGTCAATATACCTGATTTTTTTTCCTCCGATTTCTTTAGTTCTATTAATGAGTTCTCACCACTTATATCTATATCCTCTTTTTCTGAGTTTTGTGCTTCAAGTTCTTTAAGTGTTTCTCCTTTTGAACTCTTGAAACCTCTACGTTGTGATATATGATACATAGCTCTTCCCAATTTGTGTCTTTCAATCTCTTGTGAAAAATCAAATTGACGAGTCATTAATTCTCTTCTTAGTTGGTAAGGACTGGAATATTCTGGTTTTCCATCATGGTCAAAGTCAAGTCGTATCCATTGTTCAAATTTTATAGCATCTACAGGATACTTTCTGAATAGACCTTTTGCTTTATCATATGTACTCCAACTTTTTAACTCATCCATAGTAAGAGGACACATGTTATTCTCAATGAGAAGTTTTAAGGTTGCCCAATTCCTATATCTGCGTCGTTCATTTAGGTTACGTGCTCTTCTTGCCTTTGAACGTTCTGCTGCATATGAATATTCACCAGATTTACCATTGCCAATTCCTGAATTGAATGAATCTACAGAGAAATAAACAAGTTGGTCTTTTATGTTATCACCTAATTCTGTATCTCTTACACATGTTCCAAGTGAATGTGTTCCTATATCAAAAGCTACTGTTCTCATTTTTTTTTTGAATTTATTTTGTTGTTTGATTTGTTTTTCTTAACTTTGCACGCAGATACTAATGTGAATGACTTTTCACAACAAGGCTATAAGCCGTAGTAATCTCAATCCCGCGAGTAATCGTGGGATTTTTATTTGTAGTTATCTATTTATCGTGTTTTCATAAATACTTTTTATCATGATAATATATAATTAGGGGTGGCATATATGTTAGTTACTTTTCGTCTGTAAAGTTACAAGATTTTCTTTACAAAAAAGAATAATTGTTGTTTTTTGAAGTTTGAAATGTTTAAATTTGTTGATTTTTAGAAAAAAACTTGTTTTTGTACAATAATAATGATACCTTTGTATTAGTATTTTTTACAATTAGTAATATATATGATGAATTTTGTATCAATAAACAACATAAACCACTAGTGTCCACTAAAAATGGACGAGTTTAAAAATTAAATAAATTAGGTTCACTAGAACCGCTTCGGTCTTTGTCATTTTTGAATATAGTTTTGTCGAAGAGATCTCTGAGATGCGTTGTGTCAGTGAGTGACATGCTGAGGATTTGCAGTACCTCATAGGCGCTTCTATCCAGTCGCATATCATGCTGCACAATGGCAACGAGGCAGTAGGCACAGATGGCAGAGTAAATCTGTATTCTGACAGCAATCTCAGTTGTTCCCCAGAATTTTTTAATCTTGAGGTGCTGCTTGAGCCACTTGAA
>JAZUMR010000070.1:0-20812 GCA_045603685.1 Prevotella sp.
CTCCACTATGCTTCAGACTGCGGAGCAAAGGTACAAACTCTCAGATAAATTAACAAGAAAACAGCGAATAAAGTCATCCTGCAATTTGAGCTATTGAATACCTACTACTCAAATTTATCCTGCAAAATGAGCCATACGCCAGTGATTTTATGTATAGGGATTGCATCCTTGAGATAAAGAAAGCGCATTTTCTTTTTAGGTAAGGCAGTCCTGGTTAAAAAGGATTAGTAAAAAGTTTTTTATTGATGCGCAGGCTTTTTCTTGCACCGAGTTTTTGCATAAGGTGCAGCCTGACGACACACAACAGTGTCACGCATCTGTTTTTACGAGACTTTTGACATGCCGCGGCTCGCAGATGAGTAGCGGCATGTTTTTTTTGTGCCTGATGGTGTAGAGCAGGGCAGGATGTGGTCATGTGAGGGTCGCCATGCTGCGGCTTATGGTCTGACAGCGGCAGCTTTGGTGTCTCTGTGACAGTGTAAGAAAGTGTAAGTGCAGCAGCCTGATGATACTTTCTTGCGATGGTTATTTTGCGTTCTTTTATGCTTCGATATACTGAAAATAGCCTTCTGTGAAGCGTTTTTCTGTGTCTGGCAGTATTATTTTCATTGATTGGGAGGGTAAGAAGTAGCGAATGAGCAGCCGAAAAGCTCTGTCTTGGTGCTTGAAGTGCTACTATTGACGCTGTCATTCGCTACCTTTTGACTCGTCATTCGTAGCCTTTTGCCGTGAGAGGTGTTGCGCTGTGGTAGGCGTTTTCTGTGTAATTAGTTGATAGATAACGTGTTGTGAAATTATTGTAAAATTATTGAAAAATAGTGTGCGGCATTGCTTTCGTGCGAAAAATGCGGGGATTTTTTTCTGAGAATGGCAAAGAAAGGTCAATCAGCTGGCTCTGCTGATACTTTTTTGACATGTTTCTCATTGCATCAGACATTGTTTTGAAGTATGTAGATATCCCAATCTTATGAAAAAAATGTTACATTTTTATGCCTCATGAAATGTTTTTCAGAATTATGATTACCTTTGTATAAGAAATGCTGCACCTCAGCAATAACAAGCAGGCTTGCGGTGTTTGTTTTTCGGCAGGTATGCTGACGATGTCTGCATACGTATAATAACATACTAAAGGGAGAGGAAAAATGGTAACTTATGACGAAGTAAGAAACTCTAAGGAGATATTGACATACATACAGCGTGCGGACTTGTCGCTGCAGCGCATGGGATTCACAGAACACAGTCTGGCTCATGTCACGAAGGTGGCGGTTACGGCTGGCGACATGCTGCTTGCTCTCGGATATGACAAGCGCACGGTGGAGCTGGCACGCATAGCGGCATTCATGCACGACATAGGCAATCTGGTGAACCGTGCCGACCATGCACAGTCGGGGGCCATCATGGCGTTCCGCATTCTTGATAAGATGGGCATGCCTGCCGATGAGGTGGCGAAGGTGGTGTCGGCCATCGGCAATCATGATGAGGACACGGCATGGCCAGTGAACGAGGTGGCAGCGGCGCTGATTCTGGCGGATAAGAGCGATGTACGCAGAAGCCGTGTGCGCCGTGTGGTAAATGCCAATGACATTCACGACAGAGTGAACTATGCCGTGACGGAGAACAATACCAGCATCGACACGGAGGCTAAGACTTTCACGCTGTCGCTGACCATCGACACTGACATCAGCCCTGTCATAGAGTACTTCGAGATATTCACTAACCGCATGAAGCTATGTACGAGGGCGGCGGATTATCTGGGGCTGCACTTCAAACTGTTTATCAATAATACGGCGCTGATATGATATGCCGCATAAAAAAAGTGATAAGGATGTCCTTATCACTTTTTTTATGTATTATACAAAACAGATTTGCCGTTTCTGTGTCTCTGTTACGACACCTTGTTCAGCTTCTTTATGATGGCGAAAATGAACAGTGCTGCCGCTATGCAGACAACGGCCATGGTGCTCCATACGATGGTTAGGTCCATGTGCCACATGTGTCCAGGAACTGACACCAGTTTGTTGCCGAGCGCCGTAGATACGAACCATCCGCCCATCATCATGCCGCGGTATTTCGGAGGGGCTACTTTCGTTACGAACGAAATGCCGATTGGCGACAGAAGGAGTTCGGCGAAGGTGAGTATGAGGTATGTGGAAACCAGCAGATTTGGTGTCACGTCAGCCACATGATTAGGGTGGTCAGACAGCGGCAGACCGATGCACGATACCGCCATGATGATGTATGCTATGGCTGCGACGAACATGCCCAGACCTATCTTTACTGGGGCTTTCGGTTCTTTCCCCTTTTTTGCCAGCCATGAGAACAGCGCTATGCTGACGGGCGTGAGCATTATGACGAAGCAGGCGTTGAACTGCTGGAAGATAGGGGCGGAGAGTGATGTCTCTGGCGGCAGGCTGATGTAGTTGTATGCAAGGATGGCTATGCCGGCTGCGATAGTCACTGCGTAGATGCCGCATGCCTTGCGGGTGCTGCATTGGAATATGCCGAAGAGTCCGTAGACAAGGAATATGCACGCCACGAGGTTGCTCACGTCGAACATCATAGACTCTATGCCTGATGATTTCGTTGCGGTAAATTCGTCGGCAAACCATGTCAGGGTCAGTCCGCTCTGGTTGAATGCCATCCAGAAGAATATAACCACGGCGAATACAAGCACGAGGCATATGATTCGCTCACGGGTTTCAGAGGGAGTCATCTCTTCTGCCATCTGTTCTCTTTCCTCTTTGCTCTGTTCTCTTTCCTCTTTGCTCTTTTCTCTTCCATATAGCACCTGGGCGAATGTCGGCTTGCCGAAATAATAGATGCAGATGCTGATAATGACTGATACGCATGCCACGGCAAAGGCGAAGTGGTAGGAGTCTGCCTTGCTGTAGGCGAGTTCTGCCTGTGCCCAGTCCATTATTCTGATGGCGGCGGTGGGGGCGAAGAGTGCGCCGACATTTATGAGCATGTAGAACAGTGAGAACCCGGCGTCGCGCTTGTCAGCATATTTCGGGTCGTTATATAGGTCGCCTATCATCACTTGCAGATTGCCTTTGAAGAGGCCTGTGCCAAGGCTGACAAGTAGAAGTGCCGCACCCATGGCTGCCACGGCTGCCGTGCCGCCGCCAAGCGGCACTGAGAGAAGCAGGTAGCCGAAGAACATCACGAAGATGCCTATTACTACCATGCGTGAATAGCCCCAACGGTCGGCTGCCATGCCGCCGAAAAGCGGGAGGAAATAGACGAGGGTGAGAAACCATGTGTATATCTCTGAGGCGGTGCCGGCAGAGAATCCGAAGTTCTCGCCAAGGAATAGGGCGAACACCGCAAGCATGGTGTAATAGCCGAATCGCTCGCCTGTATTGGCTAATGCAAGGGCCCACAGGCCCCGAGGTTGTCCTTCAAACATTTTTATCTTGTAGGTATGGGTTAAAAAAAAGAGTAGACTGATAGCAGGACATGCTGTCAGCCTACTCGCTTTATGTTAAATCTGAAGTGCTGCTAATGTTTTATTATATTCATTAGATTGCCTTCTCTGTGTCACGTTTTTACTGTGTCACGCGCTCAAGCCATTTCACCATGCCGAGCATGATGCCCATAGAGATGAGGCAGATGACAAAGAATACTGTCCAGCATATCCAGATTGGCCATGCGTTATACATGAGAGGGCCAATGAAGATGAAGAGGTTGCCGATGGCTGTAGCACCGAGCCACAGACCCTGACACAGGCCGACCATGTGGCGTGGAGCAACCTTTGATACGAATGACAGACCGAGTGGAGAAATGAACAGCTCTGCCACTGTCAGGAAGAAGTAGGTCACGATGAGCACCCAAGGGCCTGCCTTAGCCATACCCGCTGCTGCCATCTGGTCTGCACTGAGCGCACGGAACTCCTCGCCTGAAGGATAGCCACAGCCGTATGAGTAGACCATGAGGAAGAGATATGACAGACCGGCAATGAACATACCGATGGCAATCTTTCGTGGGGTAGAGATGCTGATGCCGTGCTTCGCCAGTGTACTGAAGATGTACATGATGATTGGAGTCAGGATAATAACGAAGCCAGGGTTGAGGGCCTGCCAGATTTCTGGTGCCACTGAGTCGGTCTGAACGAAGTCGCGTGCGAATACTGACAGCGACTGACCGTTCTGATGGAATGAGAGCCAGAAGAAGATGGCAATGCCGAGCACTGCAAACAGGGCGTAGAGGCGCTGCTTGATTTCCTTTGCCATAGCAACTTTCTCCTCATCGGTATATGTCTGAACTGCTGCCTGTGTTTTCTTTGCTGGCTGTGGGAATGTCTTCTTTGTGCAGAGGAAGATTATCAGAGAGATAAGCATCGCTGCCACAGAAGCGAAGAATGAGAAGTGGATGCCGGTATTGAATACGTCAATGTACTCTGAACAGAACTGTGTAAGGTCGGTATACTGGCTTGTTGTAACCAGCGCCATTGTCTCCTGGAACTTTGTTGTCACCTCGCCGTTTGCCAGATATTGGTGGCAGAGGCTTGGCATGTCTGCGTTATAGACGAAGCTATGTGCCTTCAGCCACCACTCGCGAAGGAATGGAGCAACGAAAGGTGCTATAAGTCCGCCGACATTAATGAATACATAGAATATCTGGAAGCCTGAGTCACGCTTCTCTTTTGCTGCTGCCAATGCCTCAGGGCCTTTCTTTGCTGCCTCTTCTTCAAACTCGTCGTACATCTTGCCGACAATGGCCTGAAGGTTTCCCTTGAAAAGACCGTTGCCGAAGGCTATGCACAGAAGCGCCAAACAGGTGAATGTGAGAATGCCCCACCACTCGCCGCCGCCGTCAAGAATGACGTTGTTGGCGTCCTTGCTGAACAATGGAATGGCAAGAGCAACATAGCCCAGCGCCATAATGATAAGGCCCCACTGGATTGTACGGTTGTAGTTCTGGGTCTTGTCGGCTATGTATCCGCCAACAAGGCTCAGCACATAGATGCCGCAGTAGAATACTGAATAGATGAGACCCGCTGTGGTGTCAGAGAGTCCGAACTTTGATACAAGGAACAAAAGAAGTACGGCATTCATGATATAGTAGCCGAATCGCTCGCCCATATTGCTGAGAGCGGCAGCGAGAAGTCCATTTGGATGACTTTTGAACATAATGATTTAATTATAAGGTTATTAGATTTTATGTCGAATTGCAGATGGGTTAATATGCCTTCAGCGTGTTATTTGCTTCTCGTTCTTAGCCCGCTTCCGCTATTAACTCTTTTGCTTTGTAATTTTATCAGCTATTATTTGATGTTTGGCTCCTCAAGTCCAAGGCCCTTCTTCTTGTCCACAACCTTCAGGATGAAGCCAAGGATGAGCGCAGCAACGCCAAGACAGGCAAGCATGACGAGCGGTGCGGTGTAGTCGTATGACACAGCTGCCTGCTCTGGAGTGATTGATCCATTCTTCAAACCCTCCACGAGCTCAGGGTTAGTATTGTCGAGAACCTTTCCTATAAGCAGAGGGAAGAGCCACAGGCCGATGTTCTGTATCCAGAAGATGAGTGCGTATGCGCTGCCTATAATCTTTGCATCAACAAGCTTTGGAACGCTTGGCCAGAGTGAAGCAGGTACAAGAGAGAAGCTTGCACCGAGGACAAGGATTGTTGTGTATGCTACGATTATTCCGCCAACGGCATTGCCTTTAAGCATCGGGAGTATGAAGGCGAATGTCAGGTGGCACGCAATGAGGAGCAGAGAGCCCAGCACAAGCATTGATGCCGCCTTGCCCTTATGGTCAACATAGTTGCCCAGGATAGGTGTGATGCCTACTGCAAGCAGAGGGAATACTGCGAATACAGTCTCCGCACTCTGGCGCATGTAGCCCATGTAGCAGAATACTACAAGCGCAGCAACTGCCAGTACGAGCAGTCCGTTCTTCATTATCTTTGTCTTAGAGAAGTTGCTGGCGAACGCAGCAATAGCTACAACAAGCATGATGCAGTACTGTATGATTGTCACAGTGTTTGTTGCCCAGAATGAAGAAGGGTCTACCTCAGTGAATGTAAGGTTGCATTGGAGCATATTTACTGCGTACTTCTGGAATGGGAAGATTGCTGAGTAATACAGCACGCAGAGGAGTGCGACGAGCCAGAAGCCGCTGCTTGTGAGTATCTTGCCCAAATCGCTGATCTTGAATGGGTCGTCCTTCTCCTCAGCCTCTCCTGTCTGGGCATCAAGCTTCTTGTCCATGAAGAAGTAGACGATGAACATGATGAGCGCAATCATGAGAAGCACTACGCCAAAAGCTACAGAGCGTGACACGTCAACTACTCCGCCAAGCTTTGCGAATACTGGTGAGAATATCATGCAGGTGGCAACACCAAGACGTGCGAGAGCCATTTCAGAACCCATGGCGAGCGCCATCTCACGTCCTTTGAACCACTTGACGATGCCGCGGCTTACTGTGATGCCTGCCATCTCAACGCCACAGCCGAATATCATAAAGCCTACTGCTGCGAATTTTGCTGATGCTGGCATGCCAAGATAGAATGGAGAGATGCCCAGCTCGTCAAAGCCTGGGATGTAATTGAGGTTGTTGTTGAACCATGTCTCAAGGCTGCTGCCCATGAATGACTCTGTCACGGCATACCAGTTGATTACTGCACCGATGAGCATTACTACGCCAGAGAGAAGCGCAGTGAAGCGCACGCCCATCTTGTCGAGAATGATTCCTGCGAAGATGAGGAAGAATACAAAGACATTGAGGAATGTCTCAGAACCCTGCATGGTGCCGAAAGCAGTTGAGTCCCATCCTCGTGTTGACTGCATAAGGTCCTTGATAGGCGAGAGAATGTCCATAAAGATGTATGAACAGAACATGGCAAACGCCAGTAACAGCAGCACTGCCCAGCGTGCAGCCGATGAATCTCTTAGTGTTTTCTTAATTGTTTCAGACATTTTATTATGTTTTTATTGTTTTTCCCTTAATGTTCTATATTGCAGTTCGCATACTTTGCCTGTCCGCCTGCTTCTTTACTATAGTGGTGTTGAGAGTATTGTGGAGCTTGCGCTGACCGTATTTCTGTCCGCCTGCTTCTTTACTATAGTGGCGTTGAGGGTGTTGTGGAGCGTACACTGTCCGTATTTCTGTCCGCCTGCTTCTTTACTATAGTGGCGTTGAGGGTGTTGTGGAGCGTACGCTGTCCGTATTTCTGTCCGCCTACTTCTTGACAGTGATGGTCTTGAGGTCTTCCAGTCGGCTGCTGTTGCCTACCATGACCTCATACTTGCCAGGAACTACACGCATAGTGTTAGTCTCTGCGTCCCATACCTCGAAGCTTTCGTGCGGCATATCGATGCATACGGTCTGCTTTTCGCCAGCTTTCACGCTGACACGCTTGAATGCCTTGAGTGATTTTTTAGGACCGTCAGTGTCACCAATGCGGCGTATGTACACCTGCACAATCTCGTCACCGTCAACCTTTCCTGTGTTCTTTACGTCAACAGTAAGTTTTCCTTTCTTGTATTTAGGCTTTCCGAAATCGAATGAAGTGTAGCTCATTCCATAGCCGAAGTGCCAGAGAGGGTCACCGTTGAAGTATCTGTAGGTACGGTTCTTCATTGTGTAATCGAGGAAATCAGGCAGGTCTTCTACAGAACGGTAGAATGTTATAGGCAGTTTTCCTGAAGGATTATAGTCGCCGAAGAGCACGTCAGCTACAGCATCGCCACCTTTCTCTCCTGGATACCATGCCTGCATGATAGCCTCACATGTCTCTGTCTCAGGTACAAGTGCAATGGCAGAGCCAGAGCAGTTGACGTATATTACCTTCTTACCAGCATTATGTATCGCTTTGATAAGGTCACGCTGACACTGCGGGAGCTGTATGTCAGTGCGGTCGCCGCCTTTGAATCCGTATGCGTCTACCTTCATTTCCTCGCCTTCAAGCGATGGAGATATACCGCCAACGAATACCACATAATCGGCATCACCTATCTGGTTGATAATCTCCTGCTGGCTCATTTCCTGCTTGTGATAGATATCAAACTGCATGTGAGCCATGCCGAAGAGCTGGATAAAGTCAATCTGGATATCATATTTCTGTCCAGGTTTAACCTTATATGTCTTTGACTGCTTCTGCACGCCGTGCGCTTGGCGGAATCTGTCGCGCAGAGTATCGCCGTTGACGATGAATCTGTAGCCGTCGTCAGCCTCAAGGCTGAGAGTTATCTCGCCAGCCTCCTTTGGAGTAAATGTAGCCTTGAACTGTCCAGAGAAGTTCTCCAGCTCAACTCCAGGTGCGAAGACTGTGTTGCCGCCGTTATTGAGTTTGATAGGGCTTGTGTGCACCTTCTTTGCCACAGGCTCGCCTTCCATTGTGATATTGTTCCAGTATGTCGCTTCCATTCCCGGCTTTCCGTCAGGTGTGGTGAGCTCTCCGAAGTGGCTGACGTTAACGAGGTTGCTGACATGGCCGCTTCCTCCGATGTATTTCACAGAGCCGTATCCAGCCAGCTTCTTCTCGATTCCCTGCAGTATTGTCACCGTCTGCTTAGGATAGCCGCTGTAGTTGCCCCACTGCATTACGCTGTCGGCAGCGTTCGGACCCATTACCGCAACCTTCACTCCGTCTTTCTTCAGTGGCAGAATGCTATTTTTGTTCTGAAGCAGAACTATACTCTTCTGCGCCATTTCGTATGCAAGGTTGTTATTCTCCTTAGAGCACAGACGGCTTTCAGGTATCTTTGTCCAAGGCACGAGGTTGTCAGGATCAAAGTCGCCGAGTATGATTCGTCCTACGAGCAGTCGTTTCAGCGAGCGGTCGATAGACTCCATTGTCACCTCGCTGTTCTTCAGAGCCTCCGGGATATTCTTGTATACGCTGCCGCATTCCACGTCGGTGCCGGCAATGATGGCAGTACCTGCCGCGATGCTTGGTGTCTCCGAAACTCCGTGGCAGTCCTTCATGTGGAAGTCACGTATAGCGCCGCAGTCGCTGACTACTATTCCCTTGAATCCCCATTCGTCGCGAAGAATCTGCTGCAGGTAGCGTGTGTTGCCGCAGCATGGGTCGCCGTCGATACGCTGGTATGCACACATCACTTCAGCCACATCGCCTTCCTGCACAAGCGCCTTGAAGGCAGGCAGGTATGTTTCCCATAGGTCGCGTTCAGGCAGATTCTCTATGTTAAACGAGTGGCGGTTCCATTCTGGTCCTGAGTGTACTGCATAATGCTTAGCACACGCCAGCAGTTTCTTGTATTTAGAGTCCTTCGGACCCTGCAATCCGTTCACTACAGCCAGTCCCATGCGTGTTGTCAGGTAAGGGTCCTCGCCGTAGGTCTCCTGCCCGCGTCCCCATCTTGGGTCACGGAAAATATTTATGTTAGGTGTCCAGAACGAGAGGCTCTGGTATCTATTCATTTCGTTGTTTCGCTTAGCCTGCACATTCTTTATTCTCGCTTCGTCGCTGACAGCGTCAAAGCATTTGTATAGCAGTGCGTCGTCCCATGATGCCGCCATACCCATTGTGATAGGGAACACCGTTGCAAAACCGTTGCGTCCCACGCCGTGCAGCGCTTCGTTCCACCACTGGAAGTGCGGAATGCCAAGACGCTCAATAGGCAGTGAGTTGTCCATCATCAGTTGTGTCTTCTCCTCGATGGTCAGACGCTTTATAAGATCCTCGGCACGTTGCTCCGGTGTAAGTGTTACATCCTGGTACGGCAGAATCTGCTGTGCCTGGCTCGCTGTTGTCATGAATATAGCAGCAGCGATTGATAAGAATATTCTCTTCATTTTATTTATATAGTTTTATGTTTCTTGTCATTATTCGGCAAACTGTCTGCAAAGATACAAAAAATTATTTATAATATATAATAATGTATTATGTTTTTTGGTTTTTTGCTCTATTATGTTCGTCCCAGCCCCCTGCGGAACACGCTTTTTCGTTAAAAAACGATAATAAATTTTGTAGTTCCCGTAGTATGAAGTATCTTTGCAACATGATATCAAAATAATATCAGAATGTTTAATAAAATCTATCTTATAACTTATTAAAATCAGGATTATGGAACAGAAGATTCAGACAGGAGAATTTGAGTTTAGGGGTGGCTCGCTCAATGGTTTTCTCATGATAGCCATCGACATTGTTTTATGGGGATTGTGCATATACACTTTCGTGCAGGGCATAATTCATGCAGAGGCTGAAGAACCATGCGCAGTTTACTTCGTCTTGGCGGTTCTGCTTCTCATTGCCTCTATAATATTCTCGTGCGGCTTCTCTATGCTTGAGCCAAACGAGGCGAAGGTGATGACATTCTTCGGCCGTTACGTCGGCACATTCCGCAAAAACGGTTTCTATTGGCTTAATCCTTTCATGAGCACAAAGAACGTCAGCCTCCGCGCACGCAACCTTAACGCTGAGCCAATCAAGGTGAACGACAAGGCAGGCAACCCTGTCCTGATTGGTCTGGTGGTGGTATGGCGTCTGAAAGACACATACAAGGCCATCTTCGATATTGACACTGAGATAAGCGGAACGGCAGCAAATTCGTCTTCTGCACGCATGAACAAGTTTGAGAAATTCGTTTCTATACAGAGCGATTCTGCGCTTCGTGAGGTGGCAGGCATGTATGCTTATGACAATGAGAATGATGATGAGGAGGTTACACTGCGCGACGGCAGCGCTGAAATAAACGAGGTTCTCACGCTGAAACTTAACGAACGTCTTGAGATGGCAGGACTGGAAGTGATGGAGGCACGCATCAATTATCTTGCATACGCTCCTGAGATTGCCGCTGTCATGCTGCGCCGCCAGCAGGCTGCCGCTATTATTACTGCGCGTGAGAAGATTGTCGAAGGCGCCGTGTCTATGGTCAAGATGGCTCTTGACAAGCTTTCTTCAGAGGAGATTGTCGAACTTGACGAAGAGAAGAAGGCTGCCATGGTGAGCAATCTGCTCGTCGTGCTCTGCGCTGACGAACCAGCACAGCCTGTGATTAACTCAGGAACACTAAACCACTAATAGCATAAAGGGACGTTCTAAAAAATACGTCGAGTTGATTTTTGTTCTTCTTTCGTATGTGCTTTTGTAAGTTGAAGATGGAGCATAGCGGGCTATGTAACTGATGAAACTTGACAAAATGACATCAAAAGAGACGAAAAGCGACCGAAACAGAAACAATAGAATAAGTGAATACTTAAATTCGTAATTTTCAGAACGTCCCTAAAGCGTGTCAAGAAAGTATCAGCAGCGTGACGTAAAACGGTTTCCTGATACTTTCTTGCATGCTGTGTGTGCCGCCTTTTCTCCACTTTACGGGTGCTGCGGAATGCCTTTTGGGGCGTTAATCCCCGCTTTTTGCAGCCCGAATTGCTGTTTCCATAGTATGAAAAGCGGCAGTTGGCATCCTCATTCTCTGCTTTTCGTGCTGCCATTCGTAGCCTCTTGCGGTCTCATTGGTAGCTTTTCACACTCTAATTGGCTGCTTTTGGGCAGAACGGAAACGGTAGGCAGAATGACTGATGCTTGTATTGCGCTGTCTGTCAGCGTTTTACTGATTTTCTCGAAATTTACTCGAAAAACAGATGAAGAGTGTGGCGGAGAAAACGGACAGCGTAATTCCGTGATTTTGAGTGATATAAAAGGTCAAGGCAGAGTGTCTGACTGATACTTTCTTGCCCTCTGTCGAATGTGTTCAGGAAGATATGCTTTTATTGCGCAGGCATATTTTCTGATGTTGTATAGCAAGCCCTTTTTTGAAGAATATAATGCCTTATGGCGGAGAAGAAGAATAAAACAAAGAATTTCATACTGCGTCTTGACGCCTCAATGCTTGAAGCCATTGAGGCATGGGCTGCCGATGAGTTCCGTTCTACAAACGGACAGATTCAGTATATACTTTCTGAAGCACTCAGGAAGTCTGGCAGAAAGAAGAAGTCGAAGCCTGTTGCTGGCAAGGAGCAGGCGGAAGACAGCACCTCTGCCTGATTCTGTGTGAGATCCAGGCGTAATATCTTCTCCAGCTGGGCTGTATCTGGCAGGTTTCTGCGTGTCTGCCCCTGCATTATATTCTGTATTTTTTGTTTCGGCTCTTGTTATTATATAAAAAAACATCCACATTGGTCCATTTTTCCTTTTGGAGTTAAAGTATATTAAAAAATATGGTACCCATGTGAAAAATGTCGTTTATTTTAATTTTGTTTTTTACCTTTGCAAAATACAGAAAAAGCATTATAGTGTCTTTTTTATAGTGTTTTGTCTCTGATTTGACAATGTTTGTAGCTTGCTGATGTGCAGAATGAAAGAATCCTGTATGTTTGTACGACAAAGTGAAATCTGGATGGGTAAAAATGATGACATGTTGACTGCTTGTCACTAACTAAGGAAGAAGATGCTAATACATGAAAAAAACATAGATAATCAATTCGCATTGTGCGGCTTGCTGCACACTGTAACCAATATAATATGATAAACATTAAACACTTGTGCGTGGCTATTACCATGCTATTTAGCGTATCAGGCGCATTCGCTTGGGATGGAGACATCTCCGGCAAGGAGCTTGGTGCTGATGCAGAGGGCAGATCTTTGCCATTGGCCGTCCGTCAGCATGATGTAACTCCGGCTTATATTGACAGCCTGGCTGTTGAGGATGACTGGCAGCGTAAGATGCACATCAAGACTAATGTGCTCGGATGGGGACTGCTTATTACAAACCTCTCGCTCGAAGTAGACATTGCGAAACACTGGTCGTTTGCGCTTCCGGTGTATTTCTCAGGATGGGATTATTTCTCGCCTACGGTCAAGTTCCGCACTCTGTCGTTCCAGCCGGAGGTGCGCTATCATTTCAAGGAGACTGACGGATGGTTTGTCGGTGCGCACTTCGGACTGACATACTTCAATCTCGCAACAGACGGTGAGTATCGTCTGCAGGACCGCGATGGCGATACACCAGCCATTGGCGGCGGCGTAGCGGTAGGCTACCGGACATCGCTGACAAAGAACAAGCGCTGGAAGATGGAGTTCAGCGTTGGCGGCGGCGTATATGATGTGCATTACGACAGGTTCCGCAACAAGGAGAATGGTTTCCTCGTTGATACGAAGGATAAGCTCTATATCGGTCCAGACCAGGCTTCGGTGACCATCTCGTATAGTTTCAATCTTAGCAAGGGAGGGGAGAAGAAATGATACAGAGACATATATATAATATAAGGTATAAGGCGGTGGCTGCAGTTTTCGCAGTTATTGCCGCTATGTTTACTACGTCATGCGATGAGGTGCATGAGTTCCCTAAGATTCCGGAAAAGGTGGAATACCATCTTCGACTTGTCTATGAGCTCCCGATGCCAATCCTTAATCACTATGCAGACATCTCGCCTGCGGCAGCCACGCGTGCCGTACAGACAGAAGGACAGATGCGATACGTCATCCGCCTCTATCCTCGTGATGCCGTCAGCGGAACAGTATCGTCCAAGTACACTGAGGAGTACGTGTTCTATCGCAATCTGGCTGAGGGATACGATACAGAGGTGACACTCTCTGCCCCTGCCGGTGACTATGAGATGCGTGTATGGTCTGATCTCCTGAAGGATTCTTCAGATATGTTCTATGACTACTCTGACTTCTCGAAGATTAACATCCGCGGTAAGCACTGCGCTAACACCGACTATCGTGACGCCTTCCGTGGCAAGCACAATATCACGCTCCTCGCTGACATCTATGAGCGTCTGCCTGAAAGCTATGAGGTGCTCATGCAGCGTCCGCTGGCAAAGTACGAGTTCATTACTAACGACCTCGTGGAGTTTGCAAAGAAAGAGGCGCAGCGAATCGCTTCAAAGAACAATGCCGGTTCGTCTGTCACTACAGCTCCTGCGCAGCGTATCAATTACAACGACTATAAGGTTGTGTTCTATTATGTCGGCTTCATGCCTGATACATACAGCATGTTCACTGACAGACCGGTCGATTCTGTTACAGGTATAATCTACGAGTCGAAGCTCAGCCAGCTTAATGAGGATGAGGCATCGTTAGGATTCGACTATCTGTTCATCGGCACAGAGGAATCTTCTACCACAGTGCAGATCGGACTGGTATATAAGGATGGCACCACACTGTCTCTGACACAGCCGATAGAAGTGCCGCTGCGACGCAGCTGGCATACTATCATCCGCGGACGATTCCTCATGGCTGAGACAAGCGGCGGCGTAGTTATTGACCCATCATTCGATGGCGACCACAATATAGTAATCCCATAAAAAGGAATATGTGATGAAGAAGAAAATATATTATATATTCGCGCTTGCCGCATTGGCTCTTGCAGCTCCAAGCCTGACAGCATGCTCTGACGATGCTGTGGAGACGGATGCGGAAATGTCGCATGTAAGATTCTGCGGCGCACTGCCTGCCGACCTTCAGACCAGAGCCTATGGCGATGCAGAGGAAATAGACAGCCTTGTTGTCGGCATCTTTAACGAACAGCAGATCGAAACTGGACGATACTCATTCGCAGTGAACGAAGGAAAGTTCGATATTGACATCTCGCTCATGAAGGGACACATATATAATCTGGTGTTCTGGGCACAAAGCAGCAAGTGCAGAATCTATGACACGTCTGACCTGAAGCAGATAAAGATGCTGGCAGATGATGCCGTGGTGTTGCCAGACGGTGCCGAGTACAATAACACATTGTCAATGGCTGATGCTGAATGCAAGGACGCATTCGTCTATGTCTGGAAGAATCTGGACCTCAAGAGAAGCATCGCAAGCTATAATCTCACACTCTTCCGCCCATTGGCTCAGATTAATGTGGGCAGAGAGAACGAAGCCGCACAGGCAAGCCTGACGCTCAACGGAATGCCTGACACATTCTCTACATTCGAGAATAAGGCAAGCGGAGAGAAGACATTTACATGGAACTTCCAGGAGAATACTGACGGGGAGAGCATAGAAGTAGAAGGCAAGGAGTACAAGAGAATCGGACTTGCTTACGTCTTCGCTCCGAATGCTGCGAAAACAGTCACAGGAAGCCTGGTGCTGACGGATAAGGCTACAACTAATAAGCATACATTCAGCCTGGATGCAGTGACCATGCAGCTGAATAAGCGTACCAACATCGTGGGGGCTTTCGCTTTCCTTCCATGAGCATCATATTAACATAGCATTAGAAAACAAAACAATAATAAATAAAAATCTTAAATTTTAGAATCATGAAAAAACTCTTTTCAAGCATCATGATGGCGGCAGCAGCGCTGTTCATTACATCATGTGCAAGTGATGACATGACATCATCACATACAGGAGAAAAGGCAGAGGTGACATTCGCACTTGGTCTTGAAGATGGCATCGGCACACGTGCCATCAGCGACGGCACAGGCGCAAACTATCTTGCGTATGCAGTATTCAATGCAGACGGCACAATCCTCGAGGATTACAAGAAGCAGGGTGAGGCTGTGACATTCCCAGTACAGAAGACTCTGACTCTCGCAAAGGACAAGACATACAAGATTGTGTTCTGGGCACAGAACAGCGCTTGCACTGCTTATACAGTGTCTGACGACATGAAGGTGACAGTTGACTACGCTGGTATTAACAACGACGAGACACGCGACGCATTCTTCAAGACTGTGGAGTTCACAGTAAAGGGCGCAGCGCAGATAGATGTTGAGCTGCAGCGTGCTCTCGCACAGATTAACGTTGGTGTTACAGCGGCTGACTGGGAAGCAGCAAAGAAGTCTGGAGTGACTATTGAGAAGTCTGTAGCATACATCAAGCAGGCAGCTACTTCTGTTGACCTCCTCACAGGCAAGGCGTCTGACCCTGTAGATGTTACATACACAGAAAACGCTATTCCAGCAGAGGACCTCGTAGTTGACGGCGAGACATACAAGTGGCTTTCTATGAGCTACATCCTTGTAGCTGATGGTACAGAGACAGGTGCAGAGAAGGCAACACTCAACGACCTCGGTTTCTCATTCAACTATGCAGGCGGTGCTGTAGAATTCAAGAGCGGCCTGACAAGCGTTCCTGTACAGCGTAACTATCGTACAAACATCGTGGGCAAACTGCTTACAGGTGATGTGAACTTCAATATCACTGTTGATAATATCTTTGCTGACGACCACGCTTATCCTGATGCAATCGAGCAGCAGCTCGAACTTGCAGCAGCTGTTGGCGGAACAGTTACTCTTACAGGGGATGTTACTCTCTCTAAGCCTTTGGCTGTAAATTCTGATATGATTCTCAACCTCAACGGCAATACACTGACTGGCACAATCTCTGTAGGCAAGGGTGCTTCGCTCGCAGCTAATGGAGGCGCTGTTGTAAATACAGATGAGAATGTTAACGGTATTACTTCTAACGGTTCATTGACACTGGAGGACGTTGACGTTACTTCTGCTCGTCATGCTTTACGCATCGAATCAGGCACAGCAGTTATTAACGGCGGTACATATAAGGTTGCTCCAATAAGCAAGAAGACAGTTTATGCTGTTAATGTTGGTGATGATGGTACAACTGCTAATGTAACAATCAAAGACGGTACATTCATCGGTCCTAAGGGTACAGTTGCTGACAGCGGTGCAGCTGTTGCTGTTAAGACAGGTTCTACAGTTGACATTGAGGGCGGTGACTTCTCTGGCGGTAAGAACAACACTCTTTCTGGCAGCGGTACAATGACAGTGACTGGCGGTACATTCGACCAGGATCCATCTGCAAAGGTAGCATCAGGCTATAAGTCTGTCAAGAATGGTGACAAATACTATGTTGTTGCAGATGAAGTTGATGCTGTTGTAAATGATGTAACTGCATTGAAAGACGCAGTTAAGAATATGGTTTCAAGTAATGATACAGAAATCGTGATTGATTGTGGCGGAGCTAATGTAGGTTCATTAGAATATGGCTTTAAAAAGGCGATGGTTCCAGAAGGAACAACTGTAACAGTTAAGAATGCGAAGTTTGAAGGTTCTGCCTATGGTAATCAGACAGATGGAACTTTGGTGTTTGAAAACTGCGAGTTTTCAAATTCTGGTGCATATTCAATCCATTTTGATGCAGGTAAAGGTACTGTTATCTTCAAGGGATGTGCACTTTACGGATGGAATTCATTCGGTTCAACTCTTGCAAAAGTTGAAATGTATAATACAAGTTTGAAGGGTAATGGAAAGTATGCTATGATTCGTTCTTATGTAGACTTGTATATGGAAGGATGTGATGCCGACTTTACTAATGCAGATCATACTGATGTCTATTCTGAAGCTGTTGAGGTAGTCGGAACAGCAGTTCTAACTAAAGTTAACTGTACAGGTTTTTAAATCATCTAGAAATAAAAACGATTAGTAAAGATATATCCTAATAATATTTATATTTACAATTTACAACTATGATAAAGAAAATTTTCACTGCGATGTTCGTAGCAGCAGCAGCGCTGTTCGTTACATCATGTGCAAGTGATGAGTTGACATCATCACAGACAGGCGGTGAGGCTACTGTTAGCTTCTCACTCGCTCTTGAAGACGGCATCGACACACGTGCTATCAGCGACGGTTCTGGTGCAGACGTTCTTATGTACGCAGTATTTGACGAGGATGGCAAGCGCATCTCAGGAATCTCTAAAGTGGAGAAGACTGGTGTGACATTCCCTACAGTGGAGAACATCACTCTCGCTAAGGGTCAGACATACCAGATTGCATTCTGGGCACAGGACGAGGACTGCAAGGCTTACACTGTGTCTGACGACATGAACGTAACTATCGACTACACTGGTGTTAACAACGACGAGACACGCGACGCTTTCTTGAAGTCTATCGAATTCACAGTGTCTGGCTCTGCTTCTCTCGACGTAGTGCTGAAGCGTCCTTTCGCACAGATCAACGTAGGTGTATACCAGGAGGACTGGGGCGCTGCCGTTGCTTCTGGCATCGAGATTGCTAACTCTGAAGCTTACATCAAGAACGCTGCTACTTCTATCAACCTGCTCAACGGCATGGTTGGTGAGGAGACAACAGACGTGCCTGTAGAGTATACAGCAGCAGCAATCCCAACAGAGTCACTTATGGTTGACGTTGACAAGGACGGCACAAAGGAGGCATACAAGTGGCTTTCTATGAGCTACATCCTCGTTGCTGACCACGGCACAACACCAAACAATGACGGTATCTACGGTGCTGCAGCAACTACACTCAACGACCTCGGCTTCTCTTTCGTTCCTGTATCTGGCAACGCTATCACATTCGCACAGGGTCTGAAGAGCGTTCCTGTAGAGCGCAACTGGCGTACAAACATCATCGGCAAGATTCTTACAGGCGACATCGAGTTCAATATATCTATCGACCCAATCTACGATGGTGACTATATCTATCCAGACGGACTTGTACAGGAAATCATAATGGCTGCTGCTATAGGCGGTACCGTTACACTTACAGACAACGTAACTATGCCTGAGGGCGGTCTTAATGTACAAGGAAGCATGATTCTCAATCTCAACGGCTTCAACCTTTCTTGTCCTGACGATGATATCCTCTTCCGTGTGCAGGACGGTGCTACGCTGGTTGTGAACGGTGAGGGCAAGGTTGATACAGGTCTTTATTTCGCTTCTGCAAACCAGGGAGGTACTATCATCGTTAACGGTGGTGAATTTAATTGCGGAACAACTTGTCTACAGGCTAATGGCGGCAAGGTATACGTTAAAGGCGGCACTTTTGATGTAAAAGATGCTGACAAGACTTATATGCTTAACCATATCGACAGCAAGAAGAACGATGGTCTTATCGAGGTATCTGGCGGTAAGTTCAACGGATTCGATCCTGCTAACAGCAACAGCGAAAACCCTGCAATGAACTTCTTGAAGAAAGGATACAAATCGGTATCAGAAGGTGACTGGTTTGTTGTTAGAGACGGTACCGACATAAAGCTATATGGAGATTATGCTGAAGTTTATTCAGCTGACGGACTCTTGAAGTGGGCATATCTCGTTAATAATGGCAACAAGACTCTTGGTCTTAAGTTGATGAACGATGTAACATTGTCTGCATATACTATCGAGGCTGATGCTGCTAATGAGACTTATGTTTACACAAGCACACCTATCACAGTTACTGACGGTGTGCCAAGTGGCGCAAACTGGGTATCTGTTTGCACAGGCATCTCAAGTCTGTCTGAGGCATACAGCGGTCATATTGATGGCCAGGGCAACACCATCAGCGGTCTTAGAATCTCACATGCAAATGACCAGGTAGGCTTTGTCGGCACATTGTACGATGATGCTTCAATTAAAAATCTGACAATTGCTGACGCTGTCGTTTGCGGCCAGAAAGAAACTGGTGTTGTTGTTGGACGCTCACATAACGGAACTACTGTCGAGAATGTTCTGGTTAAGGCATCTACTGTTACAGGAACATCTAATGTTGGTGGAGTTGCAGGTCTTAACTATCGTAGAATAAAGACTGGTATTAACGAATCTCTCTCATACATCAAGAACTGTACAACTGATAAGAACACCAAGGTGTTTGGTACAGAAAGCGTTGGCGGTATTTGCGGTGTGAACAATGGTGCAGTGGTATTTAACTGCGTTAATAGTGCTGATGTAACAGGTACTGGCACTGTTGGTGGTGTTGTCGGAATGTCTCGTGAATACAACACAAATGTAAACGGTTACCTCATTGCATGTGGCAGCACATCAGATGCAACAATTACAGCAACTACATCAAACGCTGGTGGTGTGACAGGTAATACCATAAATGACCCTAACCACAGCAACGCCGAGGGCTTTGTTGTCGCTTGCTATTCTACTTCCGCATTAGTTGGAAATTCTGGCGTTGTCTTAGGTTATTCAAATCATTCTGTTCTCAGAGCTTCTTGGGGTGCGCAGAATGGTTCTAATAAAATATCAGGGAGTTTCACACCAACTATGTATTCTGTATACAAATACGCCGATGCAAGTGCTGTTACACAGGCTGATGTTGATGCTATGAATCAGGCTATTGCAGATTATAATGCAATAAGCGGTATTGAGCAGACTTGTCCATATTCATGGAGCTGGACAAACGGAAGCTGGCCAGTGCTCAAATAATTGAAATTATATATATCACACAAGGGACTCGTTAGGGTCAGCTTAACGAGTCCCTTCATAAAAAATTGTCTATGCTTATATAAAAGTGCTTATGCCCCAGACAAAACAGGGAAGACTTTCACGTCATGTCATGCAGGACAAAAGGTATGATTTCATTTCTCTTTTAATGAGAATAACACATAATCCTCTTTTCCTGAATAACACTACTTTCGATGAACATACGACAATATAGCCTGATTATCCAACATTGTCTGTATTTAATACTGGCTTTGCACAAGAGCGAACAACACAGGAATTTGACGCATTACATCCTATCGGTATGACATCTTCATTTTCTGTTTGAAGCAGTAAATGAAGATGCACATTATTCAATATTGGAAGACCTGAAGACAGAGTACGAGGATATACATCTCCCACGGTCAAATTCCGTAACATGTCCCTCTACCAAAAATCATATATCATTTCAAGGCATATGGCAATTTGTTCAGCAGTGCGCACTTTAGGCGAACATACTTTAATTCAAATATAAGTGATGAATATCGTCCGCAATACTGAAAACATCAAAAAAAATACTATTCTATTTTATAACATTAAACATTTATATTTATGACAAAAAAGTTTTTTTCAGGCATCATGATGGCAGCAGCAGCGCTGTTCGTTACATCATGTGCAAGTGATGAGCTGACATCATCACAGACAGGCAGCGAGGCTACTGTTAGCTTCTCACTCGCTCTTGAAGACGGCATCGGCACACGTGCCATCAGCGACGGTTCTGGTGCA
>JAZUMR010000071.1:0-14607 GCA_045603685.1 Prevotella sp.
TTTGTCTTTGTTCATCTTGCAGCCTTTCAATTTGACTGCAAAAGTACAAATTCAAATCCGTGCACCCTTAAAACTACTCGTAAAAGACTTTATTTCAGCGATTTCAAAGAACAATTAGTCCACTTTAACGGGACAGTAGTGTCTTACTATTGTATATCATTATTATTATCTTTTTCGTGAATTTAGCCTCTTTTGCCTGTTTTTGCGATTATATCACGAAAGAACACTAAAATGACTAAAAGTACGAAAGCGCATTATTATCATTTTCGTGAATTTAGAACTTTTCGCCTATTTTTGCGATTATATCACATTCGATGCACTGTCAAGTGAATTTTCGCGATTTACGGAATTTTCGCCTTTTTTGTGATTACACCTCATACCCGCACTCCGCCAGCCACCGCATCACATCCTGTATACGCAATCGCCAGTCCCCATGCTCCAGTGCCGCAGCCCTGTTCCTGTCCACCAGTTCCTGATAATTCTCTATATGCGTGAGGATATTTATTATCTGCTTGATTGGATTCGCAGTATCTATCTCTATCACAGGATTATAACCTATAATATCTATCAGTTCCTGAGGAGCATACCCCACCATCACCATACGTGACAACATATTCTCCCAGTATCGCTGCGTGAGCGTCTCTATATCACCAGCAATCTCTGGTTGCGTCATGCTACGAGGCAATGCTATGGTTACCTTCGCATCTCCCATAGCAGCATATAGTTCTTCATTCGTGTAAATGAACTGCCCGTTCACCTTCGTGCATATATGATTGACTGCCGCAGGAAATGTTCCATTCAACACGTTTTCATTACTGCGTCCGAATTCTAATACATCAATACTGCGCTCTGTCAGCTGCTTTCCCTCCGAATATACCGATGTGTCAATCCCTTCTGGGCAAAACATTATGTTCATCTCAGGAAAACGCTTATGCATCCTCTCTGCTGTCTGGCTCGATGTGAATATCGCAGTACGTATGTCATGTTTCTCTAACCATGCGCATGTCTTTTCAAAATAACATGGCCAGCAGTCCCAGAACATTGGGATTACCTCATGCGTTGCATAGTCAGGGAACGTGTCAAAGGACAGGGATACTGGTTCCACGAAACGCAGTCGTGCCTCCTTGCCGCATTTCCATAATGATGGTAGTTCGAATCTGTATGCCAAAGAATGGAGTAAACGCCATGGATATTGTGTCTTGGCGCTCTTGCCTCCTTCCGCAATCCATGCCTCGTATGGCTTAGTCTTGAAGTTCAGATGCCCAGGGTGTATGTATGGCGCAACCGCCTTAACTGTTTTCATAATAATATTGTTTAGCACGCAGATCTCGCAGATGACGCAGATTAACTATCCCACAGATTGCACAGATCTCACGGATTTGTTTTGTCAGTTTTATTATTACGAACACGGATGACTCGGATTCTCACGGATAGTCGATTTTACAATAAAATAAACAATACTCTTAAAACTTTATCTTCGTTTTATTGTATATTTTCTATGCCAAATAGGTTTTGCATGCCATTTATTCTATTAATCTGCCTTTATCACGTAAAGACTCCAAACAGTAGTCCCTAACGTTATCTGCAGTTTTATTATAAAGGTCTTTTAATATTGCCTTGCGTTCTTTATTTATCTGGGAATTCTTATTTATTTTATCTTCATGGTCAAGCTTATAACTCTCTATCATCATATCAAATTTTTTCTTGGAAATGTTCCTGCCTTGAGACTTTTTCTGATATAAATCCCCTAATAGCATGTCTGCTATTATTTTATATATATTCTGCATATTCTAATTTTTAATATGTTCATACATTCTTATTTTTAATCCTTTTAAGTTAATAGGTAAACGACTAAACAAGTAGATGCGTGCTTGATATTTAATGTTTAACGATTTCCGTTTTTGTTTTACCTTCACCTTCACTATTATGTTCTATTTCGCTCTGTTGCAGCTGATAATATGAGTGAAGGTGAAATATTGCCTTCACTGTATACACAACCGTCCAATTCGTTACCTTTCATGGCGTAAAAAGCAGTGTTTAGTCTTGCTATTAGTAGCTTTTTGTATGCCCAAAAACATTAAGCAATATATGAAAGACTGTGTAGGGGAAGTGTAGGTGAATCGTGTAAGGTTCACTTGTATAACTCGCTTGTAATTACCTATATGTAATGTGATACGTGTAGGTGAATGTGGTTTTTATACTTCGAACCTTTAGCAAGTGTTATATTTCTTCAGGTTTAATGTTTAACATTGAATTATCGTTAATTATTTTTTTAACAAAACTGGTAAAACTTTTAAAACTGTTTTTGTTTTTTACGCAGGGTAGGGAACTGGTGATATATTTATGTCGATGCGATAAGCTTGTTTATCTGCATAGACATAAATATATCGTGAGGCTCGTCAGAGTATCCCCTGCGTCGGTTCTTTTATGTTTTTGTTTTATGAAAAAAGTTATTCCGCTTCCCCCTTAAATTACCATCACCTTATACGCCATACCTTTATTAGTTCTTTTTACACAGTATCCCATTACATGTAATATTTTTCCTAATTCTGTATTGGTGTTCTTACGTATATTCATCGTCGGGAACAGTCCTGCCAGTTCCATCATAATGTCGTGGAGTAGGGTGTATGGCGTTTCTTCCGGTGTCTCGTCTGGTGCCGCATACGTCAGACGTATCATTGTCTCGTAGTCGCCCACCTGCTGGAAACGGCTGTTCTGCATCATCAGCCGTTTGTTCTCCGCCTCCGTGAACCAGTAGCGTTTGCCTTCTTTCAGTTCATGCAACAGCTGCGCATATATCTGGTCATGCGAGATACGCCTGCCGTTGTCTATCTCATCAGCGTAGACGCATACGAAGCGGCGTGAGCCCGTCTGGTCAATGAGCGGACGCAGGTTGTTCGTCGTTGCTATGAACGAGGCGAATCGCTGGCGTTGCTCCATCACCTTGCCGTATGGCGGACGCATCTTCACGTCATGCTTCGACAACAGGTATTTCAGTATCGGCTGCTGCTTCTTCGACAGGGCATCAAACTCATCGATGTTTATCAGTGCGAACGACGACATGGCAATGAATATGTCGTTGTCGTTCTTCATCGACAGACGGTCGTTATAGTAAGCCTGTAATGTCTCAGGCAGCAGACGGCGGCAGAATGTTGTCTTGCCAGAGCCCTGCGGACCGATGAGCAGCGGCACTATGGAGTTGCCATGCTGACGGCTCATGCCTTTCCACTGCGCCACCATCGAAAGCATCCATACGTGGAAGTAATGCTCCCACTGCGGGTTGTCCGTCTTCACCCGGCATGCCAAAGCCTTGATACGGTCTTTCCTGTCCCATGCCGGCAGATGGTCCAGATAGTCAGCCATCGGCTCGTATGTCGGAATCAGCGAGCTGTCAATATATCTGTTTATATCCTTATCCCAGGAGTCTACACCTGCCTTCAGTGCATTTATCGACATCGTATTCCGTGACTTCTGGTCAAGCGGCTGGAATCCGTATGCCACGCCTAGGTGCTTATACTCCGGCACACCCGTCATAACATTCATGCGCAGCAGATAATGCTCTTTCAGATACGCCTCCGTTTTGAATGTCAGCAATGCCGACGGCCTCATATACTTCAGCGGCACCGCCTTCAGGTATTTATGCAGATAAGCCGTCTTGAACACCGACTTTATCATATCCTGCTTTCCGCAGAATACACTCTGGAATCCCGCCATGCGAACGGCGAACTCCTGCGGCAGCCCCATCCTGTTACATCCGTCCGCTAATCCCTCTAATACTGCAACGGCATATAACTCATCATTCTCTTCGCCTCTGTATCTCTCTAATTGTTCGTCGAGGCAGTCATGGAAGCGTCTCACCCAGCTTTCCTGCTGAGTCATCCCCGGCACCTCCTGCGGGTTGTGGTAATCGCTGAATTCTTCAATAATCTTGTGTGTTTTCATGGTAAATTTTTTTATTTGTTTAATTTTGTTTATATGTGATATCCGTTTTATTAGTTCCTTAATTGTTTTATGATTTTTGCAGGATTGCCGGCAACAACACAATAACTTGGAACGCTTTTTGTGACAACAGCATTTGCTGCAATTACAACTCCATCACCAATTTTTACATTGGGTAGTATTGTCGCTTTGTCACCAATCCAGACATTTTTACCAATTACGATAGGACCTTTTGATACAATGTCACGACACCATGGACGCTTCAATAATGATTCGTAATCAGTCTCTCCATGAGAATTGTCAACGATTGTAACCCATTTCCCTGTTAGTAGACCTTCGCCAATCGTAATTTGATTGCTTGCAGAAATATGGTTGTATGCACCGAATGAGCATTTATTATGAATTTTGATATTGCCATTCATCCATGCTGTTAAAAATAAGTCATGCCCGAAACAGCAATCGTCACCATTCTCAATGTTTTTTGTCCCTACGAGAGTCTTGATTCCTCCAAATCCACATCGACATCCGATATTGCTGAATTTTCTACAATAGTATATATTGTAAAGCTTATTTATGCATTTTCTTACCAATGTAAACATATGGGTTATTTGTTTTTATATTCATCTAATACCTCTCTTAAAGCATTTATATAACCTCTTCCAAATTTTAAGTCAGGTTCCATATAATTGCCTTCCGCCCATTCATTCCATGATTTTAGCATTATTATCTGTTGCTCTTCTGGTTTATTCTTTATTGCTTCTATTGCATGACGCACGTGCTTAGCAAATTTTTCAGGAGATGCATTTTTAAAAATAATTCCATATGGTCCTGTTCTCGGACTATGATCCCACTGAGGCATTATCTGTGGAATCACATTACTTTCTTTCTCCTTGTCTGTTATCAGTGTTTTATCAATTTCATCGTAATCATGTAAATTCTTTGGTCTCATGAATATTTTTGACTTAATATTCTTTTGTACTTTAAACCAAAAACTTTCTTTAGGTAGAGACTGACAATAACAAACGGCATCAAATCCTTTATTTAATAAAGTTTCTTTTGGTATATCCCTATTATTGACATTTGCAACTAAATATAGCCCTGGGAAGCCAGCCTTAATAGTTAATTCTTTAAACAAATTAATATACTCCTGTGGCAATGCCATTGAATCATATATAAACAGATATGGTTTACCATCTATCTTTATATACCGTTCGTCTCTGAATGCTTTTAACAAATAATTAAAATGCATTTTTGCATCTTCAACGCCAGGATAGGTTTGCTCTATGAGAATACGTGGATCATAATTACCTGCTGTACATCCAACTGCTCGCCATGTGTGGTTAGCCCATGCCAAACAGAAAGGAAAATCTGGTTTACCAGATTCAAGTACTTCGTTGAATATATTTTCCATTAATTGTTTCCCGTTACCGAACCAATAATGCCAATAACAGAAAGCTGTTACTCCTGCTTCCTTTGCTAATTCTGCTTGTTGTTCTCTGACAACAGGCAACCTTAGGTCATAATATCCAAGTTCTGAAGGAACTCGTGGTTGATAATGTCCCTTAAATAAACGTTCTGCTTTTCCGACGTTTGTCCACTCTGTAAAACCTTTACCCCACCATTCATCGTTCTCTGGGAATGGATGGAATTGGGGCAGATATAATGCTAATATTATTGGTTTCATAATAAACTACACATTGAATTATTATTCGACATTAAAGAGGCTACACTATTAATAAATCACTTTAATTTATTGATATTAGAAGAATTGTAATAATCCTTGAATTTTTGCATGTTGCATAATAAATCCCAGTTTTCGCGGAACCATTCAATATCGTTGTCCCACCATTTTGTTTCCTGCAAAAATTTAATTGTCTCCTTATCGTAACGATAATCAATTACTTTTGCAGGCGTACCCCCAACTATTGCATATGGTGGCACATCTTTTGTAACGGTTGCATTTGCTAATACGACAGCTCCGTTATGTATTTGTACCCCTGCAATAATTGTGACATCTGCTCCAATCCAGCAATCATTTCCTATATAAATTTCAATTTTACGTTCTTTATCATAATATCGAAATTCATTAACCATCTGAATTTTTGCAAAAGTCTCTTTTTGTGGAGTGCGGCTGTTAATTGTAGAATAAAATAATGGAGATGTCGTCACAAATGGTTCTTTCATCGGATGTATCCCATTTATACACTTTACTCGTGGTGCAATTGAAGTAAATCGTCCTATATCAGCATTCAATTGGGTATTATCTCCAATATTTGTCCCCAAACCTAAATTTCCGTAATATGATGCACCAGGGCGAATCATATTCATTCCTTCAAACTTGCACCTTATACTCATTTTACTTCCCCACCAAAATTTTACAAGATGACGGTTCTTGTATTTATGATAGACGAATAAAAAGAGTTGAGAAATTATTCTATTTCGCCTTAATGCTTGCTTTATATTCATAACGTGGTTTAATCCTATTTTGAAAAGAGATTTAATATCTTATATAGTAATAAGAAATCATATCTGTAACGAAGCAGAGGATATAATTTGTCTATTTGCTCTGAATAATGTTCTCGTTCTTCTAAATACAGCTTATACAAACACATTTTCTCCCAAAATGACTTGCCTTTAAAATCAAGATGTCCGACAAAATCTTCATTGATATCTTTTCGACCCCGACTTGCGGCAGCATAATCAGTGTTTATGTTTGCCACAGGAGAATTCAGTATAAATATTTCGTTATTCTTGTATTTCCTGAAAAGACATTCTAAATCTTCATATCGTCTAATATTTTCATTATATAAATGCTCTTTACATAAGGATTTGGTATATATTGAACTTCCGGAACATGGGTAAAAAACATTATAAAATAAAGATTTATATATGTTCTTAATACATCTTTCTTGATAAGTTTTCTTTTTCTTTTTATTAATTAGGACCTCACCGCAAAACATTTTAATGTTAGGATGTTCCAACGTTTTCTCATGGAATGTTTTAAGTGCTCCAGACAATAGTTCATCATCAGCATCAAGGAACAATATCCAATCCCCTTTTGCATGCCTTACACCGGTATTACGTGCTTTAGATGGTCCCCCATTCTCTTGTTCAATCAGATTTATGTGCGGATCTTTAATAGATTTAACAATCTCTGCACTCTTGTCGGTAGAACCGTCATTGACTACAATGACTTCAAAATCATCATAGTCTTGAGTCAACACACTTTGCAAGGATTGTTCTATAATTGGCTCTTTATTGTATAGGGGGATAATTACGGATATCATTTCTTCTTTGTATATTTATGTAACCAATTTAACCATACTGCAACTTTCTGCATCAGCCAGCTGGCAGCACCTCCTTCTTTATATATCTTGTTGTATGTTTTTCCTGCTGAAGAGAAAAGAAAATATATTTGGTCTATGCCAACAGGCATGGTCGGAGATACAAAAGATTGTTTACAGTTACGTATTATTGAATCAATTTCTGGAGTTATAGCATTGTGTTTTTTTAGTTCCTTATATATTGAAAGACTAAAATATGGAGAGTAACTCTGGTCCTCTATGAAATCCATGTGCCACCAATGTACGATAGCTGCATCAGCATAATATTTAAGGCTCATAGCCACTTGGCTATTATATATATCAGGCAAGCATTGTATGTAATTGTCAAAATCATGATTTGTCTTTAACAATGCAGGCTGGTCTTGGCTATCGCCTTTTTCAAAACAAGAAAAAGTCCAATTCTTGTTCCATTGTCTATAAAATTCATGCGTCTGTTCGTTATCGGATACATACATTACTCCTGAATTGAACCAATAAGTACAATCTGATGCATCCGTGTCGAAAATTCTCTTAACTTTAGGTAGTGGACTAAAAGGATTTTTAGATATTGGTAGATGACATTCCGGAACTGCATAAATACCATCCTTCAATTTATCTATATCACTCAAAGGTTTACATATAACGGTATCAGTGTCTATAAACAAATACGCTCCCTTTATTATTTGACGTATATTAGTTTTGATATAGCGGGAACGTTGCTTGGCATTATATCCCTCTGGAGTTTGAACGACAATAACGTCTGTAATCATCGAGTTCAGTGCGGGACGTTCTTTAATTCGTCTTCCAGTGGGAGTGTCAACTAAAACCTTTACTGTAACGTCTGGATGAAATATTCTCAAAGAATACAACGATACCCATAGTTCTTCAAGATAAATATCTTTATCAGAACTTATGAGAACATATATTATTTGTGTTTGCATTATTGACTTTAGTGATGTTTGATATTCAAGTTATATTTCTCCATGACCGCTTTTAATTGCTTGTCATTCTTTTGCAATGCTCCAGTATTTGTTTTATAAAGTGCATTGTCTTGAACTTCAGGAATACCAATAAATTCATTTCCTTTTTTGCTTTTTGTCGGTACTTTTATAATTTTAGAGTTACTCAAAAGAACCATTGCTTTAACCCATATATCATCTGCTGTTGGGCATATCGTAGTAAAGACATCTTCATTAATTGCTTCATCACATAAACTATGTGGTGGGAACAATACTCCTCCACCAGTTGTCGCAAATAACAGGTCGTTGTTTGAAGTTTCATGTGAATAATGCATCCATTTACAGTAGGGTTTGATACTTCCATCTTCTGTAAGTGTGATTAAATGTGTTCTACAAGCAGAAATGTAATCAGGATTCCTTTGATACGATTTTATTAACCTTTCAAGGATGTCATAATCATACAATAAGTCATCGTCTAAAGTAATAACAGCCGCTCCTGGAAAGTGCTTCAGTGTTGGGATAAGTTTTTTATATGAACGAATGTCTTTTTTGTATTCTCTAATCTCAAGCCCCCGTTCTTGTTGCCTTTTCAACACTTCTGGCAGGTCTTTATGATAATCTTCAGTATAGAGCCATAGTATTATGCGATTAGCTTTCATAGCTTGCTGCATAATACTTTCAATTGTTAAACCAACATAGTTAATTCTTGTCCCATAGGTGGTTAAACTGACAATTATTTCTGAATCAGCATATTTCGTGTCTGTTACTCCTTTGGATGTACAGCATAGCATTTGTTGTTCTAACCATTGCTTACGTAACATATACGGAAGAAGATTCAACATCTCTTCACTTTTTGAAACACTACGAAACAATTGCTTTATGCGTTTTGTAATCATCATTGATTTGTGTTTTTGAATTCGTTTAAGACTAATTTTGTAATGCTATATTTTTGATACATAGCGGATTTATATAAGGATTACAACAAGTCAGCAATGTGAAATGTCTACTTGCTTTCTTTGCCAAATAATAACAAATTAAGATACTTTGATTTGCACATTATAATATATAAGCAACAACTTAACGAGGCTATTATTATTGCAATTGGCAGTATAGCAACAATTTCTATTACTAATTGGCATCCTACATTCCCTTTAATGCAAACTGAATCTGCAAAGATATGAATAATATCTGAGATTTTGGTCATATTGAATAAAAGAAAAAAGTGGATGAAGTAAATAGGAAGAGAGTTACGTCCCCACCAACTTAGAATCCTTGAAAATGTATTATCGGTATTAAGAATTCCGGACTCCTTGAATATTATAAAAATAAGATAAACGCGACATAGATTAAATATTAACTGTAAGCAAGCAGATTGGTATGGATACACAAAGAACATTATAACTATTAATAACATAAGAAAATGGTTGGATCTTATCTTTGATACCATAGTGTGTAAGAAATCATATTCAAAGCCTATAACAAAGAATATAATATACTTCAAAAATAAAGACAAGGATAATAGGTTTCCTTGTGGGCAATTTATTTCTTTGTAGAAGATTATACCTGCAATATATAGCAGGACTGATAATCCGATATTAATAATAGAGCGAGTTTTTGAAGATATCTTCAACTGATTAATAACTAAGTATAGACAAATTTCATAAAAGAAAACGGCAAATAATACATATGTAAACCAAAAGCCATTTTTGAATTCAGACAGGCAAGAATCTACTAACTCTAAATGCCAATAGTAAATGCTAAATGCGAACCATAGCAAGGCTGGGAAAAACAAAGAATATGTTTTTTTGAATAGTATTTGGATAGCATTCTCTTTCGTGCGAACGGATTTCTGCCTCATAGCGAGTCTGCCGCTGATGAGAAAAAACATATTCATACAGACAGAGTCAAAAAGTGCGGAGGAAATGGATTCTCTTTCCTGCATACAGATCCATACTAAATGATTATAAACAACATAAAGTATAGCCGCACCTTTTAGTGTGTCAAAGTAAATAATTCTATTCTGCATGTTGGTTAGTGATTTTATACATAATTTGTTTAACCTTCGAATTAATATCTATCAGTCCCATATATTGTATCATAAGAGTACTTATGATTCCTGCACCCGCAATTTTAATCATCGCCCGAACAATTATGTTGTATCCATCAATTAATGAATTTATTGAATGAAAATATAAGACAAGAACTGACAGGATACATAATGGTTTCATCAAGTTCTTATAAAGGTTATACCATTTTATTTTTAAGACATATTTATACATTATGTAGTGTGAGATAAAGAAATTTATGTGCATAGTTATAACAAAAGACCATGCTACAGAAATGGTAGTTCCCCAAAGGTATAATGCAATTATGAAACCCGCAATAGTCGTAATGGTGTTTCGTATTCCAACCCAGAATTGTATCTTTGTGTTATTGCTCACAAGGTATACAACGCCTGTTGAAGAAAAAACTAATTGTAGTGGGACAGATAATGCTAAAACTTGAAAAATAGGAATTGCAGCTTCCCATTTGTTACCATACATAATTGTGATTATTTCATCAGCGCAATAAGATAGTGTAATACCTATGGGAAAACTAATTGTGGCCAAGAATCTGATGAGTTTTGTTATCTTGTTATGTAGTTCCATGAGATCATCCTGAAAGTCTTTGAGTAAAGGGTGTAGAACAGGAGTCACAACAAATGTTATCTGATGTAGCGGCATCTGCATCATACGATATGATTTCTCATATAGCCCTAAATCACCCATAGACAAGAACTTCCCAATAATAAGCTTGTCTAGATTTCTTGAGAAGTAATTTACAGTATCAAACAGAAACTGATAAAAGGAAAAAGAAAAGATTCGTTTAATGGGTTCAAGGCTTAGATGCCAATCTATATAAACTTTGTAAAATCTTCTGTTCCATATAAATGTTCCGATATTTGTAAAAAAAGGAGCGATTAATAGAGAATATACTCCTGCTCCATTCCACGCAGCGAGAATTGCAATAACACCGGATACTATTTGTAATACAATACTTCTTATCGCATTTTCTTTGAACCTTTTATTTTTATTCATCAGAGCCTGGGGTACCATGTTAATAGTTCCAGTTATAAGCAGTATTGCCATTATTTGTGTGATGGGAATGAGTTGCTCATCCTCATAAAATGCTGCTATTGGCCATGAAGAACAAAACAGGATAAGACCAAGTACGAAACCCACTATCAGCGTGAATGTGAATATTGAGTTTAGGTTATCTTGCGTAAGATCTTTCCTTTGTATTATGGCAGGCGCTATGCCCATAGTGCTCAGCATACCTAGGAACGATGATACCACTGTTGCAAGGGCAATCAATCCAAATTCGGTTGGAGACAACAGTCGAGCAAGTATCATTGTGATAATGATACCTAAAATCTGCCCAGTATATGCAGAAAGGCTGGTCCATGCAACACCCTTAGCAAGTTCTTTCTTTATTGACCCCATAATCTATTCTCCACATAATATTTTTTTTGTTACACGATTCGTCGTGGCTATGTAATATAGCATTACAGAGAAAATACAGACACAGATATAATGAATTGCAGGATTTGTAATGTAGGTAAAGTGATTATTTATATATTGATGAATGAACATTATGAAAAGCGACCCTTTTCCAATATAAGCAAGTGGTCTAATTGCATAATTAACGAGAAATCTACTATGGATTTTCCCTAAAAATACACATAAAGAATAACAAGCTATTACAGACAATATGAACGAAATAATAGGTATTCCATAATTGTCATATTTTATGTCAAGATATATTTGTGGAATACACAATAACGCTATAAGAAGAAATGCCGAGCATATTAATATTGTAGTATTACTAAACCTTGATAAAATGCTGTTAATTGTATCACCGTTTTTCTTGGTAACATGTCCGCAAATCATATAACAGATTGCAAGAGGAACAGTCTGAACACTCCATGGGAGGCTTTTGGGATATGCTTGTACTATAAGAGCAATTACCCCCATTACTAAGAATGCGGCTATGAATCGGTTCTTACGAAATATGTAATTGTAAGTTACACACGACAAGAAGAAACAGTTGACAAACCAAAATGTTCCAAAGTCGCCATAGAGCCTATTGCCACCTTTTAACATTCCAATGAATTGACCCCTGCAATATGATGAAATATTGAAATCAGGAATATTCAATAGAGATATAACTACGAAAAATGCTAAATATGGTATAAGTAATCTATTTGACAATTTATTAATGAGTTGTAAAGTACTATACTTTCCAGTTTGCATGTAGCCCGAAATGAAAAAGAAAATCGGAACTGCAAAAATAAAGGGAGAATGATTGCCGGTAACATGTGTAAAGATGATGGAAATGATTCCAACACCTTTAACGGCATCCACCCATAGAACTCTCTGCATTGCACCCATTTTTGTTGTTATTCTTTTATAAATTCGTAAGTCCAGTTAATATTTTCTTTGACCAATCTTGCAGGATTTCCCGCATAGATGCAACCAGGCTGAGGATGATTGCCTGATATGACAGCTTGCGTTCCAACTATGCAATTGTCACCAAGAATTGTACCCTTAAGGATGGTGACACCATATCCCACCCAAACATGTTTGCCTAATATAACGTCTTTGCTTGGATTTATTCTTTTCCCTTCATGGGAAAGTATAGAATGAGAATCAGAATTGCGGATAAAGGTATCTTGAGCAAACATGCAATGTTCACCAGTTATAATCTTATTGTTATCCTCTTGGACGAGGATGAAAATTGACCCGATATTATATGTGTTCTCACCTATGTCAACAAGATTATTGTTGCCGTAAATGCTAATTTTCCCATTGTTGTAAAATTTGGTACCCTTACGCACGATTACTTTGTTGTTTCGCCCAGTTATTTCAATGTTGATGTTTTTTAGAAATACATCGTCCTCAATAACTACAGTATTGTTTGTTCCTGTGATGTTAATATGGCTGTTGTGTAGTTTCCCCTTGCATTCGTAGTGGTTTCCACGCTTGTTGTAAATATATTTGTAAAGGGGATTGCGCAGAAATTTGAAAACGAAATAATTTTTAGCAGAAATAATTTTTCTCATTTTTACTAATCTTTTACTAATACTATTTCTATATATGCCTCCAACTTCTCAAATGAGAACAATCGTGTATTCATATCTTTAACCTTAAACCCTTAACCTTTAACTTAACCATTAAACCAAACTACAAATATCTATCAACGAGTCCTTCAAGTTTTTCCTTGTCTTTGAAGTAGCGGTAGGTGCCGACTTTCAGTTCTGCACAGGCTGGTTCGTCGCAGACGATGATGCCGTGGGGGTGCATCTGGATGGCGCTGACGGTCCACATGTGATTGATGCTTTCTTCTATGGCGTGCTTCAGGGCGCGGGCTTTGCTATGGCTGTTGCAGAGGATGAGTACCTCACGGGCTGCCATGACAGTGCCGACGCCAACAGTGAGGGCTTGCTTCGGCACCTGTGTGATGTCGTTGTCGAAGAAGCGGCTGTTGGCGATGATGGTATCGGTATTGAGGGTCTTGATGCGGGTCTTGGATGTCAGGGATGAGCCTGGCTCGTTGAAGGCGATATGTCCGTCGGGACCGATGCCGCCAAGGAAGAGGTCAATACCGCCGTATGACTCAATCATGCGTTCGTAGTTCTCGCACTCTGCTACAAGGTCTGGGGCGTTGCCGTTAAGGATATGGACATTCTCTGGCTTGATGTCGATATAGCTGAAGAAGTTGGTCCACATGAAGGTGTGGTAGCTTTCACGGTGTTCCTTTGGCAGTCCGACGTACTCGTCCATATTGAAGGTGACAACGTTTTTGAAGGATACCTTGCCTTGCTTGTTGAGGCGGATGAGTTCCTTGTACATGCCGAGGGGTGAGGAGCCGGTAGGACAGCCTAATACGAATGGGTTGTCTTCTGTAGGATTCTTCTGATTGATTTTTTCTACTACGTAGTTTGCTGCCCAGCGTGATACGAGCTCGTAGTTGTCTAAGATGATTACTCTCATAGTTGTATTTTTTTATTGTATTATTATTTATTTCTGACCACGGATTTTTCGGATTCTCACGGATTTGTTTAAGACAAAAACATTGAAAACAACTTAGTTTCAGTCTGCTGCGCATCCTGCTGCGTCTGTCTATGCCGTGCCATTGTGAGCAAGCTCCCATGTCACTTCATATCCATCCACCGCCTGATGTCGAAACTAAGCAAAAACATTAAAAACCTTATGTATGGATTAATGTCTATTGGTTTGGTAACGGTTAAGCATGTTTAAAACATGTATAATTGTTTTGATGTGATGTCGTAATAGTAACGTTCACATTGGTCAATTGGTGGTGCGAAGTTGTATAGTATGCCGATA
>JAZUMR010000072.1:0-42336 GCA_045603685.1 Prevotella sp.
ACTGGACGTATAAGCAGCCTTTGTGTTGCTATAAAATGACAGAATAAGCCTCAAAATAGCAAATATAGCCATCCGCGGTTAAGTCTATGTCCTGTAAGGGGCGGAATTTTTAGCGGACAGCCGTTATCACCTCTTAAGAGGGGGCTTGTCTGTTGCCCAAACCTGTATAATTCGACACAAAAGCATGTTTAGCGGACAGTAATAATTTTTTATTCTTTTGTGTCAGACGTAATGTCAGATAATATAACAAGGTGTTTTTGGACGCATCGTGCGATGCAAATGATATTCCAGTGAGCGGACTTCCCCTAATTCTTATTTATAACATATGTAGTGTTCAGAGTGCGAAAAAAATCGATGAAATCGGCGTTTTTTGTATATTTTGATGTGCGTTCCAACTTCGCTATTCGTTATCTGATAGCAATCTATGCTGTATTCCTGCGTTTTCAGAAAAAAGGATACAGCCAATTGAACCTAATCGTATAGACCGTGTTACCCATCTGAATTCTTCTCTTTCCTTTGTCATAGCTGATATTGTAAGTCACACAATCAGTATTTTTGAGTATATAAGTCTGCCTGTATCTTATTTGTGTTCATGGTATGCCTGGGGGTGATGCGTGTGTGTAAACCATGAGTTTGCATCGAATAAAACAGCAAAGCTATTCCTTTATGGGGTATTTTTGATTTTTTTAGGGGGGATTTTCGTCCGACTGGAAAATTATACTACAAAAAGTATAGGTTTATTTTGCAGAATAGTTATAAATGAAGTAATTTTGCAGAAGAAACTCAGCCTACAGATGCTGTCGTAGAGAATAAGGAATCAAATCTGTCCCGTCTTGTGCAATTGGCACACGATGGGATGAATAGCGAATAAGCTAAGTAACTAAAACTGTATTAAATGAAAAGAATTTTACTCTATCTTTTTCTTCTGACATGTGTGCCAGCAATGGCTCAGTTTGAGAAAGCACCAGCTTTTCCTGGCGCAGAAGGTCACGGACGTTATACTACAGGCGGACGAGGAGGAAAGGTCTATCATGTTACGAAACTTACGGACGACGGTTCGGAAGGCACGTTCCGTTGGGCTTGCAATAAGTCAGGTGCGCGTATTATTGTATTTGATGTGTCTGGTACGATATATCTTAAGAGCGAATTGCGCCTGCGTAACGGCAATGTGTCAATACTCGGACAGACCGCACCTGGCGACGGAATATGCATTGCTGACTATCCGTTCCAGATTTCATCAAGCAATGTCATCATCCGATACATGCGTTTCCGCCTTGGCAACCGCAACGTAAAGTATCATGAAGGTGACGGACTGGGCGGCATGGATCAGGCTAATATCATTGTCGATCACTGCTCAGTATCATGGAGTATAGACGAGTGTCTGTCGGTATATGGTTCGAAGAATATCACTGTACAGTGGAATATTGTCGACCAGAGTCTGGTTGAGGCTGGTCATGAGAAAGGCGCACACGGCTACGGCGGCAACTGGGGCGGCTCTGGCGCATCATACCACCATAACCTTTTGGCACACCACACCTCACGCTCGCCACGCCTTGGCCCACGTCCTGGGACACAGACAGACGAGCGAATGGATATGCGTAACAACGTTATGTATAACTGGGGCGGCAACGGGTGCTATGGTGGCGAAGGCATGAATGTCAATATCGTAAACAACTACTATCAGCCAGGTCCGTCTACCCCTTCTGGAGCAAAAGGCATGCGTATAGCGGCAATCGGCATACGCACTACAGAATACACTGGTCACGGCACCAATCCAAACGAGTGGGACAAGATGTGGCATGTCTGGGGAGACTATTACGTAGAGGGAAACTTTAACTCTAAATACTCTGAAGTATCAAAGGATAACTGGACTTACGGCATCTACAATCAGATAAACAATTCAGATGTCGACAATACTTTCACAGCCGTAACAAAGGATACGCTGCGTGCCAGCAAGCCAATACCTTACGGATGGGTCACAACACACACAGCGTACAAGGCATACGGCAAGGTGCTCGATTATGCCGGTGCATCTTTCCGTCGCGACTCTCACGACGCATACATCGTGAATGATGCACTTACTGGCTCGGCAAAGTATACGGGAAAGGGCTGTGGAACAGGTTTTGTCAATTCTCAGGATGAGGCTGGCGGATGGCCGGAACTCAAGTCAGAGACTCCACCGCTCGATACTGACGGCGACGGCATGCCAGACGAATGGGAGACAAAGCACGGACTGAACCCTAAAGGTTCTAAAGACCAGAATCTCTATAACCTCGATTCAAAACGCTACTACACCAATATAGAGGTCTACTGTAACTCGCTCGTTGAGGAGCAGACCAAGGCTCAGCGTGCTGACGCCAAGACAGACATAGATGGTTACTTCGAGGAGTACTATCCAGACATGCAGAATGGCGAGGCGAATCCTCCAGGAGTAGAGGACGACGACACAACGGGCGGCGGTAGCGGCTCAGGCGATAGCGGGACAACGCCTGACACTCCGTCAACAGGAGAGGCCGAGGATGTTATCTACTTCTGGGAAGATGGTCTGGAATCAGCGAACAGTGTGAAATTCTCTGACGGTGCTACAGTGACTATTACAGGCAATTCTGGTAAGAATGTCTCTGGAGGCGGCCGCGTCACAGTTGACGGAACAGAGTACAAGTCAATCAAGGTCTCTAACGGAGCTGAGAACACCTTCGTCGCTCCAGTCGGCAAGACAGCTACCAAAGTGATATTCTACAGTTACATAAACAAGGGCGAGGGCGATACAGACCGTACATCATTCTGGGCTGAAGTAGATGGTGTGACATATACAACTGAAACAACCGCAGTGCATAAGTCTTATCAGGACGGTGCCAACCCAGACGTTATGACATTCCCTATAGGCGGCAAGAACGCGTTCACATTCACCAATACAGGCGACCAGTTGTGCTACGTCATGAAGGTGACCTACGGTTCTGCGTCAGGCATAACTAATATCACAACCTCTGCACCGCAGACTACAGCAACATACAATCTGCAGGGTCAGCGAGTGCCAGACAGCTACCGTGGTATTGTTATACGCAATGGCAGGAAATATATAAATAGGTAAAAGGATTGTAATAGCCATGGCAGACCGGAGGCATAGTGCCGTCTGGTCTGCCAGATGCTGTTTTCATCAGGATAATCCATAAAATAAAATCACTATAACAAATGACAAGAAAACTACTAACACTAATGTTTGCCATCGCAGTATCGATTTCTGCAATGGCTCAGTTTGAGAAAGCACCAGCATTCCCAGGTGCGGAAGGACACGGCAGATTCGTCACTGGAGGCCGTGGTGGTAAGATTGTGCATGTCACAAACCTCAACGACAGCGGCACAGGTTCGCTCCGTGCAGCGGTAAGCGGCACAGCAAAGAAGATCGTGGTGTTTGACGTGGCAGGTGTAATAGCCCTGAAGAGCAATCTCAATATTGGTGACAACACAACTATCATGGGACAGACAGCACCATCGCCAGGCATCACTGTGCGCTACTTTACTGTGCAGCCAGGCAATAACAATATAATCCGCTTCATGCGTTTCCGCCGTGGTCAGGAGAAAAATGTTGACGATGGCGCCGACGCAATGTGGCAGCGTAATAAGTCGAACATCATTCTTGACCACTGCTCTTTCTCATGGAGCATTGACGAGGTGGCATCGTTCTACGACAATAACTGCTTCACCATGCAGTGGTGTACTATAGCCGAGAGCCTCTTGAATGCAGGACATGGCAAGGGAGAGCACGGCTATGGTGGCATCTGGGGTGGCAAGCTGGCGTCGTTCCATCATAACATGATAGCCCATGTGGCTAACCGCGGCCCTCGTTTCAACGGCGCACGCTACAACTGGACAGGCTATAAGACCAACGCTGAGTATTCAAAATACAACTGGGCTAACGCTGTCGAGGCGGAGAATGTAGACTTCCGCAACTGTCTGATGTATAATGCTGAAGGTACATGCTATGGCGGTCCTGGCGGCGGTCAGATAAACATGGTGAACAATTACTTTCAGGCAGGCCCTTCAGGACGTGGCAGTGCAGACCGTATAACAACGGTTTCTGTCGCAAGTTCTGGCAACAGCGAGGACACTCCGTTCATGGATATGACCAGCCGCTACTATATCAGCGGCAACACAGTGAAGACATCAAAGGGCACCACACCAAACCGAGACTGGGCTGGAGTGAAATATGACAGCGGTTTGATTACTATTGACGGAGAGTATTACTGCAAGGATAACAATAACTATTATACTAAGGTTGAGCACAAGACAAGCGGCTCAAACAAGTATGTGAGGATAAAGATGGATGCGCCATGTCCTACCGGCTATGTGACAACACATAATGCAGAGATGGCTCGTTACTATGTGCTTCAGTACGTAGGCTCATCACTTTATCGTGATGAAGTAGACCAGCGCTATGTTAACGAGGCAACAAACGGCACGCTGACATATACAGGTTCTGTTTCAAGAAAACAAGGACTTATTGACCTCGTTAGCGACTGCAACGGCTATACAGAAGCAAACTTCCCTACCGGAGCGCACCCTGCAGGCTATGACACAGATAACGATGGCATGCCAGACGCATGGGAGACAAAGAACGGACTGAATCCGAACGATGCGTCAGATGCCACACGTTACAACCTTGACTCAAAGCGTTACTACACCAACATTGAGGTGTACTGCCACTCACTTGTAGAGGATATCATCGTGAAGCAGAATAAGGGAGCAGAGACAAAGGTTGAGGAGTACTTCCCAGACATGCAGAACGGCGAGACAGGAGAGCCTGGCGACGGCGGTGACAGCGGCAATGACGGTAGCGGTGATGGCGGTAATGATGATGGTGGAGCTGACGAGCCAACAGTTACAATAGACGAGGAAGTCTTCTATTACTGGATGGATGGCATGACAGAAGCCAACAGCGTTACATTCACCGACGGAGCTACAGCAACCATTACAGGCAACTCGGGAAAGAAAATCTCTAATGGCAAGGACATCACAATAGACGGCAAGGCATACACATCGCTCAAGGTCTCTAACGGAGCTGAGAACTCCTTCGTTGCTCCAGCAGGAAAGACACCAGTGCAGGTGACATTCTACAGCTATGTGAACAAGGCAGAGGAGGAAGCCAGCGCTACCAATATATGGGCTGCAGTAGGCGGAACGACCTACACAGCAGAGACCACGACTGTGCTTAAGTCGTTCCTCGATGGCGCTAATCCTGACGTGGTTACATTCCCGCTTGCAGGAAATAGCAGCACATTCACCTATAAGAACTCAGGCACACAGCTCTGCTATGTCATGAAGGTGGCATACGGCAGCGTGACAGGTGGTTCTACTGGTATCACCAATATCACAGTCGCTGCACCGCAGACTACAGCAACATACAACCTGCAGGGCCAGCGAGTGCCAGACAACTACCGTGGCATCGTGATACGTAACGGCAAGAAATTCTTTAACAGATAAGTATAATGACATTATAAAGGTTTTGGGATTGGAGCCTCAGTTGCTCCGACCTCAAAGCCTTTTTTGTTTCATTGCAAGTCGTGGCAGACAGCAGAAGGCTGGACTGCCAGAGCCTGACAGATATAGCGAAGCGTCGGCAGAGTCTCTGCGAGACACACCTATTCTGATAAAGATACATACAGATAATACTATAATCTAAAAAAACATACTACTTATGAATCAGACAACAAAAGGTAGCATGAGCTATCTTATTTCCATTGTGTTAGTTGCCGTACTCGGCGGACTGCTCTTCGGCTACGACACAGCCGTAATCTCAGGAGCGGAGAAAGGCCTGCAGGCTTTCTTCCTTAGTGCAAAAGACTTTACTTATACTGACGCATGGCATGGCTTCACATGTGCCAGCGCCCTTATAGGCTGTGTTATAGGCAGCGCCATGTCAGGCTATCTCGCCACCAATCTTGGCCGTAAGAAGTCGCTGATACTTGCCGGACTCCTTTTCTTCATTTCAGCCTTAGGCTCTATGTATCCAGAGTTCCTGTTCTTTGAAGAAGGCGAAGCAACATTCTCACTCCTCATAGCATTCAATATCTACCGTGTCATAGGCGGCATGGGCGTAGGTCTTGCGTCAGCCATCTGCCCTATGTATATAGCTGAGGTGGCACCTTCAAACATCCGTGGCACACTCGTTTCATGGAACCAGTTTGCCATCATATTCGGTCAGCTGGTAGTTTACTTTGTCAATTTCCTTATCCTTGGCGACCATACAAACCCAGTAATCGAGAAGATAGGTGAGGGAATGTATCAGGTGGCTGCATCGAGCGACCCGTGGACCATTGCCACAGGATGGCGCTATATGTTCGGAAGCGAGGCAGTGCCAGCAGGACTCTTCGCCCTGCTCATCTGCTTTGTGCCAGAGACACCGCGCTATCTTGTTATGATAGGCGAGAATAACAAGGCTCTTGAAATCCTCAGAAAGATTAACGGAAGCATTAAGGGAGCAGAAATACTCGAGGAAATCAAGAACACTATCACTGTCAAGACAGAGCGTCTCTTCACTTACGGCTGGCTCGTAATCTTCGTGGGCATCATGCTCAGCGTGTTCCAGCAGGCAGTAGGCATCAATGCCGTGCTCTACTATGCACCACGTATCTTTGCCGATATGGGCATGGACAAACCGATGGTGCAGACCGTCATCATGGGCATTGTGAATATCCTCTTCACGCTCGTAGCCATCTTTACAGTTGAGCGTCTCGGCCGCAAGCCGCTCCTCATCTGGGGTTCCATCGGCATGGCGATAGGCGCGTTCGGTGTGGCAGCCACCTTCGGCAATGCTGAAATGGGCATGGTGACAATGCTCAGCATCATGGTCTACAGCGCTTCATTCATGTTCTCATGGGGCCCAATATGCTGGGTGCTCATCTCAGAGATATTCCCTAACACCATCCGTGGCGCAGCCGTAGCTATCGCCGTAGCCTTCCAGTGGATTTTCAATTGGATAGTAAGCTCTACGTTCGTGCCGATGTTCAATATGCAGGTTGCTGGCGACCCACACTTTGGCCACTGGTTTACCTACGGACTCTATGGCGTTATCTGCGTGCTTGCCGCAGTCTTCGTATGGCGACTTGTGCCAGAGACAAAGGGCAAGACACTCGAAGACATGACAAAACTCTGGAAGAAAGAGGCGTAGGGCTATGCCGGAATGCTCTCTCTGACTGATGCCGCAATGGTGTCAGCCAGAGAAATGCCGCACAGCAAGCAGCTGAAGAAAATCCAGAAATCATATTGTAAATAAATTGTGTTATATTTTGACATAATGCTAACGGATAGCCGGATAATTGTAACGCACTTGTTGTGAATATGTAAATTATTGGCGGGCGATGCAATCCGTAGCTTTTAGCAACGCAAAAGGTAGCTTTTTGGATGCTCATTCGTAGCGAGTGAGATGCCAAAAAGCTACCTTTCATTTTGTCATTTATGCTGATACGCTTTCTGCTGCCTATGCGCAGTCTTTTTGACAGGCTGTCGGTCGCTATGCGGCAAGGCGTTGTGTATACATTTATAATACGTGCTGAGGTCAGGCGGCGAGTGGTGGGAAACGAGCACAATCCTTATGCCAGCACTGCATCTGGTGTTATTTCCGCAGGTTCATCCTTATGCCTACAAGCAGCGAGAAGTCTGTAGGATGCTCCGTATAGGCAGTTTCGAGAGACGACCCGTTGTCGAGATGGTGTGCCACACCTGGCTCTACGTATATTCCGATGTTAGAGCCCAGAGCATACTGCATGCCCACTGCCGCGTTGAGCGAAATCTGCCATGGGTGTGATGTGCTGTTGCGCACTTCACTCTCCACAGATACGCAGTGTGCCACCTCGCCACCAAGAGAAGTGTAGAAAGACAGATTGCCGATGCTGGCGATGTCGTATGTCAGGTTTAGCGGTATGCCCAGCATGTGTATGCGCTGGTCGTATGATTGAGTATTTGTAATATTTGTGAATGCAGACTGCAGCAGAGTGTATCTCAGTCCGCTCTCTATGCCCAGTCCGCTGCCTAAGGCGTATCTTGCTGATACACCGAATTTTATCGGCTGTTTATGGTCAGCATGCATCTGCTTATGCATGCCTGTTACAGCATCCATGTTCATGTTCTGCGTGTTGAGGCAGCTGAATGCCGTGTTGCTCATAGTCAGGCGGAAGTCCTTCCCGTTTCTTGCGTTTGTCGGACCGTATGCGTAGAGCGACAGCTGCAAGGCATTTTTGCTGCCATTCTTCTGCTCCTCGTATCCTTTGCCGCCAAGGTAAGTAGCCGTAGTATGAGTAGCTTCAGGCTTAATCTGCACCCTGTTTTCTGCACTCTGTCCTTTGTTGGCTTCGCCGATTCTGCTACTGCTTGGCAAAGATTGAGCGGGCTCATCTCTGCTCTCGCTTACTCGCAGAATTCTCTGTTCTCTCTCCTCTATTCTCTGTCCTCTGTCCTCTGCACTCTGTTCTTTGTACTCTGTCCTCTGTCCTTCCTTACCAGACTCGTTTGCCGCAGCTATGGAGCCAATCGTTTTCTTCTCCTTCAGAGCCTTGTGAGAATCAGCTAGAAGGGCGGTTGCTACTGTCTGCTCTGCATGCAGTCTCTCCTTTCCGTCATTATTCATGACAGCAGTTGTGTCAGAAGCAGGAGCTATGTGCTGCTCCGCCAGCAGAAAAGCCACGCAGAGCATGGCAGCCGCGGAGAGAGCCGCAGTCCATGCTGCCGCCATACGTATGCGTCTCCAGCGTGAACGCTCTTTCATGGTGCGCCCGATGTCAGTCCACAGCCTTTCGTCCACAGGCATAGAGTGGTTTCGGAGTTTCTCGCGTATGTTTTTCTCAAAAGCGTCTGTCATTGTTTCTTCTTGTATTCTATAATGTTTTTCTTAAGTAATTTCTTGGCCCGATGCAGCTGTGAGGCCGATGTAAGTTCTGATATTCCGAGCATAGCCGCTATCTCCTTGTGGGAGTATTCCTCAAAAATGTAGAGGTTAAGTACAGTCCTGTAGCCTTGCGGCAGCTCCCTTATCATCTCGTGAATAGCATCTGGCGGCACCTCACTGGCATCCTCCGTGTCATATTCGGCTACGTCAGCCATGACGTCCTCTATCTCTAAGGTGTGCATTTTCTGTTTTATGGTACGCAGTGCTTCGTTAATCATAATCCTTGTCATCCAGGAGCGCAGGCTGCCAGTTCCGCGATATTTGAACGACTTGATATTGCTGAAAATCTTTATGAAACTCTCCTGCATCACATCCTTCACCTCCTCATCACACAGAATATATCTCGAACACACTGACTGCATATATCCTGCGTGGGCAAGATATATCTGGTGCAGTGCAGTCTGGCTGCCTTTCTGTGCCTGTTCTATAATCTGTGACTCATTCATAAATATAAAAGTATAATGCAAATATACAGAAAACATTGCACGGGATATACTCTTTTAAGAATAAGATGATATTTTTATACAATTTTTATTCTGCATGCTGAGAGTCTAAGGCGGCAGCATGCGGCTTCTGCCAGACATATTCCCGCCTTGGAAGTAGGTGGCGGTAGCAAAAAGAACAGCGGCAGGAAGAATAGTCTCCCTACCGCTGTTGCAGTATTGTTATGTGTGGGTGAAGAGTCTTTATCTGCCCACCTTCACTATCTGTGTCTCCAGTTTGTCAGACACCACGCTCACGCTGATAGAGTCGTTTCCAGGCACGATATCGCTCAGCGAGTGCATGCTGTATGCTGTAACGCAGTTGCCCTGCATTGCAGACACGCTGCCTGTCTTCTCTGTGTGTCGGTTGTAGAGCAGTGTGAACTTGATGCTGTTCTCCTTAACGTCCTCTGGCTTATACGCAAGATTCATAGTAGGGAACACCACAGAGTTGCCCTTCACTGAGTAAGGTGCGGTGATGATAAGGTTGAGGTATCCGCGGTGATACCAGAAATCATTGAACTTATCCACTGTGAAGATACTGTCTGGAGTTGTGATGTTACGGTCTGTGCCTGATGCCCATGACATAGGAGAAAGGATAGTCACGAAGCTTCCGCCCATGAGTGTGGCGTTGCTGACGTGTGTCTCCTTCTTGCCGTTGCCCGCAGTTATCACTTTCACGTCCTTGGTCTCAAAGCTTATGTCGAAGCATCCGCGCTTGTTGTTGCCGAATCCGCTTCCGCTTGTTGCTGATGTGACGCTTGACGGACTGAGTTTCACTACGAATCCGTCGTTGCTGTAGAGTGTGTAGTTTGGATTGATACCCTCAATGACGAAGTGTCCGCGGAGATAGTTGCGCGGCTCTTCATCATTCAGACATGATGTGAGGCAGAATGCCACACATGCCATGGCCATTGCCATAAAGATGTTTTTTGTTTTCTTCATAATTATATTCTTGTTGTTTATTTCTTTATTCCCTTGTGTAGGAGTTGCACTATATAAAACAGAGAGATGCGGGAAATATTGCATGGGGGTCGTCATTTTAACATATTTATTCATGTTTCCTCTGTTGGCTTCGCCTATTCTGCTACCGCTCGGCAGGATTGAGCGAGTTCATTTCCGGTCTCGCTTACTCGCAGAATTCTCTGTACTCAGTTCTCTCTTATCTATGTAGCTCCGGATACGCTATGCGTGTATGATATATAGACTTCAGACGCTCTATTAGCACGTCCTTTGCAGTCTGTATGTCGCGGAACGTGATAGGGCAGTCGTGGAAGAATCCCTGCTGCACCTGGCTGTCTATGATGCGGTTGACGAGTGCGGTGATGCTCTCTTCTGTATATTCCTGCAGCGAGCGGCTTGCCGCCTCTACGGCATCAGCCATCATGAGTATGGCCTGTTCTGGCGTGGATGGGTTCGGGCCTGGGTATGTGAACAGAGCTTTGTCGACCTCCTCGTCAGGGTGATTGTTCTTGTACTGTACGTAGAAGTATTGCGTCATGCCGTTGCCGTGGTGTGTGCGTATGAAGTCGAGGATTACGCTTGGCAGGTTTTCTTTCTCAGCCAGACGCAGTCCTTCGGTTATGTGGCTTATTACCACCTGTGCGCTGTCGGTCTCGGTGATTCGCTTGTGAGGGTTTATGCCAGCCTGGTTCTCGGTGAAGAATACAGGGTGGCGCATCTTGCCGATGTCGTGATACAGAGCTCCGACACGTACAAGCAGCGACTTTGCCCCTATTCTTGACGCTATCTCTGCCGCCAGATTGCCGACAGTGATAGAGTGCTGGAATGTACCTGGCGCCACTTCTGACAGGCGGCGGAGCAGTGCCTTGTTTGTATCAGAGAGCTCGAAGAGTGTCACGGATGAGATAAATCCGAAGAGCTTCTCTACGACAAACATCAGAGGATATGTCAGCAGGAGCAGTACTCCGTTTGCCACGAAGTGTGAAACAGTGTGCGTGTCAATGTTGTTGATGTTTGTTGACTGTATCAGCTGTACTGCGACATAAGCCAGACACTGTACGGCAGCCACATTGAATGCGGCTATGAATATCTGTGAGCGGTGTGACAGCTCGCGCAGTGAGTATATTGCCACCAGTCCGCCCACCAGCTGTATGAAGATGAAATCGAACGGCCGCTGCACTGCCAGAGCTCCCAGCAGCACGATGACGGCATGTGTCAGGAATGCTGTGCGTGAGTCCATGAATACTCTGACAAACATAGGCACCATGCACATCGGCAGCACATAGACGGTGAAGAAATGCTGCTTGATTACCAGCGATACGATTCCTGGCATGATGACGGTGAGGATGTAGAGCATGGCGTATGCCCTCGGATTATCGAAATAGTCCTTGCGGTACAGTATCAGATACATTGTGAAGAGTACCATTATCAGCAGTACGTATATGCTCTGTCCGCCGTATGTGGTCAGTAGGTCGCTTCTTGATGTTGTGCGCTGCTGCAGGTCACGCATGTATGATGTGATGGCTGCATGGGCCCTTTCGTCAACCACATCGCCCCGGTCTATAATCTTCTCACCTGCCTGAATCATTCCTGAGGCTACAGGAATGCTGCTCATGAGGTCGTCGCTCTCCATTGTAGAGCGTGCCTCGTCGTAGATGATGTTCGGGGAGATAAATTCGTTGAGGTTACATTGCTGCAGAGCGTTGCGGTGCGACTGCATGAGTGGGTCGTTGAAAAGCCATTCGTAGGCTTTCAGCGGTGTCATGATGTCGCGCACGTATACGCTGGTTGCGGTGTTGCCGTTGACGAGACGAATGCGGAGAGTGGAATCCTTGAGCGCTTCCTGTCCCATGGCGGTGCTTATGATGCCAAGGTCGTATATCTTGCGCAGACGCTTTGCTACATACGATGCGTAGCCGTTAGGCATGCCGGGTATGCCCTTCCCGTATTTTTCAGTGAATGCCATGAGGGCCTTTTCCCTTACGGCTACAGTCATGTTGTAGTAAGGCTCGAAGCTGTTAAGCATCGAGTCGCGTTCCTCCTGCAGAACCTTCTCGCTTTTGTATAGAGGAATTTCATGCTTCGCTATCAGCTGGTCGTACTTCCACGGGTGGTCCAGTTCATAGTCATATTGCGCTGCGTTGTTACGCGGCAGCATCAGCACAATGGCTGCAGTGCTTAGTATGACAAGCCAGATGCGGCGGAGAATCATCTTCCACAGTTCTCCGCGCTGTATGTATGATTTAGCCATGATTTCTGTCAAAGTTTATATAACACGTTGCGAAAATACTAAAAAAAATTCGGTTATGTGTAATAAATGTATTAATTTTGCAGAAAATTCACAAAAAAAAGTAGCATAGCATCAGATTATACACATTAATCTGCTGCTCAGCACCTTTTTATATAATATATTAGATTCACATGGACAGAAAAGTAAGAGTGCGTTTCGCACCGTCGCCAACGGGCCCGCTGCATATCGGCGGCGTACGTACAGCGTTATATAACTACCTTTTCGCCAAGCAGCATGGCGGCGATTTCGTGTTCCGTATTGAGGACACTGACTCTAACCGTTTCGTGCCTGGAGCGGAGGAATATATCATTGAGTCATTCAGATGGCTGGGAATAAAGTTTGACGAAGGTGTCGGCTACGGTGGTGAGCACGGCCCGTACCGTCAGTCGGAGCGCAGGGAAATCTACAAGAAATACGTAGACCAGCTGCTTGCTGAGGGTAAGGCGTACATAGCATTCGATACTCCAGAGGAGCTTGATGCTAAGCGTCAGGAGATTCAGAACTTCCAGTATGACGCCAGGATACGTATGCAGATGCGCAACTCCCTCACACTGACACAGCAGGAGGTTGATGCGCTCATTGAAGACGGACAGCAGTATGTGGTGCGATTCAAGATTGAGCCAGGACAGGATGTCCTCGTTGACGACATCATACGTGGAGAGGTAAGCATCAAGAGCGACATACTCGATGACAAAGTGCTATACAAGAGTGCTGACGAGCTCCCGACATACCACCTTGCTAACATTGTCGACGACCATCTGATGGAGATTACCCATGTCATCAGAGGCGAGGAGTGGCTGCCTTCCGCACCGCTTCATGTTCTTCTGTATGAAGCTTTTGGATGGGCTGACACCATGCCGCGATTCGCTCATCTGCCGCTCCTCCTGAAACCAGAAGGAAAGGGCAAGCTGTCAAAGCGTGACGGTGACCGCCTCGGATTCCCTGTCTTCCCGCTGGAATGGCATGATCCTAAGACAGCTGAGGTGTCTTCTGGATACCGTGAGGCAGGGTATTTCCCTGAAGCAGTAATCAATTTCCTTGCGCTGTTAGGCTGGAATCCTGGCACAGAGCAGGAGATGTTCACACTTGAGGAACTGACACAGCAGTTCTCGCTTGAGAAATGCTCAAAGGCTGGCGCAAAGTTTGATTACAAGAAATGCCAGTGGTTCAATCATGCTTATGTACTTCAGAAGTCTGTCGAGGAAATAGCTGCGCTCTTTGCTCCTGCTGTTGCGAATAATGGCGTTGACGAGTGCTTCGAGCGTATAACAGAAGTGGTGCGCATGATGAAAGACCGTGTGACGTTTGTCTCTGAGCTATGGCCGCTCTGCTCATTCTTCTTCATCGCTCCTCACAGCTACGACGAGAAGACAGTGAAGAAACGCTGGAAGGAATATTCTCCGCAGCAGATGAGCGAACTGCGTGACGTGCTCAAGTCTCTTGATGATTTCTCTATTGAAAGCCAGGAGCAGGCTGTAATGTCATGGATTGAGGAGAAAGAATATAAACTGGGCGACGTGATGAACGCTTTCCGCCTCTGCCTTGTGGGCGAGGGCAAGGGCCCTGGTATGTTTGACATCTCAGCATTCCTTGGCAAGAGTGAGACGCTGCGCCGTCTGGACGCTGCCATCGAGGCGTTACCGTAGTACAGATAACAGTGTAAAGAGAATTCTGTGAGTAAACGAGAGCAGAGATGAGTTCGCTCAATCTCTGCCGAACGGTAGCAGAATCGGCGAAGCCAACAGATAACGAAGCTTCGCTTTCTCCTTTGCCAACATTCGCTGTTCGCGCACCAAACGGTACGAACTGCGTCCGTACTTCGTTTGACATTCGCTGCTCATGCTGACGAAGCTTCGCTTTCAGTTTTCACCTTTCAGCCTTCCGCTTTGCCAGCATTCGCTGTTCGCGCACCAAACGGTACGAACTGCGTCCGTACTTCGTTTGACGTTCGCTGCTCATGCTGACGAAGCTTCGCTTTCAGTTTTAAGTTTTCTCCTTTCCTTAAGAACTTTAGTGACATGTACAACATTGTCATAACATTATATCTTATCGGTGTAGCCATAGCGAGCCTTTTCAGCGAGAAGGTCCGCAAGATGTGGCGTGGCGAGCGTCGCACCATACAGTACCTGAAGGAGCACGTTGATCCCGATGCTAAGTATATATGGGTGCATGCAGCCTCGCTGGGCGAGTTCGAGCAGGGCCGTCCCATAATAGAGCGTATCAAGGCTACGCATCCAGAATATAAGATACTGCTGACCTTCTTCTCGCCTTCAGGCTATGAGGTAAGGAAGAACTACGAAGGAGCGGACATCGTCTGCTATCTGCCGCTCGACACCATACGCAATTCCCGACGCTTCCTCAGAGCGGTGCGCCCAGTCTGTGCGCTGTTCATAAAGTATGAGTTCTGGTATAACTATCTGCATATCCTCAAGCATCGCCAGGTGCCTGTCTACAGTGTTTCGAGCATTTTCCGCCCAGAGCAGATATTCTTCCGCTGGTATGGCCGCCAGTATTCACGCGTGCTCAAGTGCTTCACGCATTTCTTTGTACAGAACGAAGTGAGCAAGCAGCTGCTGGAGGAGAAACTGAAGATTACTGCAGTGACCGTCACTGGCGACACCCGCTTTGACCGTGTCATCTCTATATCAGAGCAGGCGACAGCCCTCCCGCTGATAGAGAGATTCTGCAGCGGCAGCCGTGTGTTCGTGGCTGGCAGTTCATGGCAGCCTGACGAGGAAGTCTTTATTCCATACTTTAGTGCTGAGTACAGAGAACAGAGAAAAGAGGAAAACGGAAAAGAGAAAACGGAAAAGGGAAAACGAAGCTTCGTCAGCATGAGCAGCGAACGTCAAACGAAGTACGGACGCAGTTCGTACCGTTTGGTGCGCGAACAGCGAATGCTGGCAAAACAGGAAGCAGAAGGGAGAAAGAGGGAAGATAGATGGAAACTTGTTATTGCGCCACACGTTATAGGCGAGGACCATCTGCAGCAGATAGAACGCATGTTGCGTCAGGCCCACCTCACCCCGCTACGCTATAGCACGCTGACATCCTCTCATGAAGAACATGGCGAAGCGATTGATGCTGATGCTCTCATAATTGACTGCTTCGGACTCCTCTCCTCAGTTTACCGCTATGCTGATGTGTCGTATGTCGGCGGCGGATTTGGTGTGGGCATCCATAACCTCCTTGAGGCAGCGGTATGGGGCACGCCCGTTTTCTTCGGTCCGAACAATGCACGCTTCCAGGAGGCGCAGAAGCTGAAAGCCTGCGGAGGAGGCATAGAGATAATATCAGCAGAATCCTTCCGCACAGAGATGGACTCACTCCTTGCAGACACTGCAGCATTGCAGGCAAGAGGCAGCGCAGCTGGCGAGTACGTGCGTTCGCATGCAGGTGCTACGGAGGCGATAATCAAGGCGATAAAGTTATAGGGGAAGTTTGCACAGGCGAACTTATGTTTTATAATATATAGAAAAGTGAAGGTGCGTGAAGGCGGAGTGTCCTGCCTTCACGCACCTAACTCTTTTACTCATTGTGTTTTACCCTAAAGATAGTATAGGTAAAGCGAAAACTTTTATTTACAAAGTGTTGTTTTCTATTTCACTTCCACTTTTTCTCTGTAATAAATTGAGTGCCAGTTGTTTACCTGCGTGGAATAGAAAGTTCTATCTTCCACTCTCTTCCACTATGGATTATCCTCGAGAAACAATGTTTTGTGGATGGCTTAGGAGAGGATAGCAATGTCAATGGTATAAGGTTATGAGGAGTTAAGAAGTTATTGCTTCGCTCGTCGTACGTACTGAAGTTAAGAAGTTATTGCTTCGCTCGTCCTACGGAAAGAAGTTAAGCCATTAGCTCCTTGTTAACTTGTCAACTTGTCTACTCGTCTACTCGTCCACTTGTCAACTTGTCCACTTGTCTACTTGTCAACTAACTTTTGAGGTAATGATGGTTCTCCTTATCTCATATCTCATTTGTCTTTTGCCGTTTCAGCTTCCTTTTTCCTTTATTTCCTTCTGCTTGCTTTAGGTTGAGCGCATGCGAAACATAGGTTATGGATAACATTCTGCTCCTGAATGTTATGTTTTATTGTGTGTATATCATTATGCTTCCGCTGAGTTGGTGTAATGATATCTCACATAATTTTGTATTATATTCTGCTGCGAGGATTCTTTCTTCAGCATTCAGGAGGCTCTGCTGCGCTTCACGCATCTCTATGCCAGAGAGGTCGCCTAACATATATCTCTCGTGTGCGATGTAATGATTCTCCTGTGCAGTGATAAGATTCTCTCTTTCCAGCGCTAACAGACGCAAGTTGTTTTTATATGCCTGCCATAGGTCGGCAAGGTCAGCACGTAGCGACTGCTCCAGCTGCTTGCTTGCCAGTTCAGTGTTCTCTATGTTTATCTGAGCATTGCGTCGCTGGCTATTTCTTTTTCCGTCGAACAGCGTTATGCCCATTGTGACCCCGAAGTTCGCCCCCCAGTTGTCTCTTTTCTTTGTTGTGCCGCCCCCATAGTTGTCATGTGAGTAGTTGTATCCTCCATTCAGTTTGATGTAAGGAAAGTCACGGCTCATGGCAGTCTTGTAGTCAAGTTCTGCCATTCTTCTGTTGTGTGATGATATGTGTATAGATGAGTTGTTGCGCAACATAGATGACAGCAGAGTGTCAAACTCTAAGGTTTGGTCAAGTGCTATTGTCGTATCGCCCACCTGTATTCTGCTGTTCATGTCCTTCACTGCCATCATTTCGTATAGCTTGATGCGCGATGTAGCGAGAATCTCATGCTGTTTCAGGCTTTGTGCGCTGTCAGCATTGAAGTCTACCTGTGCTTGCTGCAGATCGAGACGTGATGCACTGCCTATGGTATATCTCTCGAGCACTATGCGCAGTCGTTCCTTCGACAGCTTTACAGCATTACGCAGATTCCTCATCCTGATTCTCTGCTGTATGAAATTGTAGTATTCTGCAGTGAGATTCGCTACGTAGTCCTCTATTGCGATGCGTGTCTGAGTTCTGCTCTGCTGTTTCAGCTCCTGCAGGCGCTTGTGGTTTGTCTGTATCTTGAATCCGTCGAAGATGGTCCATTCAGCATTTATTCCAGCAGATAATCCATGGTCGAGAGTGTTTCTGCTCTTTGTCGCGCTTCCGTCCTGTCTTGACGTGGCGTTGCTGCTGTAGTGAGAGCCGTCATATCCAGCATTTGCGCTTATTACAGGCAGGTATCCAGCATTAGCCAGAGTAGCGTTGTTTTCAGCCATTTTCTCTTCGTTTCTCACTATGCGCAGCCCGTAATTATTCTTCAGTCCGGTTTCGATGAACTGTGAGAGAGAGCCGTGGATAGTGCTGCCGGCATTGTTCTGTGCGTGAGACGCGCGAGATGGCAGCATCATGAGCAGCATGGCATATAGCGTAATATATTTTGTTAGCCTCATTATTTTTGCTTTTTGTTATTCTGGTTAGTAGAAACGAATGAGTAGATGGCAGGGACAATGAACATGGTGAGCAGTGTAGAGAAGAGCATTCCTCCTACAACCGCTGTTCCCATTGCTATTCGTCCGTTGCATCCTTCTCCTGTTGCGAACATCAGCGGAAGGAGTCCGAGGATGGTAGACACACTGGTCATGAGAATCGGTCGCAGACGCTGGACTGATGCCTCCTTGATGGCAGTCATCTTATCCTCTCCAGCCTGCTGTCTCTGATTAGCAAATTCTACGATGAGGATGCCATTTTTCGCCACCAGTCCGATGAGCATAATGATGCCAATCTGGCTGTATATATTCATTGTCTGTCCTCCGATGATCATGAAAATCAGTGCTCCGCATACAGCCAGCGGCACTGTGAGCATTATTATCAGCGGGTCTTTGAAGCTCTCGAACTGTGCTGCCAGGATGAGATATATGAGCAGCAGGGCGAGTGTAAATGCGAACATAAGGCTTGAAGAACTCTCTCTGAACTCTTTTGAATCTCCTGAAAGAGCAGTTCTGAAAGTGTCGTCAAGTGTTTCTTTTGCTATCTTGTCCATTTCGTTAAGTCCTTCACCGATGGTTTTTCCCTCAGCGAGTCCGGCAGAGATAGTTGCCGAAACGAATCTGTTATAGCGGTAAAGTTTAGGCGGTGCGATGCTTTCTACGAGGTCGACAAGATTCTCCATCTGTATCATCTTGCCGTCGTCAGAGCGCATATATATAGCTTTCAGGTTTGCGGGGTCGTTACGCTGCTGTCGGTTGATCTCACCGACAATCTCGTATTGCTTGCCGTTCATGTATAGATACCCCATTCGCTGACCACTCAATCCGTATTGCAGAGTCTGTGCTATATCCTTTGTGCTGACACCCATCAGATTAGCCTTCTCACGATTGACGCTAAGCCTTACCTCCGGCTTAGAGAATTTCAGGTCGACGTCAGCCATCTGGAATACAGGGTTGTCGTATACTTTCGCCATGAATGCAGGCAGCACTTTCTGCAGTTTCTCTATATTTGTGGCCTGCAGCACATACTGCACAGGCATTGAGCCTCTGCGTCCGCCGAATGTGCTTTGCTGCTGCACGAAGGCTCTTGCGTCAGTTTTTGTCCTCACAGCCTTCGACAGTTTCTCAGCCACTTCCATCTGCGTGTAGTCTCGGTCCTTAATGTCTTTCAGCGTAATCTGTATGTTGCCAGAGCCGTCAGACACACGTGCCGTGATGAAAGCCGCATCCGGCATGATAGAATCGGCAAGCGTATTGATGCTCTCGGTATAGTCTCGCATGTATTCATACGTCACTCCCTCTGGTCCGGTGGTGCGTATGGTGATGCTTGAGCGGTCTTCAAGCGGAGCCATCTCTGCAGGAATTGACATCCATAGCCATGCGCTTGCGATGAGAGTGACAGCCATTATGACGATAGCGATGGTGCGGTGGCGCAGGAATGCGTTCAGTCCGCGCGAGTAAAGATTATTCAGTCCTTGGAAGAAAGGTTCAGTCTTGAGGTAGAATTTGTTTTTCTTCTCACGCCTTACCAGCAGTTTTGTGGCAAGCATAGGCGTGAATGTAAGGGCTGCGAATGATGATATGATGACAGAGCCAGCCACCACGAAGCTAAATTCGCGGAACAGTCGGCCTGTCTGTCCTTCCATGAAGACGATAGGGAAGAATACCGCCACGAGAGTCACTGTAGTGGAGACAACCGCAAAGAATATCTCTTTCGCACCCTCGATGCCAGCCTCGAACGGTTTCATTCCTCGTTCTATGCGTATGTATATATTCTCGGTCATGACTATGGCATCGTCCACCACAAGTCCGACGGAGAGCACTATGGCAAGCATAGAGAGCACATTGATAGAGAACCCGCACAGATACATCACAAAGAATGCGCCGATGAGCGAGACAGGGATAACGATACACGGAATGAGCGTAACGCGCCAGTCGCGCAGGAAGAGGAAGATGATGATTATAACGAGCACGAAAGCCTCGTAGACAGTTGTCTTCACCTCGTTTATAGATGCTCTGATGAATCGTGTATTATCAAATCCGTATTCATAGTGAACATCCTCCGGCAGGTCTTTCTTCATGGTTTCCATGCGCTCATGCACGGCATCGGCAATGTCAATGTGGTTTGCGCCAGGCTGTGGCACTACTACCACACCCACCATGGGCACACCATTCATCTTCATGTAGCTCTTAATATTGCGCGGCGAGAGTTCGGCGCGTCCTATGTCGCTGAATCTTACGAGGCGTTTGCCGTCTTCTTTCACGACGAGGTTGTTAAATTCTTCTGTCGTGTGCATCTGTCCCATGGTGCGGATGCTCAGCTCTGTAGTATTTCCTTCGATAGAGCCAGACGGCAGCTCTACATTCTCTCTGTCCAGCGCACTTTTCACGTCCATAGGCGTAATGCCGTAGCCTGACATTTTCACAGGGTCAAGCCATAGGCGCATGCAGTATTTCTTCTCACCCCAGATTGAAACGCTTGACACATCAGGGATGGTCTGCAGCTGCTCCTTTACAGTGAGGTCAGCTATCTCGCTCAGCTCCAGCAGCGAACGCTTGTCGCTCTGTATGGCCACCATGAGAATAGGGCGTGCGTCGGCGTCGGCCTTCGAAACCGTCGGCGGGTCGCAGTCGCGCGGCAGCCATCGCTGTGCTCTTGACACCTTGTCTCTCACGTCATTAGCGGCAGTCTCCAGGTCGACAGACAGTTCAAACTCTACGGTTATTCTGCTCTGTCCCTGCTGGCTGACACTGGTTAGCGAGCGTATGCCCGGTATGCCGTTGATGTTCTGTTCCAGCGGTTCTGTTATCTGATTCTCTATGACGTCAGCATTGGCGCCCGGATATGAGCATGTGACGGATATGATAGGGTTGTCGATAGACGGATATTCTCTTACTCCGAGCGTCACATAGCCTATGGCTCCGAAGAGCAGGATTATGAGAGTGAGCACGGTGGCGAGCACCGGACGTCGTATTGACAGTTCTGATATGTTCATGTTATTAGTGGTTTTGCAGCCCGTCTGTCATTTGACGAGTTGCTATGCATGTTACGTGTTTCTTTACTTTGTGCTTTTCTGCTTTTCTACGTTCACTATTACGCTCTGCCCGTTTCTAAGCTGCATGGTGCCGCTTGTTATCACGGTGTCTCCCACGCCCAGCCCCTTCAGCACCTGCACCTGTGCATCGGTGCGCAGGCCCTTGCTTATCTCTACAGCCTCCGCCTTGCCGTTCTTGCACAGGAACACCTTGTCTATGCCCATTTCAGAGACTATGGCCTCGCTTGGCACAGCCAGAGTACGCTCATATTTTCGTGTAGTGAGATTTACGCTGACGTATCTTCCCGGCATTAGCTTGCGGTCGCTGTTGGCATACATGGCTCTCACGGTATATGTGCGTGTCTCGGCGTCGACATGTGAGTCAGAGGCGTACACCTTGGCATTGCGCGGAGTGAGGTCGCCTTCTGCAGTGAACGTCAGCTCAGTGCCTGGGGGCAGTGTTCCGGCATAGCGCTCCGGCACACTGAACTCAACCTTCAGCGGGGTGATTTTCGTGAGGGTAGCCACCTCTGTTGCTGTCGTAGCAAAAGCTCCGGCGCTCACTTTTCTCAGACCTATTATGCCAGAGAACGGAGCACGCAGTTCTGTCTGAGCTATCTGTGCCTTCACACCGTCAATCTCGGCTCTCAGTGCCGACAGGTTTGCCTCCGCCTCCTGGAAGGCCTCCTTGCTCACCGCCTCTTTCTCAAGCAGGGCCTTAGCGCGGTACAGCCTGTCCTGCATGAGTTTCAGCTGTGCCTGCTTCTTGCGCAGTTCAGCCTGCAGCGGCGCATCGTTTATTTTCGCCAGCAGCTGTCCCTGCGAAACATTGCCACCTTCACGGAAGTATATATTGGTTATCTTGCCAGAGGTCTCGAAACTCAGGTTCACCTCCTCGTCAGGTATAAGGCTGCCGCTCACGAATATGCCGTCGGTCAGTGCCTGCTCGTCGAGCACCACCGCTCTGACATTGATGGTTTTAGATTGCTTTCCCTTGGCAGCAGACTTTCCGTCTTCTGCCATTTCCTTGTTCTCGTGCGGGGCAAAGGCATTGTATGCCAAGGCGCAAAGAATCACCCCTATCACGCCAATGATACCCCATTTTGTGTATTTATTCATGTTGCTAATTATGATTAATTTTCCTGTTGCTTACAGACATTGAAAATGTCTGCGTATATAATATGACTGCTTTTTGTGCGAAAAGATTAATGCTGGGCGGTGTTTTTTCGTGTCTTTTAACGTTTCTTTTGTTTTTCCTGATATGCTCCTGACGGTTCATGCTCTTCCCCTTCGCAGAGCATATATCTGCGTGTGGCTGGGTGGTGTCTTTCTGCTACATTTCCCACAGAGTATCTTTACAGATTGTAAGCACTGCTTTTGGGGCTGCAAGAAGTAGCGTCTTATGCCGCAAGAAGCTGCTTTTGGCATGCCAGGAAGTAGCCTTTTGTATAATTGCTGATTGCGAAAGAAAAGCGTTAGCATTCCCTCGTTTTTCCTTTACAAAATGTCAGTGTGCTGGCGTGTTCGGCTTCCGTATGATGACAGTGTGGCCATGACAGCGGCGACGTTCTTCTGTGCGGCAGTTCCGAGCGGTGTGGGCAGAGTTGTCCGTATTGTTCGTCTCTGCCGAGAACCATGTGTGTGGTCTTTCAACGACAAAGCGGAAGACGCCAGAGCGTCCCCCGCTTTATCCGTTATACATTATTATATATGTATGGCTGTCGTGTCAGCCTTCGTCTGTCAGTTTTATTCCTTCATCCTGTCATACCGGGTCAACGTCATAGTATATGTGCATTGAGGCGTAGCGTTTGTCGGTAAGGAGTTCGTTGCGTATGTATCTCAGACACTCTCTGGCTTTCGGCAGACTGATGCCTGCCTCGAGTTTCAGGAGAATCTTGCGTATGTTCATCTGCTTCACCCTTGCCACAGCGGGCTTATCTGGTCCCAGCACACGTGTGCCGAAGTATTGCCTGAGGCGTCCGCTCATCTCTATAGCGGCGGACTCAGCAATGTGTTCCTTGCTGTGGCGCAGGAAGATATTGACCACCCGGGTGTATGGCGGATATCTGAACAGCTGCCGCTCGTCGCACTGCTCGGTGAAGAATGTCTTGTAGTCGTTGCGTATCACCTGCTCGATTACTGGCAGGCTGGGGTTCTTCGTCTGCAGGACGACGTAGCCCTGCTGGCCTTTCCGTCCTGCGCGGCCAGACACCTGGCACAGCATCTGGAAGGCGTGCTCGTAGGCGCGGAAGTCGGGATAGTTGAGCATGGTGTCAGCATTGAGTATGCCCACGACGCTCACGTTCTCGAAGTCGAGCCCCTTGCTGACCATCTGTGTACCGATGAGAATCTGTGTCTTGCCCGATGAGAATTCGTGTATGATGCGCTCATAGGCGTTCTTTGTGCGTGTAGTGTCGAGGTCCATGCGGGCTATGCCGGTGAATCCGAGCTCTGTAAGCTTCTCCTCTATGCGCTCCGTGCCGAACCCCTTCTCTCGTATGTCTGTGGAGAAGCACGACGGGCATTTCTTCGGGATAGGGTAGGAGTATCCGCAGTAGTGGCAGGTGAGCTGCGCCGAGCTTTTGTGCATGGTCAGCGTGACATCGCAGTTCTCACACTTCGGCACCCATCCGCATTCGCGGCATTCTATCATGGGCGCAAAGCCTCTCCTGTTCTGGAAGAGAATAACCTGCTTGCCGTTGCTGACGGCATGGCGTATGGCATCGACAAGCACGGGCGAGAATGGCCCGTACATCATCTTGCGGCGCTGCAGGTCGGCTATGTCTACGATGTCTATCTTTGGCAGCATCATGCCCTTGTAGCGTTCGGTCAGCTGCACCAGACGGTACTTGCCGTTCATGGCATTATAGTATGACTCGACAGACGGTGTGGCGGTGCCGAGCACTATGCGCACATCGGGGAAATGGCGTGCGGTCATCATTGCCAGACTGCGTGCGTGATATCGTGGCGCAGGGTCTTGCTGCTTGAAGGATGTCTCGTGCTCCTCGTCTATTATTATAAGCCCGAGCCGACGGAACGGCAGGAACACTGCTGAGCGTGCGCCGAGAATGACATCGTAAGGCTCTGCCGACAGTTGCTTCTGCCATATTTCTACACGCTCGGCATCGCTGTAGCGGGAATGGTATATGCCGAGGCGTTCGCCAAAGACCCGCTGCAGACGCTGCATAATCTGCACCGTCAGGGCTATCTCTGGCAGAAGGTAGAGCACCTGCCGCCCTTCGTCGATGCACTGCTGTATGAGATGCATGTATATCTCTGTCTTTCCAGAGCCTGTGACGCCATGGAGCAGGACTGGACGGTGTGCCGTGTCGTCTTGCAGAATCTCATCATAGGCTCTCTGCTGCGCTTCTGTGAGAGGCGGCGGCTGCAGAGGCTGCTGCGTCATGTGCTTGTTCAGGCGCTGTATGGCCACTTCGTAAGTCTCGAGTATGCCACGGCTGACAAGGGCTTTCACTATTGCTGTGGTAGACTTTGCTGCGTTGATTAGTTCTTCACGCGTAATCTCCGCTACAGGCATGCTGCATGCTGTGCCCTCCATGGTGTCGTAGTGTGACAGCTCGAGGTAGACGTTAAGCGCCTCATGCTGCTTCTTCGCATTGCGCACCATGTTCAGCGCCACGTGGATGGCTGCCTCTGTGCGGTATGCCTCGGCAAGCCGTATATAGGTCTCAGTCTTCGGACGGTATGCCCTTTCCTGCTTCATGCCTGACGGAAATGCTGCCCGGAGCACATCGCCTATGGGGCAGAGGTAATAGTCTGACAGCCACTGCCATAGTTTATACTGGTATTCGAGCAGCACTGGCTGAGTGTCTGCCACGTCTAATATGTCCTTTATAGCAACGCAGCGGCTCTTGCCGCTGCTGTCTGTCTTTGTTGCCGGATTGTTGTTATGCAATACGGCGACGACCCCCGTGTATGTCTGCGATTTGCCTAACGGCACGATGACACGCACAAAGGGCTTCACCTTCTCCTTCAGCGCTGGCGGGATGGAGTAGGTGTAGAGGCCGTCAAAGCCTAATGGCAGTATGACATCAGCGTATTGCATTCTGTTTCTGGTCTTGTTCTCTTAATCCTTTAGCCTATAGATATAGACCGTCTCCTTACATTACGCCTATCCAGCGGAGCACGTCGTTGAGGTTTGCTATAATCATCAGAGCAAAGAGCAGGAACATGCCTATATACTGTGCGTAGAGCAGGAACTTGTCGCTTGGCTTGCGGCGTGTAATCATCTCGTAGAGCAGGAACAGCACATGGCCGCCGTCGAGGGCAGGGATAGGCAGGAGATTCATGAATGCCAGGATGATTGACAGGAACGCTGTCATCTTCCAGAACAGCATCCAGTCCCACATAGGAGGGAAGAGTGAGCCTATCGCACCAAAGCCGCCGAGTGACTTGGCGCCGTCGCTGGTGAAGACATACTTAAGGTCGCTGACGTAGCCGCTGAGTACATTGATGCCGTAGTTGATACCGGCAGGGATGCTCTCCGCAAAACCGTAGCTGACGTGTGTAGGCTTGTAGTATGTCAGAAGCGATGTCTGTATCACGCCAAGCGTGAGTTCTGGCGACAGCGTAATATTTATTGTGTCGCATGAAGCATCGGCACGCTCAACAACAAGAACAGCCTTTCGTATGGCAAGACTGTCTGCAGGTGTCTTCGCAGCAGTCATCCTGTCATCGAGAATGCCTACCTGATGCGTGAATTCATTCCATGAATCGATAGGCTTGCCGTTAAAAGAGATAATCTTGTCGCCCTTTACCAGACCTGCCTCTGCAGCCGCAGTGCCAGCAGAGACACTGTCTATCTCGCACGGAATTAACGGACGTGCGAAGACTGGGGTGTGCTGCAGCATGTCGAGAAGGTTTATCTCGCCAGGCAGAGCTATGGCTTGCGTCTTGCCGTCACGTATGATATTGGCAGTGGATGCTGTAGAAAGGTCGCGGAAGACGTCGGCGGAGAATTCCTTGAACTCGCCTTTCTCCGTGCCGAGAAGAATATCGCCGTCCTTGAATCCGAGGGCTTTTGCTTCGTCATTGAATTTCATGCCCATAGTCATGTCCTTCATTGCGATATAGTCTTCGCCCCATGTGTAGAGCACAGCAGAATAGATTATGAGCGCAAGAACGAAGTTTACAAGCACACCGCCAATCATGATGAGCAGGCGCTGCCATGCTGGCTTGCCTCTGAACTCATAAGGCTTTGGCTCTGCCTTGAGCTTCTCTACGTCGTGCTGGGTCTCGTCTATCATGCCTTCTATCTGGCAGTAGCCGCCTAACGGAATCCATCCTATGCCGTATTCTGTACCGTCGTATTCGTATTCCCCGTTCTCCTGGCGCTTGGCAGGTGCTTTCCCGCGTAGCTTGCGCCACCAGTTAGAATAGCTTGAGAATATCCTGAACTTGTAATCAAAGAATACATAGAACTTGTTTACACGTACTCCGAAGAGCTTAGAGAAAAGAAAATGTCCGCCCTCATGCAGGAATACGAGTATCGTGATGGCCACGATGAACTGCAGGGCGCGAATGAGAAATATTTCCATTATATGCTTTTAATTGTTTTTCTGAATTGGGTTATATATACGACAGGTATTATTTCTGCCGCTGAAAGGCGAAAAGGAGATGCCCAAACCGTGGGCTTCCTGCTTCAAAAGACTATCTGCTGCTGTGTAACACTGAGGCTTTCCTATAGCGAAAGGCATTCTGCTGCTGTGTAACACTGAGTTATTCTTACAGCGAAAGGCATTCAGATGCTATGCGGCGAGCCTCCGCATCAGTGTTGAGAAGGTCTTCCAGAGTTGGCTGCTGTATGAATGTGGTCTTCTGCATGGTGTCTGCTATGATGTCGCCCATCTGCAGGAAGCCGCATCTGTCCTTGCGGAATGCTTCGTTGACAACTTCATTTGCTGCGTTCACGATGCACGGCATATTGCCCCCAAGCCTAAGCGATTCGTAAGCCATGGCAAGGCAGCGGAACTTCTCCATGTCTGGCTCGTAGAACTCAAGCGTGTGCTTGAAGAGGTCAAGACGTTCGCCCGAAAGATGCAGACGCTGTGGATAAGAGAATGCATACTGTATGGGCAGACGCATATCTGGTACGCCTAACTGCGCTTTCACTGAGCCGTCGATATACTGGATGGCGCTGTGCACAATCGACTGAGGGTGTACCAGCACCTGAATCTTCTCGGCAGGAACGCCGAAAAGCCATCTCGCCTCTATCACTTCAAAGCCTTTGTTCATCATAGAGGCAGAGTCTATCGTGATTTTCGCACCCATGTCCCATGTCGGATGGCGCAGGGCATCGGCGGCAGTGACAGACTTCATCTGCTCAAGCGAGAACGTGCGGAACGGTCCGCCAGAGGCTGTGAGCAGAATCTTCTCTATTTCGTTACACTCGTCTCCTACAAGCGACTGGAATATGGCTGAGTGTTCTGAGTCGACAGGGAGTATCGGACATCTGTTCTCCTGTGCCAGACGCATGATTATCTCGCCAGCAACCACCAGCGTCTCCTTATTTGCCAGGCATATCTTCTTCCGCGCCTTGATGGCATTGACGGTAGGAGTGAGTCCTGCAAATCCTACCATTGCTGTCAGCACCATGTCAATCGGCTCCGCCTGCACTATCTCATCGAGCGCCTTGGCACCAGCGTATACCTTTATGTCTGGGCAGTCGTCGAGCAGTGAGCAGAGGCGTTCATAATGCGCCTCGTTAGCTATTACTACAGCTGCTGGCATAAACTGGCGAGCCTGCTGGGCAAGCAGTTCAACCTGATTGAATGCTGTCAGACAGTATACCTCATACAAGTCGGCATGCTCGGCAATGACTTCCAGCGCTTGTGTTCCTATCGATCCTGTCGAACCGAGGATACATATCTGTTGTTTCTTCGTGTTTCTATCCATTCCTTTCGTACTGTTTTATATCAGTCCCTCTGGTATAATCATGGCTATTCGCCTGTTCTCTGAATCGATTTCGGCAATGAGTTCTTCTGCAGCAGGTATAAGCGTGCCGTCTGTCAGTTCAAAGAGAATGTTGTCTGTGGCATCGTCTACAAATTCTATCTGCCCCAGCACAGTGCTGTCAGCGCTGTTTACTACGCTGTAGCCCACCAGTTCTGCGTAGGTCATGTCGTGCTCCACAGCGTCAGCCATTGCTCTCTGGAAGAACACATCGCAGCCTGTCAGACGGCGTGCCTGCTCGTTTGATTCGATGTCAGAGAATTTCACGAGAGCGATGTCGTCGTTCTTGAACCGGTATTCATCCATGAAGAACGGCACAAGAATGCCGTCGATGCGCAGTATGAGATATTCGGCGTCAACTCTGTCGAATACGTCATCGTCAATCTGCACCTGCACTTCTCCGTGTATCCCGTGGGTTTTCCCCACTCTGCCTATCTTGTATACTTCTTCGTCTTTTATCATTCTGTTCGATATGTGATAGCCGTTTTATGAGCCTGCGACAGTGTTCTGGCAGCGGCTAAGCCTTAGCTGTATTCCAACTTTTATTGCATCAGCCTTGCCTAAGCCTTAGCTGCATTCCAACTTTTATTGCATCAGCCTTGGCTAAGCCTTAACTGCATTCCAGCTTTTATTGCATCAGCCTTGTCTAAGCCTTAGCTGTATTCCGGCTTTTATTGCATCAGCCTTGCCTAAGCCTTAACTGCATTCCGGCTTTGTATTATATCGGCTTTGGTATGTTCTGCATGGCATCGTCATAGCCTGCTTCCGTCTTTTTCTACTGTCGTGTAATCTTTGCCCCGAGAGCATTCAGACGCTGCTCAATGTCCTGATATCCTCGGTCAATCTGTGCTATATTGTCTATTCTTGAAGTGCCTTCAGCCGAGAGAGCCGCTATGAGCAGTGCGATGCCGGCACGTATGTCAGGCGATGTCATGCGTCCTGCACGCAGTTTCTTCAGATGGTTCAGTCCGATGACTACAGCACGATGCGGGTCGCATAGTATAATCTGTGCGCCCATGTCAATCAGTTTGTCGACGAAGAACAGTCTTGACTCGAACATCTTCTGATGCACCAGCACAGATCCGTTGGCTTGAGTTGCCACCACCAGCAGTACGCTGAGCAAGTCAGGAGTCAGCCCAGGCCATGGTGCATCGGCGAGAGTCATGATGGTTCCGTCCATGAATGAGTCAACGGTATAGTTCTCGTGGCGTGGTATGAAGAGGTCGTCGCCCATCTCAATGATTTCTATTCCCAGCCTGCGGAACACGTCGGGGATTATTCCGAGATTCTCGATAGAGACGTCTTTTATCTGTATTCCGTTGCCCACCATTGCCGCCAGACCTATGAAAGAGCCTACTTCAATCATGTCAGGCAGCACTCTGTGATGGCATCCATGCAGTTCTTTCACGCCCTGAATCTTCAGGAGATTGCTTCCTATGCCAGTGATTTGCGCTCCCATGCTGTTCAGCATGCGGCATAGCTGCTGCAGATACGGTTCGCATGCGGCATTGTATATCGTTGTCTCTCCCTCAGCCAGGACAGCTGCCATGATGATGTTGGCGGTGCCAGTGACAGAAGCTTCGTCGAGCAGCATATAGCAGCCCCTCAGCTTGTTGGCACGCAGCTCGTATACATCCCTTCCTTCCAGATGCTGGAACTCAGCTCCTAACTTGCTAAATCCGAGGAAGTGCGTGTCCAGACGCCGGCGTCCTATCTTATCGCCGCCAGGTTTTGCCACCACCGCTTTCCCGTATCTTCCGAGCAGCGGGCCAATCATCAGCACTGAGCCGCGCAGCGATGCGCATTTCATCACGAACTCATCGCTTGCCAGATATTCAAGGTTGAGTTCGTCAGCCTGGAAGGTGTAGTCATTGCGGGAGTGCTTTGTGACGCGCACCCCCATGTTTGTCAGGAGTGTGATAAGGTTGTTTACGTCGAGAATGTCAGGAATGTTGTCTATTCTGACCGGCTCGTTAGTCAGCAATGCGGCACAGACCACCTGCAGTGTTTCGTTTTTTGCGCCCTGTGGAGTGATGGTTCCGCTGAGCGGTCGTCCTCCTTCAATAATGAAAGTATCCATATCTGTCACTTTTTCTTTTTCTTTTTCGACTTCTCTTCTGTCTTTTTCTCCTTGACGATAGGGTCGAAGACGAATGTCTCAGGGTCAATCTGTATTGCCCCGTCAGTATACTGTGCGATGTCTGAGATTACCTTTTCGTTTTCTGGCGAAGAGGTTCCGTATTTCGCAAGATTGCGTTTCATCATGTTCGCCACGTACTTTATGAGCTCGTCTCTGTCAGGCCCTGGCTGCATGCCCTTAAGATGTTCGAGAGCCTGGAACACCAGTTCGCCGTAGTGCCGCACAGGGATTTTCTGCTTAGGGTATGGCAGCGGTGCAGGTCTTTCTATGTATTTCTCAGCTGTAGTGACCTCGCAAGGATAGTCAATGTCCAGCTGAAACTGGCTGATGATGGCCAGGTGGTTCCATAGTTTGCGCTTGTAGTCAGTCTGCTGTTTTACTACGGGATGCATCTTCTCCATTATTTCGATGATGTTCTCGGCACATTTCTGCCTTTCCGCTCTGTTTTCTATGCTTATGCAGTGTGCCACCATCTGATGTATGGAGCGCCCGTATTCAGGCATACGCATTTTTTCGCGCTGTGTATTATAGTCTAATCCTTTAATCATTCTGATTTGTTCTGGGTGTCAATTTTTCTGTTTTGTCCGTACTCTTCACGCTGTTCTGTTCTTTTCCTGCTGATGATGTGCTGTGCCTACAGCAGTTTCTTCGGCTTTATGGCTACGAAGTCTTTCAGATAGAACGGCACGAAGTACGCCACGTCCTCCGTCTCTCCGTTCATGAGTTTCTTCTCTGCCAGCGGGAACATGTTCTTCGCCAGCGGTCTGATGTCTTTAATCAGATGAGCGTTAGGGTGTGCAATGACCTCCATGCATTTCTCTGCGCCATTGCCAAAGAAGTATATAGGGTGTTTGTCGAGCAGCTCCCTGTATGTCTCTCCGTCCACTATGTCAGCTTGTATGTCCCTTACTGGTTTCAGCGCCCTGTCGTATATGGCAGAGTATACCTCCATTCTTCTTGCGTCGATCATAGGGCATAGCAGAGCATCTTCTGGCAGTTCGTCGTATTTCAGGAGCACGGGCACACACATGACCTGCAGCGTTGGCACAGCCACGAGCGGGATGTCGTGTCCGTAGCAGATGCCTTTCGCCATTGACACGCCGATGCGCAGCCCGGTGTATGAGCCTGGCCCCATTGATACAGCTACGGCGTCGACAGGTATGGCGTGGCTGTCAGCGAAGCTCAGTGCCTCGTCGACGAATCTGCCGAGGCATTCGTTATGATTCTGTCCGCTATTGTCCTCTTCGCTGTATATGCAGTGTCCGTCCTCGCTTATAGCCACTGAACATGTGGTGGTGCTTGTTTCAATATTTAGTATGCAAGACATATTTTTTCTATAATTGCTTAATTTATCTGCAAATTTACTACTTTTTTCTCGGAAAATTTGTACTTTTGCATAAATTTAACGTACAAAGAGAAAAATGATACAGTCAATGACAGGTTTCGGTAAGCATACCGTAACATTTGGAAACAAAAAGATTAATGTCGAGGTGAAGTCGCTTAATTCCAAGACCCTTGATATTTCTACACGTATAGCACCGCTTTATCGTGAGAAAGAGATGGAAATCAGGCAGCTCATCTCTGACACTCTGCACAGAGGAAAGATAGAGTTTTCTATCTGGATAGACAAGAGTGAGCTGGCGGCAGCCATGCCTATCAATGCTGATTTGGTAGAGTACTACTACCAGCGCATTAATGAGATAGCCTATCACAAGGACATCTCGCTCAATATGGACTGGAGCACACTGCTCCGTCTGCCTGAGGTCATGACCCGCACAGAGGTTGAGGAACTCTCTGAGGATGAGTGGGTGGTGGCTTCAGAAGCCATCCGCATAGCGCTGAACCAGCTTGTAGAATACCGCTGCCATGAGGGTGCTGCGCTGCAGGAGAAGTTTGAGGAGAAGCTGAACAATATCTCCCGCCTTCAGAAGGAGCTGGAGCAGTATGAGCCAGTGCGTGTCGAAAGAATACGCCAGCGCATCATTGAGCAGCTGCAGGCGATACCAGAGGTGGAGTATGACAACAACCGTCTGGAGCAGGAGCTGATATACTACATAGAGAAACTCGATATCTCAGAGGAGAAGCAGCGTCTGACGCAGCACGTGGATTATTTCCGCAGCACTATGCTCCTTGACGAGCCAGTGGGCAAGAAGCTCGGATTCATCGCTCAGGAGATGGGCCGTGAGATTAACACCACAGGTTCAAAGAGCAATCAGGCAGAGATGCAGAACATCGTGGTGCAGATGAAGGACGAATTGGAGCAGATAAAAGAGCAGGTGCTCAATGCACTGTAAGCGTGTGTTCTGCTTATATGCTAAGCGTCAGTTGAGTCTTTTTGGCTGTAACGATAATCCTGGATTATGTTTCTAATAACCTAAACAAACAATACATGAAACAACAAGCAAAACAATTACTGTTATTTCTTTGCTGTACCGCTGGTATGTTTCTGACGCACGTTCAAGGTGTCAGAGCAAGCCATGTTGCCTCTGGCGGCAATGTCGCCGAGATGACATTCAGCGTGACGCAAGCGCAGTACTACCTTGTGTTGTGGATGAATGACGGCAGCAAAGTGTCCTTCTCATTTGACGAGTATCCGAAGGTTACACATGCCAATGGAGAAGTTGTCATGACAACAGAGAGCGGAACTTTCTCTTATTCTGATTCGGCTGTGTGGAAATTTACAGTCAGTCAGCAGGCAAGTGAGGATACTTCGGTAGAGAATATTTCATCATCACAGCCTTCATGGCATAAAGCAGGCGATGTCATCAGCTTTGCCTCAGCCGCTCCAGGAAGCCATGTTCGTCTGTATTCTCTCTCGGGCATGCTGCTCGAAAGCAACACCATAGGGACTGACGGAATGCTTTCAGTCTCACTCTCAGCCTACGAACAAGGCATATACGTTATAAAGACAGAAAAAACAACCTTTAAGATAGTCAAAAGATGAAACGTAAAATCATGATAAGAACACTCATATTCTTTCTCCTGAGCACATTCTCTCTTCCTGTAATGTCGCAGGGTATTATTGTCTACAAGAGCGACGGCACTCAAATACAGGTGCCATACGAATCGTTAGACAGTATCGTTACATACAAGGCTGTAACAGAAAACATCACGTTCACCGTTAATGGAGTCAAGTTTGAAATGGTAGCTGTAAAAGGCGGGACGTTCATAATGGGCGCACCAGATGACGATGTCAATGCCGGATACTATGAGTATCCAGCGCATCGCGTTACACTCTCTGACTATTACATAGGAGAAACGGAGGTTACTCAGGCGTTGTGGAAAGCAGTCATGGGTAGCAATCCGTCATATTTCAATGAAAACTCGCAGCGTCCTGTAGAAATGGTATCATGGGAAGACTGTCTGGTCTTTATCAGCAAACTCAACGAATTGACTGGCGAGGTATTCTCTCTTCCTACGGAGGCGCAATGGGAATACGCAGCGCGTGGCGGAAAACAGTCGACAGGATGCAGGTATGCTGGCAGCAATACCATAGATAATGTGGCATGGTATAATGACAACAGCTCAGCCGTAGGCATGGCACACCCAGACTACGGCCCACACCCAGTAAAGACAAAAGCACCAAATGAGCTTGGCATCTACGACATGACAGGCAATGTATATGAATGGTGTGCTGACTGGTATGGCCAATATCCGGATAAGGCCGAAACAAATCCTGCGGGTCCAAGCAAGGGAGATACGCGTGTCACTCGTGGAGGAGGATGGAAGACACAGCCTGCAACGTCTTGCGTGTACAGCCGCTATAGTCTTTTTGACACAGCAAATGGAGATGCGTACGGACTGCGTCTCGTGCTCAATTCTCCAAAGAGATAGAGACAGTTTGTTAGCCTTAGGGTGTAGAACCACTCATGGCGACATCTCATAAATCAGTTTTTTGTAAATATGGAAAAGAAAACAGGCAAACTACTTATATTTTCCGCTCCGAGCGGCAGCGGCAAGTCGACTATCGTGCAGTGGCTCATGAAGGAGCATCCAGAACTGGATATGCACTTCTCCATCTCATGCACGACACGTGCGCCGAGAGGAACGGAGCAGCACGGCGTAGAATATTTCTTCCTCACCCCTGGCGAATTCCGTGAAAAGATAGCAGGCGGCGAGTTCGTAGAGTATGAGGAGGTGTACACAGATAAGTTCTACGGCACACTGAAATCACAGGTTACGAAACAGACAGAAATGGGCGAGAACGTAGTGTTCGACGTCGATGTGAAGGGCGGCTGCAACATAAAGGAGCAGTACGGCTCACAGGCGTTGAGCATATTCATACAGCCGCCGTCAGTCGAGGAGCTGCGCCGCCGTCTCGTGGCACGTGCTACAGATGCTCCGGAGGTAATCGAGCAGCGTCTTGCCAAGGCAGAGTACGAACTCACGTTCGCTCCGAAATTCGATGCCGTAGTCGTGAACGACGACCTTGATACAGCCAAGCAGGAGACGCTAAGCATTGTCAGCCGTTTCCTCGAAGAGTAACTGGCGGAAGACAGTCTGTGCTCTCCCGCGGCTGCAGAACTGCCGCAAGACGCACAGCCCGCCATGTCAAGAAAGTATCAGAAAGTAATCCTGCTGGCACTTTCTTGACATGTCGTTCGCCAGAAAACAGGCCGTGGCAGACGCATCATGGCTCTGTGGTGTGAAAAAACGCAGAAAATTGGCAGCGGTGTAAATGCTTGATGGATAGCGTGTTGTGCGAAATTAGACGTTAAAACGCCACTTTCCTGCATGCAAAAAGCTACGAATGAGCACGTAAGAAGCTACGGATGACACCGCCATTCAGTGCTTCTTGCACCATGATTCGCTGCTTTTTGCAGAGTAAAAGGTAGCCTTTCAGCCCACAGGATATAGGGCAGACGTGTCTGAAACGTCAAAAATGACACATGCAGACACTAAAACGTAGAAGAAAACACGATAAAAGCGAAGAGCAAGAAAGTATCAGCAGCGTATGAACATAGGACTTTTCGGAGGTACGTTTGACCCTCCCCACATAGGGCATATAGAGCTTGCCGCAGCCCTATTAGAGAAGACCAGCCTGGACGAAATCTGGTTTCTGGTCACTCCGCAGAATCCTTGGAAGCAGGGGCGAGTACTCTCTGCTGACCATCATCGTTATGCAATGGTGGAGATATCGCTTAGGGACAGAGACGGGCTGGAGGCTTCGGACTATGAGTTCGGACTGCCTAAACCTACGTATACATACATGACACTGCGCAGCCTGCGCACGGCATACCCAGATAAGACATTCTCGCTGATAATAGGCGGCGACAACTGGGCATCCTTCGACAAGTGGGCCATGTATGAAGAGATACTGGCGCATCATCCCGTTGTGGTCTATCCGCGTCCGGGAAGCCCGGTGCAGACGCCCGAGGCTGTCAGCCGCCTGTTTGCTGAAGGCATAGGCGAGAAGCAGCAAAGGGTGCAGATAGTGGAAGGCAAGGCCTATGACATCAGCAGCACCGAGATACGTTCGATGGTGTCGCAGGGCGAAGACATAGGCGCAATGGTTGCTCCGGAGGTAAAAGAATATATTGAGAGCCATGGGCTGTATAGGCATAATGATGCCGGCAGACTGTAGACGGAATCTCTCAGCACTCACTTTCCAATCGTAAGAACAATGTCTAACTGGAAGAAAATACTTGTAACGCCAATAGCGAAGAATGCAGAATTCTTTGTCTTTATGTATGCCCTGGGCATGGTGGCGGCGGTATGTACTGTCAATTTCCACTGGAAGCAGCGTCTGTATGAGCACTCCTGGTGGGAGCTGGCGCTGTGGCTCTATGCCATGGCGGCAGTGCTGGCATTGCTGCCGAAGACCGTCAGACGCATTGTCCGCGGCATATTCTATGTCGTGGCATACGCAGTGTCGGTGGCAGATGTATACTGTTTCGTGAAATTCGAGTCGGCGCTGAATCCTTCCATACTCATGCTTATCAATGAGACCGACCCTCGAGAGGCGGGCGAATTTTTCTCTTCGTACGTCACGCCTGACCTTCTGCTGAGCAATGTCGGATGGGTTCTGCTCGTCATGCTTATTCATCTACTGTGGACTCTCCATCGCTGTCTGCGGCGTCCGGCATGGCTCTGCCGGATGGAGGACCGAGCGGCAGGATGGTTCGGGAGGACTGCGGCGCTGTGGAGCGTGGCTGTCGCTGTGCTGCTTGCTGCTTCGGTGTTCTTCAGCCAGAAGAATCTCAAGGAACTGTATGTCCTGATGAGCAAGCGGACACTGGGGGAGGTGGAGCACAAACTGACGGAGAAAGACCGTGGAAATCAGTTCCTGCCAATGTACAGGCTGGTGTTCAGCATGCGTGCCAACAGCTTGGCGGCACAGCAGATAGACATACTGCATGAGGTGGCGGAGAGTGTGCAGGTGGACAGCTGCTCATTCACATCGCCCGAAATAGTGCTCATTATCGGCGAGGCGTACAATAAGCGTCATTCGCAGCTGTATGGATATGAATACGAGACGACACCGCACCAGTTGCAGCTCCAGAAGGATGGTTCGCTCATTGCCTTCGATGATGTGGTCTCGCCGTGGAATCTTACAAGCTATGTCTTCAAGCATTTCATGTCGACATACACCGTAGGCGACAGTGGCGCATGGTGTGACTATCCGCTGTTCACACAGGTGTTCCGCCGTGCAGGCTATCATGTGTCGTTCCTGACAAACGAGTTCCTGCCGAAAGCCAAGCAGGCTGTGTATGATTTCAGCGGAGGATTCTTCCTCAATGACCCGACTCTGTCAGAGCTGCAGTTTGATGCTCGCAACAAGAAACTGCACGTCTTCGACGAAGGACTGCTGCATGACTACCGCAAACTGGCTGAGGAGCGCAGGCAGAAGGGCGATACTCTGCAGCGTGGCAATCTCACAATATTCCATCTTATAGGTCAGCATCAGGACTACAGAATCAGGTGTCCGAACTCGAAAAAGCACTTTACCGTCAACGACTACGCTGACCGCACCGACCTGAAACCCAGATGGAAACGCAATCTCTGCAACTATGACAACGCCACACTGTATAACGATTCTGTCGTGACAGAGATGATACGCCTGTTTGAAAAGAAGGATGCCATAGTCATATATATGCCTGACCACGGCGAAGAGGTTCATTCTCGTCAGCTGCCTCACTTCTCCGGACGCATGCATTCTACAAAAATCATAAAGCGTCTGGCGAGAGAGGAGTTTGAAATTCCGTTCTGGATATGGGCTTCGGAGCAGTATCGCAGAAATCATCCTGACGTATGGCAGCAGGTCAGAGAGGCTGCCAGCCGCCGGTATATGACAGATGCACTGCCGCATTTGCTGATGTATCTTGCTGGAATACATGCACCGTATTACCGCCCGGACCTCAATATTCTGTCGCCCGAGTATAACGAGCAACGGCCGAGAATACTGAAGAACCAGACAGACTACGACGTGCTGATGGCTGAATGACAGGCTGCCTTACGGTGACTGGCTTTGTCTGGGGCTTTTGCAAGAATTAAGTATAACCATATAAACAAGCAGAAAGGGAATAGCATGCTGATAACACGACAACAATCTGCCGCTATGCGTGGCATTGCCATTCTTGGCATAGTTCTTCATAACTATACGCACTGGCTGCGTCCGATGGTCAAGGAGAATGAGTTCACCTATAATCAGTATAATGTCGACCAGCTGCTGAGGGAATTGGCAGCGCCTACATACGAAATATTTGCACATCTGCTGTCGTTCTTCGGACACTATGGCGTGCCGGTATTTCTGTTTCTCAGCGCATACGGACTGGTTGTGAAATACGAGAAGCCGGTATGTATGAGCGGAGAGAGTCCTGCTCATCCGAAGCCGCAGGACAGCGCATGGCAGTTTATTGTGGCGCATTGCAAGAAACTGTTCGTGATGATGGCGGTGGGCTACTCTGCCTTCGTGCTTGTCGACTATATGACTCCTCGTCCGCGGCATTACGAATTTGGCGATGTCGTAGGCCAGCTGCTGATGCTGAATAATCTGAATCCCGAACCAGACAAGGTCATCTGGCCCGGTCCGTTCTGGTACTTCGGACTGATGGTGCAGATATATATCTTCTACCGCCTGGTGCTGTATTGCGGCAAAGGGTCTGTCAGCGGAAAACTCTCAAGATGGGCGAGGGGAAGGATGGCGTTTGCTATTCTGCTTGTGACTCTCTTCGCACAGCTGTTCTTCGACCCTGCGGGTGGCGCGCTCAACTGGTACAGGTATAACATCTTCGGAGCACTGCCTGTCTTCATCTTCGGACTGCTTTTCGCACGTAATATGTACGCTAAGCAGACTGCGCCGTGGCAGTATGCAGTGCTGTCGCTGCTTGCCATGATTATGTGCCTGGCTCTCAGCACTGATTTCTTCCTGTGGATACTTGTGCCGTTCTTTGTCTGCATCAGCGTGTTCTGCCTTGTTAAGAGCATGCCTCTGGCTGTGACCAGGATGCTGGCATGGGTGGGTAATATCTCTGCCGCCATGTTCGTGTGCCACGCCATAACGCGTAAGGTGCTCATACCGATATCTCACCGTGGCGAAATATACGCCGGACTGCTGCTCTATCTGGTGGCAACCATTGTTCTCGCCGTGGTGTTTGATTATGTGATTAAGCTCATGCTGAAGAAAAAATGATTGCCGCACGGGCGGCTGCCGCCTACATGTCATGCATGGCAATGCTGCCGAAGGATTGCTTCCTTATAGTCTTTCGACGGCTTTGGGCTAAGGAGTGCAACGGCTTCATGCATGCAGGATGATGCGTATCGGCTAAGGGGCGTGCAACCGGATGCGACGCCGCGGCTGTATGTGGCGTGCTGCCTGCAGTACTGGGCGTTATGGCTGCAGCTCATGGAATGATTATTGTAATAGGAAATAATAATAGAAACGACTAAGGTTATGGATCAGACTACTATCTTTTACTATCTCGGCATTTTCGCATTCTTTGGCATTGCTCTTGTCTTTGCGAATATTATTATGAAGAAACATGGAGGGAAGAGCGCAGATGGAGTGGACGGCAAGGCGGCAGGGACAGAGGGGCATGGCGAGCCGATAGATGTTATCATGCCTGCATTCAGCATGACGCTTCGCAACTATATGCCCGTGGAGCTTTATCGCGACTGTATTATACAGGGCGACATAAACATTGCGCGCGATGACATCGGGTGTGTTACATTCAATAACTATGCACCTGCTGAATTACCTAATGAATATCAGGTGATTGTGAAAAGTGCTGACTATCCGCATAAGATTATAACTGTGCCCGTGGGCGATGACCTTCACTATGCTACGATTCTCGCAGAAAGGATTCGCCAGATATATGCGGCGGACAGAGAAAAAGAGAAGTAAGGACTCTGTCTTCTGGCAGAAGAGGTGTGAATGAGCAGGGATGAACGATGCAGGAACTGCGTTTTGCCATTCCTGACCTGCAGTCGTCTACCCGTAGTCTTTGCTTAGTCTGTGTCTTGCATGGTGCTGACAGGCAGTCTCGATTGTGGGCAGAATGGGGCTAACCGTTAGCGGTGGCAGTGCTGACAGAACTGGAATGCGCATTAGAATATAGGAAATAGAGGATAAGATGAAACTTAGGGAAATCGAATTTTCAGGGCTTAGTAAGTTCCGTGCTGAGCACATGGGGCTCGCAATGGTTTTCATTGTGCTGTTCCATGTAGGCTTGCCGCGCTCAGACGCGTTCTTCGGACTGCGCCGCATGGGAAACATCGGCGTGGATATATTTATGTTCCTGTCTGGTATAGGCCTGTGGTTTTCGTGGATGAAGGAGCAGAATAGCCCGGCAGGGTTTGTCAGACGATGGGCAGCTTTCTACTGGCGACGCCTGAAACGAGTATATCCTGTATGGATTCTCATAGCTGCGCTCTATTATGTGCCCCGCTTCCTGAAACACGATTCGCACACCATGGAGCAGTGGATAGACCTTTTTGGCGATGTACTTATCAACTGGGGGTTCTGGCAGCATGACGAACTGACGTTCTGGTATGTCCCTGCCATCATGATGCTCTATGTCATTGCACCGCCATACATGGAGATGATCAGACGATGGCCCGTATACCGTTGGATGGTGGTATTGCCTCTGATGTGGTGCGTTATCATGCAGTATGTCACTCCAGTGCATCAGGCTGTCGGTCATATCGAGATATTCTGGAGCCGTGTACCGATTTTCCTCCTCGGCATAAATATAGCAGATAGCGTCAGGACGAGGCAGAGCATACCTGGCAATGCGATATGGATGATTCTCCTGCTTTTTGCCGTCAGCCTTAGCGCATGTATCTGGCTGGAGCAGATGCGGCACGGACGCTTTCCGCTATTCTTAGAGCGTATGCTGTATATTCCCTTGACAATAACATCGCTCCTGCTGCTGACACGTATGCTTGAGCATACGCCGCGATGGTTCAATGCTGCAATGGTGTGGGTCGGAGGCATATCGCTTGAGATATATCTCATACACTCTGAGTTTGTGCTGAAGCCGCTGTCGCAATACCATCTCGGCTATTGGCCAACATTCCTTGCTACCGTTGCCATCTCCTTCCCCTTGGCATGGATGCTCCAGAAGATACTGGATAAGGTGAAGTGAGGAAAGAACAAAGAGGAAAGAATAAAAGGGATGGATTATGAATTATAGAGGAATGATTAAGGATTAAAGAGAAAGGATTGAATCATACGTGAGTGTAAATTGCGAAGCAAAGGGAGCGTGATGGAGGCGAAACATAGCACTATATGGTGTGAAGTCCACTCATGGCTCATATTCCCAGCTACTCTGTGCGAGGCTTAGCATATTATTATAAGGTATTCAAGTTTCGTATGTCAAGAAGATATATGAAGTTAAAGGAAGATATGCCGCTTTCAGCGGCGAAGATAGAAGACGATACTTTGGCAAGCTGGTGTTCTGCATCAAAACAAATGTCATTTACCTCCTTCTACCTCCTTCTACCTCCCTCTATCTACAAGGCAAGCGAAACTTGCGAAAGTTAAATAAATATTGTATATGAAGAACATTATTCGTCTGACAAGACCGTCACACTGGGTAAAAAACATGTTTGTGTTCTTGCCGTTGTTTTTCGGAGGAGCATTTACTGATATTTGTCTGCTTGCAGATACAGTCCTGGCATTCCTTGCCTATAGCTTTGCAGCGTCTGCCATATACTGCTATAATGATATAATCGATGTGGAGGACGACCGCCGTCACTCTGTGAAATGCCACAGGCCCATTGCGTCAGGCGCAGTGTCTGTCTCTGCCGCCTATGTCATTATGGGCGTCATGATGGTTCTCTCCGCCGCAATGGTCATTGCCGTTGGGAGCAGAAGCGGTGCGCTTGCTATAGTCATAGTCCTCTATTTCCTCATGGATATAGCATACTGCCGTCTGTTGAAGCGGTTCGCCATAGTCGATGTGATAATCCTCTCTGTAGGCTTTGTCCTGCGAGTTCTTGCCGGAAGCATGGCCACGGGCATCATACCGTCGCAGTGGCTTGTGCTGATGACGTTCCTCCTCACGCTCCTTCTTGCTCTCGCCAAGCGCAGGGACGATGTGCTGCTTATGAGTCGGACGGGCGAGGCGCCGCGTCATAACACGCATCGCTACAACATGACCTTCATTAATCAGAGCATCACAGTCACTGCGGCAGTCACGCTCGTGTGCTACATCATGTACACGCTCTCCCCAGAAGTGACAGCACGCATACACTTCCCTTATCTCTATCTGACCACCATATTCGTTATAGCCGGGCTGATGAGATACATGCAGCTGACAGCCGTAGACGAACGCAGCGGCGACCCCACACGTCTTTTGCTCGAAGACCGTTTCCTGCAGGTTATCATAGCCTTGTGGGCATTCTCCTTCTTTGTAATAATTTATCTGCTGAAATGATTTAGTTGACGAGTAGACAAGTTTCGGATGTTAAGAAGATATAGGAAGTTACAGGAAGATATGCCGCTTTCGGCGTCGAAGATAGAGGACGATACTTTGGCAAGCTGGTGTTCTGCATCAAAACAAATGTCATTTATCTCCCTCTACCTCCATCTATCT
>JAZUMR010000073.1:0-12168 GCA_045603685.1 Prevotella sp.
TCAGTTTGGGGTTTTGCTCTATGTAATAACGACCACATAGCGTCAGCCGTGCATCAACTGCTTCGTCGAAGTTAACGATGCAGTAAATCAGCCCTTTTTCTCTGAGACGGTACAATGCGCACTTGACTTGCAGCATAGGCAGTTCCCAAGGACCTTCGCCACCTTTCTCGGCTACATGGCGCAATACAATCTTCTCTTTCTTTGCGAGATGTATTCTTTCCATACTTCAGTATTGCTGAGTGCAAATATACTGCTTTCTTTCCAAATCAAGGAATACTGAGCAGTATATTTGCATTTTTTATATTAATCTCTTATTCTTTGGTGTATCAATGTCTTGACTCTGTTAATCGCATCTTGGTTATTGCGAAACTCCTCGACAGTCAAGTCTGCCACGAAATTGTCTAACGATCGGTAGAGTCGTTCAAGTTCTTGCTTTGGCAGGATGTGCCTTTGCGCTCCGTATTCGTCTGTCATAACTTAATATTTATGATATGTTCCCCTTTAGAGTAACAAGTCTTGATAAACTCCATAGCGTCATTTGATAGGCAACAAAAAGGTATATACTGATTGTCTTCATTGCTATATCTTCCGCCATACTCATTAACGTGGATTGTCTCCACGTCAACACCATATAGGCGGATGCCTATTATGATGTTTGTAGGCTCATAATTCTTGCAACCATCTACAGGCTCCATGAGCTGTAGAAATTCTTTTGCTAATTCTTCGTGTGTCATAGTTGTAGTAATTAATTGTAGTGTTAATATTTTTCGGGGTGTTGCGCTTTCCTTTATCGCCCAATGTTACTCTCTTGGCGGTTGCTTGCCCTCTCCTGTCACAGTCATAGAAGCTAACTGGGCTGTTATCGCTATCTCCTGCGGTTTGACTGGCGTGGTGTTCTCCAGGCTTCAGCGTGAGTGCTGACGTCTCCGTTTCTTCCAAGAAACTGGCAAAGAAAATGCCCCAGCCGTTCATCATGATGCTTGTAGGTGGAGAGGCATTGAACCTCTCACGTCCGCCCGTTCGGAATCACCTTTATTGTCTTGCCCATTCTTCGAAAGCATCGCATGCAGAATGTCGTATGAATAGCATATCTCCAGTTCCATCACCCCACCAGTCGCTGCAGTGAGAAATGTATCTGCCTATCTGGTTATAATGTTCAGGGCAAAGTTTTCTATATATTGAGCGGAACATCGCAGAAATTTTACGTCCAGAGAAATGTCCTGCTAACTTTGCATCATTTGTGCAGTAACCGAACATTGAGACGGTCTCTATATCCCCATTCTCTGTTAGGAACTCATAATCGCTGTCACCCCAACAACCGTACCTTATTGTGTCCTTTAACAACTGCTGTTGTTCTTCTGTAAGAACAGAAACAATTTCTTTTACTTCTGATAATGTCATAGTCTTAAGTGTTTTTGTAAGTTAATTATTTGTGTATTGAAAGTTCGGTTCAGTTAAAGAGCGCATATTTTTTGTTATATCCTTAATGCGATACTTGAGCAAGCAGTTGAATGCTTCAGTACATTCTTCTCCATTCACGAAACACTTAACAAGCGGAAGAAGCCCCTTTGTGCAGATGTTAGATGCAACGAGGAGCGCGACATCGTAATCACTCCCCCATGTTGTGATAAGTTTCAATCGAATTAATATCAAGATTCATTTCGAAGAATGTGACTTTGTAAGTTTTCATAATGATTATTGTTTAGTTGTTTATTCGTTTGTTTTGTGGTACAAAGGTACACATAAATCTTGATATATGCAAGAAAATATCAAGTTTTTTGAAAAAAAAAATATAAATTTCTTGTTATTTGTATTAATTTTTAAGGAAAACGAGCATTTTTTTATGTATAAGATATATATTTGCAGCATCAATCTAAATTTGCAAAACATGATTCAGAAACTTATCAAGACCATGACTGCGAAATGTAAGGACATGGGATTATCAGCCAAGGCAATCGAAGAACTCGCACAGTTGGGTATCGAGGGTCTGGAAGAGAATGCTTCAGATGAAGTTATCGAAGCGAAAGCGGATTCGCTTGTGCCATTTGCCAAGTCAATGCAGGCAGAGATAACAAGGAAGACGAGAAAGAAGCCGCAGCCAAAGCCATCTAAGAAAGAGGGCGAAGATGACGACAACGACAGCGATGAAGTGCCGGAGTGGTTCAGAAAACAGATGGAGACATTCGACACCCGTCTGCAGGCATTGCAGGATGAGAACGATGCTCTAAAGGCGGAGAAAGCCAAGACTGCCCGAGCAACAGAAATCGCTACCAAAGCCAAGGAGCTTGGAATACCGGATTACCTGATGAAGCGAGTATCATTTGCGGATGATGCGGACATCGACAAGGAGCTTGCGGACTACAAGCAGGAATTGGTGAACAACAATCTCATGCAGAAAGAGCAAACGCATGAACCGGGCTCTCGAGAGACAGCCATGAAAGAAGCGGCGAAGTCATGGGCAGAGAGCCTGCCAAACAAATAAGCTCATAACATAAAAAACAAAGAAATGGCAATCGAATTTAAGAAAACAAAGTATTCTGGCCATACTCCAGAGATATGGAGAGGCGAATGCAAGATTCTGCCTGGAGGTTTCAAGCTAACGCAGAATTTCCCTGTCGGTACTGTCATACACCGTGGCACACCAGTTACGGTTGATTTCGCCACAATGAGCGCAGTAGTCTGCAAGGCAACAACTGTACTTGAGGGTGGCACAACCAAGCTTGTACGTGTGGCAAAGGGTCATCTTTTCGTGGCTGGTGACGTGGTTGTCAAGAACGGTGCAGCAGACGCTACAGCGACTGTATCAAGCGTAGACACATCTAACACCGAGTACGATGTGCTTAACCTTTCTGCGGCAATCACAGGCCTTACAGCAGGTGATGTGTTAGTAATTAACGGGCAGCCTGTGCCAAACATGGTTGTCGGTGCGGTATTGGAGATTACAGGCAAGGGGCTTCCTACTCTTGACGTGGCATACGATGCCGTAGTGCTTTATCCGAGCCTCAATCTTCCAATTCTTGAAGACTGGCTCAATGGTCCATGCCTTAAGTCTAACCCGAACATTTTGTTCATTAAGCAGTAATAGAATATGGCAGAAGTAATGTATAGTTCTATTTTCGGCGATCTGACGAAGAACGTTCAGATTCGCTTTGACGCTGCGACAGAGTTGAACAAGCGTCTGTTCGATAATGTTATCTTCGACAAGTATTGTGACTGGGATGTCCCAACAATCGGTCTTGACTTCGAGGAGCTCATCGGGCAGTACAACATCACTGTTGCTGCACCAACCATAGGTGACAACTCTAAGGAGGCAATCCTTGGCACAGAGGGTCTTGAGACAGTTAAGGAGCGCATCCTTAACCATGCCATCACCCTTCCGATGACAATACAGGATTACCGCAAGATTCTGCAGTTGCTCGACAGCAAATCGCTTTCAGACAAGGTAAAGGCGCAGCAGATGATTAACCTCATGTGGGGCAATGTCACGACAGTAGTGGACTCAGTTCTTGCGAAGCTTGACATCCTCTTCCTTCGTGCTCTCTCTAACGAGGGTAAGGTGGAACTTGATGACACAATCAACCCTGAGGGTGGTGTGCGTGGTCTGATTAACTTCAATCAGCCTGCGGAAAACATCGCTTCGTCTAAGACAGCATGGACTGACGAGAACATTGAAACTGTTGACTGCTTTGAGGACATTCAGGGCGTCATAGATGCAGCGCAGGACAAGACCGTGTTCGGCGAGGTGCTCTGCTCACCAGCAAAGATATCTTACATGTGCCGCTCGAAGAAAATCAAGCAGATGATTTGGGGTTCAGACAAGTCGTCTAAGATTGTTCAGCTGAAGGACCTCAATGCTTACATGCAGGAGAATGACTATCCTGTATTTGTGCCAATTCGTAGACAGGTTCGCATTCAGAATGGCAAGAACCGCACTCCTTACAGCCCATGGAACGCTGACAACATGGTATTCATCCCTAATGGCAAGCTTGGTATTGTCAAGAATGCATGGGCGAATAACGAGTTGAAGACAGATCCTGGAGTAGCCTACTCAAACTACGGACGCATCCGTGTGTCACAGTGGGGTATTGGCGAGACACAGGGCAGCAATGGTGTTGAGTTCACAAAGGCAGAGGTATTCGCTCTCCCAGTGATTACCGAAATGAATGGTATTTACACACTCAAAACAAAGTCGTAAGTTATGAAGAATATCGAGGCGCTCAAGTCCCTTTGCAATGCAATAGCCAGCTCGTTCTATCCCGATGAGCCTACCATGCGTCTTATGCTCATGAATGAAGACATGGATGGCAATGACTATGCGAGTCGGAAAGATGCCACGCTGCTTAAGATTGCAGTCAAGCTGGTAATGGGATATGTAGAGACCAGTCGCAACGAGCAGGGAATCTCCGTGTCCGTAGACCGAGACCAAATAGTGCGGAATATCCGCATGTGGTGCGTTGACTACGGGCTTGACGCTGACGATATTCTTTCCGACTATGTAAGAGTAGTAAGTAACGGCACTAATCTGTGGTGATATGCGTACGAATGGCTACATATCCATACTGAGAGTGACAGGCGGCGGCTACAACGATATGGGCGAGATAGAACCAGCCGAACAAGACTGGTCAGAGCCTATTCCGTGTAACATCAAGACCAACACAGACACCCGCAAGGGAGTCTATGATGGCGGAGAGTATCGCCACGCATCCTTCACGGTTCTGTTGGAACGTCCGATCTGCGGCAAAGCGAGACGAGTGCGTCTTGAGAGGTTCGATGAGGACCTTGGAGAATATGACATACTCTCGGCAGAACACATGCCTGGCATGGGCAGAATGCAGATAATAGTATGAGAAGGTGGAATATGAACAACCCTACGGAAGTCCGCGACGTTCAGGCGCACATGTCTGCGGTTATGGACGACAGGCTTCGCGCAATCATGCTGCAGCAGCTAAGTTACATCGGCGAACACGCAGTAAAGGTAGCGCGCGACAAGACGAGGGCTAACACATGGGGCGACAGGACGGGCAACCTCCGCAGTTCTATAGGTTACGTCATACTTGACAACGGGCAAGTGGTAAAATCGGGACGTACCGAGCGGCATTCTGGCCCGGAAGGAAACGGGGCAGAGGGTGAAAGTACGGCGAAGACAGTACTTAACCGTATAGCGTCATCCAACAGCAAAGGTATGGTTCTTATAGTTACGGCAGGAATGGATTATGCCGAGTATGTAGAGTTCAGACATAACAAGGATGTTCTGTTCACTTCATGGAAGGAGGCAGAACGTCTCGCAGAAAAACTGATAAAGCCGCTATTCAAGAAATGATACGCACATCAAACGAGATAGAAGGATTCTTCTTTAAGACAGTCAGGGCGAGCGCACTGGGCAAGAGAATTAAAGGCGAGTTGTACAGACCAGGCACACGTCCTGCTAACAGGCGCGAAGAGGATATTATCGTGGAGTTTGTCGGCGGTATGGACGGGCAGGTGCAAGAGGGCGCTGTTCATGTCAACGTGTACGTCAAGGACGTGCCGTCAAAGACGGGCGAACTGGTGATACACCATGAGCGCATAGGAGTGCTTGAAAGTCTTGTGCAGGACTTGGTAGAAGATTTTCGTGGAAGCGACTATCATGTACGGACCACCACAACAGCAAAAGCGTATGCTGTCAGAGAATTAGACCAGCATTGCTTTACAATAAGATTAGAATTCAAAGTATTAACGGATTAAAAACAATTAAATTATGGTTCTACCTTGGGGAAAATATAATGTATTCGTAAAGGACTTGGACGCAGATGCTACAACATGGCAACTCTACCCTACTCCAAAGGAGCAGACAGTGGCGCTCAACCCTACGCAGGGCGAGAAGCTTGAAGCAAAGGAAGAAGGCGGCGGTGTAGTAGACTCTAAGCGTGCAAAGAGTACCTACGAAGTGGTGTATGCTCTTTTCCAAAAGAAGGGCGAGAAACATCCTCTTGCAGACAAGACAGTGGACGGTATGGTTATCGGCAACTATGCCCTTGCTATCCAGCCTGCAGAAGACACAGAAGTTCAAGGAATCTATTGTGGCAAGACCACAATTGCGGCAGAGGAATCTCTTGGTTCGCAGGAAGGTGGCGCGACCCAGTACACACACTCTTGCGTAATACCAGAGGGTGACGCAAATGCCAAAGTCACAATAGACGGTATTGACCACTATCGAAGCATCTGCTGGAAGGTTATCACAGCCGTGAAGAGCGGTGAAGGTTACAACCTGACATTCAGCGACCCTGGATCAGCAGAATAAATGTCAAATCCGTCTTATTATGATGGACAGAAACCAAGCGATAAACAAGATGGCTTACGCTATGACAGAACGCCCGAGGTGTTTCTACGTCAAGGGTAAGCCATTTTTTTTGAATCCTGCCACATTAGGCATGATTCAAGTGTGTACTCCCCTTCTGAGAGACCTAAGCGTAGACCATGAACTGGCTAATCTCTCGGCAGAAGGCGAGATACTCCGTGTGTGTAATGATGACCGCATGAAGGTGTGCGTACTGATAGCCTACCGTACATGCAGGACCAAGGAAGAGATATACAATGAGCCACGCATAGCGAAATTAGCGAACTATCTAAACTCCTACATGCCACTTGCCGACATGGCGAGCATACTGATATATATCATAAACGAGATACAGAGCAGTGTTGATGACATAGAAGAAGCTTTAGGCATCACAGACGAGAGGCGCTGGCTCGCCCGTGCCATAGAGACGAAGATGAAGAACGATGACCATGGCGGCAGTCTGACTTTTGGCGGGCGCAGCATATACGGCTCTCTGATTGGCCATTTCTGCAAGGAGTATGGATGGACTTTTCAGTATGTAATGTGGGGCATAAGCCTTGTCAACTTGAAATTGCTGCATGATGACGAGGTAACGACAATTAGTCTCAGCAAGGAAGAATTACGCATGAGCGGAGTCCCGACGGACCGCAGTGCGGCAATGATGAACTACCGTGATGCAGTCGCCAAGTACGCGAACGCATTCGATAACGCATAGTAAAGGAAATGGCAAAAGAAGGTGAGTTATGGTTTTCGATAGGTGCTGACGGCACAGATTTCAATCGTGTAGCCAACGAGATAAACAAGAATATAGGCACCATGGGCGAGCAGATAGACAAGCTGTCATCAAAGATAGACAAGATAGGCACGCCGGGCAGCGGATTTGACAAGTTGCCTGGCAAGATAGGCACCATGGGCGAGGAAGTCCAGTCGTTAGAGAATAAGGTTGGCAAACTTGGGAAGACATCGGACAGTGCATTTGGCATGGCAGCAAAGGCGATGGCAGGACTATTTGCTGTTGACCGCATACGTGCGTTTGCGAACGAGGTAATCAATGTGCGCAAGGAAATGGAGCAGTTGGAAATCTCGTTCAAGACACTTACTGGCTCTGAGGAAGCCGGCAAGGCTATGTATGACGAGATAGTCAAGTTCGGCCAGCAGACACCACTGCTGGAGAAAGACCTTGCAAAGGCGGCGCAGACGATGCTTGCGTTCAATATCGAGCAGGAGAAAGTTGTGCCACTCTTGAAGCAATTCGGCGACATCTCCATGGGCGATGCACAGAAGCTGCAGTCGTTAGCATTGGCATTCTCGCAGGCATCAAGTACGGGCAAACTGATGGGGCAAGACTTGTTGCAAATGATTAACGCAGGATTTAACCCTCTTGCCGAGATAGCACGCAAGACTGGTCGCAATCTTGGTGACCTTAAAGAGGATATGGCAGAGGGCAAGATTACTGTTGAGATGCTTGAAGGTGCATTCAAGTCAGCGACAAGCGAGGGCGGAAAGTTCCACGGCATGCTGACAAGTATGGGCGATTCTATGGGCGGTGCTTTATCGAACATGGAAGGTTCGCTTGATAAGCTATATAACCGCATAGGAGAACTGACGCAGGATTCTGTTGTAGAAGGCGCAAAGATGGCTACAGAAGCATTGGATGCGCTTACTGAGAATATAGAAGAAGTGGCGAGTGCTGTCGGGCAGGCTATTGTCATGTTCGGGTCTTACAAGGCTGCTTGCATGGTCGCAGTAACTGCTAACAATGTAGCAGCGGCAAGTGCAGCAGGGTACTCTATCAAGACACAACTCCTGCGCAAGCAAGTTCAACTGATGCAAGTAGCGCAAGCGTTGTTGAATAAGACGATGCTTGCTAATCCTTATGTCTTAGCAGGTGTGGCAATAGGTGCGCTTGGCATAGCCATATACAAGGTAGCGACAGCAGCGACAGGTGCAGAACTTGCGGTCAAGGACTTTAACAAAGAGTTAGAAGAGACTAAGCGCAAGCAAGAAGAACTTAACGGTAAGATAGAGGAAGCAATAGCCCTTTATCAAGACGATGCGTCATCGGTTGCGGACAGGGAGAGGGCATTGTATTCGCTCGGTGAAGAATATCGCAATATATTCCGCAAGTATATTGACGAGAAAGGACATCTACGTGACCTTATCGGCCTTAGGAGGGAACTTGCTGCACTTGAAGGCAAAGAACGTGTGTCAACATCGGAAGATAAGGCGCAGAAGTATGCTCGATATGCGGAGATATACGAGAAGGTTAGAAGAAACAAAAATGGTACTGAACAACTTTTGCCAGAAGAGAAGAAGATATTAGATGCTGCTAATGATGAATTCTTCGACAAGCATTCTATGTGGGAAATCATTGGTGGTTCGGGAGCAAAGGAAAAGGCAGAATACTTCCGCAAGAAGTCACAAATGTTCAAGCAGGAGGCTGGTAATCAGCGCACGCAGAACTCTGTGGACGACTTTATCAATTCCATTGCAGACAGAGATAAAGAAGATGCGAAACGATGGCAGAATGTGCTACAGAATGCACAGAAACGGCTCAAAGGGAATTATAAGCGTGTGCGTGTGGCTGGACTTGGTGACGTTAATGCTGAGCAGATAGAGTCAATGCTGTCACAACTTGACAAGCGCATTAACCCAAAGTCAACGACAAGCAGCAAGAAGAAAGAAAAGGAAAAAAGAACGGGAAAGGATGATGGTAAACAAGAACTTGAACGTCAGTTACAAGCCAGCGAGGCCGTATACCAGGAACTGCTGAGAATGCAGCAGCGCAACGACCAAGAGCGCATTGCGCTGATGAAAGAAGGCCACGACAAGCGCATGGCAGAGATAGACAATGAGCATAAAAAAGAACTCAATGCTATCAGCGCACAGGCGGTAAAGTGGGCAAAGGCGAACAAGACAGCAGGACTTGACGGAACGAACAGCGTGACGATCGAGGGCAAAGACTACGGAGGGCTGACGCAATTACAGGCTGATGCACTGAATAAGGGCATAAAGAATGCTAACGACAAGCGTATACAGCAGAAGCAAGACCTTGCAGACAAAGAAAAGGCTATCGAGCAGGAAACACTGGAGGAGTATCTGCGTGAATATGGCGACTATCAAGAGAAGAAGCGAGCAATAGATATGAAGTATCAGCGCACGCTGAAAGAGATAGACAACAACGCAGAACTGACCGAAACGGCAAAACAGACGAAGAAAGACTCAGCAGAAGCAGAGAAGTCACGGGAGCTGCAGGAACTTGACGAGCAGTATAAAGGAGTCACACAGCACATGGCAGACCTGTTCGGCGATGCATCAAAGAAGACCGTCAACGAATTGCAGACAATTATTGACAAGTATGAAGAGATGCTCCGTATCATGGAGAAGCCAATCCCGTTTGCCGAGAAAGAGGACATGCTGAAAGGTCTTGGTTTCTCTGATGCCGAAATAGAGAAACTTCGTAAAGGCGAGGTGGCGCTGAAAGACCTCAGAGACGGAATCAAGGACCTGAAGGACGAGGTGGCGAAGCAGTCGCCATGGAAGACATTCGAAAAGGATATGTCAGACGCCTTCAAGACGATGAAGACCGACACGGGCAAAGGAATCACCCAAATTGGCAATGCTGTCGCCTCGTTCGCACCGCACGTCAAGCAGTTTACTAATAACCTCGGAACAATTTTCGGCAGCGATGAATTTGCTGAGAAAGCTGGCAAGGTTGTAGATGGCATAGAAGGCGTAGGCATAGCAGCAGCCGGTGTGGGCCGTATCATGTCGGGCGACATAGTAGGCGGAACGATGCAGGTAGTAGAAGGAGTTTCCAAGGTTGTAGAAGCCCTTGATGGTCTATTCGGTGCAGACTACACCCAGTATAACAAGATGGTTGAGCAGTACGAAAAGCTGTCGGTAGTATGGGATGAGATAATAGCGAAGAAGAAAGAATACGTCAGCATCAGCTACGGAGACGAAGCGAGAAAGACAGCCAAGGAGATAGAGGAAATCTACGGCAACGAAGTAGAAGCCCTGCGAGCACTTGGCAAGGAACGTCTTAACGCAGGAGCATCAGCAGGCAGCCACTCTATCGGTGTTCGTCAGCGTAAGCGCATGACAAGCGACATTCTTGCAGATGTGGCCAGAGCGGCAGGAGAGGCAGGCTTTAACTATGAGGACGTAGTAGGCGGCAGGATGACAGGCCTGTTCAACCTGTCCGCAAAGCAGCTGACCACCTTGAAGGAAGAAGCGCCGCTGTTCTGGACCAAGCTTGACAAGGACGTGCAGGAATATCTGAACAAGATAATAGAATGCGGTGACGCCTTAGAGGAGAACAAGAAAGCCATGCAAGAGACCTTCACCGGCATGTCGTTCGATGCGTTCTTTGACTCGTTCAAGTCGTTAGTGACAGACATGAGCGCGACCTTCTCGGACATGACAGACGAGTTTGGCGATAATCTGCGTGAGTCAATCTTAGAAAACCTCCTTGCAAACAAGTACAAGGAACGGCTGCAGGCACTCTATGACAACTGGGTTAAGGCAGCCGATAGTGACGGAGACGGCACGTTTGACCTTGACGCAAGCGAGAGTGCAGCACTGCGAGAAAGCCAGAAGGCGCTGGCGGAGGAAATCATCAGAGAGCGTGATGCGCTTGCCGAGGCACTCGGATGGGAAACAGGAGAAGACCTTACAGAAGGCACGTCACGAGGCGCAGAGACCATCAGCGAGGAGACAGGCGGAGAGATAAGCGGACGCATGGCATCACTGCAAATCAACGGAGAGAACATATCAGCAGGAATACAGTCAGCAGTGTCAAGTCTGCAGAACATAGCCGCCATTGGCAGCGAGAGCCGTGAATATCTTAGAGAGATGCTGACACAGCAAGCATTGGCAAACGGCTACCTTGACGATATACTGCGACAGCACAAGGTATCATATCAAGAACTTGTTAACATATTAACCACAATATCAAGCAAACTATGATGACGATAAATGGGAAAGACGCATACAGCACATGGGGAGTAAGGCTCGAAAAGGGAGCCTACTCCGTGCTGACACGTGGAGCGGCAGCAAAAGAATACATCACTAACACATCACGTCTTGAAGACGGATACCGAATAATTCCTCTGGCAAAACTTTCCAGCAGGGAAATTCAGTTGCCGATGTCACTGACTGCATCTACTACGGCAGACATGACAGCGAAGATGGCATCATTCCTTGAGGAAGTGTCAAAAGGCAAGGTGGTGATATACGAAGACAAGTACACGAAGAAGTACTACCGGTGCGTATATCGTGACTTTGTGCCAGTAGCGGACAATATCAACGGGCTGTCTCTCTTCGCCCTAAAACTGACAGAGCCAGACCCTACGGACCGAGGAGTAGAAAGCAAACGCGCAAATATTTGGGAAGATGAAACAGAGGAGTAAAGCGACTATAAGCATATACAGACTTGGCGAGCCTATAGCAGAGGTGCTTATCACACCGAACAGCAAGGTCGTGTACAATCTCATGGAGGAGCACAGCATGACGTTAGCGTTCGACAGCGACAAGGCATACTATTTCGCCATAGGAGACTATGTAGATGACGAGATATTCGGCAGGTTCTACATAGCAGAAGAACAGATGCCAACACGCAGCGGCATAGTCTATCAGTATAATCTCAGACTTGTTTCCTGGTACTGGCTGTGGAACAACAAGCGGTTCATGCTCACGCAGAACGGAGAGAGGAAAGAATGCTCATGGCATCTCACCAACACCTTGTCGGGGCAATTAGACGAGCTGTGCAATAATCTGCGAGCATTAGGCTACGAAAATCCGAATTACAATGTGGAGGGATGCGCAGATGCAGGCAAGGTGCAGCTGAT
>JAZUMR010000074.1:0-23384 GCA_045603685.1 Prevotella sp.
TTTGTCTTTGTTCATCTGCAATCTTGTTAAAAGACAGCAAAAGTACGAAATCAAATCCGTGCACCCTCAAAACTGCTCATAAATGACTTTATTTCAGCGATTTCAAAGAACAATTAGTCCACTTTAACGGGACAGTAGTGACTTAAGATTAACATTCAAATAAAAATAATAGGTATGAAAGTGAAAAAAATCATCTTGTTCGCAACAGCAGGCATTATTGTTGCGTCATGTACAGGCAAGTCTGGCGGAAAACCTGACTTCGGGGATAACGAATATGCAGTAAGAACGGTTTCGACACAGAGCACCGAACTCTCTACGTCCTACCCTGCAACCATCAAGGGCGTGCAGGACGTGGAGATACGGCCGAAGGTGTCGGGGTTTATTACTAAGGTGAATGTACACGAAGGACAGCGGGTGACTGCCGGACAATTGTTGTTTGTCATCGACAACGAGACCTATCAGGCTCAGGTGCGCCAGGCGAAAGCAGCGGTAAGTACGGCGAAAGCTCAGCTCGAGACTTCAAGGCTGACGCTCGAAAACTCAAAGGAACTGCATAAGAACAATGTCATAGGCGACTTTGAACTTGCTACGGCAAGAAACAACTTTGCTACGGCAGAGGCTGCTCTGATGCAGGCGAAGGCTTCACTCGCTTCAGCACAGGAGATGCTAAACTACTGCTATGTGAAGAGTCCGGTGTCTGGTGTCGTAGGAACTCTGCCGTATAAAGCTGGTACGCTGGTCAGTGCGGGTGGCGGCGAGCCGCTGACAACGGTATCGGACATAAGCTCTATGGAGGTATATTTCTCCGTGACAGAGAAGGATATGCTGGGCATGACGAAGGGAAAAGGCGGAATCAGCGAGGCGATAAAGAACTATCCGCCTGTCACGCTGCGGCTGGCTGACGGTACTGTCTATGCTCATAAGGGCACAGTTGTCAAAGCAAGCGGGGTCATTGATGAGGCTACGGGTACAATAACGCTTATTGCTCGTTTTGTCAACCCTGACAATATGCTGCGCAGCGGAGGAGCAGGACAGGTGGTTGTGGCTGACAGTAGCCAGGCGGCTGTTGTCATTCCGCAGGAAGCGGCAGCTGAAATTCAGAACAAGATATTCGTGTATCTCGTAGGAAAAGACAACAAAGTGAAATACTCGGAAATAAAGGTGCTGCCGCAGAACGACGGTAACAACTACATTGTTGTCGAGGGTATGAAGGCTGGCGACCGCTATGTGGCAAAAGGCACAGCATCGCTGAAAGACGGAATGCAGATAAAACCTATCACGGAGGAGCAGTATCTGAAGAAGATAGACGATGCGGCGAAACTCGGGGAAAACCAGGATAAGGCTTCCGGATTTATTGATGCAATGAAGAAATAGGTTCTCTCTGATGCAACAGGATAGTACGAACAGATTATCCTGACAATATATATAATATAAATAGGTGTAGTTTTCAAATAACAGTAACATACCATGACATTTACTAATTTCATCAAACGTCCGGTGCTGTCTACCGTAATCTCGATATTCTTCGTGCTGCTCGGAGTCATCGGACTGATATCTCTTCCGATAGAGCAATATCCTGACATTGCGCCGCCTACCATCTCTGTGTCTACCACATATCAGGGCGCTGACGCACAGACCGTGCTGAACTCTGTTGTCACTCCGCTTGAGGAAAGCATCAACGGTGTGGAGAACATGACATATATGACATCGCAAGCAACTAATGACGGCTTGGCGCAGATTACCGTTTACTTCAAGCAGGGCTCTGACCCCGATATGGCTGCAGTGAACGTTCAGAACCGTGTGAGCCAGGCGCAGGCGCTGCTGCCAGCAGAGGTGACAAGGGTTGGCGTGACGGTATCTAAGCGTCAGACGTCTAACGTGATTATGTATTCACTGACAACGGCTGACGGCAGATATGACGACGAGTTTCTCACAAACTATAATAACATCAACATCATACCGGCACTGAAGCGTATCAACGGCGTGGGCGACGTGCAGAGCCCGGGCATGAAGAACTATTCGATGAGAATATGGCTGCTGCCTGAGAAAATGAAACAGTTCGGGCTGGTGCCTGCTGACATATCTGCGGCTCTCGCTGAGCAGAATATAGAGGCGGCACCGGGAAAGTTTGGCGAGCAGAGCGACGTGGCGTACGAATACGTCATGCGCTATAGGGGCAGGCTGAGCAATGCCGAAGAATATGGCAATATAATCATACGAAGCGGCAATGACGGGCAGACGCTGCGACTGAAGGATGTGGCTCGCGTGGAGCTTGGCGGACTGACATACAGCGTAGCAATGCGAAACAACAACCAGCCGTCGGTCATGGGCATGGTGCAGCAGGTTGCCGGGTCAAACGCGACACAGATTGCCGAAGACGTGAAGAAAGTGCTTGAGGAGCAGGCGGAAGCCTTCCCTCCTGGCATGGAGTACAAGATTGACATGGACATCACGGAGTTTCTATATGCTTCTATAGAGGAGGTGGTGTTCACGCTGGTGCTGACGCTCATTCTGGTGTTTATTGTTGTGTATGTGTTCCTGCAGAACTTCCGTTCTACACTCATTCCGATGATAGCCGTACCGGTGGCGCTTATCGGCACGTTCCTGTTCTTATGGATGTTCGGTTTCAGCATAAATCTGCTGGTATTGTCGGCTCTGCTCCTTGCCATCGCTATCGTTGTGGACGATGCCATTGTAGTGGTCGAGGCGGTACATGCCAAGCTCGACCAGGGATACAGGAGCGCACTGACCGCTTCAATAGACGCCATGAACGAGATTTCTGGCGCTATCATATCCATCACGCTGGTGATGTCGGCAGTCTTCGTACCTGTGTCTTTCATGGGTGGAACCAGCGGTACGTTCTACAGGGTGTTCGGCATCACAATGGCTATATCTATTCTTATATCTGCGGTGAACGCTCTGACGCTCTCGCCTGCGCTGTGTGCCATATTCCTGAAGCCTCATGCTGAGGACGAGGAACATAAGATGTCGCTGACCGAACGCATGCATCATGCGTTTAATGTGCAATACGAGAAACTGCTCGGCAAATATAAGAAAGGTGTTGAACGTGTGACACACAACCGGTTCTTGGCAGGCGCTGCCGTTGTCGTTGGCATCGTTGTGCTTGCCGTTACAATGTCGGCAACGAAGACAGGACTTGTGCCTGACGAGGATTCTGGCGTATTCTTCTGCACCGTTTCGATGTCTCCAGGCACAAGCCAGGCACGAACGCAGAAGGTGATTGACCAGATTGACAAGATGCTGGAGGCAAATCCTGTGGTGCAAACGCGTGAGATGATTGCAGGATATAACTTCATTGCAGGACAGGGTTCAGACCAGGCTACATTCATAGTAAAACTGAAACCGTTCCACGAACGCCCTTCAGGATTCTTCTACAAACTGTCGGGCTTATGGCAGGGCGACGGCATCAACCGCTTCTTTGTCGACCCGCAGTCGGTCAATTCTGTGCTCGGCATGATATACAAACAGACGGCTAACATCAAAGACGCACAAATCATAGCATTCGCGCCGCCAATGATTTCGGGATTCAGCGCTACGAACGGCATTACGTTCGCCATGCTGGACAAGACTGGAGGAGACTTGAACAAATTCTTCGACATTACGAAAAAGTATCTTGCCGAACTGAATAAACGACCCGAGATACAGACGGCCATGACGTCATACAATCCGAATTACCCGCAGTATATGGTTGATGTGGACGTTGCAAAATGCAAGCAAAGCGGAATAACTCCTCAGGCTGTGCTGTCTACTTTGCAGGGATACTACGGCGGAATGTATGCTTCTAACTTCAATGCCTACGGCAAATTGTTCCGCGTGATGATACAGGGAAGCCCGGAAAGCCGCATGACTCCCGAGAGCCTCAGCAACATATATGTGCGCACATCGGCAGGCATGGCGCCGGTAGAAGAGTTCTGCTCGCTACGCAGAGTCTACGGTCCGTCAAACATAAACCGCTTTAATCTCTTCACATGTATAAACGTTACGGCTACTGCCGCTGACGGATATTCTTCCGGACAGGCAATAAAAGCGGTGGAGGAGGTTGCCGCGCAGACTCTGCCTGACGGCTACGGATTAGACTATTCGGGACTGACACGCTCTGAAAAGGAATCAAGCAGCAGTACTGCCATGATTTTCTTGCTGTGTATTCTCTTCGTCTATCTGATTCTATCTGCACAGTATGAAAGTTACATCCTGCCTTTGGCGGTAATCCTTTCAATACCGTTCGGACTGGCAGGTGCTTTCCTCTTCACCCAGTGGTTCGGCCATAGCAATGACATATACATGCAGATTGCATTGATTATGCTTATCGGACTGTTGGCGAAGAATGCGATTCTCATTGTGCAGTTCGCTCTCGAACGCCGCCGCACAGGCATGGCAATACGATATGCGGCGATACTTGGAGCGGCAGCACGTCTGCGCCCTATCATCATGACATCATTAGCCATGATTATCGGTCTGTTGCCGCTTATGTTCGCAAGCGGTGTCGGGAAGAACGGCAATCAGACGCTCGGAGCAGCGGCAGTAGGCGGCATGCTGATAGGCACTCTGTGCCAGGTGTTTGTCGTTCCAGCCCTCTTCGCTGTCTTCCAATGGCTGCAAGAGCGGTTCAGACCTATTGACTTTGCGGACGACGATGCACAGATAGACACCGAACTGCTGCAGTACACACGTCCTGCCGAGAACGACTGACATAGTTATATGCATAATGCAAGTCAGTAAACAGCAACACTGAATATATACAACGACGCAATTTTTATCAATATGAAGAGCAATATAACAAACATAACACCAGCAAAGGGATTGCTGACCAAATACTGTAAGGGGGCAGACCAATTGCAGAATGGCAGCATATCCTATATAAAAAAGCAGCAAGGTGAGTACGGCAAAGGTGCGCAGCCGCTACTGAAGGACGGTGTATCCTATATCAAAGAGCAGCGAAGTGGGCACGGAAAAGGTGCGCACCCGCTACTGAAGTATGGCGTATCATTTGCTACTGGCAGTAGGAGTAAGAGCGGCTGGCATAACTTCTGGCTGGCTGCGGCATTACTCGTAACAGTCTTTAGTGTGAGCAGTTGCGGCTTATACTCAAAGTACGAACGTCCGGAAGTCGACACGCAGGGACTGGTGCGCGACCCGTATTCTTCAACCGACACCCTTGCCGTCAGCGACACAGCAAGCTTCGGCAACCTTCCATGGCGCAGCGTCTTTACTGATTATCATCTGCAAAGACTGATACAGCAGGGGCTGGAAAAGAATACAGACCTTCAGAACGCCGCACTTGACGTGAAGATGGCAGAAGCCCAGTTGAGCGCAGCGCGGCTGTCGTTCATGCCATCAGTAGGTATCTCGCCCCAAGGGACACTGTCGTCAATGGACGGTTCAAAGACATCAAAGACATATCAGCTGCCTGTTTCCGCCAGCTGGAACATCGATCTGTTCGGCAATCTACTTTCTTCAAAGCGCAGCGCACAGAAACAACTGCTTGCAACACGCGATTACCAGCAGGCGGTACAGACCAGTCTGGTGGCTGGAATAGCAAACATGTACTACACACTGCTGATGCTTGACCGCCAGAAAGAGATTGTCAGCGAGATGACTTCAGTAACTAAAGATACATGGGACATGATGTCTCTGCAAATGAAATACGGACGGGCACGCTCCACAAGCGTACAAAGTGCAGAGGCAAGTTACTATTCCGTTCTTGCACAGGCTGAGGATATAGACCGCCAGATACGAGAAGTCGAGAACTCGCTGTCTCTCCTTGTCGGGCAAAGCGGGCAAACTATAGCGCGCGGAAAGCTTTCGGAGCAGATGCTGCCATCAGAGTTCTGTACCGGCATACCGCTTCAACTGCTCAATAACCGCCCTGATGTACACGCTGCTGAAATGGCACTCGCCAGTTGCTATCATGACGTACAGACAGCACGCAGCCGTTTCTACCCTGGTATAAACATCAGTGCGTCAGGCACATTCACTAATAACCGCGGTGTCGGAATAGTTAACCCAGGCAACTGGCTGCTCTCTGCTGTAGGAAGCCTGACACAACCTATCTTCCAGAACGGCAGGCTCGTAGCGAACCTGAAAGTGGCCAAAGCACAGCAGGAGAAGGCGTATAACACATGGCAGAATGCTGTATTCAAAGCCGGCAATGAGGTCAGCAATGCACTGACAAGTTACAACACCTATGCAGAACGCAGCAATCTCAGCGCCAAGCAGGTGGTTCTGTACAGAAAAACCGTTGAGGACACGCGCCAGCTATACAAGAGCAGCGGCAGCACATATCTTGAAGTACTTAGCGCACAAGCCAATCTTCTCAATGCCGAACTGACCAATGTAACAGACAACTTCTATCGTATGCAGGCTACAGTTAGCCTATATTCGGCATTAGGCGGCGGCAGATTCTGAACAGGCGAATACGATTCGCGGGAATAAACGCAGCATATCAGCAAGCAGAAGAAAGCATAATAACATCAGAACACTCAAAACAGACTATCATGAACAAGATAAGCGACAAAGCACATATCGACCCCAACGCACGTATCGGCAAGAACGTGACAATCTATCCGTTTGCGTATATCGAAGGCGACGTTGTCATAGGCGACAACTGCATAATCTATCCGCACGTCAGCATAATGAACGGCACACGCATGGGAAGCGGTAATCGCATATTTCAGAACACCATTCTGGGCGCCGACCCGCAGGACTTTAATTTCCGTGGCGATAAGTCACACCTGATAATCGGCAATAACAACTATATCAGGGAAAACGTTGTCATAAACCGCGCCACATTCAGTGACGGCGAGACAGTCATCGGCAACAAGAACTTCTTTATGGAAGGCGTCCACATATCACATGATACAAAGATAGGCCATGCCAACGTCCTGGGTTACGGCACAAAGATAGCCGGCAACTGCGAAATAGGCAACCGTGTAATATTCTCCTCCGGAGTCATAGCCAATCCAGGCACTCGTGTGGGCGACGTAGCAATGATTCAGAGCGGCACACGCTTCAGCAAGGATGTGCCTCCGTTTATCGTAGCATCAGAAAATCCAGTACACTACAGCGGAGTAAACACCACAGTGCTGCGCAACTATGGGGTAGACGACAAACAACTCGCACACGTAGCCAATGCCTACCGCCTCATCTTCCACGGCCAGACCAGCCTGTTCGATGCTATAAACCAAGTGGAGGAGCAGGTGCCCGACGACAAGCTGGTGCGTGAGATTATAGATTTTGTCCGTGCGTCCAGCCTCGGTCTTATTGGCAAGATGTGATTACGGCAGCACAGAATGTAAGTATTCTCCAAGGATTCGTCATTGAACAGACAAAAGAAACATGAAGGGTGGCACTCAGGAAAAAGCATATAAATGTTTCATAATGTTAATAATCACATAGCTTTATTGCAACAATCAAGAATATTTTATAACTTTGTAATATAATTGTTGGCATAAGACAACAAACATAGACATAAACAGCGTTAGCTATTTTCGGATTGTCGTGAAACGTAGGAAATTTCTCTGACAACATAATCCCGAAGTAAGTAGTTACGCCTGCAGCATAGCGCAGGTGTACTTATCTGGGATTATGGGCTTTCCTACGGCCTCACGACATGGATAAGATGCATCTGCGCATTATTTTTCATGTCGTGAAGCCGTAGACAGCAAGCCCATAAGCACTCCGTAAATCTGCAACTCGTGTTATTTTAGTATGAGCAGAATTGCCCATGCTGTGTTTTTGTATATTTACCCATGCATACCATATGCATGGGAATAGTACATATTATATTATCATGCTGCACTATGTTACAGAAAAACAAACTATTCACACTTGGCCTTTATGATGCGTTGACAATACTTGGCCTTCTTCTTATCTGCATCACGCCTGTCATATTCAAAGAACTACAAGAAGAGACAGTAGGCATTAGCAGAATTGTTTCGTCTGTCCTATATTCTCTGCCATTATGCTGCCTTATAATGTCCATAAGGGAAAAATGGGGATTTGTTGTCGTATCCAGCATTATCATGTTGGTTGCAATTATAGAAACGCTCATGGCAACAATGTACCAGAACTATATCATTGCAGGGAATATACTTGCCATTATGACAACAACTGTAAACGAAGGTGCAGGATTTCTTTCTACTGCAACTCATACTATACCATATTACATACCTATCTTTATAGGATATGTTATCGCTATAAGATATCACAAAAAGATTAAACAGACAAAAGCATATCTTCTCCTGTTTGGAGCATGTCTTATGCTCTGTATAGCATTTCTCACCTACCAAATTCACATTAAATGGCAGGGAAAGCATACCACATATTTCTATGTAAAACAAAATGTTCTGTGCCGTCCGCCATATAACTTCTTCTTTCAAGTTCAAGGGGCAGTCACACAAATGAGGTATAGAACATATATATCAGATGCGAAAAACATGTCATTCAATGCACACAGAGACACGACAAACTACAAAGAAATCTATGTGCTGGCTATTGGAGAATCATTAAGGTATGGCAACATGTCACTTTCTGGATATGAAAGAAAAACCACTCCAAATCTTGATACCATGAAGAATGTAACCCTATATACAGACTATTACTCAACAGCCACGCTGACCATGTTCTCCGTTCCACAGATTTTAACAAGAGCCACCCCCAATGATTTTGAAACAAGCTACAAGGAAAGTAGCATACACAAGCCGTATAAGGAATGCGGATTCAAAACATTCACAATATGCTGCGATAACCTCCTAACATATGAAAAGCATTTGTCTCATGACACCGACAGTCTTTATTGTGTGAAAAGAGATAGCGACATCGCACCTATCATTGATTCTCTGACACAGAAACACGACAAGACCTTCTTCGTTATACAATTCTTCGGAAATCACGGACCATATAAAAACTTCCGCATAGAGGATAATGTATACAGGCCTAATCCTATATACGACAATACAGAATGGGACAGCATGGATGCAAAAAAGAATGCATATGACAATACAGTCAGATTTGCGGACTACAATGTAAGCAATATAATAAAAGCCATAGACAAGCCTGAAACAATGTCTGCCTTTATCCTGATATCAGATCATGGAGAGGACCTTCGACCTGAGTCTGGCGGCCATGGTGGTACAAGCCGTCCAAACAAAGAGGAATACCATGTTCCATTTATATTTTGGAATAGCACATTATGGAAAGAAAACAACAAGGAAAAACATTCTGCGCTAATAAAAAACAAAGACAAATCTATAAATGCAGATAATGTTTTTTACACAGCATGTGACATGGCTGGAATAATCTTGGGCACAAAATACGCCAAGCCTCATTGGTCTGTATTATCCGAATCATTTACTACCCATAAACGTTTTTTGCTAACCCCTGATGGAAGTAGCATAATAGAACTCAAATAATATGAGTGCTTATATAATGGTCTTATTTATACAAGCCACTTGTTATTCATACAACATAAAAGCCATCCGCAGACGCAACACAAAAGTTGGTTTCTGCGGATGGCTTTTTATGTATTGCCAGTAAGTATTATTCCTCCAGCTCAGCAGTCTCTGTCTCAGAAGAGAATTTCTCTCTGTATTCCGAAGGAGACAGTCCGGTGTGCTTCTTGAAGCATTTTCCGAAGTATTTCGGGTCAGTGAATCCCACCTGATAAGCTATCTGCGAGAAAGTCAGATGAGACATCTTGACCAACTCCTCAGCACGCTGCATTCTGACATGACGCAGGAAGTCGTTCGGTGTCATGTCTGCCACACGCCTGATACGGGTATAGAATGCCGAACGTCCCAGATTCAGATATGCCGCAAGGTCGTCAACCTTAAGCTCTGGTTCTGCCAGATGCTCCTCTATATACCTCAGCAGACGATCCATGAGCTGCTTGTCCTCATCAATAATCTCCGGTGTCTGAAGAAGGAAGCGCACCTTTCCTGCATCAGCCTGCTCTGCTGCCTCCTCTCTGATTTCCACCTTCTTATGCCTCATATATCTCTGTATGGCATAACCGATAGCGATTATACATGCCAGCAGGATGAGAGCCCTGCCCCACCAACTCTCGAAGAATGTAGGCTCAGCATATATTCGCAGCGTCTGAACATTGTCCATCCATACACCGTCGCTGTTCGTACTGCGCACATGCAGTGTATGACTGCCGGCAGGGAACTTGCTGAACGACACGCTGTTCATGCCTGGGCGAGTGTATGTCCAGCCATCTTCCGCACTGTAATCATCGCCATCGTCAAGCTTATAGGCGTAGCGGATGCCGCTGTTGTCGTTATAGTCGAGAGCAGAGAAATACACTGTGAAAGTCCGGTGGTCAGTGTCCAGATTCAGACAGTCAATATTAAGCAGCGGCTGCATTCCGAGATTGTCAGGATAGCTGACAGCAGTGAACACAATCTTAGGCTGATAATGGCTCTTCCGCATATTCTTCGGTTCGAATGCCAGTATGCCGCCCTCTATGCCTATGACGATGCGGTCTGTCGCTGCATTATGCGAAGGGAGCGCCTCAGTTATATTCACATCGCCTATCTCTTCTGCACCAAACTCAAGGAATTCGCCGCTCTTTGTATTCAGCCGTCCTATTCGCGACTCCCCTATGACCCACAGATTATCGGCATTGTCTCTGGCAAGTCCGAGAACATTCTGTATGGTCTGAGTCGCCACGCCCTCAAATGCGAGGTTATCCTTAAGGATAGATTCTGACGTCAGACGCTGCAGGCCGCCGCCCAGTGTGGCTACGTATATGCTGCCATTGCGCATGACACACGTCTGCATTACTGCGCTGCTGTAGAGCGACGAAGGGTCATTCTCCACACGAGTAGATGCGAAGAATCTGATATTCTCGTATCGTGTGAAATGCTCACTGAACGTTAGCAGTCCGGAAGTAGTAGACAGAAGAATCACTCCCTCACGTGTTCTTGTTATTCTTCTTATCTTTGGGAAAGACTTAATGTCATACTGTTTCAGCTCGTTTCCTGTATGAATAAACCGCCACGCGTCAGGATTAGACTCGTCAATGATATTCAGTCCTCCGCCGAATGTTGCGACGAGGATGCGTCCTTTTGCATCCTCAAACACATCGTACACATCATTCGAGTTTATCGAATATCCGTTATTGGCGTCATGCATGAATCGATGACGCTTTCCGTCAGGGGCAATCATCATGAGACCGTCGCCCTTTGATGCATACCACACACGCTTCTTGCTGTCGCAGAAGATGCCGTATATGTTCTTCAGTATTTTCTCTCTGCCCGTCTGTCTCAGCGATGCGTCATACGACAGCTGCTCGCCATTGACCGTTCCGGTAAGTATTTCAGCATTAGCATCAGGCATCTGGTATACCGCACGCGTATTCTCATAGTCGTTACGCTTTACGGTAGACACATTCATGTATCTGAAATTAATCAGCGCGAGGTTATGCTGCGCCATCAGCCACAGATTGCCTTGTCTGTCAGAGAATGCTCTTCTCACACGTGCTATTCTGCCGTCGATGCCGTGATTCGGTCTGAGGCTGCACGGCACAAGCCTATGATTCTGTTCGTCGTAATAAGCGAATGTGCCGTTGGCAGGTATTATCCACACCGTATTATTCTTGTCTATATGGAATACAGGGATATTGCTGCGTGTCTCATCAGCGGGGTTAGGCAGATTAGCATTCATCCATACAGACTTGCGTGTAGAGAAGTCAATCATTGTGACGCCATCGCCTTGATTGAAACACCATAGCCGCTTGCGTGTGTCAAGGAAGACATCTATCACCTCGCTGACAGGATTTGACGGATTCTGCACATGCAGCTGCTGCTCCGACTTTGTCTTAGTATCATAGATGACGACACCGCAGTCTGTAGCAAGAACAAGATACCTATCGTCTACGGCAATCATGCCATTAACCTTTTTCATAGGTGTGGCGAAACGTACCAGCTGTATCTTGCCATTGACAAATCTGCCGACATTGGCGTCAGGTGTGGCGAGCCATGCCACGCCCCTTATCTCAGCAAGATGGTCGAACGGATAGTCAGACACCTTCTTCTCTCCTCTGAGGTATGTACCCTGCGAGGTGAAGCACCATTCATTTCCCTTGCTGTCAAGGCATACGCGATGCAATACGCCAGGCAGCGACATGTATTCAATAGCCTTGTCAGAGGTTGTGATTATGCTGTCCGTCACGCGGAAGTGGTCGTTTCCTCTTCCCACGAGCCATGTGTGTCCGTTTGCCAGAGGGTAAGCCTTGCGCATCTTCAGACTGCTGTTCTTTCCCTGAGCCACCGGACTGCCGAGCACCGCCTGCTTCTCGCCATCAGCTGCCGCCGACAGTCTTATTGGCACATACTCACACCTTCGGCTGTCAAAGAAGTACATCTCGTCCGTGTATGTCTCAGTCCACAGGTTGCCGTGTGTTCCTGCTGTGACATACGTCAGATGGTTCGTAGGCAGCATGCTATTGCCCGGATAGTTACGGAATGTCGTAAACCTGTATCCGTCATAGCACGTCAGTCCGTTCCATGATGTCATCCATATCAGATTGTCCGTCGACTGTGTTATGGCCGTTGTGATTCCCGCAGGCAGTCCGTTCTCCACGCCAAAGAGTGTCACCTTGCATCTGGGCTGGGCAGAGACCGTGATTGTATTGACAAGGAGGAAAGCCATAAGCGACAGCATGCCACGTAATGTTGCCATGGCACGCCGAGAATGGTTTCCCGTATATTGTAGTCTTGTGATAAGCATTTCGTATTCAAGCGATTGTCTCTATGCCCGCATGCCGGACGATACGTGGCACACATGCTTGCCGCATGTCAGAGACTGTGATAATATGTGATAATTGCCAGAGCATACGCTCCTCTAAAATAGTATGGCAGCTGGTGCTACTGCTGTCTTTCTGTCTGCAATGAGCATTTCAGCCAGTGTTCCTGCGCCATACGAAGAACAAGTGTTTCCAGTTAATGTTCCGCCCGGACAATACTTATCCGGACGGAACACCATGATTATTTCTTAAGACACTCTTTCCAGAGTTCATAAGCAGCCTTGTATGCGGCTGTCTCTGCCACAGGATGTTCTGTAGCGATATGCTTCAGTGTCTTGAAAGCGTCGTCAGAATCCTTATATATGCCTGCTCCGATGCCTGCTCCGTATGCTGCTCCGACAGAGCCGTCAGTTTCGTACAGTTCGATAGATGCACCTGTCACAGCCGCGAGAGTTCTGCGGAAGAGCGGTGAGAGGAACAGGTTGGCGTGGCCTGCCTTGATGGTCTTGATGTCCATGCCCATCTGCGACATTATCTCCATGCCGTATGCAAACGAGAAGGCTATGCCCTCCTGTGCTGCACGCAGCATGTGCGCCTTGGTGTGGATATTGAAGTTTATGCCGTGTACGCTGGCGCCAGGGTTCTCATTCTGCAGCACTCGCTCCGCTCCGTTGCCGAAAGGAATAACCGACAGGCCCTCTGCTCCTACTGGCACAGACTCTGCCAGCTCGTTCATCTCGCCGTATGAGATTCCCTCAGGCGCCACGGTGCGCTTCATCCAAGCATTCAGGATGCCTGTTCCGTTGATGCAGAGCAGCACGCCAAGGCGTGTGTCAGGCTGGTTGTGGTTGACATGTGCGAAGGTGTTGACGCGTGAAAGCGGGTCGTAGTTGACATCGCCTAACACTCCGTACACCACGCCTGATGTGCCTCCGGTGGCAGCTATCTCGCCTGGTTTCATAACATTCAGTGACAGGGCGTTATTTGGCTGGTCGCCGCCACGGTATGAGATAGGCGTACCGGCAGGCATGCCGAGCTCTGCAGCCACGCTCTCGCACACTGTTGACTGCACTGAGAACGTAGGCACTATCTCTGCTATGAGGCTGTCAGAGAATCCGAAGTGCTGCATTACATGCTTTGAAACCTCGTTGTTCTTGAAGTCCCAGAACATGCCTTCTGACAGACCTGAGATGGTGGTTTTCTTGTCTCCGCCCGACAGACGCATAGCGATATAGTCGCCAGGCAGCATGATCTTGTCTATCTTGGCATAAAGCTCAGGCTCATTCTCCTTCACCCACGCCAGCTTGGCAGCAGTGAAATTGCCAGGAGAATTGAGCAGATGCGACAGGCATGCCTCACCGCCGATAGCCTCGAAAGCGGCATTTCCGTATGGCACGGCACGGCCGTCACACCATATAATTGACGGACGGAGGGCGTTGCCTTCCTTGTCTACGCATACAAGGCCATGCATCTGGTAAGATATGCCTATAGCCTTGACGTCAGCAAGCGAACCGCCCGCTTTCTCCGCCACGCGTGATGTGGCTGCCTTCAGTTCGTCCCACCACATCTCTGGCTCCTGTTCTGCCCATCCTGCCTGCTTCGACATGATTGGCGCTTCAGAGTCAGGATACTGCGCGCTGGCAATGGTCTGACCTGTCTGGGCATCAACAAGCGACGCCTTCACTGACGACGTGCCGATGTCATATCCGAGCAAATACTGTTTTTCCATATTTTTCTGTATGTTTTATTGGGTTAGTTTAATCTTTCCTGCATTGATGTCGTGGCTCAGAAAACTGCGTCACACACGCCTCGCTGCGTTGTCTGCAAAAGGGTTTTCTGCCACATATTATATTAGGAAGCAAAGTTACAAAATTTCTTTGACACTGCCAACTATTTTTCGGCAAATAATCATTTTATTCGCAACTAAGATAGTTTCAAGGCGTAATGACTGAGTAATTACAATGTAAAGACTCGGTAATTACATTGCAAAGACTGAGTAATTACTATATAATGACTGAGTCTTTACAATGTCATTTCTCAGTTATTATATGTTAAAAAGCATTTTACAGCAATATCGGGACTTGCACACCATGAAAAAAAATAATACCTTTGCATTCGTAATGTCTCATCACAGCGAATGTCTCTGACGACAGAACGCTATAAAAAACAGAAGAATGGCTATACGATACAAACTTGTGCAGAACAAAATCAGCGGGCATGAATGCTTCGGAAAATATTATGCACGCTCCATAAAGAACGGGGAAGTGGGCATGAAGGACATAGAGCGCATCATAGAGCAGAACTGCTCAATGAAACGAAGCGATGTGCGCGCCGTGCTGACGGAACTGGTCGACACGATAAAGGAGAAATTGCAGGAGGGCTATACCGTCGACCTCGACGAACTGGGCAGGCTCTCGCTGGGCATAAAGAGCCGGGGCGTATACCGCACTGCTGACTTCAATGTGAAGAAGCACATTACGGGGGTCACAGTCAACTACCGTGCCTGCTCACACCGCCGTGGCAACGGCGACAGGCGTCTCGCATCGCCGCTGGCTGAAGGATGTGAGTTTGAACGAATAAAATAGCACTCTCTACATATACGCAAGGAAGTGCGCTGCAGACCGAATTTAGCGGGCTGCGGCGCACTTGTTCGTTCATTCCTTGCCATAATACAGAGGAAATGTCACGAAAAAACATATTTTTATGCTATGGCATCAAAAAAAATGCGAAGAGAATTGCCGTATTAGAAATAAATTTACTACCTTTGCAACAGAATGCATCACTATCAAACTCGACACTATAATGAAGAAACTATTTATTACCATATTGTCTATTGCATGTTCGCTGGAAATTTCTGCCCAGAGAGACAGGCAGCAGTCGGTGCTGTGGTATGACAGTCCTGCCGCCCACTGGGTGGAGGCGCTGCCTTTAGGCAACGGAAGATTAGGCGCCATGGTATACGGCGGACTGCAGAGCGACACTATCCAACTGAATGAAGATACGTTCTGGAGCGGTTCGCCATACAACAATACAAACCCGAAGGCGCTGGGAGTGCTGGAGGAGATACGCACGGCTATCGACAACGGCGACTACGAGAAGGCGCAGCGTCTGTCTATGCATAACATCACTGCTGACAAGAGTGTGACCGGGCATGGCATGGCTTACGAATCCTTAGGCAATCTGGTGCTGACCTTCCCGGCAGGACATAACGACGCCACACAGTACCGCAGGACGCTCTCGCTGGACAATGCTGTGGCTAAGACGACATACAACGCCGATGGTGTAGGCTACGAACGGGAGGTCATAACATCATTCGCTGACGACGTGACACTGATTCGCCTGAAGGCTTCAAAGAGCGGGAAGCTCGACTTCTCGCTGGGTTTCGTTGCGCCTCTCAAAAAAAATCGCATTGCATGCGACGTAAAGAAATCGGGCTATCGGAATAACGAACTGCGTGTATTCCACAGGCCTGCACGCCCTGACATGGAGAACGTACCTAACGGTCTGCATGCTGTCTCGTTCATAAACGTTGTGACTGACGAGGGGGAATGCCGCACGACAAACGGGAAGATTGATGTGAACGGTGCCACAGAGGCTGTAATCATAGTATCTTCTGCCACTAACTTCGTGAACTACAAGGACATCACTGCCGATGCAGAAGAGAAGGCGCGCATTCTCATGGACCGTTTCCTGTCGAAGGGCAATGCACTGAAGGAGTATCAGAAAGTGCTGAGCAGGCACAAGGAGAAATACCAGGCGATGTACGGCAGGGTAACTCTTTATCTCGGAAACAATCATGAGCAGGAGCAGAAGCCTACAGACGTAAGAATCAGAGAGTTCAAGGAGACATCTGACCCGCAACTTGTAGCCACCTACTTCCAGTTCGGGCGATACCTGCTGATATGCTCATCGCAGCCTGGCACACAGCCGGCTAATCTGCAGGGTATATGGAATCCGGATGCCGACCAGTATCCGGCATGGGACTCAAAATACACTACGAACATCAATGTCGAGATGAACTACTGGCCTGCCGAGGTTACTAACCTGAGCGAGTGCCATGAGCCTTTCATCCAGATGGTGAGGGATGTGAGCGTCACAGGACAGCAGTCGGCTAAGCAGATGTACGGGGCGAGAGGATGGACTCTGCACCACAACACGGATATATGGCGCTCAACGGGGGCTGTGGACTATGCGTCATGCAGCGTATGGCCTACATGCAACGCATGGTTCTGCTCTCATCTGTGGGAGAGGTATCTGTTTACGGGCGACCGAAAATTCCTAAGCGAGACAGCCTTCCCGATAATGTCGGAGGCGTGCCGCTTCTATATCGACTTCCTCAGAAAAGACCCTAAGACCGGCTATCTCGTGGCATCGCCATCGAATTCGCCGGAGAACAACCCTGGATTCGAGCAGTATTTCGACTCTGTATTCAATAAAAAGCAGAAGCCTGCCATATTCTCTGGCGTGGCAATGGACAACCAGATGATTTACGACTTGCTGTACACCACACAGCAGGCGGCGCAAAGCATAGCGTCAAATCTCTGGGGCGAACAAGCGCAACGCCTCAATGCCTTTGCTGATACGCTCATGAGAATACGCATGCAGCTGCCGCCGATGATGGTGGGACAGTACGGCCAGATGCAGGAATGGCTGGAGGACTGGGACCGTGAGACATCAAGCCACAGGCATGTGTCGCATCTGTGGTGCGCCTACCCTGGCCGTCAGATTTCTCCATACACGCACCCCGAACTGGCAGCGGCTGTACGTAAGTCGATGATCGGACGTGGCGATGCTTCCAGAGGATGGTCTATGGGATGGAAGGTGTGTCTGTGGGCACGACTGCTCGATGGTAACCATGCATACAAACTGATTCAGAATCAGCTGAATCTGAAGAGTTCATACGCCACAATAAAAGACCCTGACGGAGGTACATACCGCAATATGTTCGACGCACATCCGCCTTTCCAGATTGACGGAAACTTCGGATGCACCGCAGGAATTGCTGAAATGCTGGTGCAGAGCCATGACGGCGCCGTGCATCTCCTGCCGGCATTGCCTGACGTATGGAGCACCGGACATGTGACAGGGCTGCGGACTCGCGGCGGATTTGAAATCGTCAGCATGACATGGGATAACGGCAGACTGAAGAGTGCAACTATACGCTCTACCATCGGAGGCACACTCCGCCTGCGCTCTGCCACTCCGCTGAGAATGGAGAACGGGAAGAAACTCAACATCGTGGTAGGCTCAGAGCAGTCTGACAACCCGCTGCTGAAGAAGTATGAGATACTGCAGCCGGTGGTGAAAGACAGGACTAAGCTGCTGCCAGTAGAACTCACACCGACAATGATATACGACATGACCACGCTGCCTGGACAGGAATACACTGTAATAGGCGAATAAAAAGAAGGCTGAGCGAAAAAAAACGCTCAGCCTTCTTCGTATTTTAATCTGAAAATTTATTATAGTCAAAATTGTATAAAATAACTTCAGGAATTTGCTTATATTAGAAAAGATACGTACCTTTGTATGGCGTAGAGAACATCAGAATACACACGCAACATCAAAACACTGCCCGACAAACAGGCAGAGGTAGCAAAGAGCACTTAATAACATAACCATGAACAACGATATACAAGAAAAGAAAAAACACTTCTACTGCCTGATTCTTGCCGGAGGAAAAGGCAGAAGACTATGGCCAATAAGCCAGAAAGACAAGCCAAAACAGTTTCTCGACATACTGGGCACAGGAAAGACCATGCTGCAGCAGACATACGAACGATTCAGAGAGTTCCTGCCTAAAGAGAATATATATGTCTCTACATACAAGAACTACAAGGACATCGTATTCAATCAACTGCCAGAAATAGACGAAGAACACGTTCTGTGCGAACCGATACGCCGAAACACGGCACCTATCATGGCATGGATGACTCACAGAATAGAACGGGATGACCCTGACGCAACCATCGTCGTATCGCCTGCCGACCAGATTATCACTAACGACAACGCATTCATAAACGACGTGCTCGACGGAATGCAGCATGCTGAAAACGACGGATGCTTCCTGACAATGGGCGTTGTGCCTACACGTCCGGAGCCTGGATACGGATACATTCAGACGGGAGACACCAGCGGAAACGAGCAGGGAGAATTCTACAAGGTACAGTCGTTCATAGAAAAACCTGACCGCCACTTTGCCGAAATGTTCGTCAATAGCGGGGAGTTCCTATGGAACACCGGACTATTCATCGCATCTGCAAAAACCATACACAAACGGCTCGCAACTCTGCTGCCTGCGGTCATGCGCTCGCTCGACAGCGAAAAGAAGAATGCGACATGGCAGGAGGAGAACGAATGGATAGAGAAATACTACACCACATACCCTAACATGTCTCTTGAGTCAGGCATTCTTGAGCGCACGGAAGATGTCTGTGTAAAGGTATGCCGCTTCGGATGGAGCGACATAGGGGCATGGCACGGAATATACGAGAACTTCGCAAAATTTGAAGGCGACAACATCGTGCTGAATACAGAGTCGACTCTTACAGACACTTCCGGATGCATCATAACGCTGAATGGCGGCAAGACGGCAGTGATAAACGGGCTGCACGACTTCATTGTCGTAGAAAGCAACGATGTGCTGCTGATAACACCAAGGTCTGACACATCTGACCAGGTGGTGAAATCTCTAATGAAGTTTGTCGTAGAGAAGAGCGAACAGTAGGAGTATATTATGCACAGGGCACTGCAAGACAATGCCCGCAGGTTATCATAACGCCATAGCTCTGGACAGAAACACAGGCGGCACAAGGTGCTTTTAATACCTCGTGCCGCCTGTATTCTATTATGTGCGTCATTATATAGCAGTGCTTTCAATGCACCTAATACTCCGTCTTGTCTATCTTCTCACGCCAGTTGCGGAATGCTTTCTGTGCTTCAAGACGCATCATGCCGATACTTGGAATGCTGCGCTGGGCATGCGGCAAGGCTATCTCGTCATAGATAAACTGGTCATCAAAATCTATATCACGCGCATCTGCCGCAGTATTACCATAATATATACGGCTGATGCCGCTCCAGTATATCGCGCTGAGACACATGGGACACGGCTCGCACGAAGTGTATATCACGCAGTCTGTAAGTTTGAATGTCTCGAGTTTCTTACACGCCGCACGTATAGCGGACACCTCAGCATGGGCTGTCGGGTCGTTATTTGCCGTAACTCGGTTAGTGCCAACACTGACTACCTCGCCATTGCGCACCACCACAGCCCCGAAAGGGCCACCGCCATTATTCACATTCTCTATCGATGCGTCGATTGCCATCTGCATAAACCGACGGTCTCTGTCTGTTATAATCTCCATAGTATTTAGAGTTGAGTTGACTTAATGTTTTTATTTGCAGCCTGCATGGCGTCTTCATGAATGAAAAGCCTGTGGCTGTGGATATGGCTGCCAGAGCAACAGACACGGCTGTCAGAGCTACGGATATGGCTGCTTGCTATTGGAAAAACAGCGACACGCCACATACTGCTATGATTGCTCCTATAATCTCACGCGTCTTTATTCGCTGTCTGAACAGCAGCCAGCTTGGAATGAGAATCAATACTGGCGTGAGCGACATGATGGTCTGTGCTATCCCTGTAGACGTCGCCCTCGTAGCTGCAAGCGACAGCGTTACACCAAGGAACGGACCTGTAACTGTAGCACAGAAGGCACAGAGCATGCCTTTCGTGTCACTGGACACCCGAAAGCAGTCGGCTAACTTTCTTCCTACCGCTGCCCATACTGTAAAACCGAGGAAGCCGGCTATGCTGCGAATGCAGGTGGCACTGACGACATAGAAAACTATTACCCATGCTCCACCAATCTGTTGCTCCTGAAGAGCTGCACTGTATTCGGTCAGCCCCTTCGCACTTAACACCAGACCTATGCCCTGGCAGACTCCAGCACCTATTCCAAAAAGTATTCCTTTACTGGGCAGAGCGGTATACCCACCGCCCTTCTTCCTTTCATACAAGGATACTGCAATGCCTGAGACGGTTATAAGCATTCCGATGACAGCAAGCCACGTCATGCTCTCTCCTAACAAGATAAAGCCAAAGATAGCTGCAGAAGGTGGTGCAAGCGTCATGAGCAACTGGCCAAAGCGCGACCCGATAAGCACATAGGAATTGAAAAGGCAGTAGTCGCCTATCACATAACCTACTATTCCCGACACCGACAGCCATAGCCATGTGTCAAAATCTGCATACTGCGGATACGGCGCGCCTGTCCCAAAATACAGGAATATGCCGAACAGCCCTAACGACATCAGCATGCGGATAACATTAAATGGCATCGGACCAAGTCGCTTGCTCGCTACTTCAGAGAAGAGAGCCGTAATAGTCCATAGTATCGCTACAACTAACGATAGCATTTCTCCATAGAATTGCATATTATAATAGTATTGCTACGTCCTACAAATATATCACTTTGGTATGCAAAGGTACATTATTTCTCCATAAACCATGCAGTGCGAAGTGTTAAATAAATCTTAATAATATCATTTTATCTATGCTATATAAAATAAAAGTAGTATCTTTGCATCCGATTTGTATGCCCGGATGGCGGAATAGGTAGACGCGTTGGTCTCAAACACCAATACTGATGAGGTGTGCCGGTTCGAGCCCGGCTCCGGGTACAACAAGCGTTGCGGACACAGAGCGTTCGCACTTTTTTTATTGAAACACAGATGGGAGTTCTAATGCTTTAGGGCATTGGGATTCTTATCTTTTTGTAGTCTAAGAAAAAGTGATAAAGAATGTTTAACAATAAAGAAACGTAGCGCAAACACTGCCGGCAGACATAACGCAGGCAGAATACAAAAAGAGAAATCTATAATAAATAACAAACCATTAAATACATCATTAAACATCATGGCATATATGTCACAAGAAGGCTACAATAACCTCGTAGCCGAGCTCCAGCGCCTGGAGTCAATAGAACGTCCTAAAGCATCAGCAGCTATTGCAGAGGCAAGAGACAAAGGCGACCTATCTGAAAATGCAGAATACGATGCAGCAAAAGAAGCACAGGCTCATCTCGAAGATAAAATCAACCAGATGAAAATGACTATCGCTGACGCAAAAATCATAGATAAGAGCAGACTCAGCGCTGACTGCGTACAGCTTCTGTCAAAGGTGGTTATGACTAATCTCGCTACTAACACAAGCATGACATACACCATCGTAAGCGAGCAGGAGGCTAATCTGAAAGAGGGAAAGATTTCTATCAAGACCCCTATCGCACAGGGACTGCTCAACAAAAAGGTGGGCGACGAGGCTGAGATTAAGATTCCACGCGGAACTATCAAACTCCGCATAGATAGCATCTCTATCGACTAAAATGCGTTAAACGCAGTTTACACTCCATAAGCAAACAATTAAAAACAAAGTATCATGTCTATATTTTCAAAGATTGCTAACGGCGAGATACCAAGCTATAAGTGTGCGGAGAACGACAGATTCTACGCCTTCCTTGATATCAACCCGCTCCAGAAAGGTCACACGCTTGTAATCCCACGCCGTGAAGTAGACTACATCTTCGATATGGAAGATGAAGAACTTGCAGAATTCCAAGTGTTCGCTAAACGCGTAGCAGTAGCCATTAAGAAAGCTTTCCCATGCATCAAGGTTGGCCAGGCTGTACTCGGATTAGAAGTGCCACACGCTCATATACACCTCATACCTATGCAGTCTGAGAAGGATATGATATTCACAAACAAGAAGCTCTCTCTCACACAAGAGGAGTTTGAGAGCATAGCAGCTAAGATTCGCGAGAACTTCGAGTAAGCCATGACAGAGGGATACATACAGAAAGACTTTGGCAAGCGTACTAAACGCTACTGCCAGACCATGGAACTGAGAGACGACGCCGAACTTATACGTCGCTATTGCGAGGCTCACGACGAACCGCATTTCCGTCCCGAAGTGCTTGCTGGCATGCGCGAAGTGGGCATCATGGAGATGGAGGTATACATCGTAGGAACACGCCTCGTCATGATAGTTGACGCGCCAGAAGACTTCAACTGGGATGAGGCAATGGCACGTCTCGCCACTCTGCCAGGGCAAGAAGACTGGGAGGCATACGTAGCACAGTTCCAGCAATGCGATGCTAACGCCACCTCTGACCAGAAATGGCAGATGATGAAACGCATATTCCACATATACGACAAATAAACTCTCGTGTATAAAACCACTGGGGATGGCTATAGCACAACAAAACTGACATAAGAAAACACATCTGGGCATTATATAAAACATAGTCCAAAACAAGACAGCCGTTGATATTCTCATATATCAGCGGCTGTCTTTTTTCCATACAATAGCCTGGATGGCAAATATAGCATGCTATCATTATACTATTAGCAAGCTCTCAAACCTCGGAACCCGAAACCAGCAGCAGATTTTAAGAAACTAAAAAACTTAAGGAAATTAGGCGTATGGCTCATTTTGCAGGATAAATTTGAGTAGTAGGTATTCAATAGCTCAAATTGCAGGATGACTTTATTCGCTGTTTTCTTGTTAATTTATCTGAGAGTTTGTACCTTTGCTCCGCAGTCTGAAGCATAG
>JAZUMR010000075.1:0-31499 GCA_045603685.1 Prevotella sp.
ACGTCAAGCGATGTAAGGGCATAGCTCTTACCGCTTGGTGCGCGAACAGATCATGCTGGCAAATGAGAGAGGTGAAATGAGGGCGCCGCCTATCTTATGCAAACGATTAAAGCTGTGTTTTCAAGACGAAAACATCACTATTTAGCATACATTTTTTGTTTTTTAAAATAAGTGCACATCTGCACTGTAGTCGTAACTATCTGTGGTTTAGTGCATTTATTCTTGTGCAGATAGTGTGCAGATGAAAGGTGAAAAGTGATAGAACAAAGAGCAAGAGGAAAGTTAAAAATGGAGTCTTTAAGCATCCTGCAGATTCATGACATAGCTAAGAGAAACAGGCTTTATTTTTACAAATCTGTTTTTCGGAATCTCACTTCGTTGAGATAACTATGGTATCTTGCGTAGATACCGCTGGTATCCTTATTTGAAGAAAAGCCGCATGACTTCATCAGTGTAAAGAGTAAAGAGAAAAAGGGAAACTCTGTCGTCTGTCATCTTTGCTCTTTACTCTCTCATCTGCCATCCATCTGCACACTTGTAACTATCTATAATCTAGTGTTTTATAACAGCAGTGCAGATATGCACTTTTTTATAGAAACAAAGAAAAGGACGACGGAATACAAGGAATATATATTAAGCTCCTGCGCATAGAAATGGGGGTGTGCCTGTTACTTTTGACACACCCCCATTTTTTTTGCATAATATGGCTGCGTTCATTCTGAGGGGGGGTAAGCTGAAGAGTATAGAGAATAGAGAACAGAGTACAGAGTACAGAGGATTCTTCATTTCTATCCGTGCAAATCTGAGTAATCCGTGTTCGTTATAAACAAAACACTCAAAACAAAGTTTACTCCCCACCATCTTCTTCCATTATATTTGGAGCATTCAAAATTATTTTATATCTTTGCACTGAGTAACATTTTTATAATATCTTGGGTGTGACGCCAGATGGTGGCAGACGGTTTTACACCAGAGAAAATACAAGAAAACTAAACATGAATAACTTTACATTCCACAGCCCGACAGAATTTGTCTTCGGCAAGGCAACTGAGAATCAGGCGGGCGCACTATGCAAGAAATATGGTGCAACAAAAGTACTTGTTGTCTATGGCGGCCAGTCGGCTATAAAAAGCGGACTGCTGCAGCGTGTCATAACATCACTCGACGCAGAGAACATCCCTTCTGTACAGCTTGGCGGCATACGCCCTAACCCTACCGACCCGAAGGTGTATGAGGGTATAGAACTGGCGAGAAAAGAGCAGGTGGACTTTATCCTGGCTGTAGGCGGCGGCTCTGTTATTGACACGGCAAAGGCTATATGCCTCGGCGTGCCATACGAGGGCGACTTCTGGGATTTCTTTATCGGCAAGGCAACACCAAAGGCTGGCATACCTGTGGCTACGGTGCTGACTATTCCGGCTGCAGGCTCAGAGGGCTCTGGCAACGCTGTAATCACACGTGAGGAGACACTGCAGAAACTGGGGGCTAAGGGCTCGCTGTTCATGCGTCCGAAATTCTCTATCATGAATCCTGAACTGACATTCACTCTGCCTGAGTGGCAGACGGCTTCGGGCATCGCTGACATGGTGGCGCATCTGCTGGAACGCTATCTGTCGAACTCTGAGGACGTGATGATTGGCGACAGGCTTTGCGAGGGCGTGATGATGGCTATCATCGAAACTGCACCACGCGTAATGGAGAGTCCGGAGGATTATGGCGCACGCGCTAATATCATGTGGAGCGGCATGGTGGCACACAACGACACATGCTCTGCCGGCAGAGTGGAGGAATGGTCAACCCACGCCATGGAGCACGAGCTGTCTGCGCTGTATGATGTAACACACGGTGCCGGACTGGCTGTGATGTTCCCTGCATACCTGACATTCATGGCTGAGAATAATCCACATAAGGTGGCACAGCTCGCTATGCGTGTGTTCGGCGTCAAGGCTTCGGCTGAGAATGCCGCAGACCTCCCTGCAGAGGAGCAGAAGGCTGTGGCGCTGGAAGGTGCCAACCGCATGCGCAAGTTCTTCAAGGAGACACTGCGTCTGCCTGTAACCATAGCCGAACTGGGTATCGCTGACCCAGACATCGACACTCTGGTGCGCAAACTGCATGAGAACAAGGGTGAGAACTTCGGCACATACTATCCGCTGAATGCTGAGGTGACACGCAAGATTTACGAGATAGCGAACGTATAGTCTGACGTGTGGCGCAATGCCATAAGATAAGAGCGTCAGACGCTGCAAATGAGACGGCTATATGATAGGAATTGGCGTCGAAATGGTGTTTTTGAGGGTTTCTGACTGCCATCCGCTGTTATGAAATCGACAAAAAAGGTGTGTCCTGCGGACAAAATCAAAGAAAACTCGGCGGTTTTGCTATCTGGCGGTATATCATTTTTTTAAACAAAAAAAGGAGACAGATGACCGATTGAATCCAATCGTTAGTCATCTGTCTCCTTATATTCTATGCCTTGACGGCCTATTCTTCTGTTTGCTCAGGCTCTTTCTGCTCATGCTCCTCTGGCACCTGGAACTGATTGCGGCGCAGGACGAACTTGTCTGTCAGATAGCTCTTGCGCACCACAGGGTTAGCCGCAAGCTCCTCCGGTGTGCCTTGGAAGAGGATACGTCCTTCAAATAGCAGGTAGTCACGGTCAGTGATGGCGAGTGTCTCCTGCACATTGTGGTCGGTGATGAGGATACCGATATCGCGGTATTTCAGATGCCATACCACTTCCTGAATCTCGTTGACGGCAATCGGGTCGACACCGGCGAAAGGCTCGTCAAGCATGATAAACTTAGGTTCGATGGCAAGGCAGCGCGCTATCTCGCAGCGGCGACGCTCGCCACCCGACAGTCTGTCGCCTAAGTTCTTGCGCACCTTCTGCAGCGAGAACTCACGTATGAGCTGTTCGAGTTTCTCTCTCTGATACTCACGTGGCTTGCCCGTCATCTCAAGTACAGAGAGGATATTATCCTCTACAGACATCTTGCGGAAGACGCTCGGCTCCTGCGGCAGGTAGCCGATACCACGGCGTGCGCGCTCATACACCGGGAGCTTGGTTATCTCTTCATCTCCGAGATAGATGTGTCCCTCGTTTGGCACGACGAGACCGGTGGTCATATAGAACGATGTAGTCTTGCCGGCACCGTTCGGTCCGAGCAGTCCGACTATCTCGCCCTGCTTTACCTCAAACGCCACATCGTTTACGACGGTGCGCTTGCCGTAGCGTTTTACCAGTCCTTTGGCACGCAGCACGAGGGGTTCTTTCTCTTGTTCAGGTATGTTATTCATTGTTCTGATATTTTACTTTTACGGAATAATGCCGCATAACATCTATGGGTAAATTCCATGCCAGAGCGTTCGGCCTGCAGACCGTGTCAGCGGATGACACGCAGCAGGAACGTCTGTCTGGCGGCTACTTCATATACCAGGTGTCATTGCGCATCACAAGCGGCACGCATACCACCTCTTTCACCGAGTCAGCATAGTGGATAGTAATATACGCCTCTGCCGTATGGCGTGCGGTGTCGGCCTTGCAGCGTGACAGCGTGATGTCAGCTATTCCCTTATGCGCCTTATTCTGCTCGCTCATGAACATTGCAGCGTTGTCCTCCATCTGCTGACGATAGTTCTGAGGTATGGAGTCTGCGCCATACATGCCTGAGACAAAGTCTGCATAGCGTTGCTTCTGCAGCAGCCTGTAATATTCTACAGCAGTCTGCCCAGCACGCTTCTCTATGTCTTCGAGACTCTCCGAACATGCCACGAACGTCATGGCGAGGAGGAAAAATAATATCTTGCGCATGAGTGTTTGTCATTTTTCTGTGGCGCACGGCTGGCGTAGAGTGGCCGTCATGCGCCTCAGGCTTTGATAAAGGAATATGATTGGGGATTATTTCTGTCGTATAAAGATATTTATCGGCGAGCCTGTCATCTCCCAGTTCTCACGTATCTTGTTCTCAAGGAAACGCTTGTATGGCTCTCTGATATACTGCGGCAGATTGGCATAGAATACGAATGACGGTATCTGTGTCTCAGGAAGCTGGGCGCAGTACTTTATCTTTATGAACTTTCCCTTTACTGATGGCGGCGGGAATGCCTCTATCAATGGCAGCATAACCTCGTTGAGCTTGGTCGTTCCAACACGTGCCTTGCGGTTGTTGTACACCCACTGGGCTGTCTCAAGCACCTTGAAGATGCGCTGCTTGGTCAGTGCCGATGCGAAGATGATAGGGAAATCGACAAATGGGGCCATTCTTTCACGGATGGCATTCTCGAATGTCTTGATTGATATCTGTGACTTATCTTCAACAAGATCCCACTTGTTGACAACGACAACAAGCGACTTGTTGTTACGCTGGATAAGCTGGAAGATATTCATATCCTGCGCCTCAATGCCTCGTGTGGCATCAATCATGAGGATACAGACATCTGAGTTCTCTATGGCACGTATAGAACGCATGACAGAATAGAACTCAAGGTCTTCCGTCACCTTGTTCTTGCGGCGTATGCCGGCTGTGTCGACAAGATAGAAATTGAATCCGAACTTGTCGTATTTTGTATAGATAGAGTCGCGGGTAGTACCTGCTATCTCTGTTACGATATTACGCTCTTCGCCTATGAATGCATTTATAAGGCTTGATTTGCCTGCATTAGGACGTCCGACAACAGCAAAGCGAGGCAGGTCGTCGAGAGTTTCCTTGTCTGTATTTGGCAGAGTCTCTACGACAAGGTCGAGCAGGTCGCCTGTGCCAGAGCCAGTGGCTGCAGAGATAGTGTATGGCTCGCCGAGTCCTAACGAATAGAAATCGGCAGCGTAATAATTGTCTTCATTATTATCAGCCTTGTTCGCAACGAGGATTACAGGCAGCTTGATGCGACGCAGAATCTGCGCTACATCCTCATCCCAGTCTGTCACTCCGTTCTTTATGTCTACAACGAAGAGGACAAGGTCGGCCTCTTCTGTCGCTACAATCACCTGGCGGCGGATTGCATCTTCAAATATATCATCAGAATTGACTACCCATCCTCCTGTATCAACTACAGAAAATTCTCTTCCACACCACTCGCATTTGCCGTACTGGCGGTCGCGGGTAGTGCCTGCCACATCACTCACTATGGCATGGCGGGTATTGGTCAGTCGATTGAAAAGGGTCGATTTGCCTACATTAGGACGACCCACTATGGCTACAAGATTTCCCATATTTATATATATGTATGGTTTTTTAATTCTTATTTTCTGGATTCAGCAGGAGAAGGAAGAGGCGAACACATGCCGTCTCTGCATATCACTCTTCTCTGCAGACGGCATCATACAGCCCGGAGGCAACGCCTTGTCATGCCTGCGGCAACTGCCAGAACTCTCAAAAGCAGAGAACTACTCCGGATTATAGCCGAAAGAGTTCAGCTCGTGCTCGTTAGAACGCCAGTCCTTATCTACCTTGACAAAGGTTTCAAGATATATATGCTTGTCGAAGAATTTCTCAAGCTGCTTCCTTGCCTCTATATTCACCTTCTTTATGGCTACTCCCTGATGGCCTATGATGATGCCTTTCTGCGAGTCGCGCTCTACATATATCACCGCCTGTATGTTTATCTGCTTGTCTGTCTCCTTAAATGACTCGCAGCGCACCTCTACCGCATACGGTATCTCCTTGTCATAGTAGAGCAGTATCTTCTCACGGATGATTTCCGAAACAAAGAAGCGGGCAGGCTTGTCTGTCAGCTGGTCCTTATCAAAGTATGGCGGTGAATCAGGCAGAAGGCTGTGTATTCTTGACAGAAGCATATCTACACCAAACTTGTTCTTTGCCGAGATGGGGAGTATCTCAGCATTTGGCAGCAGCTTATGCCATGTGTCGACAATGTCGCCAAGCTGTTTCGTGGCATCACACTTGTTGCCCTGCTTGTCTTTGCCGAGTTCGTCTATCTTGTTTATCAGCAGCATGACAGGTATTGTCTGCCTGGCAACCTTGTCAAGAAAGTCCCTGTTCTTCTCTGGGTCTTCTATCACATCAGTCACATACAGCAATACGTCGGCATCGGTCAGGGCTGACTCTGAGAACGCCAGCATAGACTCCTGCAACTTGTAATTAGGCTTGAGCACGCCGGGAGTGTCAGAGAATACAATCTGCATGTCAGGCGTATTGACTATGCCCATGATGCGGTGGCGCGTTGTCTGCGCCTTGAATGTAGCAATAGAAATACGCTCACCAACCAACTGGTTCATGAGCGTACTCTTCCCTACGTTGGGGTTTCCAACGATATTTACGAATCCTGCTTTATGTTTTGTCATAATTCGTGTATTCATGTTTGATGGGGTGTGAACGTCTTGGTGTAGCAAATGCCAGGAAGCTTACACTTCACTGCCATCATATCCCCACTTCATGTGGAGCGCACCGTGTACGAATCCTGCACCGAACGCTGTAAGCACAACATTGTCGCCCTTCTTAAGCTTCTTCTCAAAATCCCAGATAGCGAGCGGTATAGATGCCGAGCTGGTGTTTCCGTAGTGCTCGATATTTACCATAACCTTATCCATAGGAATCTCAAGACGCTTTGTCACAGCTTCTATGATACGCAGGTTGGCTTCATGAGGAATAATCCAGTCGACGTCTTCTCTGGCAAGATTGCTCGCCTTGAGTATCTCTTCAACATCATTGCCCATGCTTGTCACAGCATAGCGGAATACTGTTCTGCCCTCCTGATAGAGATAGTGCATGCGATGGTCAACAGTGTAGCGTGACGCAGGACATACCGAGCCGCCCGCCTTCATGTGGAGGTAAGGCAAGCCAATGCCATTAGTTCTTAGATATGAACGCTGGAATCCAATGCCTTCCTCTGTTGTTGCCTCAATCAGCACAGCAGCGGCTCCGTCGCCAAAGAGAACACATGTCTGTCTGTCCTTATAGTCGGCAATGGATGACATCTTCTCTGCTGACACTACAACAACCTTCTTATATCTGCCGCATTCTATGAATGCAGCCGCCATATCAGCAGCATACAGGAAGCCACAGCAGGCACATGACACGTCAATTCCGTGTGCATTCTCAATTCCAAGCTTGCCAATGATTATTGAAGCGTTAGAAGGGAATCGATAGTCGCCTGTTGTCGTAGAGCAGATGACACAGTCGATTGTCTGCGGATCTACACCAGTCTTCTGAATCAACTGCTTCACCGCCTTGCGTCCGAGATAACTTGAACCAAGTCCCTCTTCCTTGAGAATACGTCTTTCCTTTATACCGACACGTGTTGTAATCCATTCGTCGCTGGTGTCAACCATTCTTGCCAATTCCTCATTTGTGAGTATATACTCTGGCACATACCCTCCGACTCCTGTGATTACGGCATTAATTTTTCCCATTGAAGTAAATTAAAGCATTCAAAAAAAACAAGAATGCAGGACGCCACATGATACAATTCAGGCTACCTGTATTCTTGTCTTCCTAAAAAATAGATTCTTAATCAGCGAGTTCCTTAACGATAGCAATCTTACCACGGTACTGTCCGCATGTTGGGCAAACTGTGTGGTAAACATAATATGCGCCACAATTTGGGCATACTGCGAGTGTAGGAGCTACTGCCTTGTCGTGTGTACGACGCTTGAGTGTACGAGTCTTAGACTGTCTTCTTTTAGGATGTGCCATTTTATTTTAAGTGTTTTAATTGTTAATTTTTTATTTTTTCTTTGAGTTGCGCTAATGCGCTCCATCTCGGGTCGATACTGTCGCTTTCTGCCGTGTCGTCACTTCGGGTGGCGCTATGCTCATTGAGCACGTTTATCATCGCAGGGTTGCATTTTCCAGGTGCATGCACATGCTTGACAGGCAGAGAGAGCACGATAGACTCATATACGCACCATGCGACATCAACGACAGGGTCGTTATCAGTGATGGTTATGTATTCGTCGTCTTCGTTATATTCATCGCCGAATTTGACTGTCAGCAGATGCTCCACATCTACGTCTTGATCCATAGGTTCGAGACATCTGTCACAAGTCACAGAGACGCTTCCTACAGCACGGAAATGTATTTCAGAGAAGTGGATGGTCTTGCGTATAGACACGTCCACGTGCACGTCGCCCTGAATAATTTCCGACCCTTCAAAACTTGAAAAAAAATCACCGCCGAGGCGTTGGGCCACAGCAGTCTCTCCCTCTGGGAGGGCTTTAATGTCTATCTGAAGGTTATCTGTATTGCACATTTCGACTGCAAAATTACTAAATTCCTACCTAATATTAATAAAGTATATATAGTAGTTAATCTTTTTTAACACACATAGATACCCAAAGACCTATATCACAGAGTATCAGATGCGTTTCCGTCATATCACACATTATACTGCACAGCCTCTTATATAAATATGTGGAGCATGCAAATGCTAAGCTACAGCATGCGAGGATTAACATGCGATGAACGCAAATGCCAAGCCACGGCATGCGAAGATGAACATGCAACGAATGCAGATGCAAAGCTACAGCATGCAAGGAAAAACATGCGATGAACGCAGATGCCAAGCCACAGCATGCGAGGATTAACATGCGATGAACGCAGATGCCAAGCCACAGCATGCGAGGATTAACATGCGATGAATGCAGATGTCAAGCCACAGCATGCGAGGATGAACATGCGATGAACGCAAATGCTTAGACACGGCATGCAAGGATAAACATGCGATGAACGCAGATGCCAAGCCACAGCATGCGAGGGTAAAAATGTATGACCGCTGCATCTTGCCAGCCGTCACTCTGACGGCAGCGATTAAGGATGCAGTATAGACGATTTTGCATCGTTCCTGGCCGTCGTGAAACAGCCAGGAACGTATTATTATGTTCGCGCAAGCGTATGACATGACCACCAGCCTGCGCTGTCAACTTCTCCGAAGCGGCTGTTCCGAATTAGAATTCAGCGTTGTTTGGAGTACGAGGGAAAGGAATAACGTCACGTATGTTCTGCATACCAGTCACGAAAAGCAGGAGACGCTCGAAGCCAAGTCCGAAACCTGCATGTGGGCAAGAACCGTACTTACGTGTGTCAAGATACCATTCCATATCCTTCATAGGAATGTTGCGACGCTCTATTTCGTTCATGAGCTTGTCATAGCTTTCCTCACGCACAGAGCCGCCGATAATCTCGCCAATCTGAGGGAAGAGCACGTCAGTACCCTGTACAGTCTCCGCCATCTCCTTACCCATGCAAACAGGCTTCTCGGCATCAATCTTCATGTAGAATGCCTTAATCTCCTTAGGATAGTTTGTCATGATGACAGGCTTCTTGAAATATTCCTCCACGAGGTATCTCTCGTGCTCCGAAGCGAGGTCATCGCCCCAGTTGCATGGGAATTCAAACTTTCTTCCGTTCTTTATAGCCTCCTGAAGTATTTCGATACCCTTAGTATATGGCAGTCTGACAAACTCAGCCTTGACTACGCTCTGCAGACGTTCGAGCAGTCCCTTGTCAATCATCTGATTGAGGAAAGCGAGGTCGTCCTGGCAGTTATCAAGAGCCCACTGCACGCAGAACTTAATGAATTCCTCCTCAAGATCCATCAGTTCATCGAGGTCCATGAACGCTATCTCTGGCTCAATCATCCAGAACTCAGCGAGGTGGCGTGGAGTGTTAGAATTCTCAGCGCGGAAAGTTGGTCCGAAGGTGTATATACCTCCGAGCGCAGTAGCACCGAGTTCTCCCTCGAGCTGTCCAGAGACAGTAAGCGAAGTCTGTTTTCCGAAGAAATCATCGCTGTAAATGATGTTTCCGTTCTCATCCTTCTTCAGGTCGTAGAGATTCTTCGTTGTCACCTGGAACATCTGTCCTGCTCCCTCACAGTCAGAAGCTGTGATGATAGGAGTATTGAAGTAGAAGTATCCCTTCTGGTGGAAGAAAGTATGAATAGCCATTGCCATGTTATGACGAATGCGCATTATTGCACCAAAGGTGTTAGTGCGCAGACGCAGATGAGCATACTGGCGCATATACTCAAATGTCTGTCCCTTCTTCTGCATTGGGTAGTCGCCGCCGCAGAGTCCGTATATTTCGATATTCTCGCACAGTATTTCGCTTGTCTGTCCTTTTCCCTGGCTTTCTACGAGAGTACCAACGGCGCAGATGCATGCACCTGTTGTAATCTGCTTCAGCAGTTCTGCATCGAACTTGTCTACATCACAGACGAGCTGCACGTTCTTAATTGTCGAGCCATCGTTAAGCGCGATGAAGTCAACTGCCTTGCTTGAACGGTGCGTACGCACCCATCCCTTCACGCACACCTGGCTTCCGAAGTCGGTGCAACGCAGTATGTCAACTATCTTTGTTCTTTTCATTATAGTACTAAATAAATTGTATCAATTATTCGAAAGCACCCATGCGGAGCATATCAACCTCCTTCTCAGTGAGGAATCGCCAGTCTCCACGGCGCAAGTTCTTCTTTGTCAGTCCTGCAAACTGCACACGGTCAAGCTTTGTCACCTTGTATCCGAGCGACTCGAAGATACGGCGCACAATGCGGTTCTTTCCAGAGTGAATCTCTATGCCTACCTGCTTCTTGTCTGTAGGTGAAGCATACTCTATGGCGTCAGCACGTATTGTGCCGTCGTCGAGCTCTATTCCCTCTGCTATCTGGCGGAGGTCATGAGCAGTCACGTTCTTGTCAAGGAACACATGGTATACCTTCTTCTTGAGGAAACGAGGGTGTGTCAGCTTAGAAGCGAGCTCGCCATCGTTTGTCAGAAGCAGCACACCAGTAGTGTTACGGTCAAGTCGTCCTACTGGATATATTCTCTCAGAGCATGCATCCTTCACAAGATCCATGACAATCTTACGCTGCTGTGGGTCGTCGCTTGTTGTCACGTAGTCCTTCGGCTTATTGAGGAGGACATACACCTTCTTCTCGATAGACACCGTCTGGTCATGGAATACCACCTTGTCAGAACGCATTACCTTTGTTCCGAGTTCTGTTACCACCTCCCCGTTCACTGTCACAAGTCCTGCCTGTATGAAGTCATCAGCCTCACGGCGGCTGCATACTCCCGCATTAGCGAGATATTTGTTAAGACGTATTGGTGCGTTAGGGTCGATGTTCGCCTCGCTGTATTCTATGCGCTTCTTATGGCTGTACTTTGCGTTAGGGTCGTAGCCCGGTGTGTGCTGACGTCTCTGGTAGCCGCCCTGCTGGCCGTAACCGCCACGATTATAGCCGCCCTGCTGACCGTAGCCGCCACGCTGCTGGCCATATCCGCCACGATTGTAGCCGCCCTGCTGACCGTAGCCGCCGCGGCTGCGATTGCCATACTGCTCGCCAGCATTCTCGCCCTCTGCGTTCTGACGTGGACGGAATCCCTGCTGGCGCTGGTTGTAGCCCTCGCCTTCGTTGTTATATCTTTGACGGTAGCCGCCCTGCTGGCGCTGGCCGTAGCCGCCAGCGTTGTATCGAGGACGCTGTCCGTATGTCTGTCTGTATTCTCCGCGCTCAGCGTTGTCCTGTCGGAGAGACGCTCCGAAGCCCTCTGGGCGGAATCCGCCTTCCTCACGGTTAGGCGTAAAGCGTGGGCGGTCTGTGCCGTATGCCGGGCGCTGTGTTCTGATGCGCTGACGCTGCGGACGTCCCTCGCTGCTATACTCTCTGTTGAATGCAGGCTTGCTATAGCCGTCGCGGCTCACATTGTCTGCTCCGTTGTTTTCCTGTCGGATGTTGTCAAATTCTTGTTCCATTTTCTTCTAAGTGTTATTTGTTAGTCAATGACTCTCTCGAGCCGGTTATCTTTTTATGCTATTATTTCATTTATGCCGTTCGGCGGCTTATATTCCAGTGTAGTTCGAAGGTGATATCGACATCAGTTCCTTCTTAACCTCGTCGCTGACATCAAGAGTCTGTATGAACTCATGTATTGTCTGCTCAGTCATCTTGGTGTTAGTGCGTGTCAGAGCCTTCAGCGCTTCATACGGATGCGGGTATGCCTCACGGCGCAGGATGGTCTGGATGGCCTCAGCAACCACAGCCCATGTCTCGTCGAGGTCGCGCTGCAGAGCCTCCTCGTTGAGTATAAGCTTGCGCAATCCCTTGAGTGTGCTCTGGATAGCTATTACACCGTGTCCGATTGGTGTGCCTATGTTTCTCAGCACTGTAGAGTCGGTAAGGTCGCGCTGCAGTCTGCTCACTGGCAGTTTTGCTGCGAGGAACTGCAGTATGGCGTTTGCTATTCCGAGGTTGCCCTCAGAATTCTCGAAGTCGATTGGGTTCACCTTATGCGGCATTGCCGATGATCCCACCTCGCCAGCCTTAATCTTCTGCTTGAAGTATTCCATTGAGATATACATCCAGAAGTCGCGGTCGAGGTCGATGATGATGGTATTGATACGGCGTATCGCATCGAAGATGCCGCCCATGTGGTCGTAGTTTGAAATCTGTGTGGTATACTGCTCACGCTGGAGTCCGAGCTTCTCGCTCACGAACTTGTTGCCGAACTCGCGCCAGTCGTGTTCTGGATATGCCACATGGTGTGCATTATAGTTGCCTGTAGCGCCGCCGAACTTTGCAGTGAACTTACACTTCTTCAGTATGTCGAGCTGCTCCTCCAGACGGTAGGCGAACACCATGACCTCTTTTCCGAGGCGTGTTGGCGATGCTGGTTGGCCGTGTGTCTTTGCGAGCATAGCCACGTCCTTCCATTCCTCCGCATAGTCCTTGAGCTGCTGGATGAGCTCCTCCACCTGAGGATAGAATACATTTTCGAGCGCATCCTTTATTGACAGCGGCACGCTGGTGTTGTTTATATCCTGCGATGTGAGTCCGAAGTGAATGAACTCCTTGAATGGCTCGAAATATCCTTCGCTCACTACACCCTCGCTGCTGAGAGCGTCGAGCTTTTCCTTTATGAAATACTCCACCGCCTTAACGTCGTGGTTTGTCACCGCCTCTATGTCCTTCACTCGCTGCGCATCGGCAACAGAGAAGTTCTCGTATATCCCGCGCAGCACGCCGAAAAGGTTCTTGTCGAATCCTTCGAGCTGTTTCAGCGGCAGTTCACATAACGTAATGAAATACTCTATCTCTACCTGCACACGATACTTTACAAGTGCATACTCAGAGAAATACTCAGCAAGGCTGTCTGTCTTGCTTCTGTAGCGTCCATCAATCGGAGAGATGGCTGTCAAAAGATTAAGGTTCATGATTATTTTGCGCTTATTGCATGTAAGTTTTTTACCTCTGTCAGTTAATTCACATCTGCATCATTCTTCACTGCAGATACCTATTATATGCCTATTTTTCAATTACGGATGCAAAGTTACACATTTTTATTTAAACAAAAAAGTTTTACCTTATCTTTTGCTTCATATTGCCCAATATTTAACTATCATCAAGGAAAAAGACCGTCAGAGAGGGGCGTTTTCGACACTGAAGAGTGTTTTCTGCGCTATCCTCACCTGCACTCAGCCGCCCCTCCTCCCCTCTTCTTACGTCATGAAGGCAAGCGCTGACGGCATTCTGACATTTTGTAAAGCAAACGAGACGTTTTGCTTACGCTTTTCTTTCGCATTCAGCAAGAAATCAAAAGGCTACGAATGACGAGCCAAGAAGTAGCGAATGAGCACGCTAAAAGCTACGAATGGCGAGGTCAAAAGCAACGCTTACAAAGTGTAAGCAATACTTCTTGCAAAACATGCAAGATGACACACGGAAATCAGCCGCAGCATACTGCTGACCAAAGAGTGTCTTTTCGCTGCATAAAACACACGCACACTCTGCTTGCTGAACGGCAAGTTTCTGGTACACAAACCGCCGCACAGCATGCGACTGCCTCACATCACACCTGCTTTTCTCCGCAGAAAATGACACATCAAGGCTGACTTTTACCACCCCGCCGTATTAATTTAAGATTTTTTAGCATAAAAGTTGAAGGAAATAATATGCTGGATAGTTTTTTTTTCGTAATTTTGTATTGATAACGAAAAGTCAACATGACATGACTGCCAAAACTGCAACGTCTGGCAGCGCATGTCTGACAGCATAGAAAATCACTAAAACAGAGAATATGAAAAACGATTTCAGAAAATTCGCCACTGGACATCTTGGCATGAACGGCATGATGCTGGACGACGTCATGAGAGTGCAGAGCCAGGCGGCAAGCAACATAAGCAGCCAATACATGAACCCTTACATCCTGGAGGAAAGGCAGCTGAACGTCACACAGATGGACGTATTCTCACGTCTGATGATGGACCGTGTCATCTTCCTCGGCACTCCCATAGACGACTACACCGCAAACACACTGCAGGCGCAGCTGCTCTATCTTGACTCATGCGACCCTGGGAAGGACATTTCGATATACATCAACTCGCCTGGAGGCTCTGTCACAGCAGGCCTGGGAATATACGACACCATGCAGTTCATAACATCTGACGTGTCGACCATGTGCACCGGAATGGCGGCTTCGATGGGAGCTGTGCTCCTCGTGGCAGGAAAAGAGGGCAAGCGATACGCTCTGCCTCACAGCAGAATCATGATCCACCAGCCGCTCGGCGGTGTGCAGGGACAGGCTTCTGACATCGAAATCGAGGCGAGGGAGATAATGAAGTTCAAGAAAGAGCTTTACACTATCATTGCCGAACACTCTCACACTGAATATGACAAGGTGTGGAAAGATGCCGACCGCAACTACTGGATGACTGCCGACGAGGCTTGCGAGTACGGCATGATTGACCGTGTAATGCGAAAGGAAAAGAAATAACAGGGCGATAAGTGGAGGACTGTGAAGGGCATGAAAGGGGCATACGACGCTCTCTTCAATGCTATCCGCCGCCATACACACAAGGACGGGACGCCGCAAGCAGAAAGGGGCGGCAAGTTTCCCTGCCTGAATGAATGCGCAGAAACGGTTCCGCGAAAGACAAGGGGGAAGACGGGAGCCATTCGCTCTTTCCTCTTTATTGAAGCATGTGAAGCAATTGTTTTTTTAATCACATCCAAGCATCAGCAAGCGAAGGAATGAGATTGCTGACAGACAGATTCAAAGAATTTTAGAAATTGACAGGCATGTACAACAGAGAATACACACCCGACAGAATAACGAAACTGAAGCAGAATGAGATTTTCGTCTTTGGCAGCAATCTTGCAGGAGCACATGGAGGCGGTGCAGCCCGACTTGCCTATAATCGCTTTGGAGCAATATGGGGCCAGGGTGTTGGACTTCAAGGACAGAGCTATGCCATCCCAACTATGCAAGGTGGCGTAGAGACCATCAAGCCTTACGTGGATGAGTTCATCCGCTTTGCTAAAGCACATCCAGAACTAAAGTTTCTGGTAACGAAAATAGGTTGTGGTATTGCCGGATTCAGTGAAAAAGACATTGCACCGCTCTTCTACCACGCCATCGACAGCAAGAACATTGTTCTCCCAAAGGAGTTTGATGAAATCGTGCAGGATATTCACAACCGCTTCATCGACTCATTCGACAGAGATTCTGACCGCACCGAATGGTGACAGAAACATGGTTGCTTCCTGCTCTCTTATCACATAATAAGGTGAAGCGGCAAGGATGAAACCGAACCGACGACAAACCGTGAGCCATAAAGCTCGCATAAATGGCTGAGGCGTGAAGGATGAAGACAACGTCAAGCCATCAACTCTGGATGTCATCAAAGCCATGAAACATAGAGGTCGTGAGGCAGAAACGGAACTGCCTGCCCTGGCTTTCATTCGCATAACAGAGTTTACATCATTTATCGAAAGAAACAACAGATATGGTTAGAAAGAAAAACAGATGCAGCTTCTGCGGAAGGACTGAAGACGAAGTGGAGGCACTCCTGACCGGTGCCGAAGGATATATATGCTCTGACTGCGTTCAGCGTGCATACGAAGTGGTATGCAACGCATTCGGCGAACGCTCTGATGCGATTGCCGCAAAAGCGAACAAGAGCGTCACAGGGGAGAGATTCAAGATGGCTGAAGTTCCAAAGCCTACAGAAATCAAAGAGCATCTCGACCAGTATGTCATAGGGCAGGACGAAGCAAAGCGCTTTCTCGCTGTTGCCGTATACAACCACTACAAACGTCTGCAACAGCCTGACACCGACGACGGCGTGGAGATAGAGAAGTCTAACGTCATAATGGTGGGCTCTACCGGAACGGGAAAGACACTGCTGGCTCGCTCCATAGCAAAGCTGCTCAACGTGCCGTTCACAATCGTCGACGCTACGGTTTTCACCGAGGCGGGATATGTAGGAGAGGACGTGGAGAGCATTCTGTCAAGACTGCTGCAGGTGGCTGACTATAATCTTGAAGCCGCTCAGCGTGGCATCGTTTTCATTGACGAGATAGATAAGATAGCGCGCAAGAGCGACAACCCGAGCATCACACGCGACGTATCAGGCGAAGGCGTGCAGCAGGGACTACTGAAACTGCTCGAGGGAACCATGGTCAACGTGCCGCCAAAGGGCGGACGCAAGCATCCGGACCAGGACTACATACACGTAGACACAAGGAATATCCTATTCATCTGCGGCGGCGCATTCGACGGCATAGAGCGAAAAATAGCGCAGCGACTGAACACTCACATGGTGGGTTACAACTCTGTGAACAACCAGAAGCAGATTGACAAGAAGGATATAATGAAATATATCATTCCGCAGGACTTGAAATCGTTCGGCCTGATACCGGAAATCATCGGGCGACTGCCAGTGCTGACCTATCTGCATCCGCTTGACAGAAAGGCGCTTAGACGAATACTCATAGAGCCAAAGAACTCTATCGTCAGACAGTTCGAGAAGCTCATGGCTATGGACGGAATAAAACTGACATTCGACGAAGACGCGCTTGAGGCCATAGTGGACAAGGCGGTGGAATACAAACTGGGAGCACGCGGACTGCGCTCTATCGTGGAAGCCATCATGAACGACGCCATGTTTGAACTGCCGTCTATGAAGAAAAAGAAATTCTGCGTAACAAGACAATACGTGGAACAGCAGCTGGACAAAGCTAATATTGGCGGATAGCCGAAGGGCGAAGCAATAATCCGGAAGCCGGAAACTGACGTATAGCACCCCGGGGACGACGAAGCGCCACACCACGAAACACCCTTAGAAAACCAAAAGACACACCCATGAATATAAACCTCACAGAAAAACTGAAGCAATACTTCGGCTTTGACAAATTCAAAGGCGACCAGGAGAAGGTCATTCTCTCTCTGCTCGAAGGAAAGGACGTCTTCGTCCTCATGCCTACAGGCGGAGGAAAAAGCCTGTGCTACCAGTTGCCTGCACTGCTCATGGAAGGTACTGCCATCGTCATATCACCACTCATAGCACTTATGAAAAATCAGGTGGATGTGATTAACGGCATAAGCGAGGAGAACGGACTGGCTCACTACCTCAACTCTTCGCTGAACAAAGCAGCGATAGACCAGGTGAAAAGCGACGTGAAAGCAGGAAAGACAAAACTGCTGTACGTAGCACCTGAATCGCTCACGAAAGAGGATTACGTGGATTTCCTCAAGTCGCCAGACGTCAAGATATCATTCTATGCCGTGGACGAAGCACACTGCATATCAGAATGGGGACACGACTTCCGACCGGAATACCGCCGAATCAGACCGATAATAAACGAGATAGACCAGGCGCCAGTGATTGCACTGACTGCCACAGCGACAGACAAAGTACGGATGGACATAAAGAAGTCGCTGGGAATGACTAACGCCGTAGAATATAAAAACTCGTTCAACAGACCGAATCTATACTACGAGGTAAGGCCGAAAACTAAAGAAGTAGACAAGCAGATAATAAAATTCATAAAAAGCAACCAGGGGAAAAGCGGAATCATCTACTGCCTGTCAAGAAAGAAAGTAGAGGAACTGGCGGCTGTGCTGCAGGCTAACGACATCAGAGCCGAAGCATATCACGCTGGACTGGACACAGTAACACGAAACGAGACACAGGACAAATTCCTCATGGAGGATGTGGACATCATCGTGGCAACTATCGCCTTCGGAATGGGCATAGACAAACCTGATGTAAGATTCGTGATTCACTATGACATACCGAAATCTCTCGAAGGATACTACCAGGAGACTGGAAGAGCAGGAAGAGACGGCGGAGAGGGACGATGCATCGCCTTCTACACACAGAAGGACCTGCAGAAACTGGAGAAATTCATGGAGGGAAAGCCTGTTGCAGAACAGGACATAGGAAGGCAGCTGCTGCAAGAGACATCGGCTTATGCAGAATCGTCAGTGTGCAGAAGGAAAATGCTGCTTCACTATTTCGGAGAGGAATACAACAAGGAAAACTGTGAAAACTGCGACAACTGCCTCCACCCGAAAGAGAAAATCGAGGCGAAGGACGCTCTGCTCGTAGTGCTTAACGCCATACATGCCACAAAGGAGAATTTCAGAACACAGTATATCATCGACTTCGTGAAAGGACGTGGCACAGACGACATCGTCTCACACCACCATAACACACTCGAAGAATTCGGGTCTGGCGAGGACATGGACGACAAGATATGGGGGCCTGTCATACGCCATGCCATGCTGGCAGGATACATAAAGAAGGACGTAGAAAGCTACGGACTGCTGAAACTGTCGGCTGCAGGAAAGAGATACATGAAGAATCCGGTTTCGTTCATGGTGGTCAAAGACACTGACTTCCACCAGATGGAAGAGGAGGAGATGACTGAGGGCGGCACGTCTGCTCTCGATCCTATGCTGCAGAAAATGCTCTACGACGAGCGGGCAAGAATAGCAAAAAAGCACAAAGTGCCGCCATACGTCGTATTCCAGGAGGTGTCTATCGAGCAGATGGCTACAGCATATCCTACGTCTATCGAGGAGCTGCAGCAGATTCAGGGCGTCGGAGCTGGCAAGGCGAAGAAGTTCGGAAAGACTTTCTGCGACCTGATAAAGAAATATTGCGAGGAGAACGAAATAGAAAGGCCGGAGGAACTGAGAGTGCGTACCGTGCCGAAGAAATCAATCTGGAAGGTCAAAATCATACGAAGCATAGACAAGCGCATACCGCTTGACGACCTCGCCATAGAGCTGAAGATGAACTTCGAAGACTTCCTTACAGAAATAGAGACTATCGTTTACAGCGGCACAAAACTGAACATAGACTATTTCATAGAGGAAATCCTTGACGAGGAAAATATCGAAGACATCTATGACTACTTCATGCACAGCGATACAGACAATATTGACGCCGCAGTAAAAGAATTCGACGGTGAATTCAGCGACGAAGAAATACGCCTCGTAAGAATAAAGTTCATTTCAGAAATGGCTAACTAAACTATAGCACATGTCATGTCCGTGGCATGTGCTATAATATTATCCGCATGCCTGAAATCATGCTTCAGAAGCACAGAAGAAACAAATCAACATCAAAAAAGCCATTCACAACAAAACAAGAAATCACACATAGCAAAACGAAAATACTCTCATAGCAAAACGAAAGCATTCTCACAACAAAACGAGAAATCACACATAGCGAAACGAAAATAGCAAAACAATATGCGGAAAACTGCATGCTACAACAAAAAAGTAGGCGTCAGAACACCGCATTCACAACATATAATTGTTAATTATTCTTCATCTATAGTTAATTAAGAAGTAATTATGTGAATATATGAAGAAAAATTGGTAACTTTGCACACAATAAACTTTTAAGTAATATGTCATCATTTGTTGCAGATAAGATTGCTATGGACGGTCTGACATTCGACGACGTCCTGCTCATCCCAGCCTATTCAGAAGTTCTACCTAAGACAGTAGAGCTGAAAACAAAGTTCTCAAGAAACATCGACCTCAACGTACCTTTCGTGACAGCAGCCATGGACACCGTGACTGAATCTGCCATGGCGATTGCCATTGCACGCGAAGGCGGTATCGGAGTGATACACAAAAACATGTCGATAGAAGAACAAGCCAGACAGGTCGCTATAGTAAAACGTGCCGAGAATGGCATGATATACGACCCAGTGACTATAAGAAGAGGCTCTACCGTGGCCGACGCACTGAACATCATGGCAGAATACCACATCGGAGGCATACCTGTTGTTGATAACGGAGGACACCTCGTAGGTATCGTGACAAACCGCGACCTGAGATTTGAACGCAGAATGGATAAGGCCATCGACGAGGTCATGACAAAGGATAATCTTGTCACAACACACCAGCAGACTGACCTTGCCGCTGCCGCTGAAATACTGCAGGAAAATAAAATAGAGAAACTGCCAGTCGTAGACGCCAACAACAGACTCGTAGGACTTATCACATACAAGGATATAACAAAGGCGAAAGATAAGCCAATGGCATGCAAAGACGAGAAAGGACGCCTTCGCGTAGCAGCTGGAGTGGGCGTGACATTCGATACTCTCGACCGCATGCAGGCTCTCGTTGATGCAGGTGCTGACGCTATCGTAATCGACACAGCACACGGACACTCAAGAGGTGTGGTGGAGAAGCTTGTTGAAGCGAAAGCTGCATTCAAGGGAATAGATATCGTAGTAGGCAATATCGCTACAGGAGAAGCTGCAAAACTCCTCGTAGAAAACGGCGCAGACGCAGTGAAAGTGGGCATCGGTCCTGGCTCTATCTGTACCACTCGTGTGGTTGCAGGCGTCGGAGTACCACAGCTTTCAGCTATCTATGATGTTTACCACGCACTTAAAGGCACTGGCGTACCTATCATCGCTGACGGCGGACTACGCTATTCTGGCGACATCGTCAAAGCTATTGCAGCCGGCGGATCTTGCGTAATGATTGGCTCTCTCGTAGCTGGTACAGAGGAAAGTCCTGGCGACACAATCATCTACAACGGACGTAAGTTCAAGTCTTATCGTGGAATGGGCTCGCTCGAAGCTATGGAGCACGGTTCAAAAGACCGCTACTTCCAGGCTGACACAAAGGATGTGAAGAAGCTCGTACCAGAAGGCATAGCAGGAAGAGTCCCATACAAAGGCACCGTACAGGAGGTTATCTATCAGCTGACTGGCGGACTTCGTTCTGGAATGGGATACTGCGGAGCTGGCACAATTGACGCTCTTCACGAGGCAAAGTTCACGAAGATAACAAATGCCGGCGTAATGGAATCTCACCCACATGATATAACCATAACATCAGAGGCTCCAAACTACAGCCGCCACGAGTAAAAGATACAAGACATATAATATCAGCCCCATTTTCCTTTTCATGGTGGAGAGGGGAATGGGGCTGCAACATGCGCAATCACAAGCAACGAACAACAAACTGACAACATATAAAAACAATATCCGAAACAACATGAAGATCAAGTCTCTCGTTACGATATTCGTTCTGTGCGCCTCAAACCTGATGGCTCAGACAAATGACCCTGTCATCATGAAGATTGCAGGCAAGCCTGTAACTCGTTCTGAATTTGAATACTCATATAACAAGAATAATTCAGAAGGCGTTATAGATAAGAAGACTGTAGAGGAATATGTAGAACTCTTCGTAAACTACAAACTGAAGGTTCAGGCTGCACTTGACGAGCGCATGGACACACTCTCATCATACAAACAGGAGTTCAGACAATACCGTGACCAGCAGATTCGCCCTTTCATCATAAACGATGCAGACGTTGAAAAAGAGGCTCGCAACATCTACGACAATGAAGTGAAGCGCATAGGCCCTGAAGGATTGGTGAGACCAGCGCATATCTTTGTGCGCCTGTCGCCTAATTCTGACAAAGCCACTGAAGCAGCAAAGAAAGAGCGCATAGACTCAATCTATAAGGCACTCCTTAACGGAGCCGACTTTACAGAGTTGGCCTCAACAAAGTCAGAAGACCCCGGAGCAGCCGCACAGAAGGGTGTTATCGGATGGATTACCAAGGGACAGACATACGAGGAATTCGAGAAAGCCGCATATGCGCTGCAGGTTGGCGAGGTGTCTGAGCCTACCCTGTCTCCTGTAGGATGGCATATCATCAAGATGACAGACAGGAAGCAGTTAGAGCCATACGACACCCTGCGTGGCAACATCATGAGATTCATCGAGCAGCGCAATCTGCGCGAGGCGTTTATCAACAAGAAAATAAACGAGCAGGTGGATGCCAGCAAGGGAAAGAAGACTGCGGAACAGATTATGGATGAATACGCTGCAGAAATCGAAGCTAAGGATGCAGAGATGAAACATCTGATTCGCGAATACCATGACGGTCTGCTTCTGTTTGAGATAAGCAACCGCGAAGTATGGGAGAAAGGCACCAACGATGAGGAAGGACTTAAGGCGTATTTCAAGAAAAACAAGAAGAAATACCGCTGGGATGAGCCTCGATTCAAAGGAATGGTATATCATGTCAAGGATCAAAAGGATGTCAAGGCAGTCAAAAAATGCGTAAAAGGACTTGCATTCGCTGATTGGAACGAGAAGCTCCGCTCTACATTCAACGGTGATTCAATCATCCGCATTAGAGTAGAGAAAGGTGTCTTCAAGAAAGGAGACAACGCCTTGGTTGACAGCGTAATATTCAAGGTAAACAACGTTGACGTGAAAGAAACCAAGAACTACCCTATCGACGCTGTCTATGGCAAGAAACTGAAGCAACCAAAAGAGATGAGTGACGTGCGCAATCAGGTCACTGCAGACTATCAGGCTCTGCTCGAGAAGCAGTGGGTAGCAGCATTACGCAAGAAATATGCTGTGGAAGTGTATCCCGAAATAGTGGCAACTGTAAACAAAGAAAAGTAATCATACATATAGGCGGAGAGCCTCCAAAAACGAAAACAACACAATTAATGAAGAACTTAAAGAGCATAATACTTGTCGTAATGATGCTTTCTGCTGCGGTCATGACAGCAAATTCCGGCTTGAGTAGAGCATCTGACACAGCGAAAAACAGCGCAGCGATTGCAGCGAAGGATTCTGTGACAAAGGGGAAAGAGGCAGAAGACCATGAACCTGTTAGCGTTGTCGATGAAGTAATATGGGTCGTTGGCGATGAAGCCATACTTCTCTCTGACGTTGAGCAGCTTCGCGCACAGATGGAAGCAGAGGGGCAGCAGTTGCCAGGCAATCCTGACTGCCGTCTGCCAGAGCAGATTGCAGTTCAGAAACTATTCCTCCATCAGGCAGAGCTGGATAGTATTGAGGTGACAGAGGCTGAGGTTGCGCAAGGCGTAGAGCAGCAGATAAACTACTGGATATCAATGATTGGCTCAAAGGAGAAACTTGAGGAATACCGCAAGATGTCAATGTCACAGATACGCCAGTCACTCTATGACGACTTCAAGAACAACCAGTTAGCCCAGCGTATGCGTGAGAAGCTTGTAGAAGACATCAAAGTTTCTCCAGCAGAAGTGCGCCAATACTTCAAGAATATGCCTGAAGACAGCATTCCATTTGTGCCGACAGAGGTTGAAGTTCAGATAATCACACGCACTCCGAAAGTCAAGATAGAGGAGGTAAACCGCGTTAAGGACGAACTGAGAAAATATACGGAACGTGTAAATAGCGGTGAGACAACATTCCAGACACTTGCCCGTTTCTATTCAGAAGACCCAGGTTCAGCCCGCTATGGTGGCGAGATGGACTACGTAGGACGAGGCCTGCTCGACCCAGCCTTTGCTGCTGTGGCGTTCAATCTTACTGACCCGAAGAAGATTTCAAAGATTGTAGAGTCAGAGTTTGGATTCCATATCATACAGCTGGTAGACAAGCGCGGCGACAAGATCAAGGTTAGACACATTCTCCGCAAGCCACGTGTAGAGCAAGAGGATATAGACGAAGCGATAACAATGCTTGACTCACTCGTCACAGACATCACAGCAAACAAGTTTAGCTTTGACGAAGCAGCCACATTCGTATCTGACGACAAGGACACACGAAGCAATAAAGGACTCATGGTCAATACTACTTCAATGGGGCGCACATCAAAATTCCGCATGCAGGACCTGCCTACCGAAGTGGCACGTGCTGTAGAGCAGCTGAAGGTTGGTGAGATTTCACCAGCATTCACAATGACAAACAACCGTGGAAAGACAGTCTGCGCAGTAGTAAAACTAAAGGCACGCACAGAAGGACACCGTGCTACAATCACTGAAGACTTCCAGATTATGAAGGACGTAGTATTGGCAAAGCGCAAGAGCGAATTCATCCAGAACTGGGTAAAAGAGAAAATCAAGAAGACCTACGTAAGGATGAAAGACCGCTACAAGGGCTGCGACTTCGAATACGAAGGATGGGTGCAGGAGTAACAGCACGCAAAAGAGCTGCCAGCGCAGAGCCAAAGCCGTCCGGCTCGGGAAAGTTTTAATGAGATAGCAGGCAGACAGACCTGCATGAGACGGTGTTTTTACGCTTGTCCATAGCTGCAACCAATCCATACCAGAGCTTCCGAACGCTCTCGGCTATGTCCGTACACACAACGTAGAACAACGAACAGCGCAATAACAGTGAACAAGAGAAGAAACCACAAGATATACAGCAATAGCGGGCATAGAGCTATCCTTGCGATAGTTCTATGCCTCTTTGTCGTATGCTGGATGTCTGGAGCAAAGAATCCGGTAAAGCGCGGAAGGGCGAAGAAGAGCACAACAGACACGAAGGTGTATCTTGAGCATGCCGACGAACTATCATACGACATATACGGCAAGCATCCTGATGCACAATTAGTAAAGGGGAACGTCTCTTTCCTGCATAAAGGAGCACGGCTAAGATGCGACAGCGCGCTCTACTACCAGCAGACAAATTCGTTCGAAGCCTTTGGCCGCGTAAGGATGAAACAAGGCGACACACTCACCCTGACATCAGAATACGCATACTATGACGGCAACGACGAGATGTGCGAAGTCAGACGCAACGTAGTGCTTACGCACAGGAAGACAAAGCTATACTGCGACTCGCTGAACTACGACCGCCTGTACTCTATAGGCTATTTCTTTGAGGGAGGAAAGCTCGTTGACGGCAAGACAATACTCACAAGCGACTGGGGACAGTATTCCTCAGCCGACAAGCAGGCCATATTCTATTATAATGTACAGCTAAAGAACGACAATTCTCTGACCGAAGGCGACACATTATATTATGACACAAAGACCTCAAGAGCGCATATCGTAGGACCGTCAAAAATCACGATGGGAGAAGACATTGTCCTGACTGACGACGGATACTACAACAGCAAGACAGATATGACCGAGCTATACGGCAGATCAACTGTTACAAGAAAAGACGGCAAGACCATCACGGCAGACTCGCTTCATCACAACAGCAACACCGGCATAAGTGAAGGATTCACCAATGTGGTATTCAACGATACGGCGAACAAGACCCGATTCCTTGGCGACTACATCTACTACGACGAGAATACAGGCTATGGATATGCCACAAAGCGTGCCGTAGCGATAGACTATTCTCAAGGCGACACGCTATATGCGCACGGTGACACGATGAAGCTCATCACATATAACATAGACACCGACTCAGCATACCGCAAGGTCTACGCCTATCCACATGTGAGAGTATACCGCAGCGACATGCAGGCTGTCTGCGACTCGATGGTCATGAACTCGCTCGATTCCACACTGATTATGTATAAAGACCCAATCATGTGGAGCGAGAACCGCCAGATACTGGGCGAAGAGATACGTGCATACATGGCAGATTCGACTATCAGATTTGCACATATCATAGGTCAGGCGCTCAGCATAGAAGAGATGCCCGACTCCGGACACTATAACCAGATTTCATCAAAAGAGATGAAAGCATGGTTCACCAACGGCAATCTCAGACTAAACCAGGCTCAGGGTAATGTCAAGACAATATACTATGCAGTTGACGAGGCAGACAATTCGCTCATCATGCTTAACTATCTTGAGACAGACACCATGAAAATGTTCCTCACCGAACAGCAGAAAATGGAGAAGATATGGGCATGCAGACATAACGGTACTGGTTATCCTATATCACAGATTCCGCCAGAAAAGAAACGCCTGCCAAACTTCGCATGGTTCGACTACATACGCCCGCTGAACAAGGACGACATCTTCGAATGGAGGGCAAAGGCAGGAGGCACGCAGCTGAAAATAGAGAAACGACGTGAAGCACCGCTGCAACACCTTGCCAATCCCAATGCTGCAAGCATTTCAAAAGACAGCCTCCAGAAAGGGAGCCCCGCAGCATCTGACATACCGGCTGACAGCCTCGGAGGTGCAGACAGCATAAGAACAGCCGCTGCGGCAGTGCCAGCAGAGAAAAAGCTAACTGGCAATGGAAAGGCTCTTGAAAGCAAGGCAGAAACTCTCCAAGCGAAGACAACAGAGCAAGACACACAGAGCAGAGATTCCAAGCAAGCAGGGCAGACTGATGATGCGGGGAAAGCACAGCAGCAACAGTCAGGAGGCAAGGCCGGACCTTCCTCTGAAATAAAATCCTCTGCAGTAGCGGCAAAGCCAGAAGACAGCACCCCTGCAAAAGAAGAGAAGGAAGAGAAAGACAGCAAAGAAGAAGACAAAGGAAGCCAGACCCCTTGATACAGGCTGCCGGCATGATGCCGCCAGCATTGGAAACAGCCAGTCTGGCGTCACGCCAAGAATTATATGGACAAGATACAACTACTCCCGGATTCAGTGGCCAATCAGATTGCGGCAGGCGAAGTTATACAACGGCCCGCCTCAGTCATTAAGGAGCTGATGGAGAACTCCGTTGATGCCGGCGCAAAGAAAATCAGCGTATACATAGTAAATGCCGGACGCACGTCAATACAAGTTGTTGACGACGGCATCGGCATGTCTGTTACTGACGCCCGACTGGCTTTTGAACGCCACGCCACATCGAAGATACGGAAGGCCGAAGACCTTTTCACACTCAGCACAATGGGATTCCGCGGCGAGGCGCTCCCATCCATCGCATCAGTAGCGCAAGTGACTCTGAAGACGCGCCAGGAGGAGAATGCCGTAGGGACGAGCCTTCGCATAGAAGGCGGCCGCTTCGATTCACAGGAGCCAGTAGCATGTCCTAAGGGGTGTAACTTCATCGTAGAGAATCTCTTCTTTAACGTTCCGGTACGCAGAAGGTTCCTGAAGTCGAACGTGACGGAGATGAACAACATTATCACCGCGTTCCAGAGAGTGGCACTCGTCTATCCAGACATACATTTCACGCTGAGCCATAACGGGCAGGAACAATACAATCTGCCAGCAACAAACACACACCGGCGCATAGTAGACATCTTCGGCAAGAAGATAGACTCCATGCTTCTGCCGCTTGAGGTAGAGACCTCGCTGGGCAAGGTATACGGCTTCATAGGCAAGCCAGAGTCATCACACAAGAAGAACGTGCTGCAATACTTCTTCGTGAACGGCCGTTTCATGAAGCACGCATCATTCCATAAGGCAGTAATGTCTGCCTACGAGCGTCTCATTCCGCAAGGCGAGCAGGTGCCATATTTCATATATCTGAACGTAAAGCCAGAGGATATTGACGTCAATATCCATCCAACAAAGACAGAGATAAAGTTTCAGGACGAGAGCGCCGTATGGCAGATAATATCCGCGGCAGTGCGCGAAGCCATAGGAAAGTTCAGCACCATACCCACAATAGACTTTGATACGGAAGACCGTCCAGACATTCCTGCATACAACGAAGCGAAATACGTTGCACCGCCAACTATAAACATCAACCGCCAGTATAATCCGTTTGCAGAAAGCGGCACAGCCTCCGCCTCGTCATCTGGCGGAAGCAAGCCCTCTGGCAAAAGCGGAAACATACAGGAGTCTGCTCTCAACTACGACAAGATGAAGGTGCAGAGCGGATGGGAGGCGCTATATGACAATCTTGGCAACAGCGGAAGCAGCAGTCAGCAGTCACTCTTCAAGCAGGACGAAGGAAGGCGCGGAGAAGAAGGCGGAATATGGCAGGAGGGGCATGGTGCGGGCAAAGAGTCGTCTACTCTAACCTCACAATCCTCGCTGACAGCGGAGGATATTGCAGCCACACGCAGCAATGAGCATTATCAGTATAAGGGAGCATACATCCTGACCGCAATACCTGCAGGCCTGATGGTCACTGACCAGGAACTGGCACACGAGCGTATTCTCTTCGAGCAGTACATGAAGGACATGGGCAAACGCAGCGCCGCATCACAGCGTCTGCTCTTTCCCGATGCCGTACAGTTTACCGTAGCAGAGATGCTTGCCCTGCCGGAGATTCTTCCCGAGATGGAAGCGCTGGGCTTTGAACTGACAAACCTCGGCGGCGGAAACTATGCCATCAACGCCGTACCGGCATCGCTGAGCGGCGCCAACACCACACAGGTGGTCAGCAATATGGTCAGCGCAGCGGCAGAATGCGACAATAACGTACGCAACGAGCTATACACATCTCTTGCGGCAAGCATGGCACACAACACAGCCATATCACACGGGCAGGTGCTTTCTGCCGAAGAAATGGAACGCATAATATCATCTCTCCTGCAATGCGAGAACACACGCTACTCGCCTTCCGGCAAAGAGATATACCACATCATACCCGACAGCCAGATACGAAAATAGAGATACCAACAAATAGCTAATTATATAAACAAGGTAGATTCTGAGTAATACAGGGTCTACCTTGTTTCATTTTCACTGTAAATAAAAGGAGAAAGGAAGAAGAAAAAAATTCTATGCCAGAATGAACTGATTGCATACCAAACGGCACAAATTGTTAAAGAACAGATAACAGATTACATATTTTACCTTTACTCTTTCATCTTTGCATATTCATTTTGACATCCATCGCACATACTGACGAGGAGTTTGGCTTTACGTTTTCACTTTTCTATTATTACTACGACATCTGCATGCCTACAATATTCTGAACCGTAATGGTTCATGTACACAGTGTAGATGTGCACTTATACAAGATATTATTGTTAGCTAAAAGTGAACTTATAATTCTTTTTCTATCACTACCATATAATGCTTTATTCGTAATAGATTAAACCATACAATATGTTAAAAAAGAAGAAAAACTAATTGGTATATTTGCCAATCCAATAAAAACACGTTACCTTTGCAAAAGATTCCAATAATGTGGCGTCAACACATAAAATACGGATGGGATTATTATTATTAATAATTTAACGCACAAAATTATGGAACTCAAAACAAAAGTAAAATGGGTCGATGAGAAGCGCGTCTATGTGGAAACTCCACAAGGAGACGATTTTATTGTTGGCTTCCATGACCAAAGTCTCTACCTATGTCAAAGCCAAGCCCCTTGGTTTCAGGTAGACAAATTTATAGCAACCCTATTTGATAAGTATTACCATGGGGATGCTAGTGTAATCATGGGTGAAATCAATAGACAGATGATGATCAACCATGTAGGTTCAATCTTTTCTTATAATGCTTTTGACAAAGAGTCTGTTTCAAAAGAGCGTGTCCGTATAGGACAACGCATTAAAGAACTGCGCGAGTCAAAAGGTATGGATGCAAAGCATTTAGCTTTCTATGCAGACATTGATGCAGCAAATCTTTGTCGTATCGAAGCTGGCAAATACTCTGTCGGCTTGGATGTTTTGTCAAAGATAGGCTATGCCTTGGGGATGGAAATAGATTTTGTTGAACCTAAAAAAACTAGTAAACAATGGTAGATATAAATGAATATACTCGTGAGACAACTTGCGAGTACAAGGGAGAAGTATATTCAGTTCGTGACAATGGAGCCGTCATGAGACATGTGCGCGAAGGCAAGAAAGCAAGAAAACTGGATAATATTTGGACTTTTGGGAAAAAGAGCGAAACAAATGGGTACATGACAGTTTGCTCACATCGTGTTCACATAATAGTGGCTAAAGCTTTTATTCCCGGCAATGAAGATGGCAAGATGATAGTTGACCATATTGACACCAATCGGTGTAACAATAGGGTGGAAAACCTAAGATGGCTGACAAGATTAGAGAATGTTCTTTTGAATGAAGCCACTTTAAAGAGAGTTACTTATCTATGTGGTGGTGATATTCAAAAATTTATTGACAACCCATCATGCTTGCAAGATTTAACGGGTGATAACCAAGATATAATGTGGATGAGAACGGTTACTCCGGAAGAAGCTAAAATGGCTTTTGAACGAATCTCTTCATGGGCAAAACGCCCAAGTTCTTCGTTTAAGATGATGCAAGAAAGGGAGCAGATTAAGAATTTAGAACAATGGTTGGATGTTCATAAAGTCAAAGAAGAGCGCCCAAAGCTTGATATTACGGATGGGATTGTGTCCCAAAACAATGAACATCAAAAGAAATCCTTTATTCCTGAACCTAATGAAGAGTATATCAAGCCAGATAATGCATGGAAAGAACAAGAAGCGTTCGCTAACAATAAGAATGAATCCTTAACAGAGGGAGCATTACAAATTAATTTTTATGAGAAGTTGTATTTCCCACTTTGTCCTGAAGCAAGTGCTGGCGTTAATCTCGACGAGTATGCGAAACGACTGGAAATAGGTAAGATCATTGCATATTCAGAAAATGGCAAGGAATACATTATTGAGTCGATAGGATGGAGTTTTGAATGGGACTTTATACAAGTAGAGATAAAGAAACAAGACAAATGGGACATTCCTTTCTGCATACATATAAGCATTGAAGAAGGAAAATATCTTCATAGTAAAGGTAACTTTGAAGCGTATCTCAGATTCTGTGATTCCCCCAACGTTCTTCAATGTGGAGCGAGGACACAATGTTATTTCCCATTGTGCCCCAAAGAAGGGAATATTTCATTAGAGGAATACGCAGAACTCATGCAGAAGGATGCGTTATTTGAGAAAACCCAGTATTCAGAGGGGTATATAATTGATAGGGAAATTGCTCAATCAAAAAATGGCATACCGTTCCTCTATGTCGGAGTAAGCATGACGGAATCTTTCAAAGGATATGGTGATGTGATTGTATTTGTTGAACACGGTAAAGTTATTCATCAAATTGGTCATACATACTTTGATGAGAGATATTTGGAACGCGAATTCTGTAAAATGAGAGGTCAGGAATGGAATGACGAAGAAGTAATAATAGATGATTATTGTTAGGGAATTACAAATAAGGATAGCTTTTTACAAACAGAAATCTGCATCAGTATGCCAGGAAGAGAAGTTTCAATCGAGCATAAAATGCTGGAAGTATCCGGCAAAGAGATATACCACATCATACCCGACAGCGAAATACGCAGATAGTAAATTAATATAGATAAGGCAGATTCTGAATAATACAGGGTCTGCCTTATTTTTTTATAGTAGACGAGTAGACAAGTAAACGAGTAGAGAAGAAGTTCCATAAGTGTAACGAAAAAACAAGTTGTTTGATACCATTAACCATTACCCACATAACATTAATCTTTAAACATTAAACCTTAAACATTAAACCTTAAACATTAAGGCGTATGGCTCATTTTGCAGGATAAATTTGAGTAGTAGGTATTCAATAGCTCAAATTGCAGGATGACTTTATTCGCTGTTTTCTTGTTAATTTATCTGAGAGTTTGTACCTTTGCTCCGCAGTCTGAAGCATAGTGGA